>JACOWW010000002.1:2845-400967 GCA_016176605.1 Candidatus Saccharimonadota bacterium | reverse complement strand
TGTAATAATTTGCCCCAGTTGTCCAAATTGGGGTAAAACGAAGAAAATTCCGAAGAAAAAACCAAAAGCTATAAAAACGTTAGTCGGTGTAATGCGTGCTAGTCTTTGCAGTTGGGGATCGGCTGCGCTAGATTTCCCAACAGCGTAACCCCGGATTAAATTCAGCAATTCCGGGCGCCTTTTTAGTTGTGTCCGGGTGGCTTTGGTAAATGCTGGACCTTGTAGGAACGGCACTATTTCCTCCACAACGTCTTTGCCTAATACCTCAACCGCGCTGTCAACAGCTTTCTTGTGACCGACTATAAACGCCAGCGATACTATCAGTTCGGCAATATCAATATTTAGCCGTCTCTTGCTGGCACTACTCTGGGCAAACCCAAAATCTATCAGCCAGATTTCCCCGCTAGCATCAATCATCACGTTAGCGCAACGCAAATCACGGTGGGCTATTCTAGCCGCTCTCAATTTTTTGATTTCCTGCCATAAGCTAGCTAGTATTTTCTCATCAACGTCCTTATTACTTATTTGAGACAATGTTTTGCCCTTAATAAAATCAAATAAGATGTACACCTGCTCGCCATGGCGATCGGCGACTATTTCTTTTATACCGGGAGTTTGCACGCCGGCTTCCCGCGCCATAAGCGTCATAAGAGCTTCATGTTCGACTTTTTGCTTTGTGCTAATGTAAGGAGTTTCGTCTTCCACGTGGCGAAAAAGCATTTGTCTATAAAGCTTGTATAGGGCATCGGCATTTTTATGTACCGGCTCTGATAACTTTAAAAAGGCTTGTTGGCCGTTTTGATAAACAACCCTAAATGATTTGGAGCCGCGGGCATCTGTTGCCAGCGGTACGACCGACTTAACCGCGATTCCATGCTCCTTCAAAATGCCAGCGGTATAGTTAGCACTAGTCAGACGGTTACTTATCTGCGGAATCAACTGAATAACTGAACCGATAAACCAACCTGCAATCGTACTGATGACAATCTGCGCAGCTAAAATTCTATTGGAACTTAGGCTGGTTAAGACAATAACTAAAAGCGAAACTGTCAGATATTTTCGGTATTTTTTGCTTAAAAATGGAATCAGCAGCGTGCTTATGGCTACCATCAGCAGTAAAACTAACAAGTAATCGTTACTAACATCACCCCAAAATTCTGAAAGCCAATCGGCGAATGTCATTTACTTTTCTCTTTCAGTAGTTCTATCGGGCAGCGCCGCCGGCTTTTTATCCGGCGACACCCCAAAAATAAAATTAATCGCCGAGGCCACCGCGACTCCCAAAGCCGCCCCGCCGATTATATCTAAGGGGAAGTGTGCCGAAACATATAGCCTGCCAATAGCAACGATCCCCAAAACGGCGATCGAGGCTATCCTCCAGCCTTTTGGCAGATAAACTAGCGTGTAGGCCACAATCGTGGCGGCTACGGCCGCATGGCCTGATGTAAAGCCAAAGGAACCGCCAGCAAAAACTTCCCGCGAATTTACGTTGCCTAAAAAATCGACTGGCCGGCCCCTCTCGACGAAATTTTTAATACCTATGGCGGCAAAATAAATACCAACACCGCCTCCTAGTAGTTTTATAGCCAGACGTTTCCTCTGGCCAATTGTTAACAAACCGAAAAACGCTTATTTCCCACTGTGCTATGTTATCGCTAAGAGCCATCAATGTAGCGGTAATTAGCAACGCCAGTGCCACAGCCGTCGATATAACATCGGCTTTCCGTCTGTGTACGTCGATAACACAAATATGGATGAATTTATTAAAAGAACTACTCACTGAGGTCAGTATACTCTTGGACATTTCAATCTCCGCCGTAGCACTTTGGTGTGTCTTTACAGTTTGGTTCGAACTCATTTTATCCGAAATTACTGACCGAAACCAGACCAAGGAAGCCAGCCCGCCGCCCTGCTCGTCCAGAGCAGAACACCAAAGAAAAGTTTTGTTTTCCTTTTAGAAGAAAAAATTGGCCGCGCCCAAAATCAGAAATGCGAACAAAACTTTTCCTTAGTGTGGCGAGTGTTAGCGAACGGCGGCGGGGCGGAGCAAGTTAGTTTCGTTCAAAATAGGTTCGGATTTGGTAGAATAAACGCGCCAATTAGAACATGTGTTTCAGGCGGTCTTTCCAGGAAGTTTCTTGGCTGGCACCGCCGCATGACCCGCTGTCTTTCATGTCATTGTACTTTTCGGCAGTTGATGCAATTGAAGCAAATTCTTTTTGCAGTGTTTGGCTGTCGGTCGAACCAAAGTCTACTAACAGTCTGTCTTTGTCACCAATCACACTGTTAATGACTTTATCTGTCTGTTCGCCGTTAAGCATAAAAGTCAGTTTGTTTTGTGAGTCAGCCAGGAAGATTTGATCCGGTGTGCGGATTACTTGGGAGTCAATTATCCAGCCAATATTTTGGAAGAATTGCCCCCAGGTGACAGCTTCGTCTTCAACATGGATGACATCACCTATCATATCGTGCATGTGTGCCCGGGCGTAAGGGTTAGTCGCGTGTTCTGACTCGCCGGTGCAGCTTTCGGCGCCGATGTAATAAAAGATATCCGTAAATTCTTCCCGCTGGCCGTTTAGGTATATAGCGAAGTTAGCGTGGTAATGCACGCCTTCCTCTGTACTGTATGTAATAAATCTGATGCCAAGTATGACCAGCACACCTATGAACAGGCCGGCTAATGCAGGTGCCAGTGATTTCTTATACAGTTTCATTGGCCACCAATTATAACTTGGTTAATTCATTTATTAAAGTTTCGTTTTGAATCGCCATTGCCGGATCATCCAGCGTGTAACGGACGATGCCTTGTTCATCCAGGATTAAATAGGTATGCCCGGCCATACCGCCTTTGTGCATCGATGAAGGAAGGTTAAGCATACCGTACATATTCACAACCCTTTTGTCCGTGTCTAGAAGTATTAACCCCTTGCCAAGCTCCGGCATTTTTTTGACGGCCTGCGCCCACTGCTCGGCTTGGTCGTTGACTATCGAAACCGAAACGACCTGATCAGAATTGAGCTTTGGATCACTGCCAAGAGCGGCCATCTGGTTCCAACAGGCCGGGTAGCACATAATACCTTCATTGAAAAAAAGTATAACCTTTTTACCGCGCTGCTGGTTAAGGGTAAATTGCTTTCCGTTATGCGACTTTAGGGTGAACTCGGGGGCCGGCTTGCCAACCATTGTAGCCAGAGGATCTTTTACTTTAGATTCTTTTTGGCCGCTGCCATCTGTAAGCTGGGCCACAGCGAACATTAAGCCGGCAATTAACACTAGAATAATGATTAATCTTTTACTCATGCCTTTGGCTCCTTTATCTTTATTTCGCTGGTTGCTTGGCGGTAAGCGGCACGGCCAATTGCCAAAAATAGCAGGACAAACAAGACTGCCCAGAGTCCGTCAGGAATTCCGCCGGCCGTCCGGTCAATGAAGCGGGTAATTCGGGCTGCCAACAGATTGATCTGAAGTTGATATCCGGCCCCAAAGACATCCGGGTTGGTCCGCTCATAAATTAGGATAAACAAGCCAAAGACGCTAAAGATAATGCCCGAAACCAAATGCGACAGGCTTAGCGAAATCTTCCGGCCAAAAAGGGAATAACTGACGCGTCGTTTCAGCGATTCGAACTTTTTGACAACGCGGCTGCGGTCCGCGAAGACGGCAATAATAAATAGCGGCACCACCATACCAATCACGAAAGTTAAGGCGTACAGGCCGCCTAGCCACAATGAACCCGGTAGGGCTGATAGTGCTAAAACACCAGCCAATACCGGTGCGCAGCAAGTTGTGGCCACGCCCGAAAACAGCCCCAGCACATAAATTGAACCAAAATCATATTTTTGCAGTTTAGGGTGGACGTGAACTGGCAGCATGAATGATTTGCCAAGCAGCAGAGCCCCGCCCATCAGTAGCATAAAAGCACCGCCAAGGGTAAAGAATAAACCGTGATTATCAGTGAAGAAGCTGCTTAAAGCGGCCACACCAAGACCCAACGGCAAAAAGATAGTCAAGATCCCCAAGAAATAGACGAACGTCATCAGCAATATTTTGCTTTTGGTCCTAAAGACCGAAGCCAGATAGGCTGGCAACAGTACACCGATACAGCAAGGCGCGAACAACGCCGCCATGCCGGCAATAAAGGCGGTGATAAACGAAGCGGTGGCAACTAGTTCCACTGTTTATATATCCTCACAGCATTGTTCGAAAATATCGGCGATTTTTTTCTTGCCCGGGTCACTTCTGGAAGTAAATATGGCCCAAGTACCAACCCATAACACTGCCAAAAGAACAAAGACCGGCAACAGAACCTCGGAAGTAATTAGCCAGTAAAAAATGGCTGTTAAGGTAAGCAAGAAGGGCAGGCTGAAAATACGCAAGGCTTTAGGCAGCTTTCTCATCGCAAAATAAAAAATGCCGGTGATACTTTGGCCGACCAGCAGTCCCAGCAGGATCTGGTCATTAAAATCGCTATATTTATAAAGATAAAGCAGCACCAGCCAGGTGGAAGCAACGGCAACGCAAATAACGCAAAAAGAGTTTTTAAGGTAATTCTTTATCGCCAAGCCGGCGATGAACACTAGACTAATCGCCAAAAAAACGTAGAGCATTAGTTAAATACTACAGGTAAAAATAGATATATTCAAGTATTCGAATATAAAAATATATGTTAGTATTATTGTATGCACCAGAAAATAATTGCTTTGGAAGAAGAAACTTTCAAAGTTCTAGCTAACCACAAGCGTCTGGAAATCTTACAGCTTTTAAAGCACCAGCAATTGAGCGTCAACGAAATGGTGCAGATGCTGGGCCTTAGCCAGTCAAATCTTTCCCAGCACCTGACGCTTTTGCGCCATCACGGGTTAGTAAAAGTCAACCGCCAAGGCCAAAAGGCCTATTATTCGCTGGCTGATAACAAAATCGCCAAAGCCGTTGATATGATTTACCAGTTTCTGCAAAACCAGCACGGCTTTAGCGATGAATTCCCGGCCAAACTGCTATTTCCGATTGTCAAGGATCCGGTTTGTGGGATGCGCCTCAGCGCGTCAGAAGCCTTTGACACCACAAAATACGACGGCCAAATTTATTATTTTTGTGCCAGCGGCTGTCAGGCCAAATTTAGCGCTAATCCGCGCAAATACATAAAACCATCAGAGGTGGTATCATTACGATAAATAACCGTAAGCATTAGAAAGGAGGATATAAACCATGAAACTCACAAAAAATAAACTGGCAAGTGCTTTTGCCTTAGCAACGGCGGTGCTCTGGACTTTGTGCTCGGCGTTCGTAACAATTTTCCCTGATTTTTCCTACAAAGTCACCAAGTGGTGGCTGCACGGAATGAACATTGATGTTCTGGGTGACTTTAACTTGGGCTGGAGTAACTTTCTATGGGGTGGCTTAACACTAGTTGTTTCGTTTTGGGTAATAGGCTACGTGTTGGGCTGGAGCCTGGAAATTTTTAGTAGGCGGGGCAAATAGAAAGGAGGACTAAATGCATTTAGCACACTATAGCGATGGTTTCCACATGGATGCCGGCGACTGGGGATTTGGGCTTTTGATGATGTTGTTTTGGGCACTGGTTGTGATCACGATTGTTGTTTTATTGATTCGGGGGATCGTAGGTTCGTCGGATAAACAGGGTAAGGACGAGGATAGTCTAACAATCGCTAAAAATCGATACGCTAAGGGCGAAATTACCAAGAAGGAATTTGAACAGCTAATAGAGGACTTGTCGTCCAAGTAGGCACAGTAAAAGTGGATAACGGTAACACCGCGGGTTACTATACGTGTCCGATGCATCCGGGCGTGATGGAGCAAAAACCCGGAAAATGTCCAAAGTGTGGCATGCAACTCGAATCCGCCCAAGATAAAAAGGGGCACGATAAACATGCCGGACATTCAGTAGCTATGTTCCGCGATAAGTTTTGGTTAAGTCTTGCGCTAACTATCCCGGTGCTTATTTATTCTGAAACAATTCAGCGGGTATTTGGTTTTACGGCACCCGTTTTTTCTGGCTCCGATCTGATACCTCTGCTTCTAAGCACGGTTATTTTCTTCTATGGCGGGCTAGTTTTTCTAAGGGGTGCCGTCGGTGAATTGAAAGCTAAATTGCCGGGCATGATGACATTGATCGCTATGGCCATCAGCGTCGCATACATCTATAGCGTGGGAACGGAGTTTGTAATATCTGGCGAAGGCTTCTTTTGGGAACTTTCTACTCTTATAACCATCATGCTGCTGGGCCATTGGCTGGAAATGGCTTCGATCAAAAAAGCCCAGGGCGCGCTGGATGCCATCGCCCAACTGCTGCCAGACAAGGCCGAAAAATTGGTCAATGGCCAGCCACAGACTGTTTTAGTGAGTGAACTTAAAATCAATGATCTGGTATTGATCAGGCCAGGATCGGCTGTGCCGGTTGACGGTGCGATAACCGAAGGCACTTCTTCGGTCAATGAGGCAGCCATCACCGGCGAGTCCAAACCAGTCGCCAAAAAAGCAGGCGATGAGGTAATTGCCGGCACCATCAACCAGGACGGTTCTTTAACAGTGAAAGTCACAAAAATTGGCGAGAATACGGCCCTAGCCGGAATCATGCGCTTGGTCGCCGAGGCTCAAGCCTCCAAGTCCAATGTGCAGGTCCTAGCCGATAAGGCAGCCTTTGTTCTGACAATCGTTGCCATAACGTTTGGGTTGCTGACATTTTTGGTCTGGATTTTGGCAAGAAACACCGACTTTGCCCTGGAACGGAGCGTGACCGTGCTTATCATCGCCTGTCCGCATGCCTTAGGACTAGCCATTCCACTGGTAGTGTCGATTTCTACTACTTTGTCGGCTCGTAATGGTCTGTTGATTAGGAAAAGACTGGCCTTAGAATCGGCCCGAAACTTAGATTGGGTGCTTTTTGATAAAACCGGAACGCTAACCAAGGGCGAACATGGAGTGACGAACATATGGTCAACCAAGGGGTACAGTGAAGAGGATATTCTGCGACTGGCGGCCAGCTTGGAAGCTAGTAGCGAACACATTGTCGGTAAGGGAATTGTTAAAAAAGCTCAGGAGAAAAAACTAAAATTTAGTAAAGCTACCGATTTTAAAGCCCTGCCCGGAGTAGGTGTAGAGGGTAAAATTGGTAAAACTACTTACGTTGCGGCTGGCTCTCGTTACATTGAGGACAATAAGCTTAGTGCGCCGTCTGCAATTAAAAACCAAATGAAACAAGCAGCCAAAGAGGGTAAAACCGAAGTTTATCTGATAGCTGGCAAATATGTGATTGGCGCTTTGGCCTTAGCTGACATAATTCGTGAAGAGTCAAAGCCAGTGATTGCGGCATTGAGAAAGATGGGCATTAAAACTGCTATGATAACCGGCGATTCAGAAGATGTCGCATCGTATGTTGCTAAGCAGCTCGACCTAGACCAGTATTTCGCTCAAGTTAAACCTGAAGACAAGGCATCAAAGGTCAAACAGCTGCAAGCTCGCGGTGAAAGTGTCGCCATGGTAGGCGACGGCATCAATGACGCGCCGGCTCTCACTCAAGCCAACATTGGTCTAGCGATTGGGGCGGGAACGGATGTGGCTATTAAATCGGCGGACATAATCCTGGTTAAAAGCGACCCGCGTGACGTCGTAAAAGTTATTAAACTGTCAAAAGCCACCTATTCTAAGATGAAGCAAAACCTAGCTTGGGCAACCGGCTACAATGTGGTGGCTATTCCGCTGGCCGCGGGAGTGCTTTATAAGGCCGGTATTTTGCTGGTTCCAGCCCTTGGAGCAGCTTTAATGTCGCTCTCGACAATTATAGTCGCCCTCAACGCCCAGCTGTTAAGGCGACTGCAGCTCTAATTTGGGCGTATAATAAAAAAAGTAACCCAAAAAGGAGGGGTATAATGCAATGTCCAAAATGCCAAGGCGAAACTAAGGGCTGGAAGTGTGCGATTTGCGGCAGCGAGTCAGCCGAGCACGACGACAACCATAAGCACGCTGGTTCAGACCGCTACTGCACCATGAAGTGCAATGCCTGCGGCCAGGCCGACGTCCACTGTACTTGCCAACCAGCTCCTGCCATCGCAGCTAGCTAAAATTCATAATAAAAATGACCCAGATTGTTTTTTGGGTTATTTTTGGTGGAGCATGAGGGATTCGAACCCTCGACCTCTTCAATGCCATTGAAGCGCGCTAGCCAACTGCGCCAATGCCCCTTATTACAGATGTATATTATACAAAAAAACTGCCCCTGTTAAAATACGTCTTATGAGACTTAATGCTTATTTGGCACAGGCGGGGATGGCTTCGCGGCGCGGGGCTGACGATTTTATTTAAAACCGGCCACTAGCGCGACCTGACAGATAGCGAAATCAAACAGCTTAAAACTCTATAATTGCTCTATAATTGTGCTTATGAATCCCGTTAGAGCTAAGTATTTTATCAAAGTTAAAATCTGCCGATTCGCTATCGGCAGCGAATTGGAGCTTTAACGGGATGAATGTCGTTGTTAATGGCCAGATGACCAACTATCAAAAAGTGGGAAAGGGCAAAGTGGTAATATGCTTGCCCGGCTGGGCCGACACAGGTGTATCTTTTTCGAAACTAACAGAAGTTCTTCAAGAACATTATACGGTTTTATCACTGGACTTACCGGGGTTTGGCGGCACGCAGGCACCGCCACACGCCTGGGGGCTTAATGATTACTCTAAGTTTGTGGGTGACTGGCTCAAGAAGATCAGTATTAATGAAACATATGCGATAGTTGGCCATTCATACGGCGGAGCTGTTGCCATTGATGCTATTGCTAGTAAAGAAGTAAGAGTAAAAAAATTAGTCCTTTTAGCATCTGCGGGTATCCGAAATAAAAAAATTATACGAAAGAAAATACTAAAAGCTGCCGCTAAGACGGCAAAAGCTCCTTTGATGCTCCTGCCTGCCAACAAAAGACGTCGGCTAAGGCGAAAAGTATACAGCGCCATCGGTTCTGACCTGACATTACTGCCGCACATGGAATTAACGTTTAAAAGGATGATTGGTGAAGATGTCCAGTTGGCTGCTCAAACAATTAAAACGCCAACTTTACTTATATACGGTACCAAAGACAGAGATACGCCTGTTGCCGATGGACGAAAGATAAGTGCAGCAATTAAGAACTCGAAACTAGAAGTCATGGACGGCGGCCACTTTTTACATCAAGAGCAACCAGAAGCCGTAGCCCAATTAGTAGAGGAATTTTTAAATGCTTAGCCCATTTTTAGAAATGTATCGATTGCATTTTGCGAAAACCATCGCTTATATGCTGCAGGCCACCGAATATCAAGTCGGAGCTTATTTAAAATGGTTGTGGCGGGTAAAAGATTTTAGCCAGGTTGCCCGTCGCAAGGATCTAGTTAAAACCCGCCGAGCTTCAGTGTTGTTGTCCGTTGTTAGAGCAGGTATGCTGGGGCAGTTTTTAGCCGCGCTGATTTGGGGCGTGGTAGCGATTAAAAGAAAAGACCCCGCCGGACTGTTTGCTATAGATTTATTAGTAAGCATCCCAATAGTGTGGTCGCATTTGATAGTTGTGCCTTTAGTATTTGCAAGGTGGTTATACGTTAATCCTCTTTCCGGCTTCCAAGTCCAGCGAGCCGAGAAAATATTTATTGATCATCCAGCCGTAAAAATTGCGGTGGCTGGCAGCTACGGCAAAACAACAATGAAAGAAATACTTTTGACCGTGCTTGGCGAAGGTAAAAAAGTGGCCGCTACCCCAGCGAACAAAAATGTGGCGATTAGTCATGCCCAGTTTGCCAAAAACTTGGACGGCGACGAAGAAGTTTTGATTATTGAATATGGCGAAGGCGCCCCGGGCGACGTGGTCCGTTTTACTGAAAACACCCATCCTAACATTGGTATTATCACCGGACTGGCGCCCGCGCATCTGGATAAGTACAAAACGCTACAAAGAGCTGGCGAAGACATATTTTCGCTGGCTGACTATCTAAAAAACAAGAATGTTTATGTTAATGGCGAATGCCAAGCGGCCTTGCCGTTTGTTAAAAGAACCCATCAATCTTATAGCCAAAGGCAGGCGGCCGGCTGGAAAATATCCGAAATAAAAATTTCGCTAAAGGGTCTAAGCTTCACCATGAAAAAAGATAGCAAAACTCTCCAGCTAAAGAGTGATCTTTTGGGTGCCCACCAAGTAGGGCCTTTAGCAATAGCTGCTGTGCTGGCCGATAGCTTTGGCCTTTCCAAAGAAGGAATCGAGACTGGTGTTGCCAAGATAAAACCATTCGAGCACCGCATGCAACCACGCGAAATCGGGGGTGCCTGGATTATTGACGATACCTATAACGGCAATATTGAGGGCATGTATGCCGGACTTAAACTGCTACAGGCATTACCGGCTAAACGTAAAATTTATGTTACACCGGGCTTGGTAGACCAAGGGAAGGATAGCTCCGCCATACACCGCCGGCTTGGCGAGGCCGTTGCGCGAGCCCAACCTGACCTGGTTGTTTTGATGCGGCACTCGGTAACGGATGAAATCGTCGATGGCATAAAAGCTAAAAATTATAAAGGCCAGCTTGTCATCGAAGAGGACCCACTGAATTTTTACATGCATCTAGACCAGTTTGTGGCGGCCGGCGATCTGGTACTCCTACAAAACGACTGGCCCGATAATTACAAGTAAGGTTTTTTATAGGGGCTATTACTATGAAAATTGACTGATCGGTCAATTTTCGTAGCATGTCTTGGCCGGTTTCATACAATTAATTGTGGATAATTGTATTGACTAATTGTTGACAAGTCATATTAGTACGCTATGATTAGGTCTAGGTCTGGCATGGTTATCTGGCCGGACAGATTGAAAATATTTTTATAACACACTTCCTCTATTTACAGGGTTCAACCCTGTAAATAGCTGTAAAAGGACTCAAGGAGTGAAGATGAAGACTGTGGCCGTGATTTTCGGCGGACGCTCAACTGAACATGATGTTTCCATAATTACGGCGCTGGCTAGCGTTATCAAGCCACTCGAACTTAGCAAGCAATACAAGGTCGAAGCTGTTTATATTGCCAAGGATGGCTCCTGGTACTGGGACGATAAGTTAAAAGATATAAAACCTTATCAAAGCGGCGAGATTGAGGATTTTATGCACCGGGCGCCGAAAGTACACCTGTTGTTTGATAAGGGGTTAACTTTGGTTAAATCAAGCCAGTTTGCCGGCCGAAAAATGTATCGCAAAATTGACGTTGTTTTTCCGGCCATGCATGGCACCCACGGCGAAGACGGCGAACTGATGGGCCTACTGGAAATGGCCAACGTGCCGTATGTGGGCTGTGATTTTCGGGCGTCAGCTGTGGCTATGGATAAAGTTTTAGCTAAACAAGTTGCTGGTGCTTCGGGCGTGGAAAGCAATCCGTGGGTTTGGTTTTATTCCAGACAGTTTTCCAAAACTCCGCAAACCGTTCTCAAACAGATTAAGGATCTAAAGTACCCATTGTTTGTTAAGCCAGCGCACACGGGCTCAAGTATTGGCATTTCTAGGGTGGAAAAAGTAGGCGAACTAATGAACGCTCTTGAAGTAGCAGCCCACTATGATGACAAAATCATTGTTGAACAGGGAGTTCAAAACCTCATAGAAGCTACATTGCCGATAATGGGCAATGATGATCCCATACCTGCTTTATTGGAAAGGCCATTAACCAAACCGGAAGATTTTTTCGATTTTGATACTAAATACATGCAGGGTGGTAAAAAAGGCAAGGGCAGTGCGAAAGCTGGAGCCCAAGGCTACAGTGAATTACCAGCCCAACTTCCGAAAGAGCTTTGTAAAAAAGCCGAACAAATAGGGCTAGATGTTTATAGAGTATTAGGCTGTAGCGGCATTGCGCGTATTGATCTCTTGATAGATTCCAAAACTGGCAAAGTTTTTTTTAACGAAGTTAATCCTCTGCCGGGCGGCCTGTATGCCCACAACTGGCGCAGAGCCGGTATTTCTAACGTTGATTTAGTAAGCAAATTAGTTAGTCTGGCTGAAGAACGCTGGCAGGCCAAGCAAAAACTTACAACCAGTTTCAGCACTAATTACCTCAAACAGTTTTAAAAATGCGGGTAGATATTGTACATCCGGGGGCTGGTGAACTGGCCTACGAAATTAGGGGCATTGTCGATTTTGCCGACCGACTGGCTGCAACAGGTGTTGATATCATATGGGAAAACATTGGTGACCCTGTGGCGAAAGGCGAAGAAGTTCCCGGGTGGATAAGAGACATTGTCAAAAACGTGGTGAACAATGGTAGCCGCTCGTACGCTTATTCGCCGACCAAGGGACTGAATGAAGCCCGGGAATTTTTAGCGCGCCAAAGAACTGAAGAAACCGGCAACACTCTTAAGCCAGAAAATATTTTATTCTTTAACGGTCTTGGCGATGCGATTAACAAAACCTACACCTGGCTTAATCCGGTGGCGCGTGTTTTGGGCCCAAGCCCGGCCTATCCTACACACTCTTCTATCGAAGGGGCTCATGGTCGCTCAATGCATTTGACCTACAAACTAGACATTAACAACAAATGGATGCCGGATATAGATGATATTCGCAGTAAAGTAAAACACAATCCAACCATTGCCGGTTTACTTCTTATAAGCCCCGATAACCCCACTGGCGCTGTTTATCCGAGAGAAATTTTGCAGCAATTCGTTGATATTGCCAGACAATACGAACTTTTTCTTATAGCTGACGAGATTTATGCCAACCTGGCGTATGACCAAGAAGGCTTTACTCCCCTTGCCGCGCTAACCGACGGTGTGCCGACAATAATAATGCGCGGTTTATCTAAAGAAGTACCTTGGCCGGGCAGCCGCTGCGGCTGGTTGGAGTTTTATAACCTACATGTCGACGAAAGTTTTGACCGCTATACTAAATCCATAGAAGAAGCCAAAATGACAGAGGTTTGTTCAACCACCTTGCCGCAAATTGTTCTGCCAAAAATTTTAGGCGACCTGCGCTATACCAAACACCTGTCCAACCGTCGACAAAAGTATGTACGAAGGGCGGAAGAAGCCTGCAAAGTTTTAAACAGTAGCCCCGCTTTCAAAGTAATAAAACCAAAAGGCGCCTTTTATTTGGCAGTGACCTTAACGGATAAATTTATAAAATCTAAGTTTAAGTTAAAAGCTGCTAACGCTAAAGCTCAAAAATTGCTTGATGCCGAGCTGACTAAAATTCCTGAGCATGATTTTGATAAACGTTTTTGTTATCAACTAATGGCAAATACCGGTGTTTGCGTGGTGCCGCTAAGCACTGGCTTTAATAGTTATGTACCCGGTTTTAGAATGACGCTGCTTGAACCCGACGATAAAAAATTTACTGACACTCTTAGCAAAATCGTTGAATCTGTAAGCCAGCCTATCTGTTAGAATAAAGTTAAAGATGACCCCGATTAGAAGTTGCACGACTGCGTCAAGCTCTGATTTGTTAACAAATCAGACTTCTAACGGGATCTATCCCGTTAAAACCAGCATTTCGTTGACCATTCACCTTTCACTATTTTCCATGCCTTATCTTTTGTCCATTTTTCGTCCTCAATGGTTACAGGCTAATGGTAAATGTATGGTAAATGGTAAATGGTAAATGGCTAATGGTTAATGCTTCCAGAGGAGACTTGAGATGAAGCGGTATAATCCGAAGGTAATTGAGCCCAAGTGGCAGGCAGTTTGGGAAAAATCTAAGATTTACCAAGCCACAGAAGACAAAACCAAACCGAAACGTTATGTTTTGGAATATTTTCCGTACCCCAGCGGTGCGGCTATGCATGTCGGCCATGTGCGCAACTACACCATCGGTGATGCTATAGCCCGTTACAACCGGATGCGTGGCGACAATGTACTTTATCCCATGGGCTGGGATGCCTTTGGTTTGCCGGCCGAAAACTATGCCATTAAGACCGGCATTAGTCCCCAAGAGGCAGTAGCTAAGAATGTCGAGAACTTTAAGCAGCAGTTGATGCAGATGGGCTTTTCTTATGATTGGTCACGCGAAATAAACAGCACCGACCCAAGCTATTACAAGTGGACCCAGTGGTTCTTTTTACTGTTACACAAGCGCGGACTGGCTTATCAAGAAGAAAGTTTACAGTGGTGGTGCCCCTTTGATAAAACCGTTCTGGCTAACGAACAGGTTGAAGACGGTCGCTGCTGGCGCTGTGGTAATTTAGTCGAAAAGAAAGCCTTGAAACAGTGGTTCTTCAAGATCACAGACTACGCCGATAGGCTAGCCGACGACCTAGACAATGTTAATTGGTCCGAGGCTATCAAAGCCATGCAGCGTAACTGGATAGGCCGCAGTCAAGGGGCGGAGATAGATTTCTCAATATACGAGAAAGAGAAGAAAGAGTGTCTTGTAGTGCACGGTGTATCTGGTCACAAGCGCGAGAATTGGTTTCCCTGGCTGAAGAGTACTTTAGGCTCAAAAAACTGGATCGTAAAAGTTCCAAACATGCCTACACCTGATCACCCAAAAATCGAAGAATGGAATAAGACACTTCTCGGAGAGTTCGAGGAAGGTGCAATAATTGCGGGGCATAGCCTGGGCGCTCCAGCTGCCTTGAACTTGCTGCAGACTGCCAATAAAAAAGCAGACGGACTAATCCTAGTCGCACCGGTTAATCCCAGGCAAGATTGGAGGCATCTGAAATTAAAATACCCTGAGGTGAATTGGGATGCAGTCAGAAAATTTGCAGAAATAAAGTTTGATTGGGAAAAAATAAACCGCTTAGCTGGCCGAATAACTATTTATTATTCAGATAATGATAAGTATATTTCTGTTTCATCAATAGACTTTTATAAGAAACATTTTCCGAATGCTACATTCAAATTTCTAATTGGTAAGGGGCACTTTAATGAATCTAGTGGGATGACTGAATTCCCGGAAATAATCGACAACATCGAGCCTAAGATAAAAGTCTTTACAACCCGGCCAGATACTATCTACGGCGCAACCTTTTTAGTCTTGGCACCGGAACACAAGATACTTAACAAGTTAAGCATCTCTAAAGAAGTTAAAGATTACATAGAGCAGGCTGAGCGTAAATCAGAAATTGATCGCATGGAAACCGAGCGCGAAAAAACTGGTGTTTTTACTGGTGTCTATGCAGTTAATCCAGCCAACAAAGAAAAGATACCTATTTGGGTTGCCGATTATGTTTTACCTGGTTATGGTACTGGCGCAATTATGGCCGTCCCAGCGCACGATGAACGCGACTGGGAATTTGCTAAAAAGTTTGATTTGCCGATTGTCCAGACTTTCGATCAAAAAGATGCCGATCCGAAACAAGCTTACACTGGCGAAGGAATAGTGAAGAACTCTGGCAAGTACAACGGTATGACTACTAGTGAAATGCGCGAAAATGTTGTTAAAGATTTAGCCAAAAGAGGCCAAGCCAAAGAAAAAGTAAATTATAAAATCCGGGACTGGCTGATTAGCCGCCAGCGCTACTGGGGGGCACCGATTCCAATAATCCATTGTCCAAAAGATGGCGCTGTAGCGGTGCCGGATAAAGACCTGCCGGTCGTATTGCCCGAAATTAAAAGTTACGAACCGAGCGGTGACGGCCACAGTCCATTGGCTAATGCACCTGAATTTGTAAACGTAAAATGCCCTAAATGCAGCGCCGCTGCAAAGCGTGAAACAGATACCATGGATGGCTTCGCCTGCTCTAGTTGGTACTTTTTGCGCTTTGCCGACCCGCATAATGATAAAAAAGCCTTCGATAAAACTAAAGTAGATTTTTGGCTGCCGGTTGATGACTACATCGGCGGCGCCGAACACGCCGTAATGCACCTTTTGTACGCCCGTTTTTGGACAAAAGTCATGTATGACGAAAAACTGATTGATTTTGACGAACCGTTCACTACGTTACGCAATCATGGCATGATATTGGCACCTGACGGTAAAAAAATGAGTAAGAGCTGGAATAACACTATCGAACCAGATAATTTAATCAAACAGGGTTACGGCGCTGATTCAATCCGCCTGCTGGAGTTATTTATCGGACCATGGAACCAATCCGCGGCCTGGAGCGTCGAGGGGCTGGGCGGCACCTACAGGTTCCTTCAGCGTACTTGGACGCTCATCCAAGAATTCTTGGATGAAGCAAAAAGCAAAAAGCAAAAAGCAAAAAGTATTGGGCATAATGCCGAGCTGGAAACGCAAATTATGCGCACGGTCCATAAAACGATCAAAAAGGTTAGCCAGGACATGCAAGAACTTGGATTCAACACTTCAATTGCGGCCTTAATGGAATACGTCAATAATCTTTATAAGCTCAAAAGCAAGCACAACTTTACTTTGGCAAGTGAGGCCTGGAAAGATGCTTTGATTGCTTTAACACAGCTACTCGCGCCGTTCGCACCCCATATAACCGAAGAACTTTGGGCGGAGTTAGGCCAATCCGGATCAGTTCACGTCAGCAATTGGCCGGCTTGGAACGAAGAACTTGTTAAAGAAGAACTGATAACCATCGCTGTACAAATCAATGGTAAAGTGCGCGCTGAACTATTGCTGCCGGCTGATGTCACGGAAGAAGAAGCCATCAAAGCCGCTAAAAATGACGAAAAAGTCGCAAAAAATCTGGCTGGTAAGAAGGTTAAAAAAGCAATTTATGTTCCCGGCCGCTTGGTTAGTTTGGTTATTTAGCCCATTTTCTAGGTGAAAGTTCCAGTTCGTACGGATAAGTTGGGCTATTTGGATTAGCCCCCCAAGGATTGTATTCAAGATTTCGGTGTGGCGCATCATGGACTGGATCATACTTGCGACCCAGACATTTTTCTAAAATCACCACATCGGCCATCATTAAAACCAAGCCGCCAGCCAGCTTGACCCTTCCAAGCAGTTCGGCAGTCCGGCCGTTCCCAAACCACGTAGTCGTATAGTCAGGGCCTTCCAGCAAGTCTTCAAGGCTTCGATCCATCACAAGACATAAATTATACAAGCTTTTAAGGACTATACAAGTCGATTGCCGAAATATCAGCGTTTTGCTAAAATGAACCCAAGCTACAAGGTACTAAGTAAACTGGCCCAAGGAGTATTTTTATGGGAAAACCCAAGAAACGAACTAGTTCGCGCCGCACCGGCATGCGCCGCAGCCATTTAGTTAGTAAGCTAGCAAAGCGTGTCAACGCTAGGAGCCCGGTAAGAGTAAATCTAAAGAAAAAATCAAACTCTCCAACCCTATAACCCTGTATCCCTATCCGGTACGGTATAATGTAAGTAAGGATCAACTTAACAAATGAGCAAATACTGTGAGCGCTAACCGACACTTAGGCCGCATAGTCGCGCTGCAAACCCTCTACGAAGAGGATTTTCGCCGCGAGTGTGAGGACAAAGCCGCCAAGCTCAAAGAAGTCTTAGCCCGTAATATCGAACGTTACCGGGAGACGATTGACGACAAGCAATTTATCGAGCGGCTGGTAAAGGGCGTTTCGGACCACCAACAGGCAATTGACGATATCATCCGCCCGGTGGCTCCAGAGTGGCCGATAGAACAGATTGCCAGGGTTGATCGTATCATATTGCGCATCGGTGTTTACGAACTAATTTTTGCTGAAGATGTGCCGCCCAAAGTAGCAATTAACGAGGCAGTCGAGTTAGCCAAGGCTTTTGGCGGCGACAACTCTTCGAAATTCGTCAACGGGGTACTGGGCACAGTCCTTAGAAACAAAGAGCAAAAAACAAAAAACAAAAAACAGAAAAGTCAAAAAAGTAAGAGTAAGTAAAATGTTTACCGATTATTGCTTATTAATTATTGAGCGAGCGGAGCGAGTGTGAAAAGACCAAGGCCCTTCCAGGGATTTAGAAGACTAGTTAGACGTCCGGCCATCAATGAAGTGGTTCGCGAACCAACAGCCGGCGGTGTAATCTTCCGCCGCCCCGCACCGTCTGATACGCGGCGGCGCGTAGCCAATCAGCCAAAGGCCGTCGAAATCTTGCTTATACAAGATAGTAAGAACCGCTGGACTATACCTAAAGGTCATATCGAAGAGGGCGAAACACCGCGCGTGGCGGCCGAGCGGGAAATACGCGAAGAGACTGGCTTGCAAGAGATGAAAGTGCTAGATTGGCTGGGCAAAATCAACTTCCGCTACCGCCGAAACAGCAGCTTAGTACTCATGACAACAGACATTTTTCTAGTCCAGGCCAAAGGTAAAAGCCATAGCGTTAAAAAAGAAAAATGGATGACCAATCTGGCTTGGATGTCGGCGAACGATGCGCTAGATAAAATAGAGTACGAAGATATAGGTAAGCTTATTTTGTTAGGACTAAAGAAGATAAGGAAACAAGGACTGTAATGCTTCGCATTAAGCAATTAGCAATTAGAAATAAGCAATTAGTAATTTTCCTAATTTCTAGTTCCTATTTTCTAATTTTTGCGACTGAAAGGAGCTTCGTTTGATGGATACTACTAAGTACAGGGCTTTTGCAGGTAAGCATTTTGGCGGTTTTTCTGACCTAGAATTACTGATTACCGCCTTTACCCACCGTTCATACTTAAACGAACATAAATCGACTGCCAAAAACCATAACGAGCGTCTGGAATTCTTAGGCGATGCGGTGTTAGAGCTGGTAGTAACCCAACACCTGTATAACAACTTCAAAGAGCCGGAAGGTGTTCTGACCAACTGGCGCAGTGCACTAGTGCGGACAGAAAGTATCAGCACAGCTGCTGACCGTGAGGGCTTTGAAGCATTGCTAAGGCTTTCGCGCGGCGAAAAAAGAGGTAGCGAACGGGCCCGCCAACAAATATTGGCTAATTGTTACGAAGCGGTTGTCGGCGCTCTTTATTTAGACCAGGGTTACGACGCGGCTAAAGATTTTATCAGTCGCACTTTGCTGCCGACTTTGCCGGAAATACTGCAAAACGGTTCATGGCTGGACCCTAAATCACGCCTGCAAGAAATGGTTCAAAGCCGCGAAGGCTTCACGCCTATCTATAAAGTTACTAGCGAAGAAGGGCCGGACCACGACAAAAAGTTTGTTGTGGGCGTTTATGTCAATGACGAGCTGAAAGGTCAAGGCGAGGGTCCGTCCAAGCAAGCCGCCCAAGTTACCGCCGCTACCCAAGCCCTCAAAAATTACTCCAAAGAAAAATAGCGCGGCTAACAAGGATTGATTTTTTTACCCCTTATCTGTAAAATAGCCTGGACATGCTAACCATACGGATGCAAAGGAAGGGCCGTAGTGGACACGCCCAATTTAGGGTGATAGTTCAAGACAGCCGCTTTCATCCATCGAGCGGACGAGTGATAGCCTACGTCGGCAGCTATAACCCGCATACCAAAACGGCTGCCTTGGACGGCGAAAAAATAAGCGCCTATCTAACCAGTGGCGCTCAGCCGTCAGACAGAGTGGCAAGACTATTGCAAAAGGAAGGCATAAAATTGCCAGCTTGGTTTAAAGCTTCAGCACCAAAGTCGGGTAAAATCCGCAATCCTGACAAGCGCCGCAGCACCCGCCCGGCAGGGGGGCCCGAGCCGGCTGCTAAAGAAGCGGCTCCAACAACTGAGGAAAAAACTGAGCAATCTGAAGCGGAGGCTATTGCTAAAGAACCGGAAGCAGCTGCTGAGCCAAATAAAGAAGAAACGACTGAATCAGCCCCAATCGAACCCGAGCAGCCATCAGAATAGTTGTATAATCAAATTATTAACAATGTAGGAGAAATACCGTGGCAGTTAGTATAGACCAGCAATTCATAGAATATATCATCAAATCCATAGTCGGCCATCCAGACGAAGTCAAAATCGAACGCCGCATCGATGAAAAAGGCGTTTTGTTAGAACTTTCCGTGAACCCGGAAGATCTAGGCCGGGTGATTGGCAAACGCGGTGCAACAGCCCAAAGCATCCGTACGTTACTGCGGGCATTGGGCACTAAAAACGACGCCCGCTACAACCTGAAAATAATTGACACCGGCCCGCCGCCAGAAAGCAGAGAACAAAGAACAGAGAACAAAGAACAGAGGGCAGAGAGCAAAGAACAGACTCCGGTTGCCGCTAGCAGTACTGCTGACGATACGACTGCCGATGATACGACCGTTTTAGCTGATGAAGAAGAGGTTGAGACCAAGAAAGAGCCTAAAGAAGAATCTGCACAGCCAACTCCGGAAGTTGATGTTTCTGAGGAAGAGGATCTTGAGAAAATCGAAGCCAAAACCGAAGACCATTCAGATGTCATCAGCCGCACGCGCAAGGAACTGGCTGATCTAGACGATCTGGATGTCTAAAAACTAGCCACTTCTTTTCCAAAGAAACAAATTATTCATACTTTTGGTCCGTCAAAAGTATGCAAAACCTCTCGGGCGGCTCCAGCTACTCGACGCGTCTGATGATAAAACCAGTCTTTGTCACCGGAACTTCTCAATAGATTGCCACTGGCAGTCTATTTTCGTCAGACAGCCGGTGGCGCCCAAGGACAGACTGTTTTACATCATCCGCTACCTTGGTAGCTTCCGCATGCCCGAATAATTCTGGATTCATCTGTCTTTACCGATGCCAGGACCCATTTTTTCTTGATACAATTAGAAAAGTGATCTATATATTCCTGGCACTGATTTTTTATACAGGGGCTATTTTAGTTGGGGCCGCCGCGTCTCGACACGCTAACACAAATCTTGTAGCTGCTATTAGTAATCTTGTCTCGGCAGTTATTCCAATCGCTGTAATTATTCCTGTTCTGAGCAAAAAGACCTTTAGCAGCCAGAAATTCGGTGTAGTAATGGCAGTAATAACTGGACTCCTGATAGCTCTGTTTACACTAGCGCTCACTAAGAGCTATTCAATAAATAAAGTTGGCGTTGTAGCACCGATAGTTTTTGGCGGTGCAATCTTTCTGTCGACTATACTTAGCTATTTTATATTCAAGGAGAGGTTAAGCCTCATTGAGGGAATGGGCCTATTCCTACTGGGGGCTGGGTTAGTAATCATTATTTATGCCAGAGCAACAGTATAGAATATGAAAATTCAGATTATAACTCTTTTTCCGGAGATGTTTGAGGGTGTGCTCAATACCAGTATGCTGTGGAAGGCGCAGGACAAAAAACTGGTCGAGTATAAGCTCATCAACCTGCGGGATTTCGGCATAGGTCCCAGAAAACAAGTGGATGATACGCCTTATGGCGGCGGTGATGGCATGGTATTGCGGCCGGAACCATTAGTGGCGGCAATCAAAGCCGCAGAGTCGAAAGTCAAAAGTCGCCCATTCGACAAGCTCAGGGTAAAAAAGTCGAAAGTAATTTTGATGACGCCGAGAGGAAAAAAGTTCGACCAGGCCAAAGCTCGTAAATTATCAAAGCTGGAAGATATCATTTTAGTCTGTGCACGCTATGAAGGCTATGACGAAAGAGTAGTCGAGTTTGTAGATGAAGAAATTTCTATTGGCAACTACGTTCTAACCGGCGGCGAGTTGCCGGCCATGGTTGTAGTTGACGCTGTTACCCGCCTAGTTCCGGGCGTTTTAGGCGGTGAAACCAGCGCTGAAAAAGAAAGTTTTAGTGAGGCTGGCATAGTTGAGTACCCGCAATACACCCGCCCAGAAGAGTACCGAAGTCTAAAGGTTCCAGAAGTTCTCCTGTCTGGCCATCACGCCGAAATCGCCAAATGGCGCCAGCAGCAGCAAACCCGGAAGTGAGACTTTGAGAGCATTATGTACTACGTGTACGTACTAGAAAATGACCTAAAAATTCGACGATCGTCGAAATTCTGGGTCGTTTAGCGGCTGATATCATAGGGTATAATGATGTTAGGAGAATGAATATGTATAAGTTGCCGGATTTGGGTTATACGTTTGAGGCGTTGGAGCCGCACATTGATGCTAAAACAATGGAAATCCACCACGATAAGCATCACGCCGGCTATGTCGATAAATTGAACGCGGCACTGGAAAAATATCCCAATCTGCAGACTAAAACTATCGAAGAATTGCTTAACGGCATAAAAGACGTGCCGGAAGATATCCGTACGGCTGTCCAAAACAACGGCGGCGGACATCATAACCACACGCTATTTTGGGAGAGCATGAAGCCTGGGGGTACAAAAGAACATCATAGTAAATTAGCCGACGCGCTGAAGGCCACTTTTGGCAGTTTAGACGAATTCAAGGCCAAGATGACCGAAACGGCTGTCAGCCGTTTCGGTTCTGGTTGGGCCTGGCTGGTCCAGGATGGCGATACGCTCGAAGTTTATTCAACGGCTAACCAAGACAGTCCGATAATGGAAGGTAAGATACCAGTCTTGGGCTTGGATGTTTGGGAACATGCTTATTATCTCAAATACCAAAACCGCCGGCCTGAATATGTCGAAGCTTGGTGGCAAGTAGTAAATTGGGATGTCGTCGCTCAACGGTTAAATACTTAACTAGTCAAGTATTTTAGGGGGTTTATTGTTTTTGGCTTTGGCTTTTTCAACGACTTTATTGGCGGCATTTTTGGCTCTATCGAGGTGTTTCTCGGCCCAGGTAAATTCCAAAGATAAAATAAAAAGTCCGGCCAAAGTTATTAAAATACCGGGGCCAGGCAAAGGAATAAGTATTAGCCCAATGGCCAAAACCACAAAGCCAACGGCGGCGACAGCTATTTTGCGGACCAGTTTAGCTATTTTTTTCATATCTAAATTTTGAACAAGTAACCTGCCAGTAAGCCAAAAGCAGTAGCCACACCGCCGACAATTAATATCTTTAATCCGCCCTTAAAGGGACTGGTCTTTAATACCTTACCCTTTAAAAATCCAAGCAAAAATAGGCCGGCCAGCGCCAGAACCACGCTGACCCAAATTGACGATGGGTAGACAAAGAAAACAATTGGCAAAAGAGGCACCAAGCCAGCTAATAGGTAGGAGCAAAACATTAAGAACCCGCTAACCATCGGCTTGTCTTTATGGCGCTTTATTTTGTCTAGCTCTGCAACTGCATCATCGCTTAAATACTCACCGGCGCCCATAGACACCGCTTCGACCATTATCGCTACGATACCGCCCAGCAGGACAACTCTCCGGCTTTCGGCGCCAATACTAATACCAGCTATCAAACCAGTTGTAGAAACCAAACTGTCTTCGATGCCAAAAATAACGCTCCGTAAGTATTCCCGGTTAATGTTTCCCATTGAACACATTATAGTAGCCTTTGGAGTTGCTGGGTAGCTTGGGTATAATTACAGGGGTAAATAGTCCCGGATCGTCTAATGGTAGGACGCTAGACTCTGGATCTGGTAATCTTGGTTCGAGTCCAAGTCCGGGAGCCAGGTATTATAGTTAAAACAAATGAGTAATTTCACGATTGTCAAGGCTGATGATGTTAAAGATTATTATGAAGGTACTGACGTGCCCGGGGAATTCCGCAGATTAACCCAGGCGCTCGGTTCCGAGCAGCTGGCAGCGACGTTAATCCGTATCCCGCCGCACTCAGATTTTGAGCAGAGCACAGGTCACTACCATGATGAGCTAGAAGAAATATACATAATTACCAGAGGCACGCTGACTATGCGTTTTGGCGACGATATTAAAAAAGTTCCGGCCGGCTCGGTGGTACGGGTCGCGCCTAAAGTCCCGCGCTCGCACCGCAACGAAGGCGACAAACCGGTTGACATGTGGGCCATCTCGCGCCAACTTGACCGTAGTGACGCTACATTAATAAAGAAATTTTGGGCAGCTTCAAAAAAAGCTAAACAGCATCGAAGCTAGCTGAAATTCGTATGCCCGGCTGGTTAATGCGTCTCGGTAGAGTACTTATGGCTGGAGTTTTTGTTAGTCTGACGGTATTTATTTTTTTGCGCTGAGTCTCCATTCTCCCTGCTCTGATTGATTTTGGTTGATAAATCCTTATGGTTGCGGTGCAGGCGGGCAATAGACTTATCTGTAGTCGAAAAAAATCGTGGACGGCCCAAAAATTTTGATTTACGTTTCGGCATATTTACCCCTCTTAATTGTTATTCTTCGTTACCTATTATCCCTAAAAGGTTGTTTAGCGCAGTGAAATATTTTACTGTGCGTAACCAGCTAGGAAAAATTATCAGTCCAAACAGGCTGGTTCGGATGCCCGCGACTTAAAAAACCAGCCCGTTTTTGTTGTCTCACGGGCTAGGATCAATAAGGAGAATTAACTAAACGAACCAAGAAAGTATATTACTTTGGATGGGTAATGATTGTGAGAAAACTTACACTAGCATTGATTGGTATTTCACACACCGCGCTATAAAAACTTTACAGCCGTGTTTAAAGCGCTCCATTATGCTTGTGGTACGTCGAGCAAGAGTGTTAGGGGGTGAGTAATGAAGAAGTGGCACGTAAAGGGAACCGGAGACCTACGTAAACACCGGGTCATCAGTTCCCCCGTTAGTGTATCTTCGCTCAGCTTTGATGATCTTCAAGACATCAGCGACCATTGGGAGGAGCGTTCCCGCAGGTTACAAGCTAGACGCTGGCGCAAGATTAAGCACCATCTGGCCTAAGTGCGTTTCAATTAGTTTTTCGGGTATCATCCGCTGTAGCGGGTGGAGGCGATGAAATGAAGCGGTCTTTCATCCGGCGCTGCGATAAATATTACATCCAGCTACATACAAGTCCGGACCACGAAAGGCCGTTTTCATAATTCCAGAAAACAACCTACGGTTTTCCTCCGGCGTTCGCTGCTGGAATAAATCCAGCTCTGCTTTTGCAAGCGGACCGCTCACTGCTACCTTTCCCTAAGGACTATTTCCCATAAATCTCCGAAAGAAGGCGCTGAATAATCTGCTACTGACGAGGTAGACCAAACAAGACAGGTTACCATACCGACTTGTTTGGCAGGCTTAATATCGACATCAATCCTATCACCGACATACATGATTTTATCAGCAGGAAGTTCAGATAAACTTACCATTTTATGAAATCCTTCCAAATGTGGTTTTCTTTCCTTAACATCATCGCCACTTAGCATATGAGTAAAATAATCAACCGGTATTTCTAGTTTTCCTAGCATATCCTCAATTTTTGCCGGTCGAATGTTGGTAAAAAGAGATATTGGTACCCTCTCTTTAATTACCCTGAGTGTATTAATTATTTCAGAGTTGGGTTTAAGCAAATCGGCTAGATCTAATTTCTCGAACTCCTTCATCCAGTAGTCAGAGGGAACACCGAGTGATCTAAAGGTTGCGGAGTTACTGCCATATTTCTTGTAAAGTTTATCGTAGTTTCGTTTAGCTATACGGAGATCTGGCTGATTGGTTAATCCAGCATAGATCGCATATCGATGCTTGTCATGAATGCTATTGAACTTAGAAGTTTCTTTGTAAAGTGTACCGCCAAAATCAAACCAGATATGCTCAATCACAAGTCAATCATAGCAAAAAGTAAACCAATCCACCGTAAAAATGCTTGACTAGTCAAGCATTTGTTTGTATTTAGTAATTACTAAGCGAACCCCTAGTTTTATCCCGGACATCTGCCGAAGCCCTGATTAGATGTTGTCAATAAATAAGTGTGCTTGGCTGGTTTTGGCTGTCTGACGAAGTGATTTATCCAGTGGATAAATCACGAGGAGTTCCAATGCCAAACTTATTTTTGACAGGCAACTACTCACGGTGAGACAGCGTCCGGGAAAATTAGGGGTGAGCTATCTGTGGTGGCGTTTTTTGAGTTTGGCGATTTGTAGCTGGGCACTGCTATGATGCAACAAGCGGTGGGCTTCGTGAAGAGCCGTTTGGTTGGGCGCGTTTTTGACTAACTCCTCGGCTCGTTTATGGGCCGCCGCCGCTTCTTGTTCGCTAACTTCGTCGGTGGTTGTTACGTCGTCAGCCACGAAGCGCACAGTCTTGCCGTCTACCTCAACGATGCCGCCGTTAATGGCAAAATTCTCCATAGCACTGTCCGGGTCGCTGCTTTTTTTGCGTACGCTCAAAACTCCAGGCTGGGCGGCTGAAACCATAGGCATGTGTTGTTCAAATATACTAACCACACCGGCTCGGGTAGGCACCAAAACCTCATAAGCTTCGTCATCATATTTAGTGCCCGTAATAGAAACTAATTGAAACTTAAGCATTATTTCTTCGCCTTGTTATTTGCCGTTTCCTGTTTATTACTCTTTTGGCCTTTAACTTGGTCAATGCCGCCCTTCATGTAAAAGGCCTGCTCACTTTTGTCGTCGTGATTGCCTTCCAGAATTTCCTTGAACCCCTGGATAGTTTCGCTCAGAGGTACGTAAACGCCCGGGATATTAGTAAAAACTTCGGCGACGTGGAAGGGTTGAGTCAAAAAGCGCTGGATGCGGCGGGCGCGGCCCACTAATTGTTTATCATCTTCGGAAAGTTCCTCCATACCCAAAATGGCAATGATGTCCTGCAGGTCTTTGTAACGCTGCAAGACGCGCTGGACTTCGCGGGCGACTTGATAATGTTCTTCGCCGACAATTTCTGGATCGAGCAGGGTAGAGCTGGAGTCCAAGGGGTCGACAGCCGGGTAAAGGCCTAGCTCCGTAAGAGCGCGGCTGAGCACAACTGTCGAGTCCAGATGAGCGAAGGTTGTAGCCGGTGCTGGGTCGGTTAAGTCGTCAGCCGGCACAAAGACGGCCTGAACAGAGGTAATTGAACCAGATTTAGTTGAAGTAATACGTTCTTGGAGCATACCCATTTCGGTGCTGAGGTTGGGCTGATAGCCAACGGCGCTAGGTAAGCGCCCGAGCAGTGCCGAAACCTCGCTGCCGGCCTGGGTGAAGCGGAAAATATTATCGATGAACAGTAAAACATCACTGCCATCGTCGCGAAAACTTTCGGCGATGGCCAGGCCGGTCAGGCCAACCCGCAGGCGGGCACCGGGCGGCTCGTTCATTTGGCCAAAAACCAGTGCAGTCTTGTCTAGAACGCCAGATTCTTCCATTTCGTAGTAAAGATCGTTGCCTTCGCGGGTGCGTTCGCCAACGCCAGCGAAAACGCTGCGGCCTTTATGAAATTTAGCGATATTATTAATCAGCTCAGCGATAAAGACTGTTTTACCGACGCCGGCGCCGCCAAACATGCCGACTTTGCCGCCTTTGGCGATCGGCGCGATCAAATCAATGACCTTGATACCCGTTTCGAAAATTTCAATTTTGCCGCTTTGTTCGGTGAGAGCTGGCGGCTGGCGGTGGATGGGGCCACGCATTGCTTTGGCTGGCGCCGGCTGGCCATCAATCGGCTGGCCGATGACGTTGAACATACGGCCCAAAGTGGCGTCACCAACCGGCACGCTGATTGGCGCACCGGCGTCGGTAACAGCTACGCCGCGGGTCATACCATCAGTCGGGCCCAGGGCAATAGCGCGCACAGAAGTCTGGCTGAGGTGCTGGGCAACTTCCAGTATCAATGTCTTACCACCCCATTCGACTGTGAGGGCGTTGTAAATAGCCGGCAGATCAGTTTCGAATTCGACGTCAACTACCACGCCAACAATCTGTATGATAGTTCCTTTTTTAAAAATAGATTTCGTTTTTGTTGCTTTTGCCATACCTTCTCCTTGCTTCTTTCTACTCGCTGCTTGCTACTGGGAAATAGCTGCTGCTCCCCCTGTTATTTCTGCTATTTCCTGTGTTATGGCCGCTTGGCGGGTAGCATTAAGTTCCAATGTTAAATCATCGATGAGATCCGAAGCGTTACGGTTGGCATTGCCCATGGCGACCATGCGCATAGCGTGCTCAGAGGCGGCCGCTTCAATTTTGGCCTGCATCAGGTGGGCTTCAAAATAGAGTTTGATGCCTTCATCTAAAACGTCGCCAATTTCCGGCTCGAATTCATAGGCTATTTCTTTGGGCAGCTGGTTTTCGGCTTCAGTTGGCACATCTATTGGCAGCAGTTGAAAGGAAGTGGTTCTTTGGCTTAGCGGCGACAAAAACTCGGTATAAATAACCTTAACAGTGCCAGTTTTGCCTTCATTCACGGCGTCGGCGATAAGATCTAAAACTGGCGAGAAAACATTAGCTTCGGGTATGTCAGCAATGTCTTCGTAAGCTCCAACTAGGTCAATGCCGGCCAGTTGGGCAAAAAAACGGGCGCCTTTGCGGCCAAAGACCAAGACCTGCGGCCGAGCTTTATCCGCTTTAAAATCGTCTAGTGCCAGGTTAAAAACATTAGAATTGAAAGCTCCGGCCTGGCCGCGGTCGGAAGTCATAACTATATAAAGCGTAGGTTTATCACTGCTGGGTGCAAAGTAAGGGTGTGTCTTGGCTTCATAGCTGGTGGCAATACGCCGCATGATTGCGGCTGACAGGTTACCGTAAGTTCGGCTGCGCGCTACGGCCTCAACCACCCGGCGCATACGGCTGGCGGCCACTACCTCCAAGGCCTTAGTAATCTGCTTGGCATTTTTAACCGAGCGGATTCGACGCTGAATTATCTTAGTCTGAGCCATCAAACGCCTCCTCCGGAGGCAAAGTTCAATAACCAAACATCAAAAATCAAAGAAACACCAAACACCAAACACCAAAGTTTGAACTTTGATATTTGAAATTTTTCTGATGTTTGAGGTTTGAAGTTTGAAGATTGGAGCGAAGGGGTCATTTCGTTTCCTCCTTCTTCGCTCCGTGATACTGCTTAGCTATTTGCGTAGCAACGTCCATAATTGTTTTCTTGACACTTTCGCTGGGGGCGGCACCAGTCTGAAGTTCAGTAACAACTTTTGGATGTTTTTGGGCTAGAGCGCTGAGCAAGGCCATCTGGGCTGGCTTGACACTTGCGATTGGCAGGCCATCAAATGCGCCATCGGTGGCGGCCAAAATGCCAGCAACTTGCTGCCAGATAGCCAGCGATGAATACTGGGGCTGTTTTAAAATTTCGGTCAGCAGCTGGCCGCGGGCCAGGCGGGCCTGGGTTTGGGCGTCAAGGTCGCTAGAAAATTGTGAGAAAGCCGCCAGTTCGCGGAACTGGGCCAGGTCAAGGCGCAGCGAGCCGGCCACCGAACGGATAGCTTTGGGCTGGGCGGCGCCGCCAACGCGCGAGACAGATAAGCCGACCGAGATGGCCGGACGAATACCCTGATAAAAGAGATCAGTTTCCAAATATATTTGGCCGTCGGTGATAGAAATAACGTTGGTCGGTATATAAGCTGACACGTCACCGGCCTGGGTTTCGATAATCGGCAGGGCCGTTAAACTGCCGCCGCCTAATTTATCAGACAGCTTGGCGGCACGTTCCAGTAGCCGCGAATGTAGATAAAAAACATCGCCAGGGTAAGCTTCGCGGCCGGGTGGTCGGCGCAGCAGCAGCGACATTTGCCGATAGGCTACAGCATGTTTGGAAAGATCGTCATAAATAATTAAAGCGTGCCCCTTATTATTGCGGAACCATTCGCCAATAGCTGCGCCAGCATAAGGGGCCAAGTATTGGAGCGAAGCTGGGTCCGAAGCACTGGTAGCGACAATAATTGTTTGGTCCATCACACCTTCGCGCTTGAGGCGCTCGGTCAAGCGGGCAATACGGGCATTTTTTTGGCCGATAGCCACATAGATATTGATAACATCTGTTTTTTGTTTGGCTTGGTTAATCATGGTATCGACGGCAATGGCTGTCTTACCGGTCTGGCGGTCGCCGATAATCAGCTCACGCTGTCCGCGGCCGATAGGTACCATGGCGTCGATGGCTGTAACTCCGGTTAATAGAGGTTCGTGGACACTCTTGCGATCTATAACGCCAGGCGCTGGATTTTCGACAGCACCATAAGCCTTGGTCTTTATCGCGCCTTTGCCGTCTAACGGACGGCCCAAGGGGTCGACCACACGGCCAACCAATTCCGGTCCGACGGGCACAGACAAAACTTGGCCGCTGGTGCGAACTCGGGCGCCAGCCCGTACTTCTTCGTCTTCGCCCAGCAGTACGGCACCAATTTCATCCTCTAGTAAATTGAGGGCGAAGGCAGTGACTTTGCCGCTTATACCTTCGATCTCGATCATTTCGGCGTAGCCGACGTCGCGCAAGCCCCAGATCCAGGCTACGCCGTCACCGACGCGGGTAACAATGCCCGAAGATTTTTCCTGGCCTTGCTGCTTGAGCTTGGCAATAGCACTTTGGACTTCTTCGGCTAGTGATTTTACTTGCGTATCGAGCTTCGCCACTACACGCCTCCTAGCGTCGGCTCATTGATCAATTCACATTGAACATTAAACATTAATTTAACATTGAACAGAGAACATTTGGTAAATGATAAATGGAGTGACGTAGTCACGATGTTATCTCCTTGAGTTTATTAAGTTGGGCAGTGACTGTTTTATCCCATGTGCGGTCGGCCGTTTCCACCCGAACGCCACCAATAACTGCCTTGTCTATTCGTTCATCCACAATAACTTGCCGTACCCCAGCTAGTTTTTTAACCAGGTCGGCAACCTCGTTTTTTAAGCTGGCTGGCAGCTGGCTGGCAGTAGTTACCGTAGCCGACGCCAGCTGGCCGCGGCTCTGCAGCTCATAGTTAATATCGTCCAGCAGCGGCTGAGCGTCCTTTTCGCGGCGGCTGTCGATCAAAACAGCCGCTAAATGCTTGGCAATAGTCTTGGCCGAACTACCAGATAGTAACTGGTCAGTGGCGTAGCGAGCCAGAGCGCGGCGAGATAGTCTTAGACTCATGCTATCTCCCTAAGCGACTGCTCTATTAGTTTACGGTCGTTCTTTTCATCGAGTTTTTGGCGCAGGACAACCTCGGTCGCGTTGGCTACGAGTTCAGCCAATTCAGCCTTTAGCTCCTCGTGCAGTTTAGCTCGCTCCTGCGCCAGCTGGGCCTGGGCATCTTTGATAATCAACGCTGCCCGCTGGGCGGCAGCCGTTTCGGCATCAACAATGACCCCCTCAGCCGATTTCTTGGCATCACGCAGGGCGTTGTCAGCTTGAGTCCTGGCTTTGGTAATAATTTCTTCGGCTTTGGCCTCGGCCCGCGCCAGCGCCTCCTCTGTTTCTTTAGCTTGGATCAAACTTTTTTCGAGCGTTTGACGGCGGTCCTCAAGTGTCTTAATAAGCGGCGGCAAAACCCAGCGCTTAAACACCAACAGTACGATCACGAAGGTAATCAACTGGAAGATAAAGGACTTAAGATTGATATTAAAAGCCCCAATTCCGCTTTCGGAACTGCTAACTTCAGCAAATTGTGTTGGAATATTAAGCAATTACGGACCCCTTACGTGGTAAACAGGATAAGCAGGACAAAAGCTAAGACGGCGTCGACCAAGCCGATCATAATGAATGCCGTGGACAGGATTTTACCTTGGATCTCCGGGTTGCGGCCGACTGCGCTGACCACGGCTGCGCCGATCAGGCCGATACCGATAGCCGGGCCGATGGCGCCCAGGCCGATGGTTAGCCCCTTAATTAATGATGGATCTATATCCATAGTTACTCCCTTCGCCCGCAATCCCGACGTATCGTCGGGATGGTGGGTTATTATTAATTAACATTTTTTATGACCCTCCCGCTGTTGCCGGTTGAGGCGAGTGCGATTTGGTTTCACCTTCATGCGACACCGCCATCACCAGATAGGTGGCTGTTAACATCATAAACAAATAGGCCTGAACGAGCGAGAAAAATATTTCCAGAAAAAAGATAGGCAATGAGGCTGCCCAGGCAAAATTGCCAGCCAGCTGCGAAATGGCGTGCAGCAAAGCCTCGCCGCCATAAATAACTCCAAAAAGCCGCAGCGATAGCGTTACCAGCCGCAGCACTTCGCCAAAGACCTCATTTATCCCAATTAATATGTTCATGGGGTTGAGTAAATTACCCGAAAAATAATGCCGGAACCGGCCGACACCACCAAGCTCCCTGAGGGCATAGATATGCACGACACTCAGGCTCAAAACAGCCATGGCCAGAGTCGAATTGAGATCAGTTGTGAAGGCTCTAAATAATGAAGTATGCTCTCCATTGACATTGACCGACAAACTGCCGACGCCCGGCAGCAGACCGCTTAAATTAGCAGCTAGAATAAAAATAAAAAGGCTTAGCAGCAGCGGAAAATGGCGGGCGGCTTTTTTACGGTCGCCAAAGCTTTCGGTCATTAAATTAAAAACTAGCTCTACCAAACTTTCGATATAAAAGGCCAGCCGGCTTTTGGGCCAGGTGTGGCTGGCGCGGGCGGCCAGGCCAAAAATGGTAAGTGTAAAGACGACCGTTATCAGGCCGAACAGCATACTGTTAGTAAAAGAAAATGGGCCGATATTAAAAAGCTTTTCGGCCGCTAGCGGCGCGGCTCCTTCGGCGGCAAAAAACGGAACTAGCACTGCTAGCTCCCACCCCTACCCGGTAGTAGATCCGCCTCGGCGGACTCGCTACCGGGCATAGCGGTGCGAACGGCTGGATATCCGCCAGCTGGCGGACCGGTCGTTTCTCGTCCCCTAAAACTCATTCGTGTGGCAGTATAACAGCCAACTCCTTATTATTCAAGGGTCAGCGCTGGTTTTACGCTGGCTCCGAGTATACTTATAAACATGGAAAAATTACCGCCGACGATATTAGTTATTTTTGGCATCACCGGTGATTTATCGCGCCGCTTCCTCTTGCCAGCCCTGTCCGAAATTTGTAAAAGCACCGATATTGGCAAGGACTTCAAAGTTTTAGGGGTTTCCCGGCGCCAAGTGGGCGTTGATGAAGTCTTTGGCGCCGGCGAAAAAAACCTCAAGGACTATAGCCAGATGTTCACTATGAACTTATCAGATGGGGCAGACTACGAAAAACTTAAAGGCCGCTTAGAAAAATTAAGCCAGGAATTCTCACAACAACCCCAAGTCATTTTTTACTTATCGGTACCACCGGCTGCGGCTGAGGCCATCGCTGGCTGGCTGGGTAAATCTGGCCTAAGCAAATCTTACACAAAGTTACTGCTCGAAAAGCCCTTTGGTTATGACCTGCGCTCGGCCCAGGAGATGGCAGCGCATATCGGTAAATATTTTTCGCAGGACCAAGTTTACCGCATCGACCATTACCTGGCCAAAGAAATGGCTCAAAATATCACCGTTTTTTTAGGCAGCAACACGATTTTCCGCGACATCTGGAACAACCAGTTTATAGAAAGCGTAGAAATTATAGCTAGCGAAAAAATTGGCATTGAAGGCCGCGCCCATTTTTATGAGAGCACAGGCGCACTGCGTGATTATCAAAGTCACTTATTACAATTAACCGCGCTTGTCTTGATGGAACCGTGCAGTGACATTTTTGATTTTGATGAAATTCCCCGCCGCCGCCTGGCCGCCCTTCAGGCTATTGCACCAATATCCAAAGACAAATGCACAGAAGTTGTCCAGCGGGCGCAATATGAAGGCTATCAAGCTGAAGTCAGTAATCCCGGCAGCGCCGTGGAAACTTTCGTGTCCCTAAAGTTTCAGTCCACCGATCCTCGATGGCAAGGCGTGCCAGTAAGGCTTATGACTGGCAAGAATTTGGATCGGAAATTAACAGAGATTAGAGTCAATTTCAAAAAGACTTCGGCATCGGCCGCCAACGAATTAGCTTTTAAAATCCAACCAGACGAAGGCATTGAGTTAGACCTGTGGGCCAAAGAGCCAGGCTACGAACGGAAACTGCAAAAACTCAAGTGGAGTTTTGATTATGATCAGCACTTTCCTGGGCGCTTACCCGATGCTTATGAAATGGTTATAGTTGATGCCATGCGCGGCAACCACAGCTTGTTTGCCAGCAGTGAAGAGGTGCTGGCCAGTTGGCAAATCCTCCAGCCGGTGCTGGAGTGCTGGGCACTGAACGCCGACGACCTAAAAACATATAAGCCTGGTAGCCCCATCGCCGATATTATCGGCCATTAACCATTGGCCATTTACCCTTTACCATACATTTACCATTAGCCCCTCCTTCACCAAGGTTACGGAGGGCAGGCATTAACCATTGAGCTTCATGGATAACTGTAAACGGATAACGCACGGATAACGGTGAACGGTGAATGGACTACGGTCTTGTATAATAAATATTCGTATGAGTTCAAAGTATGCGGTTGAGGCGCGGGATGTGGTTAAGACGTTCGGAGATATCAAAGCGGTTGACCATGTCAATTTTGGGGTTATGCCGGGTGAAATTTTTGCATTTCTTGGTCCCAATGGCGCTGGCAAAAGCACCACCATCAAAATGTTGACCACCATGCTGCGGCCGACCAGCGGCCAGCTATTACTTAATGGCCACGACGTAACAAAAGACCAAGCCAGTGCCCGCAAATCATTCGGTATTGTCTTTCAAGATCCAGCATTAGAAGAAGAACTGACGGCCTATGAAAATATGTTATTTCACTGCGTTTTATACGGCGTGCCTAAAGCGGGGCATAAAAAACGAATTGAAGATCTAATGAAATTAGTTGATCTTTGGGAACGCCGCGATTCGCTGGTGCGTACTTTTTCAGGTGGCATGCGCCGGCGGCTGGAAATCGCCCGCGGTTTACTGCATCATCCTAAGATTTTATTCCTGGATGAGCCAACGCTTGGGCTCGACACCCAAACTCGTAATGTGCTGTGGGACTATGTTAGAAAACTCAGCAAAAATGAAGGAATGACCATTTTCTTTACTACCCATTACTTAGACGAAGCCGAGCAGATAGCGGAACGTATCGCCATTATCGATCACGGTAAGATTGTCGCCGAAGGCACGACCAAGCAATTGACCGAAAAGACCAAAACCAAAACTCTCGAACAGGCCTATTTGAAGCTGACAGGCGAAGGTATCCGAGATGAGGTAAGCGAAGATTTTAGCGGCCTGAATGTCCGCGGCGCCCTGTTAAACCGAAGACTACGATGAACGCTATTTACATCCTTTGGTGGCGGCAGATGAAGCGGTATTTACGCACCCGTTCCCGCATTTTCGGCAGCATTGGTCAGCCTATTTTGTTCCTACTGGCGCTCGGTTATGGGCTTGGTGCCGTTTTTGAGCGGGCCGGGCAAGGGGATTATTTGCAGTTTTTGGTGCCTGGCATTATTTTGCAGACTCTACTATTTTCCGGCGTTTTTTGGGGTATTCAGATTCTTTTCGATAAGCGTTTTGGGTTTTTGAAAGAAATGCTGGTCGCACCCGTCCCAAGAGTGAAAGTTTTGCTGGGAAACGCTTTGGGCGGGACAACTATTTCAATAATTCAAGCTCTTGTGGTTTTTATCGTGGCCGTCGCTTTTGGTTTCCGGCCCCAGAACTGGGTGCTGCTGCCTCTGGCGCTGCTGATCGTTATGGCCCTGGCTTTAACTTTAGCCAGCTTTGGCGCGGGGCTGGCCAGCATGGTCGAAGATTTCCAGGGCTTCCAGGCCATCAACAATTTCTTGATTTTTCCACTATTCTTTCTTTCCAGCGCACTCTATCCTCTAACCAACGTGCCGGACGTGTTGAGGATTTTAGCTTCTATAAACCCTCTAAGTTATGGTGTTGATGCATTGCGGCACACCATGATTGGGGGAGGGCACTTTAGTCTGCCGACCGATTTAATTGTCATTGCGGCGGTGTTAGTCATCTGTGTATTCTTTGCCGTCAACCGCTTCAACAGAATACAAGTATAGGAGAAAGAGCTATTACTAAGTTACTCGATCGGGTAATTTAGTAATACTTGACTTGTTAAGTATTTTAGGAGCATAAAAAGGCCCAGGCGGAGGCTACAGTGACTAACAGGGGTATAATGTAAATATGGAGACGGCGCCGTTGGCCGACAGAATGCGGCCGCAAAGCTTAAGTGAGGTAGTAGGCCAGGCCCATGTGCTAGGTAAAGGTAAGCTGTTGCAGAGGTTAGTAAAAACTGGCAAGCCTTTTTCGCTGATTTTTTGGGGACCTCCAGGCAGCGGCAAGACTACTTTGGCCCGAATTATAGCCAATGAAATGAAAGCCGATTTTGTGGAAATGTCGGCTGTTATGGCCGGCAAAGCCGACGTTACTGAAGTGGTCGAGCGGGCTAGAAGAAACCAGCAAGGAGATACTACCCGTGGCTCACAAGCAACAGTGTTGTTCGTCGACGAAATTCACAGATTCAACAAAGCCCAGCAAGATGCCTTTCTGCCGCACGTTGAATCCGGCCTGGTGACTCTTATCGGCGCCACAACCGAAAATCCTTCTTTTGAAGTTATCAATCCGCTATTAAGCCGTAGTCGGGTGATTGTGCTAGACCCGTTATCCAAGGATGAAATTATCGAAATCATCAAGCGAGTGGCTAGGGCCGAGAAATTAACAGCTAAGCGCTTACCCAAAGAATCCATCGAACAGATTGCCGAACTGTCCGGCGGCGACGCACGGATTGCCCTAAATACTCTGGAAATGGCGGAGCAGTTGAGCAAAGGCAAAATTACACGACAAGTAGTTGAAACTGCGGCGCAAGCTAAAATTCCTGGCTACGATAAACTTGGTGAGAACCACTACAACATTATCAGCGCCTTCATAAAGTCCATGCGCGCCGGTCACGCCACAGCTGCGCTTTATTATATGGCGCGGATGCTTCAAGCCGGCGAGGATCCAAAATTTATCGCGCGCCGAATGGTAATTTTTGCCAGTGAAGACATCGGTATGGCCGCACCGGCGGCATTGAATTTAGCTGTATCAACATTCCAAGCAGTAGAGCGCATTGGTATGCCGGAGTGTCAATTTAACCTGTTCCACTGTGCTACGATAATGTCCAAGGCGCCTAAGTCGAGGGAAGTAACGGACGTTATGAAAAGAGCACTGTTGGCTGCCCGCGAACACCCGGACCTGCCGGTGCCGCTGCACCTGCGCAACGCACCGACAAAGCTGATGAATGACCTTGGTTACGGGAAAAGTTACCAATGGCAGGCTGGCTTCAAACACAGTAAGGGATTTTTGCCTGATGAAATTAAGGATCTGAACCTATTTCAATAACCTTGCTTGCCCCGTACCAAAACCTGAGCGAAGTAGTCTGCAACCAGATTATGGAGCTTCAAGTTTTTGGTTCTGGGGCCGCCCGAACTTGCTAATAAAGATTTTTTTGAATAGAGTATGAGCGTGCCCAAAACCAGGCTTTTTACCAGCGAGTCGGTGTGCGCCGGCCATCCCGATAAAATTTGCGACGCCATCAGCGACGCCATTGTCGATGCGGCGCTGTCCCAAGACCCATCTAGCCGGACGGGCATAGAAACCGTTGCTGGCGCTAATCAAATAGCGCTATTCGGAGAAATCAAGACAAAGGCCAAACTCGACTATGAAGCTATTGCCAGGCAAAAAGTCAAAGACCTTGGCTACAGCGTACCAGCCTGGGGCTTCAGCCAAGAGTCGTCGTTTAACAATGATATCCATGAGCAGTCGCCAGAAATCGCTATGGGCGTAAACCATGATGGCGCTGGCGACCAAGGAATGATGTTCGGCTTTGCTTGTAACGAAACACCAGAGTTAATGCCGCTGCCTATCATACTGGCTCACGCCCTTGCCCGCCGCATAGACGAAGCCCGCGAAAAAAAGGAGATAAAATGGCTCCGTCCGGACGGCAAGACCCAAGTGACAGTCCGTTATCAGAATGACAAGCCAGCGGCGATCGAAAAATTGGTCGCTGCCGTCGCCCACGATGAACAAACCGATCCGAAACAAGTCAGGCAGGACGTCATTAAACTAATCTTTGCTCCAGTACTGGAAAATTATAAGTTTAAACTGCCCGGCGACCAAGATATCACGGTCAATGGTACCGGCTTGTGGCACATACCTGGCCCCGAAAGTGACGCCGGGCTAACCGGTCGCAAGATTGTCATTGATACTTACGGCGGCTATGCCCGTGTTGGCGGCGGCTGTTTTTCTGGTAAGGACCCCAGTAAGGTAGACCGCAGCGGCGCCTACGCTGCCCGCTTCATCGCCAAAAACATCGTTGCCGCCGGCTTGGCGACCAAATGCGAGGTCGGGCTGGCATATGTTATCGGCAAACCCGAGCCGCTAATGCAGACGATTGATACTTTTGACACAGCCAAAGTCAGCGAGAGGGAACTAAAAGACTTTAAGGACAAGCTAATAGACACCTCGGTCAGAGGAATTATCGAAAGGCTAGATCTGCGCCGCCCAATTTACTCGCAAACCGCCGCGTACGGACACTTTGGCAAGCCAGGCTTGCCATGGGAACAAGTAGTTTCTGCTTGATACCAGCCGGTTGACTATTTATAAGCTTAAGCATAAAATTGTCAATAAGTTATTATGCGCAAAATAAAGAAGGCATTAACAGTAAAAAGTATTTTGTTAATACTTTTCGGATCTTTGGCGCTTGCAGCGGTGCCGGCTTTGGCCGAATCGGGTAGCAGTGACGATAATCAACAGAGCGAAACCGCTAAAAAGGCAGCTGAAGCTAAACTTGAAGCCGCCAAACAAGAATTTGAAAAAAAACGCGAAGCCGCCAAACAAGAATTTGAAGCCAAACGCGAAGCCGCCAAACAAGAATTTGAAGCCAAACGCGAAGCCGCCAAAAATAATTTAGAAGTAGCTAAAGATAGGCTGGAAGAAAACAAACTCAGAATATGCCAAGAACATGAGGACAAGATAAACAATCACATGGATGCCATCGCGGAGCGCGGGCAGAAAAAAATAGACCTTTTCAGCACAATCGCTGACAGGACCAAAACGTTCTATCTATCAAAGGGCAAAGTACTGTCTAATTACGACGAATTAGTTGCGGCTGTTGACGCCAAAAAAGCTACGGCCCAAGCAGTCGTTGACGCGGTTATATCCAGCAGTGTGACATTTGACTGCGAGGGCGATGACCCAAAAGGCGCAGCCAGCGAGTTTAAAACCGATGTTAAGGCTATGAACAGTGCCCTTAAAGAATTCAAAACAGCTGTTAAGAACCTCATTGTCGGGGTTAAATCCGTCCAAAGCACGGAGGGAGAGGATTAAAATGAAACGGGTAGGCCAAAGAGGATTCGCGCTTTTCGAAGCAATAGTGATCGTAGGCGTGGTCGCGATAGTTGCTTTAGCTGGTTGGAATATTTATCGTCTAAACCAAAAGGATAGTTCCTCAGCCCCTGCCGCCCAAACGGTTAAGGTCGTGCCTTTGGCGCCCGATATAACTAGCGTTGGCGACTTAGACAAAGCCGCCCAAACTCTTGACCAGACCCAAATAGACACTGTTAGTGATACTGCCCAGCTGGATAAAGACTTGGCCAGTTTCTAGCTGAAAAACTGCTTATAAAAAGCGTACAATTTAAATATGATTAAAACTTGGGCGCGCCTGCTAATTGTTCTATTCGCTGCCGGGACTTTCGTACAACCGGCCAAAATTTCGGCGCTGGACACCCAAAATTTTTCTTTTGATAGTTTTGACGCTGACTATTATTTGAGTCGCGACAGTCAAAAAACGCCGCTTATGCGCGTCGAGGAAACACTGGTTGCCCGTTTCCCGGACTTTGACCAAAACCACGGCATACTGCGGGCCATCCCCGAGCGTTATCAAAACCATACGTTAAGCCTAAAGGTTCTTGCCATAACAGATGAAAATGGGCAACCATACAAATACTCTGCCAGCCGCCAAAATGATAATAGGGTCCTGAAAATCGGCGATGCTGATAAATATGTGCACGGAGTAAGAACATACAAAATCAAATATGAAATGCGCAACGTCATCAATTATCAACCCGCCCAAGATGAGTTCTATTGGGACATAAACGGCGACCAGTGGCCGCAGGTTTTCGCTGCGGTTACTGCCCGCATCCACATTCCTAATGATTTGAAGGACGGTCTGCAGGATAGACAAGCTTGTTATGCCGGTGTTTACGGCAGCAGCACTATAAGGTGCGAAATCGACCGTGTGCAAAAAAATGATGAGGTAGTGGTGACTTCGGCTGCCTCGGCCCTACCGCCTTACCAGACCCAAACGCTGGTTTTAGCTTTTAATAAAGGCACATTTGTGCCCGGACCGGAAATTGCCCGTGAGCAGTTGATGCAAAAACTGCAAATTGCTGGGGCGGCCGCTGGTGTTGCCATACCGCCACTTCTGACTTTCGGCCTGATGTTGCGGCGCTGGCGGAGTTTTGGCGATGACCCCAAAGGCCGGGGTATCATAGTGCCCGAATACGAACCGCCCAAAGATTTTGAGGTCCTGGCGTCCGATTTTATATTGAGTCAGACGCTAAGCAGTCAAGCCTTCAGCGCTATGCTGATAGAAATGGCGATCGCCCGTTATGTAAATGTGTATGAAATACCAAAAAAGGGCTTGTTCGGTTCTAAAGACTATGAACTTGAGCTGATTAAAAAACCCGAAGAAATCAGCCAGGAAGTGGCCGACGGCCTCAAGCTGGTATTTGGCGATGATTTGCCGCTTAACAAAAGAGTCAAGCTGTCTGATTTTAAGCGGGCGACTAATGATATTTACACGGGAATGAAGGCGATTGAAGATAAGTTATCGGCCAGGTTGGCCGCGCAGGGCTACTTCATAAAAGATCCCAAAAAAGTCAAGGCCGGCTATATGCTTTGGGCTGTCGCGCCGCTTTTGGTCGGCATCGGCACAGTCTTCCTTGGTGCTGTGTTGGCCTCTTTTGCGCTAATCGGTCTTGGCGGGGGATTAATTTTCGCTTCGCTGCTGATGTTTGCCTTCGCTTTTATTATGCCGGCCCGGACGCTAATTGGTGTACAGACCAATGATACTTTGCTCGGGCTTAAAGACTATATCAAAATGGCCGAAGCCGACCGTTTGAAGTATTTGCAAAGCCCGGAGGGAGCGGAAAAAATAGCCGAGCAAGACGCGTTCAACCCCAAAACCGCCACGGCGAAAGTAAAGTTGTTCGAAAAACTTCTGCCTTATGCCATGCTATTTGGACTGGAAAAAGATTGGGCTAAGCAGTTCAAAGATTTGTATACTCAACCGCCGGATTGGTACCACGGCAATTGGACAGGATTTAATATCGGCTACCTTAGCAGCTCGCTGGGCGACTTTAGCAAGTCTAGCGGCCAGGTGTTCACTGCACCATCGAGTTCGAGCGGTAGCGGGTTTTCGGGCGGGGCTGGCGGTGGTGGCGGAGGCGGCGGGGGCGGCGGTTGGTAAGATACGCTCACACATTGCCTAGAGCAGCCCGCTTCGCGCCGGGTACATTTCGCCAATAAGCGATAATATACTCGGGCTGCACTTAGCAGACCAAGACTGCTTACGGCAATATGTTCGCTCTATTACCAGTTGCCGTTCGTTAGATGTTCTAAAAGGATTGGGGCTCGCTTAACAGCTACTGAATATGAGAAAGTCGAGCGAGACTATCCCATGACAGCAAGTAGACTTCCCCTTGTTGGGGGTATAATTCAGCGTATGACCTACATCATTAGCATGTACAGGTTCACTAGGTATGTTTTTAAAGACACTCGTAAGGCCGAGAAAATCTTTGAAAAATCTGGTAAAGAACACCCCAAAGGTGAAATAGGAAGACTATCCCCTCAAATAATTCCTCTATTAAAAGACTATGCAAAAAATAGGAGATGGGTGTCCGAGCGTAGAGCTGATGATATAGCTTCGTGGTGTATTGAGGCTAGCTTCTTAATTGCAGACTCAGATAAAACACTTCGTGTTACTGAAAAGGGCATGACTTTTATAAGCTTTCCACCTTTTGGGATTATCCAAGTGATACTTGATAAATACTCATTTCTTGCTGGCGGGTTATTTACGGGCGCAGTAGTATTTATCTGGCATATAATAAAAGGGTGAGCGAGAAACTACTCAATGGATAGACCAGTAACGGCTAGGCAATTATTAATAGGCATATTGGTGGTAATCATAGCGGCAATACTCATCAAGGGTGCAATTGATTCGGTAAACAACAATAACAAACAGCCAGATACCTGTTGGACGACATTCGGCGCTGAAGACTGCTAAACAATACTTGCTATGATGGGATAGTCGCCGGTGCGTGTTAAAAACCCTACAACCCTACGACCCTATAACCCTACAACCCCTGTAAGGATTGTGGTAAAATTAGGAAAACTTTTATGAATCCCGTTAGAGGCTCTGAGGGCGAACGGTTGAAAGTAAGTAATGTTTATCACTCAAATATCGTCTATCATTAAACTATGTCTGTTAGGGCTCTAATGGGATGAGTGAACTAGGAAAAACAAAGAAGCGCGGGAACTTTGCGTTTATTGATGGGCAGAACCTTAATATGGGCATTAAAAAACTGGGGTGGAACCTGGATTTTCGCAAGTTCCACTACCATTTGCAGCGTAAATACAACGTCACCAAAGCCTACTTTTTCCTGGGAATGGTAGAAGATCAAGCTGACCTTTATGCTAATTTGCAGTCAATGGGGTACAATCTGGTTTTAAAACCCCTTGTCGAGCATAAAGAGGGGACAGTGAAGGGTAATATCGACGCCGACTTGGTACTGCACACCATGATTGAATACCCTAATTACGAAAAAGCCATAGTCGTTTCCGGCGACGGCGATTTTTACGGGCTTTATGAATACTTACAGAGTAAAAATAAACTTGGCCGAATTGTTGTGCCTAACCGGCAATTTTCAACTTTGCTCAACAGTTTTCTGCCGCATATTGACCGACTTGACGGACTAAAGCGGCACCTTGCCTACAAAAAAGCTCCCCGACCGGCTACTTCTGAAGAGCCAAAATAAAAAAATTAACGCTTGCCTGAGCAGATTGGACAATCCTCCTCAGTATCGAAGGTTGTGCGCCAGCGTTTACTAGCTTTCCACCAGGGTTGTAGGTCGTGGTAGGCAATAAAATCGGCGGCGCTGCGTAAAATCCAGCCCAGGAAGCCATAAATATGGGTTTTACCCCAAAGGACCGCCGCCCAGTGCGGCCCAACCGGTGTGATGTAGACCGGCTTCTTGGCCTTGTACGGTCTAATTTTTTTGCCTTCTGCCGCAGCTTTCAAATGCCCAGCAACAAACTTGCCATCATATAACGCTGTTTGGGCCATACCGGAATATTTGGTGTCAGCGTTATCGCCAATTACGTAAATGTCTGGCTCAGCTTGGAGGTATTGGTCGACAATGGCTTTGCCCTGCGAGGTTAGATGAAATTCGTTATCTTTAAAAAATGAGTGGTTGGTGACGCCAGCTGTCCAAACCACAGTGTGGCTTTTAATATTACGTCCGTTAACGCGCAAGGCATCAGCCGTTTCGGCCTCCACTTTTTGTCCGAGATGCAGGGTTACACCTAGACGGCGCAGGCGTTTCTGGGCGGCTTGGGAATAGCTCCTCGGCAGCTTTGGCAGAACTCTTTTTTCAGCTTCGACTAGTTCAATGTGCAGTGATTTATCCTTTATGTCGTGATTTTTCATAATAAGTTGTAGGTAAGCGGGTAATGCTCCCGCCAGTTCTACGCCCGTTGATCCGCCGCCAATAATAATATAATTAAGGTCGGGCTGGCCTTCGTCGGCTATTAGTTTATGCAAGTGTGCCCGCAGGCGTTTGGCTTCATCAAGCGTTTTGATACCGTAGGCGTTTTGCGCCAGGCCTTTTATGCCGAAGAAATTAGTAGTTACGCCAAGTGCTACAACCAAACTGTCAAATTTATACTTTTTGCCGGCGCGGCATTCGATAGCCTTGGTCTGGCGATCAAGCCTTTTGACGCTGCCTTTGACCAAGCGGATGTCTTTGCCGGCAAAAATTTCTTGAAGCGGAATCTCTGAGGCATAGCGGCTGCCGCCGGTGGCGGCATGGTAAAGCTGAGGGTAGTAACGGAAGTTGTCCTGGTCAGAAACAAGCGTTATCTCATAATCAGGGTGTCCAGCCAGCTCCAGGGCCACTTTTATACCACCGAATCCACCCCCTAAAATTAGCACCCTCTTTTTTTTAGTCGCCATTTAGCCTTAGTTTATCCCAAAGCATTGATTATTGGGAGGTCCGACCTTGGAAAAAACAAAGAGTTTTGCAAGTTATAACTACTAAGATTTACCTGTCTTTTTCCAAAGTCGGACCTCAGGAAAGAAAAGTATAAATTACTTAACAGGTTAAGTATTTTTTACTTTTGCAAAAAAACTAAACGTCGCTATACTTGATGGAATTGCATCTAGGCCAAACTAGGCAGGGGTTAAATGGCGCGTAAAAAAACATTATCAAAGCATTCGCAAAACAAGTGGGTGATTTTAGCGTTGTTGGCATTGTCTTTTTTCATGGTCGTATTAGACGTAACAATAGTCAATGTAGCGTTGCCAAGCCTGGCCCGCGAATTAAACTTTGCCCCCAACAACCTGCAGTGGGTAATAACAGCCTATTCCATAACCTTTGGCGGTTTTTTACTGCTTGGCGGTCGGATGGCTGACTTATTTGGCCGGCGCAAAATATTTATGTTGTCGGTTAGTTTTTTTGCGGCGGCCTCACTGCTTTGCGGTTTGGCGCAATCCGAACTTTGGCTAATAATTTTCCGAGGCCTGCAAGGTCTGGCGGCCGCTTTCATGACGCCCACTGCACTGTCTATTGTTTTGACTGAATTTAGTGAGGGCAAAGAGCGCAATAAAGCCTTAGGCGTTTGGTCGGCTGTCACTGCCAGCGGTGCGGCGGTCGGTGTACTCTTGGGAGGCATATTGACAGAATATCTTGGCTGGCGCTGGAATTTCTTTGTAAACGTGCCGGTTGGCATACTGGTGGTCCTGGCTGCGCTAAGATTACTGCCGCACCATGTTGGTGCAGCGAAGAGGAAAATTAAACTTGATCAATTTGGGGCGCTGACGGCCACTGGCGGACTGATGGCGCTGGTATTTGCCCTCTCCAGGGCTCCGGTTAACGGCTGGGGTTCGCCGGTTGTGCTTGGCTTCTTGGCTCTGAGTGCGGTTTTAGGGTTTATTTTTTTACGCGACGAATTAAAGTCCGACCATCCAATGCTGCCGCTGGCGCTGTTTAAGGACCGCAACGTTTCCGGCGGCAACTCAATTGCTTTAATCATCGCTGCCAGTATGTTCGCAACCTTTTTCTTTATGACCCTGTATATCCAGACGATTTTAGGCTATTCGCCGATTAAGGCGGGTGTTAGCTTTTTGATAGTGCCGTTTGTAATTGCTATTAGCGCGGCTATTTCTTCCCAGCTGGTATCTAAAATAGGCTATAAGCCGCTGCTGATTATCGGACCAATCATATTGGCTAGCGGTTTGTTTATTAATGCCCAAGTACTGCAGGTTGGCGGCGATTATTGGCACAATGTCGCGCCGGGGTTAATCGTTTCGGCGGTCGGTATGGGACTGTCTTTCGTACCCTTAACACTGGCTGCTACGTCCGGCGTAGCTCGTCAGTTTTCCGGTTTAGTTTCGGGGGTGCTTAATACAGCCCAGCAAGTCGGCGGTGCCATTGGCCTGGCGGTTCTTTCAGCTGTCGCCGCCTCGACCACCAAGCAAGCCATATCTACCGGAGCAACTGTTCCGCAGGCTCGGGTGGACGGTTTTCATAGCGGTTTTTACATTGGTCTTGGGTTTGCGCTGGCAGCCATGGTAGTGGCTTTAATTGTTTTGCAAAACAAGAAAATCAAAGCTTCAGTAGCGGCCTAGTGTCTAGCGAGCGTTGCAGCGGCTGCAAAGTCCATATATTTCTAATTGATGACCCCTGGGATTGAGGCCTTCTTTGCTGGCTAGTGAGTCAATCATAGTCTCCAGCATGGCGTTAGAAGTGATAGCAGTGGCCGCGCCACAATTTGTGCAATAAAAATGGTGGTGATGTTCGGCAAAGATGTCAGAAAGTTCAATCTTGTATTTCCAACCGATATTTAGGCGATGGACTATGCCAAGACGCTCAAATAGTTCGATTGTCCGGTAAACAGTCGCCCGGTTAACTTTATCTTCGGCGCGGCGGGCAAGGACTTGCATGCTCTGCGGTTCCTGGTCCAGCAAAAGGTCAAAAACAATTTTGCGTGGTTTGGTTAGGCTTGAACCGTCCCTTTTTAGTATGGCCTTCAAGTTCTCGTAGTGCATTGGTCTAATTTTGCCAAAATTGCGACAAATTTGCAAAGACTTGATTGGCTGACTAAGATTTTTAGTATGACTGTGTTTTTGTTAACGGTTTGCGCTTCGATCGCCGCGCTACTGGGAGGCTGGCTAGCTTTTCGCAGCCGCCAAAAACTGAACTTGGCTCTAGGCTTTACGGCAGGTTTAATTTTGGGCCTGGTGGCCTTTGACCTGCTGCCGGAGATATTTGAAATAGCCCAAACCCAAGCACTTGAGCCAATCTGGCCAATGATAACCCTCGTTATCGGCTTTTTACTTTTTCATATCATTGAAAAAAGCATCCTTATCCATCATGCCCAAGAAGCCAAGTACGGTCCGCACCAACACCCTTATGTTGGTGTAGCTGGGGCAGTGGCGCTGTCTGGACATAGTTTCTTGGACGGGCTGAGCATTGGCCTGGCCTTCCAAATCAGCAGCGCGGTTGGGCTGGCGGTAGCCATTGCGGTTATTGGCCACCGGTTTGCCGATGGATTTAATACCACCAATGTCATGCTTTACCACCAGAATAAACCCGGTCGGGCCAAGATGATGCTGCTGATTGCCGCCGCTATGCCAATTGTTGGCGGTTTGACCTCACTTTTGTTTAGCTTATCAGAAGCTATCCTGGCTATTTATTTAGGCTTTTTTGCCGGCTTCTTGCTCTACATCGGCGCTAGCGACATTTTGCCCCAGGCACACAGTGAAAAATCCTCAAGGTGGACTATCGGTCTAACTGTGCTAGGCGCCGCCCTTATGTTCCTCGTCACCCGATTAGCCTAAGGTTATAATTAAAAGATGATTGCTGGGGAGGAAGTCGAGCAGCCAAGGCCAAAATTTAACCTTGGCTCTGCTATAGAGCTGGCCAAGAAGCTTCATTCAGTGCAGATGAGCAAGAGCGGACTGAGTCCTTACATCGAACATCCATTACGAGTTATGGAAGCGCTCGAACCATATGGAGAGGATATCCAAATGGTAGGTGTTTTACACGATACGCTAGAGGATACTAAGTTGACAGAGGAACAGTTGAGGCAATTAGGATGTTCGGAGCAAGTGATCGAAGCTGTGCTTGCCCTTACCGAGACCGAAGGTGAGAGTTACGATGATAGAATAAGAAGGGCAAAAACCAACCATATGGCAAAGATAGTTAAATTAGCTGACAATTTAGATAACGCTAATGAGTTTCGATTGGCTCGCCTAAAACCAGATCATGCTGACTACGCCCGAAGCAAATATAAATCCGCTCGCGCGTTGCTTTTTGAAGATGACCCCCGGCTAGAAGATCAAGCTCCATTATTAGAGCAGAGAATTGCAGTTTTGTATCAACGCGATAAGGGCATTTAAGCCAAGAATTGTTTAAGGGTACAATATAAATATGCTGGTGGCAGTAATAATTTCAGGTGTTCTGGTTGTGGCCCTGGCGGCTATTATTGTATGGCAAAACCGAAAACCTAAAACTACCGATGCCCACCTGCTGCTCAAGGCTGATCTGACTCAAATTAGCGAAAATGTTACCCAACTAAAAGAAGGGCTGCAAAAACAGCTGACCGAGCAGCTGGGCCAAAGCAATAAACAGATGACCGCCCAATTCCAAGCCAGCGCCAAGATTATCACCGATGTTACCCAAAAGCTGACCGAACTGGATAAAACAAATAAAAATGTCGGCGATATTGCTTCCGAATTAAAATCCCTACAAAATGTCCTTCAAAACCCCAAGCAGCGCGGCGTGCTGGGGGAATATTACTTGGACCAAATTCTTAAAAACCTGTTGCCGCCGGGAACTTACGAGCTGCAGTACAAAATGGGCGAAGGCGTGACAGTAGACGCGGTAATCAAATTAGACGACAAACTGTTGCCAATAGATAGTAAATTTAGCCTGGAAAACTACAACCGCCTGCTTGACGCCAAACCGGAAGAACGAGTCGTGTTGGAACGGGCTTTTAAGGAAGACTTAAAGCGGCGGATTGATGAAACGGCCAAGTATATAAAACCAGCCAAAGGTACGCTGGACCAGGCGCTGATGTTTATACCCAGTGAGGCGATTTATTATGATCTTTTGGCCAACAAAGTCGGCGCAGCCGGAGTTTCCGGGCGCAACCTGATGCAATATGCGGCCAAGGACAAAAAAGTTACTATCGTCGGTCCCAGCACACTGAGTGCCATGCTGCAGATTATCGTCCAGGGTCTGCGCTCTATAGATATTCATAAAGATACCGAAAAAATTCGTAAGAACATTGAGCAACTAAGCCGGCACCTCGTCGCCCATAACGGTTATATGCAAAAGCTCGGCAATTCTCTTGGTACGACAGTCGGGCATTTTAACGTAACTTACAAAGAACTGGGGAAGATAGACAAGGATGTAGTTAAAATCGCCGAAACCAGCCCTAGCGTTGAACCAATGCTCCTCGACCGCCCCAACCTAGACGAAGAATAACGCTCGTCCCTAATTTTTTCAGATGCTGTCTCGTCGTGAGTAGCTGTTGCTCAAAGCCAAAGCTTGCCTTCGGAACTCCTCGTAAACTTGCCACTGGCAACTTTACATCGTCAAACAGCCGAAACCAGCCAAGCCCGCTTTGTTTTGACAACGTCTAATCAGGCCTCGCCAGATGCCTGAAAAAATTAGGGGCTCGCTTAACAACTTTATGATTGGAGAAAGTCGATGATGAGGGCGGCGGTCCAGGAAAAGTTCGGCGCGCCGGCCGGCTCGGCATTGATAGGGCTAAAATACTCCCACATGCCGCTTTTTGCCACGAGCTCTAAGGTCTTTCTTAGCAAATTCTCAGCTTCATTGTTGAAGCCATAACGCCGCAGGCCGTCGATTATTAGCCAGTTAGTATTAACCCAAGACGGGCCTTGCCAATATTTGAGCGGATCGAAGTATGAAGAATTAAATGGCACGCTAGGTACTGGCCAGTTGGCCTTAAACCATTTACGGCTGGCCAGCAGTTCGACCAACCGGGCTGCTTTTTCTTTACTAATGCAGCCCGCGTAAAGAGGCAACAAAGTCATAATGGTTGGTTCTTCTATTAGCTTATGGCTGATAAAACTGCGGCTATAGTAAATACCTTTGGTTTCATCCCAAAGGTGGTCAAGCGCGGCGATAGTTTTAATCATTGACCCAGAAAGCTCCTCAGGCAGAGGGCGGCCGATAGTTTCGGCAATTTTTCGCAAATGTTCGTTGGCGCGGACCAGGATACAATTGAAGGCTAAATCTTCGACGGCGAAGAGCGCCCGGCTCATCAGTGCTTCAGAATTGTAGGCTTTGCGCCGCAGCCGGTGTAGGGCCGACCATTGGACCATTGCCTCAATGTTACTTATTCTTTGGCCTGGTGGGATGTGGCGTGTGTCACGCCTGACTAGCTCGACTACGCCGTCAAGATGTAGTTTTTCAATCAAGCGAACCCACCATGGCATGCTGTGCTTGCGCATTTCACTGATCCAGGGCGGCGAATTATCCAGGCCCGCCTCATAAGGGTGCAATAGTATGATCAGTCCTTCTTTATGCGGATCCCTGTCGGCATATAACCATTCATGGTAGCGCAGCAATGAGGGGAACATCGTTTTATACCAAGTCCGGCGCTCGGGCAGTTTCATTTTATCGCCGACCCTTACCACCGCTTCGGCCAGCATCGGTGGCTGGGTGATGCCGCTGGTAGCGATTTTATCGGGTGAGTAGGGGCTGAGGTAACTGCGCCATAGTTCGCGGTCTCGGTGATATTCCTTCCCTTCGCTAAAAATGATGTTAGGCATCATGCCATTGCTCCATTGGCCGCGCAGTAAGCTCTGAAGCTCGGTTTTAGCTCGTTCAATATCCAAGTGGCGCAAGCCAATGGATATGAAACAGCTGTCCCACAGCCATTGGTGCGGATACAACTCGCCAGCTGGCACTGTGAAACTGCCGCGATCGTTGAGCTTTAAAAATTCCTTGGCTTGCTCAAGCAGTTTCTCTTTGTCCATTTACGTTTAAGTATAAACGAGAAAGGTGACAGGTGACAGGTTACGGGTTACAGCTTTGGCTTAGCCACAAAGCTTAAGAGTTTAAGCTTTCTGGTTAAGCGACAGAGTAGACGGAGCGTGACGCCGGGCGGAGAGCTTCTCCGCCCGGCGTCATTGCTCTTACGCCGTGGTGGGCGGGTACAGCCTCGCGAGAACAGCGGCGCCTTCTGGTGTGCTCAACACCCGAAGGAGCCTGGTGGTTCTACGAGTGGACTTCGATCGGCTCAGGTGTTCCATCCCTGCACGGAGTTCGTCAGCGTGGTTTTCGCCATACTGGCGGATGATCTCGGCGGCAAACTCCTCCTCGCTGATCCCGCGGAGTTGGGCCATCGCCTTGATCTGCCGGGCCGTATCCGTGTCGGTGCGCACTGATGCCATGATTCACCTCCTTTCGGGGGGGGGTTCGGCTTGGTTCAGTCGCTGATCTTGCTCGAGCGTGATGGTTCGTCGAGTGGGTTGCCCCTTCGACTGCGCACCGGTGTGACGCCCAGTGTGGGAACGACTTCGTTCAACATCGCTTCGACTTGCTCCCGGCTGGGGTCTTCGATGTAGTCGACCGCCTCGAACAGGTTGTCGGCTCTCATCACGCCGAATGCGATGCCGGTATGCTCCGGGCTGTTCTCGACGACTGCGTGGACGGCCTGGACGATCTCCCAGATAGTCCCGATCATGCCGAAGATCGGCGGGATGGTGACCTTCACGCAGTAGGGGCTGAACATTGACGAGACGCCGATGATGTCCAGCCTCTCGAGCAGCTCATTCCCGAAGTTCGTGAAGGGATCTTCGTCGCCTGCGTGCTCTCGAAGCCACTCAGGATTCGTGAAAGCCTGCGGACTGCCGCGGTGTAGGAGCTTGGCGCTGATGTGGATCTCGATCTCAGACCAATCCCTGTACTCCAGCTCGGCAACTACCTTGATGATCAAGGTATTCTCCTTTCTACTCTGTCGAATTTTGGGGTGCGTTTCGCGGGTGTTTAGTGCTTCACTGTTGCGAAACGACACTCCAACGAAATGTGTTTTTATTTTACCATAGAAATAGCATACTAGCAAGTACGTATCAGGGGCGGGAAGTTGTTATCCCGGAAGTGAGCTTTCGAGATTATTCGACTATCCATGTGAGTTTCAGCTCGTCAGTTGAGCTTTGGATGAGTGAGAAGTCTTCCACTTAATAGATAGTCTTGCTGCCGAATAATAAGTATCAGGCAAAGACGGGCTGACTCGAAAGTCTACTTCCGGGTATACTAATACCGACATGGAGTACAAAAACCCGGAGATTGCTGAGGTTGCCAAGCAACTGCACGAAAAGTTTGCCAAGCTAAAAGATAAGCGGGCTATTTTACGTGCAGCTGAACTGACGGCTTTATATGACCGAATAAAAACTTTGCCACCCGACGAACGAGCTTCTTTTGGAAAGGAAATCAATGAACTCAAAAAAGAACTCGAATCCATGGTGCGAAAATCTGTAACCAGTAACCTGTCACCTGTAACCTCAATCGATGTTACTGCTCCGTTTGATATGAATGTAAAGCCGGAAAACCGGCCTAAGTTGCTGCCGGCGGAAAATGGTAGCCGCCATCCGCTGATGACCGAGCTCGATATAATTTTAGATATTTTTTATCGGATGGGTTTTGCGGCTGTTGAATCGCGTGAACTTGATGATGATTACCATATGTTCGGTTCACTTAATTTCCCCAAAGACCATCCAGCTCGTGATGAATACGATACGTTTGTCACTGATGAAGACCTAGTAGCACCGGCTCATACTTCGATAATGCAAAACCGGGTTTTTAAAAGTATGGAAATCCCCATCCGGGCAGTAATCCCGGGCCGGGTTTTTAGAAATGAAGATCTGGATGCCCGCCATGAACACACTTTCTATCAGCTTGAGGGGGTCTATGTCGATAAAGGAATACATGCCGGCCATTTGGTAGCTACCATTAGAGCTTGGCTATCCAGCTATTATGAACGCGAAATCAAAATTAAAATCCAGCCTTTTTATTTTCCATTCACCGAGCCAAGTTTTGAGTTTGCCGCCAGTTGCATATTTTGCGAGGGACGGGGCTGCAATGTTTGTAGTCATACTGGCTGGATAGAACTTGGTGGCTGCGGTATGATTCATCCCAACGTTTTACGCGAAGGCGGCATTGACCCCGCTAAATATACAGGCTTTGCCTGGGGCTTTGGCATTGACCGGCTGGTGATGCTGAAATACAACATCGAAGACGTTCGCCACTTCCACTCTGGCAACTTAAAATTCCTGAGACAATTCGCATGACCCCGATTAGAAGTTGCATGATTTCATCAAGCTCTGATTTACAAGCAAATCAGACTTCTAACGGGGTCTATCCCGTTAGACCTAGGATTTCGTCAGAAATACGCCCCGGAGGGGAGATCTAACGGGATGAAAGTTAGTATTAATTGGATTAGAGAAATAATCAAAAACGATCAGTGTTCGGCAGATCCGATGCCGGATGGTATTGAGGCTTTGGTCGAAAAAATCGGCGCCCAGCTTGGGGCAGTCGAAGAAGTTATTGATATTGGTAAAAAATATCAAGGCATCGTGGTTGCTAAAGTTGTTAAATGCCAAAAACACCCCAACGCTGACAAGTTGAGTGTCTGTTTAATTGACGATGGAAAAGCTGTCAAAAAAGTAAAACGTGACAGTAAAGGAATGATCGAGGTTGTTTGTGGCGCGCCGAATGTTGCTGCCGGCCAACTAGTTGTCTGGATGCCACCCGGTGTGGCCGTGCCTTCAACTGTCGATAAAGAACCGTTCGTATTGGAGGCGAAGGAAATCCGGGGCGTAGTCAGTAACGGCATGATCGCCAGCCTCCAGGAGCTGGCTCTGGGTGATGACCATACAGGTATCCTCGTTATCGAGGATACAAAGTCCAAAAACCAAACTTCAAACATCAAACCAGGGATGCCTTTTGCGAAGGTCTACGGCTTAGATGACTACATCATTGACATTGAAAATAAGATGTTTACGCATCGTCCGGACTTATTTGGCATGTTAGGCGTTGCCCGCGAACTGGCCGGCGTCCAGAACATGGTTTTCCGCTCGCCCAAGTGGTATTTGGGTGACAAAACGACCGGTAGCCACAAGACTGACGCCCAACTACTGGGCGCCAAAAACGAAATTCCCAAGCTGGTGCCGCACTTTATGCTGCAGGTAGTTAAAAACGTTAAAATCGCCCCGTCTTCCATGGAGATCCAGTCTTATTTAGCGCGGCTTGGTGTCCGCCCCATCAACAACATTGTCGATATAACAAACTACTTGATGCTGGAAACCGCCCAGCCGATACACGCCTACGATTACGACAAAGTTAAAGGTGTCAGCAGCGGCAGCATGGCTCATATAGTTGTGCGCCAAGCCAAAACTGGCGAAAAGCTGCTGTTGCTTGGCGGCAAGGTTGTCACACTTGAGGGCGGAGAACTGGTGATTGCCACCAACAAACAGGCCATTGGTTTGGCTGGCGTCATGGGCGGGGCAGCCACGGAAGTTGATAAAAATACTAAAAATATAATCCTTGAAGTCGGCACCTTTGATATGAACGTAACCCGTAAAACAGCTATGACATACGGATTATTCACAGATGCAGCGACAAGATTTACTAAAAATCAGTCGCCGTGGCAGAATGACCGGGTGCTGGCTCGGGCGGTTGATTTTGTGATCCATGAAAGCGGCGGCCTGCCGGCCCGCAGTATCTACGACTTAAAAGGCAGTTTAAAACCTGCGCCACAAGTTAGAACCACTACTCAGTTTATTAATGAGCGGCTAGGCCTGAAGCTTACAGCTTCACAAATCAAAAAGCTGCTGGAAAATGTTGAATTCAAAGTACAAGCTAGCGAAGATGCATTAAAAATCGATGTGCCTTTTTGGCGGACAGATATAGTAATACCGGAAGACATTGTCGAAGAAGTCGGCCGGCTGTACGGTTACGACCATCTCCCGCTGGAGCTGCCAAAAAAAGACCTTACCCCAGCGGCCGTAAATGAAAAATTGACCTTTAAGGACCGCGCCAGGCAAATATTATTGGCGGCCGGCGCCAACGAAGTTTTAACATACAGTTTTGTGCATGGTTCGCTCATCGAAAAAGCCGGCCAGGACATTAAAGACGCCTACCATATTCGTAACGCTCTGAGCCCAGACTTGCAATATTACAGGTTGAGTTTGACGCCCAGCTTGTTGGAAAAAGTCTACCCCAATATCAAAGCTGGTTCAGATCATTTTGCACTTTATGAGATTGGGCGAGCGCATATTAAAAACGTCCTCGATAAAGAAAAGCTGCCGACAGAGCTCGAGCGTTTGGCAATGGTCATAACTACACTACAGAACCCCCCTAATTGGGGCGCTCCTTATTTTGTTGCCAAAAAGTTTAGTGACTATTTAATACAAAAAGTTGGTATCAAATCCGCGCAATTTAACATGTTAGAAAATGTGAAAAAGTTACCACGCGCATGGTTTATAGCTGCTCAGGCATTTGAAGCTAGGCGATCAGCGGTAATTTATAGTGGCGATAATATTGTTGGTTTGAGCGGAGAACCTTCTTTAAATTTACGAGCCAAACTGAAGCTGCCACCTCGAACAGCTCAGGCAGAACTCGACTTAGCTGTAATTCAAGGTCTGGCTGTTAAAACCGTCGATTACCGTCCGCTCAATAAATTTCCAGCTGTCGAGCAGGACATATGTTTGCGCACAGCTACGGACTTAAGCTACGGCGAATTAACTGATTTTGTTATGAAGACTCTGGGAAGGATATCGGACGATCACGGCTACAACCACTGGTTAAGCCCGGTTGATATTTACCAGCGCTCTGAAGATAAAAGCCGCAAACAAACAACCTGGCATATTGTTTTGTCGCACCCTGGAAAGACAATGACTACGGCGGAAGCGAATAAAGTTCTTGATAAAATAGCAATTGACGCCAAAGCTAAATTTAAAGCAGAGAGGATATGAATGAGAAGTTTTCTAAGGCGTGCCGGCTGGCTATTTCTGGCGGTACTATTCCTGGGCACTGGTTTGGGTGTAGGTGTGTGGGCTTTTTGGCAGGCGACGCACCAAAAGGAGGATTCTAGCCAAGTGGCCAATAAACCCCAAGGACCAACGCTTCAAGGCACAAAACTCAGCGACTTTACACCAATTGACCGTATAGATTCGCTGCAAAAAACAGATATCAAAGCTGGTGATGGCGCTGAAGCCAAACCGGACAGCACGGTTACTGTTCACTACACCGGCGCGGTGGCGGCCACAGGTGTTATTTTTCAAAGTTCGCTCGATAGCGGCCAACCTGTTAGTTTTGGCCTGAATCAGGTAATAAAGGGCTGGGTTGAGGGCGTACCGGGTATGAAGGTCAACGGTCAGCGCCGGTTGTTAATTCCGGCGGACTTAGCATATGGCGCCAACCCGCCGCCGGGGTCGAACATCCCAGCTAACGCCGATTTAGTCTTCGACATAACCCTCCTCGACGTAAAATAACCCCATACCTACACAACGCCAGTCCTGTTGCCTAGCGGAGCCAGGCATACTGACTGGCTCTTGGTGCATTGCTGTGTCAGCTACCTGCGCCGCTCGCTCACCGTACGTCTTTGTACGGCTCGCTTGCTGCTCGTTGCTTCCTTGCACTGCATCCAAGTGTGAAGGTATGGGGGATAAATGGTGCGAATTACACAATATATAGTGTATTGACGTTAAACTCTAACACAATGTACACTAATATTAGTTTTAAGAAAACAACACGCAAATTACAAAATTAAATAACAAACAGCCCGAAGGAGGGTCTCTTAAATGCCCAAAAATATCACTATCTACACCACAAACACTTGCTCTTACTGCCCCATGGTAAAGCAATATTTAGCCAGCAAGGGACTCGCATACGACGAAGTTAATTTAGAAGAACATCCAGACCAGCAAGCCAAAGTTTTTGAGATGAGCGGCGCTCTGACAGTGCCGGTTACTATAGTCACCAAACAAGATGACACGAAGGATGTAGTTATTGGCTATAATCTTTCCCGTCTCGCCCCCGCCATAGCCTAGGCAATTTTTCAATTAGCAATTCACATTTAGCATTGATTTGCCATTTATCAGATGGCATTTTAAACCAATAGTAAATGTAAAATGAGAAATCAATGTAAAATGGTAAATGTAAAATGATAAATGAGACTACGCACGATTTGGTGGTTGTGGGTGCCGGGCCGGCGGCGCTTAGTGCCGCAATTTATACCTGCCGAGAAGATATTGATACTCTTTTGTTTGAAAAAGGCGCGATTGGCGGTTTGGCGGCTGTAACAGACTGGGTAGACAATTATCCTGGCTTTGAAAACGGTATTTCCGGCCTAGAATTGTCCGAGCAGATGCGCAAGCAGGCCGAACGCTTTGGCGCTAAAATCGAGCTAGGTGAAGTCCAGAATATCGAAGACCAAGGCAAACTTAAAAAATTAGCCACCACCGAGGGTGATATCTACGCCAAAGCAGTGCTAATAGCTACTGGCAGTGAATACAAGCAAATTGGTGTACCCGGTGAGAAGGAGTACTACGCCCGCGGTGTACATTATTGCGCCACCTGCGACGGCGCTTTTTACCGCGACAAAAAATTAGTGGTTGTCGGCGGCGGCAACTCGGCGGTCCAGGAAAGCATTTTTCTAACAAAGTTCGCCAGCCATATTGATATGCTGGTGCGCAGCAAACTGCGAGCTAGCGATGTGCTGGTAAAGGAGCTGGAAAAGCACAAGGATAAAATCACGGTGCATTTAGGCGTTACTACTGATGAAATTGCCGGCGATCCGCCAGCTGGCGGAGGAAAAGTCACTAAGGTTGTTGGCACAGACACTGTTTCAGGAAAGAAAATAGAATTCCCAACAGATGGCGTCTTCGTTTTTGTGGGCTTGCTGCCGAATATTAAGTTCTTAGATGGCAGCGGCGTTGAACTGGACGAACGTAGCTTTGTTAAAACCGATGTGCATTTAATGACTAATGTGCCAGGCATTTTTTGTGCTGGTGACGTAAGAAGTGGCGCGACCTTGCAAATTGCCAGCGCTTCCGGCGAAGGGGCTACGGCAGCACTTATGATAAGAGAGTATCTTGAAATGCAAGAACGCGGGCCGCTACCTCAAGCAGTGGTCGGCCACCCCCAGCTGTATTGAAGAACAACCTACGGTTTTCCTTCAACGCCGCTTTGGAGTAAGTCCAATCCCACTTGGTAGGACCGCGGCTACTACCTTTCCCTTGGCCAACAAAATACCAAGGTTACTTAAAGCGGTCAGGAAAATCGGTAATTACGCCAGCCAAACCGTGCTTGGCCCAGCGCTTGGCTTTTTTGGGATTGTTTAGCGTGTAGGTGTAAAGTTCATAACCACGGTCTTTCATACTGGCAATAAAGCCGGACCATAAAAATGACTGGTTCATGGCTATAAACTCGGTGTTTAACTGTTTGGCTCGCGCAGTGGCGCGGATACCAGACCAAGGTTCAATGACGATTTTAGGTACAGCCGGGAGGTTTTTATGCAGCTGTAGCAGCGTCTTTTGGCTTTTTGATGCCAGTAAATAATCGTAGCGATAATTTTTCAGTAACTTAATTATCGGATTTAGATTGACTTTCCGTTTGACCTCAATATATATCGGGACGCGGCCATTAACTGCCGCTAACGCTTGCTCTAAAGTTGTTAGTCCATTTTTTATTCTTTTTGGGTGACAAAGAACAGGGATTCCTTTGTTGTTTACCCGGACGTCGAACTCAACCCAATCAACTTTGAACTCAAGCGCCTTATTGATACTGGCCAGCGTATTTTCTGGCGCCAGCCCGCGGGCGCCGCGATGGCCGATAATAATCATTATTCATATAGTACAATATGGCTAGAAAACAAGAATTATTAACCAGAAAATAGCAAGGGACATTATGGCATACCAAGAAGTTACGGCAGGTGAAAATCCGCCGGATGTAGTCAACCTGATTATTGAAATTCAAAGAGGCGGTGGGCGCAACAAATATGAATTCGATAAAAATACCGGGAAGCTGACGCTGGACAGGGTAAATGGCACAACTGCTACCTACCCGACCGACTATGGCTATATTCCGGGCACGCTTTGCGAGGACGGGGACCCGCTGGACGGCCTGTTGTTGATTGACGAGCCGGTGGTGCACGGCGCGGTAGTACCGGCCCGGCCGATTGGCGTTCTGTTTATGGTTGACGAGGGAGAAGGCGATGAAAAGTTGATTTTAGTGCCTGCCAACGATATCAGCAAAGACCATCTGCACGACTTATCTGATTTATCGGACAAGGGTGTAAACCTGAAGAAAGTCGTTGAACAATTTTATGCCCACTACAAAGATTGGAAAAACAACTGGCAAGGAGTCAAGGTTGAGTTCAAAGGCTGGGGCGACGCCGTTGAAGCCAAAAAAGTCATCCAAGAATCCATCGCCCGTGCCAAAAATTCCTGATGAAAAAACTTGTCCCTAAAGACGCTGTTTTAATTCCAGACAGCGCGGAGTGCGTCTTTAAAGGTAAGATTTTTGATGTTTATCAGTGGCCCCAAAAAATGTTTGATGGCTCAGAACACACTTTCGAGATGCTCAAAAGGCCCGATACGGTTACAGTCATTCCGATTATAGTCGACAAGATATTAACGATTGAAGATGAGCAACCACATAGTGGGACGCGGCTTAGTTTTCCCGGCGGACGGGTTGATGCTGACGAAGACAGCACGCTGTCGGCAGCTAAACGGGAAGTCAAAGAAGAGACTGGCTATGATTTTGCGAATTGGAAACTGGTTAATGTCACGCAACCGCACTCTAAATTAGAGTGGTTCATATATTTTTATATAGCGTGGGACGGTCGCAAAACAGCTAAGCCGCAACTGGATATCGGTGAAAAAATAACCTTGAAAGAACTCGCTTTTGATGATGCCAAGAACTTTGTGATTACTAAATCAGGATACCTAGGTGAAAGCATGGATGTTTTTGAAAAAGCCGACAGCCTTGAAGGGCTGATTAATCTGCCAGAGTTCCAGGGTAAGGAAGTAAATCGGTAACTGTTGCACCGTTAAGCATTAGCTCGTACAATAATCAAAGATAAACCCCGCACTAAAACTTTATGTTTCGAAATAGGGATATTCTCCCTCTTCTCCACTCAGGTTTTAAAACGGGGCGAAGCATTAGCAATAACTGAAGGGTGTGGCTTCCGTGAACAAAACCAAGATCGCAATAAATGGCTTCGGAAGGATTGGCCGCAACGCTTTTAAAATCGCTTTTGAGCGACCGGACCTAGAAATCGTAGCTGTTAATGACCTGAGCGACACTAAGACATTAGCGCATCTGCTAAAACATGACAGTAACTATGGTGAATACCACCGCAAAGTCGGTTTTGACGAACAAAATCTACTTGTTGAAGACCAGAAAATTAAAGTCTTGGCCGAAAAGGATCCGGCGGCTTTGCCGTGGAAAGACCTGGGTGTCGACATCGTCATTGAATCTACTGGTCTGTTTGTGGACCCAGAGAAAGCCAAAGTGCATATTGATGCCGGCGCCAAGAAAATAATAATCAGCGCGCCGGCCAAAGGCGATGGCTCGGCCACAGTTGTTTTGGGGGTCAACGAAGAAGCCATCGAAACAGCCGGCGAAGTAATTAATAACGGCTCCTGTACCACAAACTGCGTAGCGCCAGTGATGGCCGTTTTGGAAGAAAATTTTGGCATCGAAAAAGCCATGATGACGACAATTCATAGCTATACGGCCAGCCAGCGCCTGCAGGACGCGCCGGCCAAGGACCTCCGCGAAGCCCGCAACGCGGCCAGTAACATCGTCCCGACAACCACTGGCGCCTCGATTTCCGTGGCCCAGGCTTTACCAGTTGTAGAAGGCATATTTGAGGGCTTGAGCATCCGGGTGCCTACCCCCGTAGTCTCGCTAATCGATATGTCTGTCTTAGTAAAAAAAGATACGACAGTTAATGAAGTCAACGAAGCTTTTAAAAAAGCTGCTGCCGAGCCTTATTTCCAGGGCATTTTGGCCGTCAGCGAAGAACCGCTGGTCAGTACCGACTATATTGGCAATAGCCATTCGGCCATTGTTGATTTGGAGCTGACGCACGTCGTAACAGGCAACTTTGTGAAAGTCGTGGCCTGGTATGACAATGAATGGGGCTACTGCAACCGGCTGGTAGAGCTGACGGCTGATGTGGCGCGCCAACTGCCAAAAACTGAGCAGACACCACAAGCAGAAGCACGCCCACAGGGAACAGACGATAAAGGACCTGAAAAAAAAGAGGAAGAACCTCTGCTTGAACCGCCACACGATAGTTTACTGGAAGAGCCAAAAGAAGATAAACCTCCCTCACCCGAGAACCCACCGGTTTCTCCTGAGGAGACCCCCTTGATTCCTAATCGGCCGCCGGCTGTATCTAAACCAAGCGATGATCCGTTTGGTAGCGGTAAAAACATTGACGGCATCCACAGGTTTTAAATGTTTACTGTTTACCGTTTACCGTTCACCGTGCGTTATCCGTTTACCGTTATCCATGACAGTCAATGGTTAATGGCTAATGGTAAATGTATGGTAAAAGGTAAAAGGAAAATGGTTAATGGCGCCAGAGGCGCGCTATGACTTTGGCGCTGGCGACCGACCATGCCGGCTTTGAACAGCTAAAAGAGCTGGAGGCCTTTTTAGAATCACTCGGCCATAAATGCCATAATTTTGGCCCGGTCAGTTTAAAACCTAATGACGATTATCCAGATTTTATCTTCCCGGCCGCTAAAACCGTTGCCAACGGCGGCTGTGAGCGAGGTATTATCATTGGCCGCAGCGGCCAGGGCGAAGCCATGGCCGCCAATCGCGTAAAAGGTGTGCGCTGCGCGGTCTATTACGGTCCGGCAGTGGCTCGCAAGGTGGTGGATGCCCACGGCCGGACCAGTCACGACCCGCTGGAAGTCATCCGCTTGAGCAGAACGCATAACGATTCCAATATGCTGAGCTTGGGCGCCAGCTTTGTCAGCCTTGAAGATATTAAAAACGTAGTAAAGCTATGGCTGGAAACGCCTTTTTCCGGCGAAAACCGCCACCAGCGGCGTAACCAAAAACTTGACGAAAGATAACTATGCCAATAATTTGCCCATCAATATTAGCCAGTGACGAAGATGAGTATCGCCGACAGGTAGAAAAAGTGGCGCACTTTGCGCACCGCATCCAAATTGACCTGACCGACGGCAAGTTCACGTCCCACCAGACCGTGAAACCAAAGCAGGCTTGGTGGCCGGTCGGCCTAAAGGCCGATTTTCATCTTATGTACGAAGATCCTTTCCCGGCTGTACAAGAAATTTTGGAGCACCAGCCTAACGTAGTAATCGTCCATGCCGAGGCCAAGGGCAACTTTGAGGTTTTTGAAAACCATTGCCACAGACGCGGCGTCAAGGTAGGTGTGGCCTTGTTGCCAAAAACCAGGCCGGAAACTATTGCCGGGGCGCTGCAAAAAATAGATCACGTATTGATTTTTAGCGGTAACTTGGGCCAATACGGCGGCCATGCCAACCTTGACTTACTACGGAAAATCCATTTTATAAAAAACCATAAACCGGAAATAGAAATTGGCTGGGACGGCGGCATTAACCAGCAAAATATTTCACAGCTGGCGGCCGGTGGTGTGGATGTATTTAACGTCGGGGGCTTTATCCAGGAAGCCAAAGAACCTGAGCGGGCGTTTCGCGTCCTGCAGAGGATAGCCGACGAAACCGGCACCACCTAACGCACATTAAATAAATAACCTAATAAATCTACGATCGTAGATAGAGCAGGTTATTTTATATGTAATTTCGGATATTGACGCTGGAAGTGTGCAACTATTGAGCGTGGAATGTTAACTTCGGATGATTGGACGATGAATAGATGGTCTGCAATCCCATATGCTCGCTGAATTTCTTTGAAGTACTCTAAGCACGGCAGTGGGTGGACCCAAACGCTTAGCTGCAATTGTTGGAACCCAAGTTCCTTTAAAAGTCGCCTTATTTGATCGCGTGCCAGACGGGCCGATTCTGGAATGTCAAACAATACCAGGCGCCATTTTCTATCCCAGCTATCTACTCTTGCTCTTAATTTTTGCATAGATAACTGTTCCAAACGTTCTAGGCCCTTATCAGTAAGTTCATAAACTGCATTTTGGTAACGTCCACTTTTTTTCACCAGCCCAGTATTGACCAGGTAGACTATGCGGCGTCTGGCTTTGTCACGATTGTGTCGAAAAGTTGTATTATCGCGAATTTGTTCGGCGATCAGTGCATCTATACTTAACTTTCGTTTGCCGGACAAAATTTCGAGGTACCAAATGGTTGCTTCGCCCAATTGCCGTGGCCAAATGTATTTACCCATATCTAAAATCATACACTAAAATGTACGATCGTAGATTAAGCGGGTGGTTTTGATTAGATGGGAGAATATTTGTATAGTCATAAGCGAAATGACCGATATGCCACACCAATATTCAATCAAAGAGTTGGAGCAAAGAGCTAATGATATCCGGATGGATATCATTAAGATGCTGGAGCAGGCCGGCAGCGGACATTCGGCTGGCCCGCTGGGACTGGCCGACATTTTTACAGCTCTTTATTTTCACAGCTTGAAGCACGACCCCAAAAATCCTGATTGGGATGGACGTGATATTTTAATTCTTTCCAATGGCCACTGCGTGCCGGTACGCTATGCGACGATGGCCCACGCCGGTTATTTTCCAAAGGCTGAACTGCTAACCCTTCGCAAGTTCGGCTCAAGGTTGCAGGGGCATCCGGAACGCTTGCGCCTACCGGGCATGGAGACTACTAGCGGTCCGCTCGGTTCCGGCTTGTCCCAGGCTACAGGGATGGCTTTGGCGCTGAAAATGGACGACGTACGCAATCGCTGGGTGTATGTAATTACGAGCGATGGTGAATTGGATGAAGGTAACAGCTGGGAAGCCGTCATGCTGGCCGCTAAATATAATCCGGGCAATCTTATAGCTATCGTAGATCGCAACAATATCCAGATTGATGGCCCCACCGAATCAGTTATGCCTCTAGAAAGTCTAAAGGCTAAATGGGAAGCTTTTGGCTGGTTTGCATTAAATATTAACGGCAATGACATCGAGGCAATAATCAGCGCGGTGGAAATGGCCAAAGCCGTGACCGAAAAACCGGTCGTCATTATCGCCCACACCATTCCGGGTAAAGGTGTTGATTTTATGGAAAAGGACTTTCATTGGCATGGCAAACCACCCGGCCACGAAGAGGCAATGAAGGCCCTAAAAGAACTCCGGACGCTGCAGGGTAAAATCAGATCGGAACACCAATGAACCGCGCCCAGCAATTAGTAATTAGAAATCAGGAATTAGCTCGACTATTTACTATTTCCTATTTTCTAGTTTCTCCATCGAAGGGAGCCTTCGATGCCTGAGATGCACTTTAAGCATGATTGGAGCGAAAAGGATTCCCTGCGAAAGGGGTTTGGTATGGGGTTGCTGGAAGCTGGCAAGCGCAATAAAAATGTGGTGGCTCTCTGCGCCGACCTGACAGAATCAACTCAGATGCATCTATTCGCCGAAGAATTTCCTGAGAGGTTCGTACAAGTCGGTGTGGCCGAACAAAACCTGGTAACAGTCGCTGCTGGTATGGCGGCCATGGGTAAAATACCGTTCGTTTCCAGCTATGCCGCCTTTAGTCCCGGGCGCAACTGGGAACAAATCCGCACTACAATTGCCTTGAATGACCGGCCGGTAAAAATCATTGGCTCGCATGCCGGGGTTAGTGTCGGCCCGGATGGTGCTACCCACCAGATGCTGGAAGACATCCCCCTGATGCGGGCGCTGCCTAATATGGTCGTCATCGCGCCCTGCGACAGCGTCGAGGCCCAAAAAGCCACGCTGGCCATGGCCGCTGACAAGCGGCCGAATTATATGCGTCTGGCGCGCGAAGCAACGCCGGTTTTTACCTCGCCGCACACGCCGTTTGAAATAGGCAAAGGTTATGTCTTTAGGGCCGGTACGGATGTGACGATTGTAGCAACCGGAACAATGACCTATCAGGCGCTGGAAACTGCCAAACTACTGGCCCACAAGTACATAAGCGTCGAAGTAGTCCATATTTCGACTATAAAACCGCTGGACGAAGAAGTGATATTGAATAGCGCCGCCAAGACCCGCCACGTAATAACCGCCGAAGAAGCACAAATTGCCGGCGGGCTCGGCGGGGCGGTGGCTGAACTGCTGGGCGAAAAACTGCCGACATCAATGGCTAGGGTTGGCGTGAAGGACCATTTTGGTGAGTCTGGCGAACCTGATGAATTGATTAAGTATTTTGGTTTAGATGCCGAAGCTATCGCCAAAGTTGCCCAAAAATTATTAACCGACCATACTAACCATAAACACTAATGCCACTCACACTGCAGCAAATTAGGGAGAATTGCACCGATGCCCGGGCGGCGTTTGCCAGGGCGCGGGCAGAGCATTTTGCTTTAGGCGCGTTTAACCTCGATAACCAGGAAACGCTGATTGCTGTCATAAGGGCGGCTGTAGCTAAGAAAGCACCATTGCTAGTCGAGGTCAGCCAAGGCGAAGTCGACGCCATGGGCCTGGATAATGTCCGCGACATGGTCGACAACTATAAGTACCAATACGGCGTCGAAATTTACATTAATTTAGACCACAGTCCCTCAGTCGAAGATGCTGTAGCCGGTATTGAAGCCGGCTTTGAGTGCATCCACATAGACATTTCCCAGGCTAAGCACGAAGCAGCCCGTGAAGAAATTATCAGCGAAACTAAAAGGGTCGTTGAAGCAGCTAAATTAACCGGCGCCATCGTCGAGGCTGAAGAGCGGTATTTCATAGGTTCGTCGAACCTTCATACGGAAAATATCGATTATGAAGAAGTTAAGAAATATGAGACAGAACCCGAAGAAGCCGCCGATTTTGTGGCTAAGACCGGCATAGAAACTTTTGCTGCACAAATCGGTAATTTGCACGGCCTATACCCTGTACCAAAAATTTTAAACCTAGAATTACTGCAGCAAATCCGCACGGCAATAAATTGCAATATTAGCCTTCATGGCGGCAGCGGCACAGCCGGGCATTATTTTATGGAGGCTGTAAAAATTGGCGTTAACAAAATAAATATTAATAGTGACATGCGTGTAGCTTATCGCCAAACCCTGGAAAAAGTCTTAGACGAAAATAAAAGTGAATACGCCGTGGTTAAGCTAATGCCCAAAGTTATAGACGAAGTCCAAAAAGTTGTCGAAGCCAAAATCGACATGTTTGGCTCGTCAGGGCGAGCCAAACCATGAGCATAGTCGAATGATTCAACTCTGTCGGCAAAGCACAAGTGTGATAGGTTCAACCTAGCACAAATAGGGCGGCTATACTCTTGTCCCCGGTTCGTAATTTTGTCTGTGATAGGTCCAACCTATCACACGAAGGGTTTAACTGTCGTGGTTATGCTAAAATAGCCGCAAGAAGTATGAGTCAAAAACAGCTCGATGTACTGGCGGTGGGCGATGTCGTAACAGATGCGTTCATTAAACTGCTAGACGACCAACAAAAAATAGAGTACGGCAAGGATGGGCAGCCGGACTTATCAGTTCCATTTGGCACAAAAATCCCTTATGACTTTTCAGAGATAGTTGCCGGCGTGGGCAACGCCGGCAACGCCGCCGTAGCATTTGCCAAGCTGGGCCTTGAATCGGGCTTAGTGTCTAATGTCGGTTCGGATAGTTGGGGCCGAGAAATGATTGACTCACTAGAGGAAAAAGAGGTCGATACCCGCTTCGTACACATTAATAGAGGTAAAAAAAGCAATTATCATTACGTGCTCTGGTATAAAAGCGACCGGACGATTTTAATCAAACACGAAGAATACGCCTACCACTGGCCCCGCTTTCGGATAATTGATATTCCCAAATGGATTTATTTTAGCTCGGTTTCTAAAAACGCACTTGAATATCACGACGAACTGACAGCTTGGCTGGAGAGCCACCCCAGCGTCAAGTTGGCTTTCCAGCCCGGTACTTTTCAGATAAAAGCCGGCATAGGCCGGCTGAAAAAAATCTACCAATGCGCCGAAATTTTGGCTGTCAATCGCGAAGAAGCCGCCAAAATTTCCGGCGCTAAAAGTGAAGACGTCAACAATTTATTTGATAAGTTACACGAATTGGGGCCGAAGATTGTCGTAATTAGTGATGGGCCCAAGGGCGCCTATGCCAGCGACGGCCAAAGCCGTTACAAAATGCCTATTTACCCGGATCCCAAGCCGCCGTATGAACGCACTGGGGCCGGCGATGCCTTTAGCGCGACTTTTGTGGCGGCAATTGCGCGCGGCGCAGACATCCAAGCAGCACTGCTTTGGGCGCCTATTAACGCCATGAGCGTTGTCCAAAAGGTTGGCGCCCAGGCCGGTCTACTCAACGTCCATCAGATCGAACAATATCTACATACGGCGCCTCATTCGTACCATCCGGAAAGGCTCAGCTAGATGTCCGCGCACTTAGCAAAATTAGTTGGCAAAGCCGAAAAAGAAGTCGCACAGTTCATTACTGATATGGAAGATAAATTTGGCAATCCTAGTGCCGATGTGCGCCTGCTGGCGGAAATTAATCAATTAGCACAACAAAAAATGGCCGATCTCGGATTAGATCCGCGCGATACGACCGGTAGGGAACTATACCATGCTTTAGGCGCCAGATTCGACCGTAATGCTAAACAGATTGATAGAGCGATTGGAATATCACCTGATATGAGCCTGGAGCAACGGATAGATCGGGCCTTGCAATTCGTCCGACAGGTGCATGGCAATGATGAAGTCTGGGTTTTGAAAAATGTGCCGGCTAAAGAATTATTGCGCGCCTTGCCTCCCAAAAAAACTATGGCGCGGCTGCATTATCGCTCGCTGGAATCCTTGCTCAAGCGCGAAAACCTGGCTAAAGTCTTGCTTTGCACCCAGTACTTCGAGTCGGCCGCGTGGCAAAAATCGTTCGTTTGTCACGCCAAGCGGTTGAGCGTAGCTGGTTATGAACAAAGGCCAGTGATTTTTTTGGCTCTTGAGAAGATGCAAAGTAGCAGCCCGCCCGAAGACGTGGCGGTCAGTAAGCTGGGTGGTACAGTGGCTATTTGGCCGGACAAAAGGTTGAAAAACGCCTCGGGCTTGTACTTGATTATTAGCCTGCTGCGGGGATTAAATAAGCTTGGAGTAAAGGCGGGGCCGAAAACCATAGCCCATGCCCATCCACTGCTTAACTGGTGGGCGGACGCCGGCCAAGTTTTATCGCTTCATGGCAACAGGCCGGTTTCATTCAATCTGCACGATGTAGCCATCAACCATTTGCGTAGCTACGATTATCCGGCAGCGGTCTTCCATCGCGGCACTAAGTCGCTGTGGGCCGAACTTTTAGCACGTTACGCTAATCTTGGTGACGAAATTTTGCCACAGGTTGAAGCGCAGATTGACAATAAGACCTCTAAACTAAAAGTACCTACAGTGGCCCAACTAGCCGAGGACATGGTGAGGGCTTAGGAGCCAAGTAGTGGGAAGCTCTAAGTATCAGATTTGCGTATCGGGGGCAGCTAAGGGTAAAAGTGTCGAAGCGGGGCATAAGTTGGCCGCCGAGGTTGGAGCGGCGGTTGCCAAAGCCGGTCATGCTCTTATGACGGGTGCGACCACCGGCTTGCCCAATTATGCCGCTCAAGGGTATAAAAGAGCCGGCGGCAAAATGAGCCTGGGTATAAGCCCGGCGGCGACTAAAGTGGAACATGTTTTAAAATATCGGTTACCAACCGAAGACTATGATGCTATCTTGTACACCGGCCTGCATTATGGTGGCCGCGACGCCCTGCTGATAAATTCGGCCGATGCTGTTATTACTATTGGTGGACGCCTGGGAACTTTGCATGAATTTACGATTGCCGCCGAAACTCACACGCCGATCGGTATTTTGGAAGGCGCCGGCGGCATCAGCGCCCAGATCGAGGAACTATTGAAACTTCTGCCTAATGCCAAACCGGAATTAGTAATTTTTGAAGAAGACCCAGACGAGCTAATTGCTAAATTAACGCGCCTGCTCGACAAACTCCACGCCCACTACCGCAATATTTACCAGTAAGTATTTTCCACAATATTCTTATGTTCTGCAGAACATAAGAAGAAGACAACTTTGAGACCAGCAGTAAAAGCGCTAAATTGTTAAAATTAAAGGATGCCCAAGTTTAAGCTGAGGAGTGATTATAAGCCGACGGGCGATCAGCCGTCGGCGATTAGCCAATTGACGGAAGGTGTCGAGCAAAAGCTCAACCATCAGTCTTTGCTCGGCGTGACCGGTAGCGGCAAGACTTTTACAATGGCTAATGTTATTGCTAACACCCAAAAGCCGACATTAGTTTTAAGCCACAACAAAACTCTGGCCGCACAGCTTTATAACGAATTCCGGCTATTTTTTCCGGATGCCGCGGTGCATTATTTTGTCAGCTACTTTGATTACTATCAGCCGGAAGCCTATATGCCGCGCACTGATACCTACATTGAAAAGGACAGCGATATTAACCAAGAAATCGAACGTTTGCGCCATGCCGCCACCGCAGCGTTACTATCCCGCCGAGACGTAATTATCGTCGCCAGCGTTTCTTGTATTTACGGCATCGGTTCAGTGGAGGATTACGCCGGCATGACCGTCAAGCTGAAGAAAGGTGAACGGCTGGTACGCAATAAACTACTGCGTCGCCTAACAGATATACAGTACCGGCGCAATGATATGGACTTTCAGCGCAGCACTTTTAGGGTCAGGGGTGATGTAGTAGATATTTTTCCAGCCGGCGAAGAAACGGCTTACCGCATAGAATTTTTTGGCGACGAAGTCGAACGTATGACGCAAATAAACCCGCTAACCGGCGAGATTGAAAAAACCCTTAACATGTTAAGTATTTTTCCGGGCAGTCACTATGTGACCCCCGAAGCTAAGCTCAAAGCGGCACTTGAAAAAATCAGGGTCGAAGCTGACGAGCGGCTGGCTTGGTTTAAAAAAGTAGGAAAACTACTGGAAGCCCAGCGATTGGAACAGCGTGTTAAATTTGATCTGGAAATGCTAGAACAAACCGGCTTTGTGAAGGGAATCGAAAACTATAGCCGGTATTTAACAAACCGCGAAGAAGGCGAACAGCCGGCCACGCTAATGGACTACTTCCCCGATGACTATCTGATGTTCATTGATGAATCGCATATGACCATTCCCCAAGTGCGCGGTATGTATAACGGCGACCGGGCGCGCAAGGAAGTTTTGGTGGAACACGGCTTCCGTTTGCCGTCAGCTCTAGATAACCGGCCGCTGACTTTCATTGAGTTCGAAAAACATATGAACCAGGTCATTTACGTTTCGGCAACGCCTGCAGAGTATGAACTTAACAGAAGTCCCGAACCAGTCCAGCAGGTTATTAGGCCAACTGGCTTGTTGGATCCAGCAGTAGAGGTGCGGCCAATTGAGGGCCAAATCGACAATCTGATCGCTGAAATTCGGGCCACTGTCGGCAAAGGTCAGAGAGTCCTGGTAACAACTTTGACTAAGCGCATGTCCGAGGACCTGGCTGAATATCTGCAGGAGCTAAATATGAAGGTGGCCTATATCCACAGCGAAATTGAGACCTTGGAGCGTACCGATATCCTGCGCGACCTGCGGCTGGGCGTTTACGACGTGCTGGTCGGCATCAATCTTTTACGTGAAGGATTAGACCTGCCGGAAGTCAGCCTGGTGGCGATTTTAGATGCCGACAAGGAAGGTTTTTTGCGCAGTGAACAGGCATTAATCCAAACTGTTGGCCGGGCAGCCCGCCACGAGCAAGGCCGGGTATTGATGTACGCCGACATCACCACTGGCAGCATGCGGCGGGCCATTTCTGAAACTAATCGCCGGCGCAAAATCCAGAAGGCTTACAATACGAAACACGGAATAACGCCAACGAGTATTAGCCGCGAGGTTAGTGAAATGCTGCCGCGGGCGGCGAAAGATGAGAAGCCCAAGCTGGATTTGCGCAAAATTCCCAAAGATGAATACCAGCACCTTATTCGTGATCTGACAGGTCAGATGAATCTGGCAGCAGCAAATTTGGAATTTGAAAAAGCAGCGGAATTAAGAGATCTGATATCTGAAGTCAAATCGAAGTTGTAGCGCCGACCCCGCACAAAATCTTGATGCTCCATAATCTGATTACAGACTATTCCGCTCAGGATTTTAGGCGGGGCAAGCCTGCGGGACCTGATTGCCGAAATAAAAAGCAAACTATAACACAATTTCCCCATTTACAGGGTTCAACCCTGGAAATAGCATCGGCCAAGCCTGTTTACGGTAACGTGCTCACTCATGAGTTAAAATGATCTCATGCTCCCAGGTCTAAAAATTATTAAGACTATTCAGGCGACAGATCGATTTGATGCTTATGAGGCGGAATTCGAAGGACAAAAAGTCTTCGCCAAAAAGGCCAAGGCCGATAAGCCGGCGCAACTGCTTGCTTGCGTGCCAAGAAACTCCGAAGTCGTTAATAAACTAGGCACAAAATCTGACGTCATTAAATTTCGGGCACCAGAAATCTGCAAGCAGGAAGGCGAATGGCTTATTACCGAATGGATCGATGGCCAGCCCTTAGGCGACTGTTTAGATAAGGAAAAGGATTTTATTGCCGGAGTTATGGCTGATTTCTTTATTGCTTTCGATAATGAACCGGTAGATGATAAAGGCTTCCGCCAGATTTTCATAAAAACAGGCCTTGCCAATCGGATGCAAGAAAGGCTTCCTGATAACTTAAGCACCGGACAAAAAAGCACGTTAGCTGAAGCCAAAAAGTTATTTGATAAAATTCACGGCAGCCTGGTTCCTGCTTTGCAAGATGCAGATATAAAACCTGACCATGTTTTCAAAGACCAAAAAGAACAAGATTCGTATATTCTTGTTGATTCTGAGCATTTGAGCAACCAGTGGCCGCGGTTTTTTGATCTTGGTAATAATTTTGTGAAGTTCTGGATCCGTGGCCAAAAGGAATTCTCTAACCTGTTACTAAAAACTTTCTTGGCCAAAAGTGAGATTTCTGAAGAAATAGTTTTCCAGCCGCTGCTAGGGACAATGATCGTACGGGGTATTGCGCTGCATTGGGAAGTCGATTACGATCCAGGGGCGGAGCAATACAACATACCCCGCGCTCAGAAAATGTTAAAAATCTGCCTCAAGGCAAAAACGCTAGATGATTTATTGATCCTTCCCAAAAAGCTTGACTAATCAAGGTCTTTGGGAAAGAGCAGAGCAGTAGGCGCCAATAATAGCGGCCAAGCCAAGAAAATTCCTTGACAATTTTTTAGTGCCGTGGGAGGAGCCAGCCAAAAATGCTGGTGCTGGCTCCTCCGGGAGGGTGATGCTGTGAGCGGGAGAGCCTCTTGCGAGGCGCGAGGCTCTCAGTGGATGACAGACTCAAATCGCCGCGAACGGCGGCTCAAGACGTCAACCACGAATTCGTGAACTTCCCCTAGCAATCGCCTTTCTGAGACGACAACCTTGACGCCGAAGTGGCCGCCGAAATTATCGCCTTCTGCTTCCGCCAGCTGCACGCTCGGCGAACTCCGTAGAACCTGGAGATCGTCGGGAGTGATGGGCGGTGCGTCCACAGTCGTGAGAACGTAGTGGACAGCACGCGGCTCATGACCGTCCATTCTCGCCCGGCATGGCGATGCCTGGAGAGGCATGCTCCTCCTCCCTCCTGTTGGGTTGTATTGCTCTGCGACCAGTAAACTCTTGGCATTGCCACGGAGTCTAATGATTACCCCAAAAATACCATTAACGTTTTAGCTTGTCAAGGGGTGTAAGTTCCCGAATCCTGAGAGAATTTTTGCTATACTGGACTACTAGAGATATGGCTAAGTTGAGCAGAGATGCGGTTTTGAAATTGGCGAAACTTTCGCGCCTAAAACTAACAGAAGAAGAAATTGAAAAGTTCCGCCATGAACTGTCAGAAATATTAGCTTACGTTGAAATGCTGGATAAAGTCGACACTAAAGGCCTGGAGCCGACTTACCAAGTCACCGGACTTAAAAATGTCACGCGCGCCGATAAAGAGATTAACTACCAGGCCAAGTCTAAAGATTTATTGAAAAACGCCCCAGCCACTGAAAAAAACCAATTCAAAGTCAAAAGGGTACTTCAATAATGCTCAATGCTCAATGCTCAATGCTCAATGAATACAGTAATAAGCAATGTGTTAATGCATTGAATTATTGGTTCAATGATAACTCGTTGATAATTGATAATTGCAGATTGATCATTGCTCAAAAAGATTTTGATGCCGTTATTTCAACTACCAAAGAACGGGCGCTTGAGCGGGCAGCAGAAATCGACGAACGAGCCAAAAAAGGTGGAAAAGTCGGTAGGTTGGCCGGTGTGCCATTTATTGCCAAAGATAATTTTTTGACTTTCGGCGGCAAAACGACGGCCGCCAGCAATATGCTCAAAGACTATGAAGCGCCCTATCAGGCGACTGCTATAAATAAATTAGAGGCCGAGGGTGCGATCTGCATCGCCAAAGCCAACCTAGATGCCTGGGCGCACGGCAGCAGCACCGAAAACAGTGATTTTTTCGTCACCAAAAACCCGCATGATAAAACCCGCGTGCCCGGTGGCAGTTCCGGTGGCTCGGCTGCCGCCGTGGCCCTAGATATGATTCCTTTCGCACTGGGCACCGATACCGGCGGTTCTATCCGTCTGCCGGCCAGTTTTTGCGGCGCCGTCGGTTATAAACCGACCTACGGTTTAGTCAGCCGCAGCGGAGTAGTGGCCATGGCCAGCAGCACCGACGTCATTGGCCCGCTGGCCACGACTGTTGATGATGCTGCTTTGGTACTTGAGGTTATGAGTGGCAAAGATGAGCTGGACAGCACAACAATAGATCGTAACCCAGAGGGTTACGATCTTCAAACTTCAAACTTCAAACTTCAAACTTCAAAAATAGGGATTATCAAAGAATATTTTGACGAAGGGCTAGAGCCTGGCGTCAAAAAGGTAATTGGCGAGGCGATCGGGAAAATTAAAACTGCAGGCGCGGAAGTCTCTGAAGTCAGCTTGCCGAGCTTACCGCTGGCGCTGGCTGTTTATTACATCATTTGCCCGGCCGAAGTCAGTAGTAATTTAGCGCGTTACGATGGCCAGCGCTACGGACATTTTGCTAGAGAAGCCAAAGATCTGGCGGAAAGTTATGAACAAGCGCGCGAGCAAGGCTTCGGCGCTGAAGCCAAACGCCGGATAATGATTGGCGCGCACGTTCTCTCGAGCGGTTATTACGATGCTTACTATAAAAAAGCCCAGACAGTACGCACCAAAATTATTAAAGAATTCGCCGACGCCTTCAAAAAATACGACTTTTTGGTCGGTCCGGTCTCGCCTACCACAGCCTTTAAAATTGGTGAAAAAGTAGGTGACCCTCTGCAGATGTATTTAGTAGACATAATGACAGTGGCCGCCAATATTGCCGGCGTGCCGGCCATTAGTATCCCAGCCGGACTAGCAGATAATTTACCGGTGGGGCTGCAAATTATCGGGCCGCAGAAATCCGACCGTGAATTGCTTGGTGTGGCTAAAGCTTTTGAGGAACTCAAGTCGTGACTGCGCCACTCCAATTTACAATTTACAATTTACAATTTACATTGAATTTTCAATTACCAAATATCAATGAAGCTGCAGATGCTGGTCTTAAATGTTCAATGGTCAATGCTAAATCAATGCTAAATGCTAAATGTAAAATGATAAATGCGTCCAGAGGAGGCATATAATGACCATTGCCTTTTTAGTCGCTGCGATTGTCTTTGGCCTAGTGGTTTTATTTGTCCTTAGCCGGCTGGTCGCCAAACGGCCGCACAAACTTAACCGGCAATACTACCAAAAAAAGTGGCTGGAAATTTTAGCCCGGGTAAAAACTTACGACGGCATGATTTTAGCTGTGATTGACGCTGATAAATTACTCGATGAAGCCCTCAAAAAAAAGAGCTATAAGGGAAAAACTGTGGGGGAGCGATTGGTGTCGGCCCAACACGATCTTTCCGATAACGACGGCGTATGGTACGCCCATAAATTGCGTAACCGCTTAGTGCACGAACCAACTGTGCGGCTGCGCAAGAACGAAGCTAAAAACGCCCTATCCGGTTTCCGCCAAGGATTGAAGGATTTAGGAGCATTATGAAAAAGCCATTTACCATTTACCATTTACCATTTACCGTGCATTTACCATTTACCCTTAACGGTGAATGGACAACGGATAATGTATGGAAAATGGAGAATGGTGAACTGATAACGGGAGGTGGGTATGAGCATTAGCGATTACACACCGACGGTTGGTATTGAAACCCATGTCCAACTTAAGACCAAAACAAAGTTGTTTGCGGCGGTTGGCAATGACGCCCGCCAGGCTGCCCCTAACACCTTAATCAGCCATATTTGCGTTGGGGTGCCTGGCGCTTTACCGGTACTCAATGAAGCGGCTATTGAATTATGTGCTAGGGCGGCTCTGGCACTAGGTACCGAGCCGCAAAAATTGAGCCATTTTGAGCGAAAACATTATTTTTATCCCGACTTGCCCAAAGGCTATCAGATAACCCAATACGAATCGCCAATTATTGCCGGCGGGCATCTACATATAGAAGTCGATGATCTAAAAAAGTGTATCAGTATAGAACGGGCCAATCTGGAAGAGGACGCCGGCAAAAATACCCATCCGGCTGGCGCCGACTACTCGTTAGTTGACCTCAACCGCGCCGGCACGCCGTTGCTGGAAATAGTTAGTATGCCTGATATTCATAGCGCCGCAGAAGCTAAGGCATACGCGCGCGAGCTGTGGTTGACAATGAAGTACGCTGGCGTGACCGACGGCGATCTCTACCATGGACACATGCGTTTTGACATTAATGTGAGTGTTAGCAAAGACTCGAAAAAGCTGGGAACACGTAGCGAAATAAAAAATCTCAACAGTTTCCGGAGCGTCGAAGGAGCTGTTGCTTATGAGATTAAACGCCAGGTTGAACTACTGGAAAAGAGCCAGAAAGTTGTCCAAGAAACGCGCGGCTGGGACGAGGCCAAGCAAAAAAGCCTAGCTCAACGTGGCAAAGAAGAAGCCGAGGACTACCGTTACATGCCAGAGCCTGATATCCCGCCAGTCGAGCTGGTTGATAAATACGTACGAAACATTGAAAACAAGATGCCGGATCTGCCGCCAGTAATCAGGATGAAGTTGAGGGAAATCGATGTTGACAACAAGGTTATTGAAGAGGTGCTGGATAGGCCAATAATAGTTCCAACTGTTCTGGAGATTCTGGGGAAAAACGGTCCTAAGAGCGCGCGTCTTGCCATTTTTTGGATCCTTCATCCGCAGTTAGCTGAACTCGAAACAAAACAGGGAAAGCTCTCCCAAATAGATCCCGACTGGAAAAAGTTAAAACAGCTTACAGACATGGTAAATGAAGGAAAACTAAGTTCTAATTCAGGGAGAATAGTCTTTAAAGAATTAATATATGGGTCAACAAGTGATTGGCCTAAGGAAATTGCTAAAAGATTAAAGCTGTTGCAGGTTTCAGATCAAGCTGAAATGGAAAAGATGGTTGCTGAAGTAATTTCGCAAAATCCAAAAGTAGTTAAGGATATTAAAGCCGGCCAGGAAAAGGCCATCGGCTTTTTGGTCGGCCAGGTGATGGCCAAAACCGGCGGCCAAGCCAACCCGGGGTTGGCCCAGCAGCTTATAAAGAAACAACTTGGACTATAAAGCCTATTTTGTTGCCTTGTTTTTTTGCGGTGGCGTATACTTAGTACATGGATCCCGTTAGACCTCAATGCCAAATGTTAAATCAATGACAAGAGTTAAATGTAAAATGATAAATGCTTCTCCAATAGGAGGCGCCTGATGGACGCGGCAGCTGAAGTTCTACTAATAATTGTCAGTGCGACGCTTACGGTATTTTTAATAATTTTTAGCATCGCGCTAATTTTTTTGATAAGGGTATTTAGGCGGGCGACGGAAGTGGCCGACAGTGTAGAATCCGCTGCCAGCGCCGTTAAAAAAGGGGTCACGGCCATGCCAGTAATTAATTTAGTCAGCAAAATTATTTCAAGAAAAAGGAAAGGATAAATCGTGACTTCGTCACTCCAATTGCCAATTATCAATTCTCAATTATCAATGAATAATCAATGTTCAATGACCAGTGAAGCTACGGCTCTTGCCTGTAAATTGTTAAATGAAAATTCAATGAAAATTGCTCGCCCCGCACAAAATCCTGAGCGCAGTAGTCTGCAATCAGATTATGGAGCTTCAAGATTTAGTGCTGGGGAAAAATGTAAATTGAAAATTCTCGACCGAAAGGAGAGTATATGACAAAGGATGAACACACGGGACGCAAGTTTGCTGTTGGCGCATTGCTTGCCGGTGCTGTCGGCTACGTAACCGGTATTTTAACGGCACCCAAAAGCGGTAAAGAAACTCGCCAGGATATTGCCGATAAGGCAGAAGATATAAAAGAAAGTGCCGAAGAACAGCTGCAGCATACCCACGACGAGCTGGACGATTTGCTAAAAATCGCCAAAACTAAGTCGCTGGCGCTGGGTTCCAAAGCCCGGACCGAATTTAATGAAGCGGTAGTTACTGCCAAGGACGCCAAAAACAAGCTCGGCCATATACTTAAAGCCGTCCGTAGCGGTGAAGCCGACGACCCGCAGCTCAATAAGGCCTTGAAGCAAGCTAAATCAGCCGCCAAAAACCTCGGCAAATACTTCAAAAGCTAGTAATTAGCAAATAGCAAATAGCAATTAGAAAATAGCCATTTCCTAGTTTCTAGTTCCTAATTTCTGGCTCCATCTAATGCCGCTAGTCTATAATTAGCTACAGATGAGCAGGAAAGATACCAAACTTACCTCTAGTGATTTTGTGCATTTGCACAACCACAGCCAGTATTCACTGCTCGATGGGCTGACAAAAATCCCGCGGCTTATAAAGTATGTTAAAAGCCACGGTATGGAAGCGGTGGCCTTGACTGACCACGGGACTATGAGCGGCGCCATTGAGTTTTATAAAGAAGCCAAAGCTGCCGGCGTCAAGCCGATTATCGGCATGGAAGCTTATATAGCTCCGCGCAAATATACCGACAAGGAATCCGAAAAGGACCGCCAGTACTACCATTTGACCATGTTGGCCATGGACCAAACCGGCTATCAGAATTTAATGCGGCTGTCTACGATAGCTAATCTTAAAGGCTATTACTACCGGCCCAGAATCGACCGGGCTTTAATCGAGAAATATAACGAGGGGCTGATAGTCCTGTCCGGCTGTATGGGCGGCGAGGTTAGCGACTCCTTGCGCGCCGGGCAGTATGAGCAGGCTAAAAAAACAGCGAGATGGTACAAGAAAGTCTTTGGCGACCGCTATTACATCGAGCTTATGGACCACGGCCACGCCGACCATCCGTCAGCTTGGGAGGAACAAAAAGAGGTTAACGCCGCCTTGCTGAAATTGGCTAAAGAACTTGCCGTGCCAGCGGTTGTCACCTGTGACGCTCATTATTTAAAACGTGAAGACAAAGAAGCGCACGAAATATTACTTTGCGTCCAAACCGGTGCCTTTTTATCTGACGAAGACCGTTTTAGTATGAGGGACTTTGAACTGCACGTCATGGACCCCAAAGAGATAATTGCCCGCTGGGGTGAGCGTCACCCGGAACTTATCACCACCGGCCAAAAGATTGCCCAGCGCTGTAATGTAAAGATAGAGCTTGGCAACATATTGATTCCTAAATTCCCGACGCCCAAAGGCGAGACCGAAAAAGGCCTGCTGGAAAGGCAGGCTTGGCAGGGCTTGGCTTGGCGCTATGGTCGAAGATCCGCCGCCGCTGGCATATCTCGAAAAGAAGCCCAGAAACTATCTATTAACCAAGCCAAAAAATACTTAACAAGTCAAGTAATGCAGCGGGCTCGCTATGAACTCGAAGTTGTCGAAAAAATGGGTTTTTCCGGTTATTTTTTGATAGTTGCCGATTTCATTAACTGGGGCAAAGACCGCGGTATCGTCTTTGGACCGGGCCGAGGCAGCGCTGCCAGCTCGATCTTGGCTTACGCCACAAGAATAACCGAAATTGACCCTTTGAAGTACGATCTGTTATTTGAACGGTTTTTAAACCCGGATAGGATAAGTATGCCGGATATGGATATTGATATTCAAGACTCGCGCCGTGACGAAGTAATCAATTATTGTATTGAAAAGTATAGCCGCGACCGCGTGGCTAACATTGTGACATTCGGACGGATGGCGGCTCGCAACTCGGTACGCGATGTAGCCAGGGTTTTACAAGTGCCATATGCCGAAGCCGACCGTTTGGCCAAAATGATCCCGCCGCCAATCCAGGGCCGTCATGTACCGCTGGCCTTGCACCTCAACGATGTGCCCGAACTAAAAAGCGAAAATGAAAACAATCCACAGGCCAAGCGAGTCTTTGATTTGGCGATCAGGCTAGAAGGCACTATCCGCAGCCACGGCGTTCATGCCGCTGGCGTAGTGATCGCACCAGACGATATTGTTAAGTACACGCCGCTGGAAATGGCCCAAAAAGGCGTTATTGCCACGCAGTATTCAATGAACCCCATAGAAGACTTGGGTCTGCTTAAAATAGACTTTTTGGGTCTTTCCAACCTGACAATTATTAAAAACGCCCTGCGGATAGTCAAAAAAGTTTATAAGCAGGATATTGATATTGCTGGGATTGCGCTCGACGATAAAAAAACCTTTGAACTGCTGCAAAAAGCCGAAACTACCGGCGTCTTCCAGTTGGAATCAGCCGGTATGCGCCGCTACTTAAAACAGCTGAAGCCGACGGAGTTTGAAGATATTATCGCTATGGTGGCGCTTTATCGTCCCGGCCCAATACAGTGGATAGACGACTTTATTGCCCGTAAACACGGCCTGAGGAAAATTGAATATATTCATGAGTCCGTCAAATCGGCTTTGGAAAACACTTACGGAGTCATCGTCTACCAAGAACAAGTTATGCAAATTAGCAAAGACTTAGCCGGCTTCAGCGGCGGCCAGGCCGATACCTTACGTAAGGGCATTGGTAAGAAAATCCCAGAAGTTTTAGCCAAGATGAAAACGCAATTTATAGAAGGCGCGGTTAAGCACTCCGGTGCCGAGCGGCGGCAGATGGAGCGCTTTTGGGGTCAATTGGAAGAATTTGCGGCCTATTGTTTCAATAAAGTACATTCAGCCTGCTATGGGTTAATTGCCTATCAAACCGCCTATTTAAAAGCGCATTACCCGGCGGCTTTTATGGCGGCGCTAATGACCAGCGATTTTGATAATACCGACCGCCTGTCCATTGAAATTGCCGAATGTAAGCATATGGGTATTGAGGTCCTGCCGCCCGATATCAATGAATCGTTCCACGAGTTTGCCATAGTTCCCAAAACCAACCAAATCCGTTTCGGTATGGACGCTATTAAGAACGTCGGCCACGGCGCGGTCGAAGAAATCCTACGCGCCCGTGAAGAACTGGGTGGACAGTTCGGCTCGCTTGAGGATTTCTGCGCGCATGTTAATCCTGGTGTAGTCAACCGAAAGTCAATGGAAAGCCTGATCAAATCCGGTGCTATGGATAGCTTTGGCAGCCGCAGCCAACTGCTGCATAACCTTGATAATATTGCGGCGCTGGCTAACCGTTTGCAACGCGACCAAAGTTCCGGCCAAGTTAATCTTTTCGGTGAGACAGACAGCCAAGCGATGCCCAGTCTGAGCTTAGAAATAGCCTCGGTGGAATTCTCGGCCAGCGAACAACTGCTTTGGGAGCGCGAGCTGCTCGGTCTGTACCTAAGTAAACACCCGCTGGAGGACTACGAAACTATCTTGTCAAACCGCAGTGTTAAAATAGCCGATTTAAGACCGGAAATGGATGGCGCTGACGTAACAGTCGGTGGTTCAATCACCCAAATACGCGAGATAACTACCAAAAACGGCTCGAAAATGGCTTTTGTTAAACTGACTGACACCAGCGGCGAACTAGAACTGGTTTTATTCCCGAAAATTTATAAGCCGGGGGAGCTTTTAAGGGACCAGGTGGTAATTGCCACCGGCAAGATTAACTCCCGTGACAGGCAATCGGGCGCGTCGCTTGGTGAGCTAAAGATATTACCGGACAAAATAGAAGTTATTAGCGCCAAAGACGCTAAAGAGTATAAACCTGGCGGCCCCAAACCAAAGACTCCAAAGACTGTTCCCGTGCCAGACACCGTTTCTAGGCAGAGGCTTTATATCAGGATAGAAAATAGCGAAAATCAAAGTGTATTGATGGCTCTTAAACAAAAACTGGACGATCACCGCGGTGACACGGAGGTAATCATAGTTACTGGGCCTAGCGAAGGCAAGCAAGTTATAAAACTGCCACAGATGGTCAGTTTGAACGAAGCCAGCATAAGGGATTTAGCCTCGGTATTTGGCTCCACCAACGTCGTCGTAAAGTAGAGAAATTAGCAATTAGAAAATAGTAAATAGTAAAGATTAAGATAAAAAAACTAATTACTAATTCCTAGTTACTAACTACTTAGTGTATAAGGCCGGCGGTTCTGGTCAGCAAGTAAGATAAAGCGGCGATTGTTACTAGGCCGACATCTAAGAGCGGGTGGCTAAAGACAAACTTTTCACCCTTTCTCAGAGCTCTTTTCAGGGCCACGAAATGCCGGCCGAGCCAAATCAATATTGCGCTCGCGGCGAGTAGTATGGCCAGGTTAGTCGCCAGGCCAACAACAGGCAGTTTGGCGACGGCTAGCTGAGCTAAGCTAACACTGCTTGGCGTAGCATCACCCTGAACCCTGCTAATGGGCGACGCAGAAGTGGCCGGTTTTCCATAGAATGCTACGACAATGGTCATCGGTCCACCACCGGCAGCCGTATAGTTAGTGCTTTGGGCAGTGCCAAAGCCTACTTCGGTAAAATTTGGGTCTAGCAGATTTTCCTTATGCGTCCGGCTGGCCATCCAGCCATTGACTGTCGAATGTTCGTTATCGAAGCCAGCCGCTAAGTTTTCGCCTAGTTTCTGGTAAGAGTATTTCTGGTTGGACACAAAAACCCATGGAGGATTCCCGTCAGGCGTGTCATGGCTCCAGTAATTACGCGCGGCCATATCTTTGGCTTTTTCATCCGCTGCTTGGTCGAGCTGCAGGTTCAGGTTTAATGGGGGTAAGCGCAGTCTAGTACGTTCAGCATTGGTATCAGCCAGCAAGGTCTGCTCCTGCATACTGGCGGCGTAGGATAAAACTGAGGCGTTAGGGTGTTTAATACTGTTTTTGAAGCCGCTTGGGCCGAAGCCTAATGAGGACAGAAAGCCGACAATCAAAATAACCGGCAGATACGGCCAGTAAACTTGCTTAAAAGCTCGGGTGCTAATTTTTCTAGGCTTAAAAGGGTGGTCGTGGCCCCGGTGGCGCGGAGCAGTTTTTATTTTAGCCATTTTATGAGCTAATTTTAGCCCAGCATAAGCACTTTGTCCATTCTCCGGAAAATAGCCGGAGTGTCGGATTCATTCAGCACCCGGCGCGATAAGAAACCGACGATGCGAGGTTTCTTATACGGCGTTAGCCGCCGATAGGTGGTAGAGGGCGATGGCAGCGGCTACGGCCACATTGAAAGATTCCTTCTTGCCTTGCATTGGAATCTCCAAATGTCTGTCGGCTCTATCCAAGATGCGCTTTTGCAGCCCGCCAATTTCGCTGCCAACGATCAGCGCAGCATTTTTTACGGGTTTATAGCAATTCAACGCCGTAGCTTTCTCGGTTTGTTCCAACGCGGCGATATCATAGCCGCTACTTTTTAAATCGTTAATAAGAGCCAAGACGTTAGCTGTTCGCTCCCAGGGGACAGTTGTTTCAGCACCTAAAGCCGTTTTTTGGATTTGGCGGCCAGCCTTTTGGGCCAGATGGGGCAGGCGCTGGTCGTTCGGGCCTGGCGGATAAGGAGTATAACCAGTTAAATAAACTTTCTCAATGCCCAGTCCATCGGCGGTGCGTAATATGGAGCCGACGTTATGCGCCGAGCGCACATTATGCACAACCAAAACTATGCTTCGCATAGTTCTAGCTTAAAGCTAAAAGCTCAAAGCTTAAAGCAGCAGCGGCTTTTGGCTTCTAGTCTTCGGCCTTCAGCTTATTCTGCTCATGCTTTATACTGGGAACTAAATGGTGGGCTTGATAAATGTTAAATGATAAATTATTGAAAATTGAAAATTGTAAATTGATAATTGAAGCGGCTAGAGGCCGCGCTTGATGGATGACGCTCGCAAACAAGAGGAGCTGACAACGCAGCGCCGCGCTTCAGTGCTGGGCTTTAACTACACCGATTCGTCCTCAACCGACAAGCAGCTTTTTAAGGACATCCTATCGGTACCCGAACTGTACAGTCTCAAAGTAGTGCCTTTGAGCGCTGATGAATACCATATACACTTCGGCATCACCACGACTACGGCCCAACAGATTATCAAGCAGCTTACCGGGCGTTTTACCAACCAGCGTCTAAGTTTTTCCATTATTTCTGAAACTGGTTTCAAAGAGTACATGAAACTCTACGACCCGCCGAAAAGAGTTGAGTATCAGGATATCGCCATCGCCGGCACCAACCACAGTCAAATGATAGAAGAAGTTAGCGCCACGCTGGACAAAGTCCGGCCGGATGACACGCTGGCCTATTTGGTTGGGCAGGCCTATACACTAAAGGCCAGTGACATCCATATGGAGAGCCAGCGTGAAAACGTCCGCATACGCTTTAGGGTAGATGGCGTATTGCACCCGGTGGCTTACCTGAGTTACGAAAAATACCGTCATTTTATTTCAGCATTGGCTAGCGCCGCCAATATCTCCACGGATGAAAAGGACGCCCAAACGGGTCATATCAGCCGCAGCTATAAAATGGCCACCGGCGAGCAAGTAACGCTCAATTTGCGCGTAGAGGCGGTGCCGACAGTTTACGGCATGGATATCGTGGCCCGGCTGTTTAACTTGCGTTTAGAATTTTTCAATCTGCAAAATTTGGGGCTGAACGAAGACGAGGCTAAGGTTGTGGATGATATTATAAGGCACCCCACAGGTATGGTACTGGTAGTCGGCCCAACAGGCTCCGGCAAGACAACCACGCTGTATTCGCTGATAAATACCTTAAATTCACCTGAGAGAAAGATCATAACCCTAGAGGATCCAGTGGAATATAACATGCCTGGTGTGGTACAGATTCCCGTTACCGGCCAGCTAGAGGGCCAGAACTTTGCTGAAAAATTGCGGGCTGTTTTGCGCTTGGACCCCGATGTGGTAATGGTCGGCGAAATCCGCGACCAAGATACTGCCAAAACAGCTCTTCAGGGCGCTCTGACGGGCCACTTAGTACTGAGCACTTTCCACGGCAGCAGTGCGGCCGCCGCCCTGACAAGAATGCTGGACATGGTGGGCATAAATCCGCTGTTCGCCAGCGCCATGCGCCTGGTCATGGCCCAGCGTCTGGTGCGCCGCTTAGACGACAAATTAAAGCAGCCCTACAAGCCTGATGTAGCGCTAAAAAGACAGCTTCAATCGGTTATAGACACATTCCCGTCGGACACCAAACGGCCGGATGTCAACCAGATAACCCTTTACAGGGCCGGTACTTCAAAAGAAAACCCCTTTGGTTATAGCGGCCAGATGGCTGTACGCGAACAACTGCTAATGACGCCGGGCGTGCAAGAGATTCTAAAACTGCCGCCAAATCAAATAACCACCGAGATGTTAGAGAAAAAAGCTGTCACCGAAGGTATGCGCACCATGCTCCAGGACGGCTTGCTTAAAGCCTTCACCGGCCAAACTACATTAGAAGAGATTTATAGGGTTGTAGGGTAAAAGGGTTGTAGTAAGCATTCGAGGTGACTATACCCTGTGGGCCTACATCCCTATAACCCTTGTTTTTAAGGTGTTTATGGTGTAGTATTTACGGGTTATGAACTCTGTTGCGCAGAAAATTGAGGAAAAGTACAAGAAAAAAAACGTAGTTGATATCAAAAGCGGCGACACTATTAAAGTCCACCAAAAAGTCCGAGAAGGCGGCAAAGAGCGCATCCAAATCTTTGAAGGTATGGTACTGCGTGTCACCCGCCGCGGCAGCCTTTCGGGCACTTTTACCGTTCGCCGCATTTCCAGTGGAGTAGGTGTCGAAAAAACTTTTCTGATCCACGCGCCCAATATCTTGAAAATCGAAGTTGTTAAGCGCACAAAAGTCCGCCGCAACTATCTGACCTACATGCGCGAATTAACCGGCAAGAGCGTCCGTTTAGCCGGGGTTGATTTTGACCGTGAAGCAGTAAATGTTATTCATGACGAAAAAGCTGAAGCCGAAGAGGCTAAAATCCACGAGGAAGCACTTGCCAAGCACGATGAGCTGGCCGCTAAAGAAGCGCAAGAAAGAGCTAAAGAAGAAGCCAAAGCCGAGGCGGCACTAGCCAAACACCAAGCCAAAGCCGAAGCGGAACAAAGTGAGGCGACATCCGATGCAAAAGGCCCAGCAGTCTCTCAAGAAAAAGAGTAGCCCCTTCACCAGATCATTAGATTAAACTGGCCGTGTTCAGTCAGTGATTTCACGTCCGCGTTTAGACCGGTCTTTTCCCAAGGGTAATCTCGAGGCCGACCATTGTATCTAATACCGAATTCATGCCCATCGAAAGGATTTAATGCGTACGCCTCATTGACAAACGATATTCCGTTTCGGACAAAGCCTGTCAGAATTGGCACGGGTTCATCGTTGACACGCGGCTGTGCAACAACGCTGACACTTTTGAGTACCAAACCGCGGGGGCACCCATCTTCCATTGACAGGTTCTCATCTACCAGTGAACCGTTAACGTAATGCATAATTTCACCATTGGGCTCTACTACCACATCAAACGATTCATGGAACAAAATAATTCCATCAATTCTGCCCTCACGATTTTCCGGGCGCTTTTTTAACTCGTCCCAACCGATTTGAAGATAGCGCCAAACATCGCTGGCTTTAACGATTTCCTCTGGCGACAACACATCAGCGTGTTCCCAAGATATATCGCGTATCTCCGCGCCCATGATCCCCATAAACATGAGCATATATAACTGTTCATTATTTATATGTGCAAAATTTTACAAGCGTCGAGATGCTAAAATATTAGAGCTATGAATTTAATCGGCGTGGACGAAGTCGGCAGGGGCTGTTTGGCTGGACCGTTGCTAGTCATAGCTGCCCGCCAAGAGTCCAAACTGCCAGATGGAATCACTGATTCCAAACTTCTTACTAAAGAGCAACGTGAAGAGTTCTTTGAAGTGCTAGTATCGGTTTGTAATTTTGGCGAAGGTTGGGTGAAACCAGTTGAAATCAACCAACGCGGCCTGGCCGGCGCTATGAGGCTAGGTATAGCCAGGGCGCTAAGACAACTGGGCGTAAAATGTACGGACGTGATTATCATGGATGGGCCGGTAAACTATCTGCCCAGGCGTTACAAAAAAGTGCGCTGTCTGATCGACGCCGACCTCAATTTCCCTATCGTCTCGGCGGCCTCGGTTTACGCCAAAGTCCGCCGCGACCGCTATATGATCCAACTGGCCAAGATGCACCCGCGCTACGGCTTTGATTCCCATGTAGGTTATGCCACTCCAAAACATCTGCAGGCCCTGGATAAATTCGGCGCCCTTAAACGGATTCATAGGCAATTTTTTGAACCTGTCTACCGCCTTAACCAGGAAAAAATGTGGCCACAACAACAATAGGTGGCAAGGCTGAAGCAGTAGTCGCCAGAATTTTAGAAAGAAAAGGCTACAAGATTCTAGCCCAAAATTGGAAGACCAAAGTCTGCGAAATCGATGTCATCGCCAATAAAGATAGCGTCGTTTATTTTGTGGAAGTAAAATACCGCCAGGGCGCGGAGCAGGGCAGCGGTCTAGAGCACATCACGCCCCAAAAACTAAACCGGATAAAGTTCGCCGTGCGTGTCTGGTGCCACGCCAATAATTGGGATGGTGATTGCCGGATACTAGGCGCTGAGGTTTCGGGGATGAGTTACGAAGCAATCGAACTGGTTGAGATCGACTGAACGCCGCTCCAGGCACTTGGCTCGTCGATGCAGGGGAATAATTTCCGTTTCGGCAGCTTTGATTCAAGTTTTGGTTGGGGAGAGAAATTAATGATAATTTCGTAAGGCCCGGGGAAGAGCGTTTCTTTGGTGTGCAGGCGTACTTGTTCAAAAGTTGGCAGATGGTTAATGCGTGCGATGCTGAACTCTTGGTCGCCTTTTTTATCGTGGCGAACTATTCGTGCGCCAGTAATTTTTAGGCCTTTTTGATGCAATGTAATGCGTTTGCTGGGCGGCGGCATTTTTTGGCCGGTAATAGTCACTAACCCCTCAGCACCCGTGTCAGCCTTAGCTTGAATCAATGTCAGCACATAGCTGCCCGGGACAAATAGCCTTGCCAGTGATTCACTACGCTTCATGAGTGTATATTAGCAAAGCAGAATCAATTGTGGCTGCTAAGATTTAAAAAATTTTACTTATATCTTTTGATTATGCCGGGCGATTTAATCTGGTTTTTATATTTTGCATCATGGGCAGACCATGCAACCGCTCTAGGATAATCGCGGATGAATCGTGTGCTTAATTGTTGCGTTAGATATTTTCTAGCATCTTTAGTTCTTTTCGTTCTGTCTGGGCCAATAGGTGAAGAAGCAATGACTCTTATTAGTTCGCGCTCGCTATTTGATTCTTCGTCCAGATGAGTGGCAATCACCAACGGTTGTACATCAACACTGTGGCTGCATGCGAACATGGCAGCTCCATCAAGCAGGTTTTCGAAATCCAAACTCCTTGTTCCTTGGGAGAATATACCAATTGAAGTACCATTTTCTAAGTGTTCATTGCCAGTGCGAATAGCGTCTCGATCAACCTCTCCACGCCTAACCGGGAACGCATCGACTAGAGATATAATTTGACCAACATGAACTCCATATTTTCTGTAACGATCTTCTGTCCACAGTTCACTTTTAGCCATTGTTGGTATAGGCTCTTGGGTCACCACACCCTTAACTCCCGGATCCAACGCTCTGGTATGTGTACCTGCATAGACTCGCGGGCCGCGGCGGGTGAGGTATTGGGCGCCAAAAATTTCAAGATCATAGTTATACTTTAAAAACTGACCTACTGCGAAGTGGGCGACACCATAAAGTAGAGGGTGCCCTGCGTCCTTGTATCTATAAGACTCAAGAATATTTGCCATGTTCAATTTTGAATTATATAACACTGTGTTTAGAATCCAGCTTGATTATAAATTTGATTATGCTACAATTTTAAATGAAGCATCCGGCCGACGTGGTCGGATTTTTAAATTTTATGACATTGTAAATTAGTTCATTCATTGAGCATTGAACATTGAGCATTGATCATTGTTTTCGACTGAAAGGAGAAAACCTATGGAAATGGATTTCAAACAACTAGCGATAGCGATTAGGACTATTGCTGAAGAAAAAAACCTGTCCGAAGACCAGGTGCAGGACATCGTCCAACAAGCTTTGGCGGCCGCTTGGCGCCGTGATTACGGCGATCGCGAACAAGAAGTGCGCGTAACAATGAACCTAAACACCGGCGAAGTTACGGCTTATGTAACAAAAGAAGTGGTGGATAAGGTTGAAGACGATCATATGCAAATAGGTCTTGGTGATGCCCAAGTAATTCGCAAAAATGCCAAAGTTGGCGAAACGGTTGAGCTGATTCAAAAAGTTGAGGATTTTGGCCGAGTGGCCGCCCAGACCGCCAAACAGGTTATCTTACAGCGCCTGCGTGAGGCCGAGCGTGAAATCGTGCTGGCTGAATACGAAGATAAAGTCGGCACTTTAGTTAATGGCATTATCAGCCGAGTAGAAGGGCGTGTAGTGCGCGTCGAACTGGGCCGCGCCCAAGGCATTATGCCAATCAGCGAACAAATCCAGGCGGAGCGTTACTACCCGGGCCAGCGGCTAAAGTTTTTTCTAAAGGATGTTGAAAAGAGTTTCCGTGGTCCCCAGCTGATTATCAGCCGCGGCGCTAAGGAGTTTGTCGAGCAGCTGTTTCGGGGCGAAGTGCCGGAAATGAGCTCAGGCGCCGTCGAGATTAAGGAAATTGCCCGCGAAGCCGGTGTGCGTTCTAAAATCGCTGTGGCTAGCAATGTCCAAGGCGTAGATCCTGTCGGCACTTTCGTCGGCGGCCACGGTACGCGCATCAATGCGGTGCGCGACGAAATCGGCAGCCAGGAAATGATTGACATCGTGGTTTGGAATGAAGACATCGCGACTTACATTGCCAACGCTATGAAGCCGGCCAACGTTACTAAAGTTAACATTGCTAAAACCGGCGGCAAAGCCACTGTTATTGTGCCCGAGGATCAGTTGAGCATCGCCATTGGCAAGGCCGGACAGAATGTCCGCCTGGCCGGTAAACTAACCGGCCATGAACTTGATGTCGAGGCTGCCAAAGGCAAAGTAGAGATAGAAAAAGAGACAAAAAAACCAGCAGCCGACCTGCCTGCCGGACGAGCAGGGGAAAAAGTTAGTCCGCCGGCTGGCGGAAAACCAGTAGTGCAGAAGCTGAAGAAAAAGTCCGATCTGGAAGATAGTCTGCTCAAAGCCATCGAAGAGCATGGAACTGACGAAACGGAGTCTAAAAAGTGAGACCCAAAGAAGCACTAGCTATCACATCTGCTAGCATGTTATTGGCGGCCGGCTGCGGAGGTAATCATAATTCTGCGTCGCAAGAGGCGACCAGGTCTACAGCCACTACAGAGGAACAAGCACCTGATCCTACTCAATTGATGATCGAGTCCTTGAATAGTTTTAGAAATCGCGTGCTGTTCCAGCACAAGGCTCCCGAAATCCTTCTCGGCTCCTGCGTAGCTTGGGGTAATGTCGCTGGTGGTATAACGGTTACGTTAAATCCCGGTATTGGCAAAGTAGATATAAATGGTGAGAAGCGAAGCTTTTTTGTGTTTTCTACTCACGATCCGCGGTATAAACATGACTGGGGCCCATTGAATGGTCCGGAGGTGGGATCACCTGAAGTTATGACCCTAGTATTCATGCCTAGAATCGTTCCCAAAGGTAGTATTGAGGATAGGAAAATTTCCAAGCAAGAGAAGTCAGACAGAGTGAGCCAAAGGTATTTTGTCGACATTCAGACCCACGAACCAGTAATGGATACGGTCTTAGCTGAGGGTCCGCTCACTACAAGTCGGGTTGCCAGAATATGCGATGCCTTGCGCAACCATCTCCCAATAGTTAAAAGAACTGTGGATGGAAATAAGGCCTAGCTAGAATTGGCACTCGGGATTCGGATCAAGAGTGTTAGCGATGTTGTTGATAGGGCTGGCTTGCGGATATCTAGCTTGTCGATTTTTGTGAAGCCCTGAGCGAAGCGTACTTGTTAGTACTCTGAGTTGGACTGCAGCAAAAAGCGGCGAGATAGGATTCGGAAACAGGCCTAGCAATAATATAGTCTAGCACTCTTGACCCGAGAGTGCTAATTTGTGCTATAATCATAACAGTAGTTAGCCGTTAGCACATAGCCGATAGCCGGCTGCCGACAATTAAATATCTTACAGTTTATTTTCGAAAAAAGAGTAAATAATAAGCTAAGAGCTAATGGTCAAAGGCTAATAGCTAAAAATTTTTAAGGGGTTAAAAATTTTTATGATTCCAAATTCGCCAGACTTTCAAGATTTTTTGAGTAGATTAACTAGCAATGCGCTGCATAGTTTAAAGCACGCCGACGCTATCGCCCGAGCTTCTGGCAGCGCCTACATTGGCACCGAGCACTTGATGTTGGGAGTTTTGGCCCAAGAAGGTTCAATGGGTTCGAAGATTTTAGAAGGCGCGGGAATAACACTGGACAGAGCCCGCCTGGCCTTGAACCTGACGCCTAAGACTTTAGTTATCAGTATGGGCGGCAAGGGACTATCCGAAACGGCCAAACTGACCCTTAAAATGGCTTGGGAAATCGCCCAGGACTTTAACCAAGATTACTGCGGCACAGAGCATATCCTGTACAGTATTTTGGGCCAAAAGAACGCCCGCGCTACCACGCTGCTGCGCGATATGAGCGTTGATGTTGACCGACTAAGCGCCGAAGTTGAACAGTTTTTAAACCGGCAGCAATTCGAGGAAGAGGACCGCGCCATTGGTACCAGCCGCCGCCGTGGCAGGAATGGCAAAAAGTCAACGTTGGAATTTTTTGGCACCAATATGACCGAGCTGGCCCGTCAAGGCAAGCTGGATCCGGTGGTCGGCCGCGAAGCCCAGATCAAACGCGTCATCACTATCTTAAACCGGCGTACCAAAAATAATCCAGTGCTAATTGGCGAGCCGGGCGTTGGTAAAACGGCTATTGTCGAAGGTATCGCTCAGCGCATTGTCAACGAAGAAGTACCCGATAGTTTGCTGGATAAGCGCATCATCACTTTGGACCTGGCTGGCATGATCGCCGGTACCAAATACCGCGGCGAGTTTGAAGACCGGCTAAAAAAGGTTATTGCCGAACTGGAAGGCGATAAAAGCACCATCATCTTTATTGATGAGCTGCACCTGATTGTCGGTGCCGGCGCGGCCGAGGGCAGTATGGATGCCGGCAATATTTTAAAACCCAGCCTGGCGCGCGGTAAAATCCATATGGTCGGCGCTACGACGACTGACGAATACACCCGCTATATCGAAAAAGACGCCGCGCTGGAGCGCCGTTTGCAGCCGGTGAAAGTGCCAGAAGCAACTTCGGCTGAAACGCTGGCTATTTTGAAAGGTCTGCGTAAGTACTACGAAGAATTCCACGGCGTCAAAGTCAACGACGAAGTACTGGCCGACACTGTGGGCTTTGCCCGCCGCTATATCAATGACCGTTATATGCCCGATAAAGCCATCGACCTGCTGGACGAAACCTCCGCCTACTTGCGCGTCAACAAGGGTAAAACACCGCCGCAGCTGCGCCAGCTGCAGAAAGAATTAAAGCTTGTCAATACCCGCATTGATGACGCTGTTGACAGCGAAGATTACGAAAAAGCCGCTCGCGAGAAGCAAAAAGCCAGCCAGATCAATGACAATATCAAAGAACTAGAAACGACCCATAAAACCGGCAAGCCAATAACTCTCACCAGTGACGATGTTGCCGAGACAGTCGCCCGTATGACCGGCGTGCCGGTAACGAAAGTTATCCGTTCCGAGGCCAAGTACCTGGTTAATTTAGAAAAGAATCTCAGCAAATACGTTATTGGCCAAGATGAGGCCGTGGAAACTGTGGCCCGCGCCGTGCGGCGCAGCCGCTCCGGCATCTCCAGCGAGAAACGGCCTATCGGATCGTTCTTCTTCTTGGGCCCAACCGGTGTCGGCAAAACGGAGCTAGCCAGAGTTTTGGCCCGCGAATTTTTTGGCAGCCAGGAAGCGCTAGTAAAAATTGATATGTCCGAATTTGGCGAACATCACACCGTGGCCCGCTTAGTCGGCGCGCCGGCCGGCTATGTCGGTTATGATGACGGCGGCCAACTGACCGATAAAATCCGCCGCCAGCCCTACAGCGTAGTGCTGTTTGACGAGATTGAAAAAGCCCATCCGGATGTGTTTAATATGCTGCTGCAGATACTGGAAGACGGTGTTTTATCTGATGCCAAAGGCCGCAAGATTGACTTTACCAATACTATTGTCATCATGACCAGTAACATCGGTGCCGAAAAGCTGCAAAAAGAAGGCAGTTTTGGCTTTTCGGCGGCCGGCTCGGATTTAAATAACCTCAATGACCTGCATGATGTCAACAAGAGCAAGGTGTTAGATGATTTGAAGAAAATAATGCGGCCGGAACTGCTGAACCGCATCGATAAAGTAATTGTCTTTAGGGCGCTGACCAAAAAAGACGCCCTGCAGATTTTAGACTTACAGCTTGATGACCTGCGCGCCCGCTTAGTCAAGAAGGGTATTGGCTTGCAGGTCACTAAAGCCGCCAAAGAACATTTGTTGGAGCAGGGTTATGACGTCCAAAATGGTGCCCGTCCAATGCGGCGCCTGCTGCAAGAAACGCTGGAAGACGCCATTGCGGCTGGGATGCTGGAAGAGAGCTACCAAAAAGGCGATGTCGTGAACGTCAGCGCCAAAAAGACGCCAAAGCCCGAGTTAACCTACGCCGCATCACCCGAGTAAATGCTCGCCCCATCTTTTTTCAGACGCAAGTCTCACTTGACGCAGCCACTTGTCAAAGAGTACAACAGCTTCGGACGACTCCCTTCGGTCGGTCTCGCTCTTTACTAACTTTCGTGGAGTCGCTCGACTGAGCCCTCAGCTTACTAGTTGTACCTTTGACGTGTCTGCTCAGGTTCAACTTACATATCTTCAAAAAGACGGGGCTTGCTTGACAGCCACGTAGTAGATACTTGACTAGCCTGCCCGCCGAAGCTTTCTTGGCCTCCATAGCTTTCTTGACCAGCGAAGCCTTGGCGAAGTTGGTAGCGGAATTGGTAGCGAGGAGGGTTAAATATTTTGACAACATCAAATCAGGCCTGCCCGGTAGTAGCTTTAGCTTACTTCTGGGTCTCGACAGACGCCCGAACACACTTGAATGAGGTATAGTATCTTTTATGGACAAGGAAGTAGCAGTTGCACACGGCAGGCGAGAATTTGAAAAAGCAGCTAAGATCGCATTCGTCTCTTCTCTAGTCTTTTATTATCTTGAGCATCTACCTTTTCTGAATATAAAGTTCCTTCTTTTCATCTTATTTGAATTTTTTGTGGGAGGAGCACTGCTATCGCCAGCTTACCTAGCTATTCCTATATATAGGTCAAGGGTAAGCGAAGACAAATTCAATAAGACAATGGCTTTGCTACTTATACCTCTCATGGGGTTTACAGTTTTAGTTGGATATATCACTGTGCGGCTATTCAAGGCTTTGGCTTTCTAAATCTGTTTCAGGTTCGCTCCGCATGCCCGGACTACCGAGCACCCACCTCGACCAAACTTTCTGCAGGCTCTAGTTGTTTCCAGAACTCAAAACATAGTTATAATTAATCTATGTTTAAGAAAAGCATGAGTGTTGCTAACCTGTCGCAAGAAATCGCTTCTATAATCTACCAAACACGCAAAGAAAGTCTATCTGGTTTCAAAAAAATAGTACACGCAAAATATCCCTCCTATATTTTAGATGAGAATCAGAGGAAAATAGTCGAGATTTGGCAGCTAGCTCAGGTTCTTATCCCGGTGAACAATAGCCCGGATCAAACAACTGCCAGAAAAGTTGTCTCAAGTGTAGTGCTTGAGTATTCAAAATTGTCAGGCTACGCACTAGAGCATGTTGGAGGAATAGTGCGAGAACTTTTTGAAGACTTCAAGGAATCTTACTCGCCGCAATATCCAGTTTCTCCCACGAAATGGTTAATGAAAAAGCTGGGTTGGAACGAACTTATCAAGGACCCATTTCTAGTAACAGGCATTGAAGTCAGTATGAATGGGCCCAAGAAATGGGTAGTAAAAGAGTACTTTGAAAAATATAAGATAACTGGTTAGGTTTTCAACGCCTCTGTTTTCTCGACTCCAAGATATTTTCTGTCTGGGAATCTCAGGATGAAATGGGTAGAGGAGTCGATAGGTTTGAATACTTAAATCCTCAAAATCTAAGCTACCATCCTGGTTGTGTCCTAGAAACTCTTCAAAAATTTTTTGTACTGTCGGGACAATGTAATCATCAAAAAAGGATATTAATTTTAGTATGTCGTCCTCTTTAATTACTTGTTCGAGATTCAGGTCTATGTGGGCTATTAACTTATTCCGAAGATGAAACGCGCGTTCCGAAAAACGTTTTTGCGACTCGCTTGGCTTAAGAGACTCTCTCCAAATATCGTCTGACGACCAGTTCTTTTTTGCAAATTTATTTATGGAACCGAAGTCTCTGCCACTTTTTTTGCCTGTGATTAAACAGCAGTAGAGTAAAGCAGAGCTTGTTACAGTTCCATGTATAAAACTTTGGGGGGAACCAGGTTGGTCAATTCTCTCATCATATTCTTGTTGTCTAGTGTGGATATTTTTTAGGAATTCCATATATGAAAAGAAAGATTTTCTTAGTATAAAAAGCATTGCTAGGTTGTTTAAGATGACTTCTTCAAAGGGTGACTCCCTATATCTTTCTGTTAACTGTTCTCGGAGTTGCCTTGCAACATATTCAGTACGCACCCTATTATTTATTAGTATCTCGTCATCCATGTTTAGGAATTATAGACCAAAAATACACAGGGAGATTTCTAAAAACGAATTGGATAGAGCCCTCCTCTCGAAGGGCCCTATCTAGCCGGCAAAAATGGACAAAAATTGGGTCATTATGACTCCTTCCCGTCCAATGGAACCTTCCAAAAGAGGTACCATCTGTAAAATAGCACCCAGCCTTGTAAGAGCACAAGCTTTTTTTGATGTGTTTTTCACATACACATTTTATTGTTCAGGCGCGGGAACGAAGGTTCGTTCACCGCAATTGGGACAGACGTTCGAGCCAGGGTGCATTTCAAATTCTTCACCGCACTCGGAACAGGGTAGTTTACTCATAGCACGAATTATACGCGGGGAGGGGCCGCAGCACCATCACGTTGGTGCTGGGTAAACGGAGCGAATAGCCTGTCCGTCCGTAATCCGTTTCTCACAGACGAAGGCCGAAGCCCGACAAAAAATATTGACTTTACAAGATGTTCGTTGTTTAATTTAGGTATGATTAGAACAGAACTTTTACATTCATTTACTGACACTGTGAGAGCCGGCGGTGTGGCGGTACAGGGCGGCCGTTTTGGCGAAGTGCAGCTTACTGGTATCGATCCTGGCGGCAATGCGGAAATTGCCAGATTAGAATTCCCATATTTTGGCGTGGAGCCCCAAATGGTAAGGGGCTTAAGGATGACAGTTGTAATGCGCCGTACGAGACTTTTAAGACATTTTGCAGGAGTAACACCTTCGGAAATTGAGCTTGGAGATAAGGTAGTTCTCGAAACTGAGGGCGGCCAGCGCTTCAAAACAACAAAAGTTAAGCACAAGTTCGAATATCCTCAAGTTGCATAATGGAAAGGCCTGCCCAGCTCTAATGCCCGAGCACGAAGAGGGAGAATATCCTTATTTCGAGTCATCAAGCAATTAGGGCTAGGGGGATAGGGGCCGTGATTTTTTAACGCGGGTTTGTGCTAAGATTTTGACGTGACTCCCATTGAATTTGATCCGTTGGCTTACCCCGACCGAATTAACTGTAAAGCTATGCCTGTTTTAGATCCCGATAAAACTGAAATAGAAATAGTGGACGCCGAAGGCAATGTAGTGGTCGTTGAAATTCCCTCGGCTGCTTTACAGGTAATCAATATGCCTCAACTGCCAGAAGGAATGCCACGCGAAGCTCACAAACTCATTGAAAAGGGCCTCGGACTGGGCAGACTAGCCTGCCACATAACTAACAGAAATGATAAAGCTGGTTTGGTAAAAGTAGATTTACCTACCTCACCCAAGCCTACCACTCTAACGGCTTCAATCAGCAGACTCCCTAGAGAGGTTTAGGAGCGGGGAAAGGGAATGGGGTCTGGGACAGACATTTTTTATGTTAAGACTATGGCTCTGATTCTGACTGCTGCTCGAGATGTCTACGTCTGGCCCTTTCTTCTTGGATTACATCTTGCCATGCTCGAATTTTGGCTGCTGCAATACAGGAAAGTTTCCAAATCCTAGCCAGACCCTCATCGCTGTGAAGCTGGAGATTTTTACGAGCCTCATCATATCGTCTTGGGTCGTTTCTCATTGGTTCCATTAGTATTGATTTTGTGTACATGAGCTAGAGAATGCAAGCATAAGCAGAGGAGGAGAGGGGTAGAGCCCCGGTTGGGCTGATATACTATTCCTAAGATGATAAGCCGAAGGAGGGTAGTCAAGTTGGTTTTGGGGGTTAGTCTGATCGCCGTTCCGGTGGTTGGGCTGTGGCAGTGGCAAAACATCTTTGACTGGACGCGGCTGCGCGACTACACACCGCCACCGGCTATCGCCAGCCTTGCCGAAGCTGACTCGATGAACGACAAGGCCCGGCGCATCTTTTATGTAAACCGCCCAGAGATGATTGCGGACACGGCTAATTTTCGTAAAAACTGCTCTTCTAACGAACAGACAATTGTCCTTGGCTGCTATCAGTCCGGCCAGAACGGGATTTATATTTTTGACGTGACAGACGAGCGCTTGGGCGGCATAGAAGAAGTCACTGCCGCCCATGAAATGTTGCATGCGGCTTATGACCGGCTGGGTTCCCAAGACAAAGACTACGTCGACGGCTTGATCCAAGATTTTTACGATAATGGTTTGAGCGATGAGCGTGTCAAGAATACGATAGACTCCTATAAAAAAACTGAGCCCAACGAACTGCTAAACGAGATGCACTCCATCTTTGGAACGGAAATCGCATCCTTGCCGGCACCACTAGAAAATTATTATAAACGCTACTTCAATAACCGGGCGGCTGTGGTGGCTTTTTCGCAGCGTTACGAAAGCGAGTTCACTAGCCGTGCGGAGCGGGCCAAGCAATACGAAACACAGATAAACGAACTCCAGCGGAAAATAGAGGCCGAAGAAGCCAACCTTAAAACTCAGCTGGCAGGCATCGAAGCCGAACAAGCTCGTCTTGATAGTTTTCGTGACTCAGACCAATTTGAGGCCTATAACGGCGGCGTAGCGGGCTACAATGCCCAAGTTCAGGCTTACAACAATGGTATTGCGCGATATAAGCGCGACGTAGATAGGTACAATAGCTTAATTGCCCAGTATAACGACATCGCCGGCGAGCTAAGACAGCTCTACGGTGCCATCGACACGCGCCTGCAAACCCAAACCACCCGCTAATAAAATTGACCAATAAGATAGCGCATTGTATAATATTGATGTGCCACGTGATCGACTTATTGAATTTCAAATAACTGGGAAACTAAATCCGGAAAGATTTGCATATCTTTCTAGATTTTTAGCTGATCTTGCGAAAGTCGGCGAACACGTAGAAGTACTCCCACTCTCTGAGTTAATTGCCTCTGTAGAGACTGCGGAGCTATACCGCTCAGAATATCTAGAACAGGTATATTTACCGGAATCAAACGAGGAAGTGACAGTAGTCACGGGATCTAGCTTCAGAAAATATTTTAAGAAAAACGAAACGGATAAAAGCACGTCGCAGGTTGCTAGGGGATGGTCAGGCTTAACATCGCATTATATACATGGTCATGTACATCGGCTTGATAAATCTAAACCATTGGCTAAAGTAATTTGCGGTTGTCCTTTAGTGGGATATTATAGACAATTCGCATCTCTTAAATATGTAAGAGATACAGATGTGCTGGGATTTGAACCTGGCTCACTCTATGAGCTAAGAGATTTTCTTAAAGTTAACCCGGATTATCGTGTTGGTGGCCGCAGAGTACTATCGCCTCAAGGTATGGATGCATTGCAGCTATTTTTGGGTGGCTTAAAGCTACCGCCTTCAGAAGAATAAAAGTATCGCGAGTACTTAACAAGTTAAGTAATACTAAATTTAACGATCGTTAAATTTAGTAGGAATAGAAACATTCTGGTTATGCTTGCAAAAAGCTTACTTTAATATATTATTTATATAATTAAAAGGAGCGTAAAATGCCCCCATTCAGAGAAGAGAGACGTGTTGATCGGGGTCTTCCTGGCAAAGCCCTGAGAGCGCTTGAGGAATCTGGCCATGGTAGAAGAATGGCGATAGTTGATACCAGCTATCCCATCCCTCGCTGGGCAGAAACAGTAGATTACCGCGGCAGATCGTCAGCTGACGCACTATTGGGAGTTGTCCGACTGATCCCGGTGGAGGGCAAAGTAGAATTTATGTCACCTGATCCTAACGATAGTAGGGAGGGGGCAAAAGAAGCGCTCGAGGCCTTCAACCAAGTCTTTGTTAAGTTGGAGTCGGAAATCCCAGAGCTACAAGACAGGGTAGGTGAACGGCACCGACTGGATCACGATGAGCTCGACGGTATTGGTTTTTATAGTATTACTAATGATTCGGAAGTAGATACACTGTACTTGCGTACAGGTGATAGGCGTCTTTATGCCTGCGCAACGTTCTTAATCGGACACTCGCAGGTACCTGAAATAATTTCAGAAAACAGCGAAGCAGTAGATGAGCCGAGATACGCAGTTTTTGGGGATATGCAGCGCTTTGTGCATACAAATCCTGAGTATAGTGTTTATGCACTTGGGCACCTATGGGCGAGGATAATGTCTGAGACCAAAGTTGGTGATGAAGAAGTGCCTTTAGAAGAACAGGGAAAAATAACTATTGGTGACGAGGTGCTAGAAACTATCCGTATAGACGAAGATTATAATCCAGAGTCGCGGTGGCGGCCTATAATGCTAGAGCAAACCGCGGAACTTAGCATGAATCTGGAAACCCTTGAAAAAATGCTAAAAACAGGCCGATTAAGAGATATTAAGTTTTTGGGTCCTAAAGCTGAAGTTATCGTTAGAGACTTTCTTGCCACACAAGAATAAAGTAGCTGTTGTAAGTACTTAATCGGTCAAGCATTGGTTCATTGTTTATTGACCATTTATTGAGCATTGCTTGCCCCGCACTAAATCCTGAGCGTAGTAGTCTGCAATCAGATTATGGAGCTTCAAGATTTAGTGCTGGGGAACATTGTCCATTGAACATTACGCATATTATCCGTGATAATATGCGTACATATGGCAAAGAGGGCGAGTGTGAGATATGTTTGTTCAAGTTGCGGAGCGGCTAGTTCGACCTGGACCGGGCGCTGCCAGGCCTGCGGGGAGTGGAATACGCTCACCGAAGAAGTGGATATCAGCACACTCAGCGCTAAATCCAGCGGCCGCCAGCTCAAAATAGAATCCGTGATTAGCGCTGCCCGTTCTAGTCTGCCCCGGATTAAAACCGGTCTGGCCGATGTCGACGAAGTTCTCGGCGGCGGGTTAGTGGCTGGTAGTGTAAATTTGCTGGCCGGCCAGCCCGGGATCGGTAAAAGCACTATCTTGCTTCAAGTTGCCTACAACGCGGCTAAAGCCCACAAGGTTTTGTATGTTAGCGGCGAAGAGTCGGCCCGTCAAATCGGCCTGCGGGCCCAGCGCCTGGGCGCCCAGCATAAATCACTGCAGTTAGCCGTTTCCGGTGTCGCTAATGATATAGCTTCGACGATATCGGCCGGAGATTTTGAGGTCGTTATAGTCGATTCGGTGCAAGCGATAGCGGTCAACGAACTACCTTCGGCGGCCGGCAGCGTCAGCCAAATAACCGGCGCTACGCAGTTGTTGAGCGCCGCCGCCAAAACCACCAACACTGCTTTAATTTTAGTTGGCCATGTTACTAAAGAAGGCTCGATCGCTGGGCCCAAAGTTTTAGAGCATATCGTTGATGTAGTGCTGCAGCTGGAAGGCGACCGTTATGGGGGTTTTAAAATTCTGCGGGCCAGCAAAAACCGTTATGGCGCTACCACTGAGGCCGGCATTTTTGAAATGACCGAAAGCGGCATGCAACCAGTTGATAACCCGTCTGAGGCATTGCTGGCCGAGCGCCAGCTCAGCGATGGCTCGATTGTGCACGCTACCATGGAAGGCAGCCGGCCGCTGCTGGTGGAAGTCCAGGCGCTAGTCAACCCCACAAGCTATGGCTATCCTAAGCGCACGGCCAGCGGTATTGACCTTAACCGCGTTAATTTATTAATCGCTATGTTAGAACGCCGCACAAAATTAAAACTGGCTGACCGCGACATTTACGTGAACATCGTCGGCGGTATCCGGCTGAGCGAACCGGCGGCCGATTTGGCTATCTGCATGGCCATTGCCAGCGCGGCCAAAGGGATGCAGCTAAAGAAAAACGCCGTAGTCTTTGGCGAAGTCGGTTTGAGCGGCGAGATCCGCCACGTTCCATATGTAGAAAAACGTCTGGCTGAAGCCGAAAAATTAGGCTTCGAAGCCGCCATCGGGCCGATTGTTAGGACAGGGCGAAAGCCTGCTTTTTTACTGTCGGTAAGCAATATTCGAGCCGCACTAAATACATTTCTTGAAAAAGACTAGTTGACAGTTCCGCTGACGGAACTGCCGGCATTATCGGTGACGGTAACCGTCGAATTTTTAGGCGCCGAGACAGACGAACCAGTGCAGCTAGAGTCGCCGGCTGACGCCTGGCAGACTGTCGTGGCTCCGTTTTTGACTGTAAACGGGCCGGAGCCGCCTTTCCACTTAACCGTTGTGTTAAGTCCCGTTGCCTTAGCCGAATCAAACTCCAATTCGTCATCGTCGTTATTTGAGCCCGAGGAGGTAATGATAGTTGAATCACTTGCAGAATCATAAAGCACGCTGTCAATCACCTGTGCCGTTACTGTATGGCTGCCAGCCGAGGCCGTGTATGTAAACGAGCGGGTAGACGGGGATTCTGAAAGATCGGTAAAACTTTTAACCTGTTGGCCATCAACATTAAAGTTCAAGGTTCCGGGAAACTGTGAACGGCTGGCCTCGCTGAAGGGATGGGTGCCGGCCGTAGCTGTTGCCGTCAAGGTAAAAGTTCCGTCGTTATTGTCGGTTGTGGTAAGCGTGACGGCCGGTTTTTGATCGCTGCAGTTATGAATATCATCGGATGCGGACGTACTGCCGCTGGCGACAGCATTAGCGCCGAAGAAAATGTCAATAGAAAACCGGTCGGCGTTGGCGTTGCCGGAAACCGTTTGTTTCGCCAGCTCGGGGGTGCAGTTAGTGGCGATTTTGTTGGAAACTTTATCCAGCGTCGAACTTTGGGAGCTGGGAGCATTTTTTGGCTTGTACCATGAAGGATAAAGATCGGTTGACCGGCTGGGTTCAACCGAGCCAATGCCGACGTGCGTGGTCACAACGTAGGCCGGCAATACTTGCACGCCGCTAGGCTGGGTCCAGTTCTCTGGCTTTAGATTACTGTGAGCCTCATTCATCCAGCCTGTCCAAATCGGCCTGGTCATGTTTTCCATAAAGCCGCTCATGGCCTTTTGGCGGCTGTGATAGCCGACCCAAACGCCCACGGCGTACTTAGTCGAGAAACCCATCAGCAGCCCATCTTTGGCATCGTTGGTGGTACCGGTTTTTAAGGCAAAGTTCCAGCCTTTGTAGCGGTGAATTTTCTGGCCGCCCGGGAAGTAGCTGGCGTTAGGATCAGCCAGCATATCGGTGACTATGTAAGCTGTATCCGGCCTGACCACCTGCTCGGCTTTCGGCTGCTTCCACTCGTATATGGTTTTATTGGCGGCGTCTTCAATTTTTAAAATGTATTCCTGCGGAATATAGTTACCCATACGCGAAAGCGTAGCCAGGCCGTGGACATGTTCGTCTAGGCGCAAAAAGGCGCCGTCGCCTATACCCGCTGCGCCATAGCACTGGGTGGTTTGGGTTAGTTCAGTGTTGGCATAGCATTTATAGCCGCTCCGCAGTCCCATCGCTTCAGCCGTCTTTATAGTTTTATCTACGCCAGTCGTTAAGATGGTCTTAACAGCTGGTATATTGCGCGAGCCACCCAAGGCGTAGCGCAGAGTCATCGGGCCAGGTTGGCGAAAATCGTAGTTTTTCAGACAGTTACCACCTTGTCTGGGATGGGCCTTATTGGTGCAGGGATAGCCCGGCAAGGCCTGTTCGACATCATAAAGAACTGAACCAGCGCCGGCGTTAGTGCTGTTTTCTATTAACGCGGTGTAATCATACGGTTTAAAGCTAGAACCCGGCGGTATCAGCGTTTGGGCGTAATTAATTTGGCCAAACTCCGGATTGGTAAAGTCCACACCGCCAACTAGGGCAACCATCTGGCCAGTCTTGACATCTTCGGCGGCCAAAGCGGCAGTATCACCACCCTGTCGCTTAACTTGAGCCAGCCCTTTATTGATCTGCTGTTCAGCCAGTTCTTGCATTTTCAGGTCCATAGTGGTTATAACCTTCCAGCCGCCAATCTTACTCGACCCGGCGCCTCCCTGAGGCACGAATTTGCGGGTCAGCTCATTTTTGGCGGCCAGCAAGAAATAAGGGTTACGAATGCCGGCGTACTTTGTCTGCTGCGGCTGGACAGTGGCTAAGATGTCGACCTTTTTGGCTTCTTCAGCTTTGTCTTTGCTGAGTTTGCCTATTTCGACCATCGAATCAAGCACGTAATTATAGCGACCTATAAAGGATTCGCGCTCAAAAAAATCTTTGTTGTAGGGCGAATATATGGCTGGCGATTTAGGGATGGCGGCCAACATCGCAGATTCTGCCAAATTTAGGTCCTTGGCCGACTTATGAAAGTAATCTGAAGCCGCAGCCTGGACCCCATAGTCAATGCCGCCGTAGGGCGCAGCGTTGAGGTAGCCAGTCAGAATCTCTTCCTTTTTATAGGTACGTTCTAACTCTACGGCCAGTATTACCTCTTTAATTTTACGGCCGATGCTTCTTTGGTTGGTCCAATCCTGGTTAAGTTTTACTAACTGCTGGGTAATGGTTGAACCGCCTTGGGTGCCGCCTTTTTTAAAAATATCGTTAAAAGCGGCGCGAACAATGCCCTTGATATCGAACCCTCGGTGCTTATAAAAATCGCGGTCTTCGATGGCTACCGTGGCATCTTTGACGAATTGCGATATCTCGGTACCGGCAACTGGCACGCGCTTAATGGCGTCATAATCCTGCCAGAGTAATGTCTGCCCGGTCCGGTCATAGTAACTAATACTGCCGCCAAGATTCTTGCCATTGACACTGATATCCGGCAGGTCTTTGCGGAAGTAAGCGAAGACACCGAGTGTTAGGACAAAAACTGCCACAATAGCAATCCCCAGGATTTTCAGTCCGGTGATGGCTCCGTCACGGCTGAACCAGTACTCCGCTAAATGCCGAGGGTCAATGTGCCACATTAACCTCTTAAATCGGGATTTAGGTAGGCCGCGTAGGCGGTTTACCTTGCGCAGTGATTTGCCTTCGCGCCTAGAAGACCAGCGCTCACCTAAGCTGCGGTGTACTTTTAGTACCCGGCCGCTCCTGGTCGTGACATATTTTCCGGCGTACCTGCGTCTTTTGCGGCCGCGTCCACCCAAATTTCCAATAGCCATAATTTTCTTCTTAAGTATTATATCAAAGATCGTCCAAATGGTAAATGTATGGCCTGCCCCGCACTAAAGCCTGAGCGCAGTAGTCTGCAATCAGATTATAGAGCTTCAAGATTTAGTGCTGGGGTAAATGGTAAAGCGAAAATTGTTAATGGCGCCGGAGGTGCAGGATGAGGTTAAGTAAGGATTTGGCCTGGCGGGGTTTAATTAAAGACAAAACCTTCACCGATAACAGCTGGCTGGATGAGCCTAAGACCTTCTATCATGGCATAGATGCCTCAACCGACAGTATGACGATTGGCAATCTGGCCGCTATGATCTTGGCCCGCCGGTTAATAGACGGCGGCTGGCAAGCCGTTCTTTTGGCTGGTGGTGCCACAAGCTTAATAGGCGACCCGGGCGGCAAAACCGAGGAACGTGATTTAGCGCCGCGTGAAGAAATCCAGAAAAATATCAAGGCTATCAAGCGGCAAATTAATAGGTTATTTTCTGGTAAAGAATTTATCCCAGTTGACAATTACGATTGGTTTAAAAACGTCCGCTATTTGGACTTTTTGCGCGAAGTTGGCAAAAGCTTTTCTATGACAGAGCTAATGCAGCGCGATTTCGTGGTCGAACGCATGGGCGAGAGCGGCAGCGGCATTAGTTACGCCGAATTTAGCTACTCGCTGGTGCAGGGTTACGATTATTGGCAATTGTACAAGATGCACAAAACAGAGCTGCAGATTGGCGGCTCGGACCAATGGGGCAATATGCTTTCAGGTGTCTCTTTGATACGAAAAAAAGAGGGTAAGGAGGTTCATGCCCTTAGCATGCCGCTGGTGGTTAATAAGACAACTGGTGCCAAATTCGGTAAGTCGGAAACCGGCGCAATCTGGCTCGATCCAGCCAAAACCAGCCCCACGCAATTTTACCAGTTTTGGATAAACATTGATGACGCTGATGTTGAAGATTACCTGAAAATATTTACTTTGCTGCCAAAAGAGAAAATAGACCAGATTATGGCCGACCATAAAGTAGATTCTGCTAAACGTAATGCCCAAAAAATACTAGCCGAAGAAGTAACCAAATTGGTCCACGGCGAAGCACAAAGTGGCTCGGCAACCGGAGTTACAAAATACTTAACAGGTCAAGTATCTATCACTGATGCCACTGATGAAGATATGGAAATGATCAGGAAAGAAGTACCGGTAGTCAATATTGGTAATAGAAGTGGTGGTTGGGATCCTTCTGTGGTGGGTGCTTTGGTAACTTCAAGGTTAGCATCATCTAATAGTGACGCACGGCGTCTACTTGAAAGCGGAGCAGTTTATATTAACGGCCAACAAACCAGTAAAGATAAATTTGAGGAATCAGACTTTAAAAACGGACGGTTGCTGCTGCGCCGCGGCAAAGCCTACAAAGATTCCGCCCTGATAGAATTAGAATAATGGCAGAAACGAAGGCTAAAAAAACCGTGCGAATGGCGGACCAGTATGATGATCCTAAATACAATTATCAGGATTATTGGGCAGGTCGTGAGTATGAACACGCCGCCGAAGAAATAGCTATCAAGCGTTTGTTGCGGGGTAGGAAATTCGAGCATGCTGTTGATGTTGGCGGCGGCTACGGCCGATTGAGTAAATTACTTACGAAATACGCACAAAAAGTGACCTTGGCCGAACCTAGCCAGCAGCAGCTGGATATCGCTAAAATTTACCTCAAGGACACATCGAAGGTCGAACAAAAACTACTGCAGGCCGCGGACTTAAAAATGAAAAACGGGTCGATTGATCTGGTTTTAGTGGTACGTGTTTTGCATCATCTGCCCAACCCCAAACCGGAATTCACTGAAATCGCGCGAGTGTTGAAGCCGGGTGGGACCTTTATTTTAGAGTTCGCCAACGACGCCCACTTCTTAAATCGGGTACGCTACGCCGTTAAAGGCAAAAAAGTTCCGAAAATGCCAGTTGATATACGTTCAAAGGCCAACATAAAAGCAGGTGAAATTCCCTTTGTTAATCATCACCCTAAGACCATCGTAAAAATGCTGCAAGACGCCGGCTTTGAAGTCGAGGCGGTACTGTCCGGCTCGAACTTGCGTTCGCCAACGCTGAAACGAATTTTCGGTAAAAATATTTTGATAAATTTAGAAAAGGTTCTGCAGCCGATGTTCGCTTCACTTTATTTTGGTCCCAGCGTCTGGTTGCGCCTGCGCAAAAAATAAAATAACAAATTATCGAAAAACACATTTCAAGCGGCTCATAAAGATGGTAAAACAACCCATTAAAAATACGATCGTAGACTTAAGGGGGTACTTTGGTTGGCGGGTAGTGGCGGTCTCACTGTGTGATTGTTAAACTGTTACAGTGGCATTATCATTGCCGATTACTGAACTCAAGGGCGTGGGGGAGGAGCTGGCCAAGAAGCTGGCGGTACTTGGCGTTAAGACTGTCGGTGATCTTATTACCAATTTTCCGCGCCGCTATGAAGATTATTCGAATGTCATCCCTGTCCGCGAGTTACATCCAGGTATCGTTACGCTGGAAGCGACTATCAGCCAAGTGACCGGGCGTTACGTGCGGCGCGGTATGCATATTACTGAGGCCATCGCCACAGATGAAACTGGCAGTGTTCGCTTGGTGTGGTTTAATCAGCCGTATCGTGCCGGCGCGATTAAGCCCAGCCAAGCTTATTATGTCGCCGGTGAATTCGCGCTGCGTCGCGGCCGATTTAGCATCACTAACCCCTCAGTTGAGTTGGTGGGTGACTTTCCGGTTAATACGGCTCGTATTATCCCTATCTATCGCGAGACCAAAGGACTTAAGTCGTTCCAAATTAGGAAACTGGTTCGCGAAGCGGCCGACATCGTCAAAGACATGCCAGAGCACTTGCCGCAGTGGCTGTTAGACGAGCAAAAGTTGGATGATTACACTACCGCGGCTTTAGAGATGCATTTTCCCTCTGGGCCGGAAATGCTGGCTAAAGCCCAGCGGCGACTGGGATTTGAAGAAGTTTTCCAGTTAACACTGGCGGCATTGCTCAATAAATACGAATTGTACAAAGATAAATCTATCGCTATTCCGTTCAAAGAGAAACTAGCCAAAGATTTTGTAGCGAAGTTGCCTTTTAAATTAACTGATGCCCAACGCAAAGCGGTCTGGAAAATTTACCAAGACATTGACAGAACCCAGCCAATGAATAGGCTGCTGGAAGGTGATGTCGGTTCCGGCAAGACAGTCGTCGCGGCTATGGCTTCTCTGATGGCAATTGAACAAAATTATCAAGTAGCCCTTATGGCGCCCACCGAAATTTTGGCCCGTCAACACGCTGATACCCTTTATAAATTGCTCGACAATGTTGGGTATGGCGGCCATGTCGGCCTGCTCATAGGCAGCTTAAAGCCAAAAGCTAAAAGCTTAATGCACAAAAAAATAAAAAGCGGCGATGTTCGGTTAATCGTAGGGACGCACGCTCTAATATCCGAACGTGTCGATATGCACAAACTGGGATTAGTTATCATAGACGAACAGCACCGTTTTGGCGTGCAGCAGCGCAAAAAGCTACAGGCCAAAGCCGGTCACATGCCTCACGTTTTGCATATGAGCGCCACACCAATTCCGCGCAGTATCGCGCTGACACTTTATGGCGAGTTAGACATTTCGATTCTTGAGCAAATGCCGCCCGGACGCCGGCAGATCAAAACCAAAATCTGCTCGCCCAATTCCCGGGCCCAGCTTTACGCTCAAATTGATAAAGAGCTGGAACGGGGCCGGCAGATGTTTGTTGTTTGCCCGTTAATAACCGATAGCGAAATCAGTGTCGGCCTATCAGTTGAAGAGGTTTATGAAAGGTTGTCAAAAAAAGATTTTAAGCACAGGCACGTGGGCTTGCTGCACGGCAAGATGAAATCAGCCGAAAAAGAAGAAGTTGTGCGAAAGTTCCTTGACTGTAAATATGACATTTTGGTTAGCACGACGGTCATTGAGGTGGGTGTAGATATACCAAATGCCACGATTATGCTGGTTGAGGGCGCCGAACGCTTTGGTTTAGCTCAAATCCATCAGCTACGCGGCCGGGTCGGCCGCGGCGAACACCAAAGCTACGCATTTTTAATGCTCAGTGACAGCAGAGCGCCAAGCCAGCGCCTGCGGGCGCTGGAAAATACCACTGACGGTTTCAAGCTGGCCGAACTGGACCTGCAGCTGCGTGGTCCGGGCGCTATTTACGGCACCATGCAGCACGGCGCGCTCGATTTGCGTGTTGCCAAACTAACGGATACAAAACTGATTGCCACTGCCCGAAACGCCGCCCAAATGTTCATCGAAAAACGTGAAAAAATCGCAAAATACCCCCACCTCGCCGAAAAAGTCTCCGCTCTACGCGCCATCACCAACCTTAATTAGAGGTGCTTATATACTGCAAAAGCTCATGAACCGCCACGTTAAAAAAGGCGGGCTGGCGGTGCTTTCTAATCCTGGCCATGCCAAAATTCTTGAATTTGACCAAACGGCAGTCGCCGCCGATAAAAATTACAGTGACATCCAGTTGATTTTTTATAGGAAATATGATAAACTAAACAAATGAAGTATTCAGCGGTTATTCTTACTCGCAATGAGCAGCACAATATCGCTGAATGTATTGGGAATCTCCAACCACTTGCCAATGAGGTAATAGTTGTTGATGATTATAGTGCCGACGATACACCAAATATTGCTGCCGATTTAGGCGCTATAGTTTTTCAACGACCGCTCAACAATAATTGGGCCGAGCAGCGTGATTTTGGAATGGAAATAACCGCATCACCTTGGGTGCTTATGGTTGATGCCGATGAGCGTTTTGATTCACTTGCTCATAAATCGTTAACAGAATTTAACCCAATCAATGGCGTCCGTGCTGCTAGCTTTATACGACGAAGCCATTTTAACGGCAGGCCACTAAATCATTTCCGATATAAGGGAGATCCTCAATTCAGAGCTCTACATAGTAATGTAAGGTATATGCCTACACGACCGGTCCACGAGCTTCCCGATTTGGTTGAAGGGGAAACTATCCGTCTGCCAGGACAAATCGAGCATTACTGGCATCTTGATACAAAAGAGCTATTTTCGAAATGGAAACGTTATAGTGAGATTGAAGGTAGGATGCTTGCCGAAAAGTCTCAAAGGCCTTTACCTGTCAAAATCGTGAGACATCTTGCACGAATACCCATTGAGCAGGCGTATCTTGATGGTTGGGCGGGCATTGTAAATGTTGCCGGGGAAGTCTATGGCGACATTATTCATGCCAGGGCTCGCAAAAATGCTATCCGCGAGCTGACTGCCAACAATATTTCGGCGTTGCCTAGTCTTTTAATTCCGAATTAAGTAAAATACATCTGCTCTATCCGCAATTTTGTAAAACACGCAGGGCAGGTTTTACAAAATTGAGTGGAGTAGCTCTAGCTACAGAGCGAAATTCTGCCTAAGGTGGACGAGCCAATAGCATAGGCTTCGACGAGCCGAGGTGGCGAAACTGGTAGACGCACTAGCTTTAGGAGCTAGCGGAGCAATCCATGGAGGTTCAAATCCTCTCCTCGGCACCAAGCTTATAACTGTTTTTTAACTTCCTGGTAGCGCAGAGCTGGGGCGGCGGCGTAGGCAACGCCCAAAACGAAGGAGATCAGTCCGCCGACAATTGGTGTGATACTTGGCAAAGACAAAACGACGCTAAAGAGGATAATACTGTAAATGGGCCAAGCGTAGCCTTTGGTCATATTCCAGCTGATGCTCAGGGCATCCATAGACGTTGTTTGTTTATCCACTAAAATATAAGGAGCGAGATATAACCGCCACAGCAAAATTACGCCGGGGATAATAAGCAAGATAAAACCGACTATCAATATGAGAATCGTCATTAAACCCAAACCAATCAGCTTAAACCAGAGGCCGCCACGCCATAGTTCATTCCAAACGCCGGAAAGGGTTACTGCCTTTCCCTGAGCGGCGCGCAGGTTAAGGATAATCGCCAGAAAATAGCTAATAATCGCACCAAAAAATAAGACGATAGCCAAAATAGTGCTGGCTGTTTCGAAAGATGAATCGGACCCAACGTTCGGTCCCCACACCGAAGAGCTAAAGGTATTCTCCCAATTCCAGCCGTCGCGCTGACTATTATCAATCAACTGTATTGTCCCGGCAATCATCATCGCCGCTGGAATGGCATAGACTAACGCGTAAACATTAAGATTACGCCTGACAATGGCGTAGCTTTTGCCGAACAGGTCAAAGGCATTTGTCAGCCGTTTGTCTGATTTAATTTTCGTCATGGAGTAAATATCTCACGCTCTTATTGATCTAGCAAGTTGGTCAAAGTAGGGAAAGGTAGTAGACATGGTTCGCCGTAGGCGAATTTGGATTTATTCCAAAAATGTCGTTGAAGGAAAACCGCAGGTTGTCATTCAAAAGCGTCAGCGTCTATAATAAGCGAAGTTATGGCACTGTCTACCCAACCCTATAGGGGCGCGAGGGATTTCTACCCTGAAGATAAGCGTTTACAGAAGTGGATGTTCGCTAAACTTCGCGAAATTGTAGAAAGCTTCGGCTACCAGGAGTACGACGCGCCAATTTTAGAGCCAATGGATATCTACCTGGCTAAAACCGGCGAAGAAATAATTAATGATCAGCTTTACTCGTTTGAGGACCGCGGCAGCCGCAAAGTCGCCATCCGGCCGGAAATGACGCCCAGCGTCAGCCGCATGGTGGCCGCCCGCCGCCAAGAGCTGGCCTATCCGCTGCGTTGGTACTCCATCCCCAACCTTTGGCGCTATGAGCGGCCGCAGCGCGGACGCCTGCGCGAACACTGGCAGTTGAATGTCGATATTTTTGGAGTGGCCGACATTAGCGCCGACCACGAAATCATCCTCATCGCCGATTCACTCCTCAAGGCCTTTAAGGCGCCTTTGGGAAGCTACGAAATCAGAATCAGCAGCCGTAAATTGGTGGACTATTTCTTTCGGGAAATATTAAAACTTAATACCCAGCAGTTCCATGACGCCAGCAAGCTCATAGATCGCTGGCACAAGATTGAAATACCTGATTTTGAGACCCAGCTAAAGGCAATCGTTGACGGTCACGGCCAAAAAAGACTCCTAGAGCTTATTGGCACAAGGAGACTTGATGATTTGCCGACCGAGGTGAAAAAACACAGTTCGGTTACGGAGCTAAAAAAACTGATGAGCCTGCTTAAAAAAACCGGCGCGGAAGCAGCCGCTTTCGATTTTTCGGTTATCCGCGGCATGGATTACTACGATGACATTATCTTTGAAGTCTTCGATAGCAGTCCGGAAAATAACCGCTCGATGTTTGGCGGCGGCCGCTACAATGACCTAGTCAGTTTGTTCGGCGTCGAAGCGGTGCCGACGGTCGGTTTTGGCATGGGCGATGTGACCCTGCAAAACTTTTTAGAATTGCATAATTTACTGCCAAGGCTGGCACCCGAAACTGATGCGGCCGTTATTTTGGTCGGGGATGTATACCAACAAGCCCAGAAAGTTCTATCTGAACTCAGAGCCAAAGACCTGAACATATCTGTCGATAGTACGGACCGCAAACTCGACGCCAAAATTAAAAATGTTGCCAAATCGGGCGTAAAATATGCCATTTTCATTGGCGAGCAAGAACTAAGTTCAGGCAAATTCAAGCTTAAAAACCTCGACTCCGGTGATGAAAAAGAACTATCAACTAAAGAAATCATTTCAAGTCTAATCTAGAAATTAACAGATAAGAAATACACGACAATACCCCGATCGGTGTATTGTCTTAACAAGCAATGACATTTATTTTAGGTATAATCATTACGAATGAAGGTTGAGAGGACGGATAAGTCGCCAACACAGGTTAGCTTAATAGTTACTGCTGACCAGCATGATTTGACGCCGATTAAAGATCACGTGCTTAGACATTTTGCCAGTGAAGTTAAAGTGCCGGGCTTTAGGGCCGGTACGGCGCCGGTCGCGCTGGTTGAAAAGCATGTTGACCAGCGGGTGCTGGCCGACAAATTTATCGATCGCGCCCTTAACAGTCTTTACGGCCGGGCAATCGATCAGGAAAAGCTGCGTCCAGCTTCTAAGCCGGAAGTCCAGCTTAAGAAATTTGTGCCATTCACGGACCTGGAATTTGAAGTCCTGTTTGACATTATTGGCCCGATAAAACTGCCTGATTATAAAAAGATAAAGCTGAGCAAAAAGTTGGTCGAAGTTACTGCCAAGGACGTAAATGGCGTTATCAAATCATTACAGCTGCGAGTTGCAGCGCGCAATGAAGTTGACCGTGCGGCTAAGGCAGGTGACGAAGTGACTATTGATTTTCGGGGTACCAGCAAAGAAGGTCGGCCGCTAGCTGGGGCTGACGGCAGAGATTATCCTTTGATGCTGGGCAGCGGCACTTTTATTCCCGGTTTCGAAGATAACCTGGTTGACGCCAAAGCTGGTGAAAAAAAAGACTTCACTATTACATTCCCCAGAGATTACGGCGCCAAAGGCCTAGCCGCCAAACCAGTTACGTTTGCGGTAGAAGTTAAAAAAGTCAACGAAGTGGTGAAACCGAAGGTTGATGATGAATTTGCTGGCAAAACAGGGCCATTCAAGACAGTCGCAGATTTAAAAGCTGACATTAAGAAGCAGCTTAAAACCGAGAAGCAGCTTCAGGCTGATCGTGAATACGAAAACGAGCTGGTTAGGAAAATTACCGAAAAGTCCGAGGTTGAGGTGCCAAAAAGCCTGGTTGATGAGCAAATAGCCCGCGGCGAAGAAGACGAGAAGCGTGACCTTATGAACCGCGGACAAACTTGGCAGGAACACCTAGACGCCGAAGGCGTCACGGCTGAGGAACACTTTGAACGCAAACGACCGGAGGCTAAGCAAAGGGTAAAAGCAGGCTTAGTTTTGAGCGAAGTTGCCGGAAAAGAAGATATTTTTGTAACGCCCGAAGAACTGGAAACCCGTATCAAGATACTAAAAGGCCAATACCAAGATCTGCAAATGCAGGCCGAGCTGGATAAACCGGAAAATCAACGCGACATTGCCGCTCGCCTAATGACCGAAAAAACCATCGAGCGACTCGTTGAATACTCGTCACGCAGTAGATAGTAGCTAGTAGGGAGTAACAAGCAATAAGCAAAAAGTAAGTTTTATTGTTATCTGGAAAATACCATGAAATATGTCCGATCGGACCAAAAACGTGGTAAAATGCTTGACTTGCATGCCTTCAAAATTGCTTAACAAGTTAAGCAATACTAAAATTAACGATCGTTAATTTTAGTAGGAGATTATTACATAGAAATTTTCATTCCGTCTATGCTTGCAATACACTCTTCAATTAATTAATCTTAGCTCTATGACTGGTGTAGAAACAAGAGTCTCCGCTGAAGCTGAACCATCGGCAGGAGTTATTGATTTATTGCGTAGTCCTGTAACTTGGATGCGTGATCGCCGTGCTATTGGAGCCGCCAAAGATTTATTGTCTGTAGGTGGCGAGATTGAATTTAGCGAAATCGGAATCTACGAATACTTATCGGCTGGATTTAAGGATGACGGCACATATGTTGTTACCCATGAGACAGTCAACGATCCCGACGACAGCCACTATAGTGTAGTAAAAATTGGATTCGATGAGGATTGCCTAAAAATCACATCTGTAAAAGGCACTGAACATGATTCCAATCACCATGGTTACTTATATGGAGAAGAGCTAACTTTCACGACTGGCAAGGGGCAAAAGAATACGATGTCACTGTTTAGCGTAACCTCTGTTTTGAAGAAGGCCAAAAATGAACTCCAAAAGCCAAAATCAAATAATTGGCACTCGGGCTTGACCCCACACTAAAACTTGATGCTCCGTAATCCGATTACCGACTACTTCGCTCAGGTTTTAGTAAGGGGCAATCGGTCAAGACTTAGCAGTCTTGACCTGCGAGTGCTAATTTATGCTATAATTTAGACTCATATGAGTAAATCACAGAGCCAGATTTTGGTGCCGACGGTTATTGAGCAAGAGGGCCGGTACGAGCGGGCCTATGATATCTACAGCCGCCTGCTAAAAGACCGGGTCATCTTTCTAGGTGACGATGTTAACGAACACACCGCTAATTTAATCGTGGCCCAGATGTTATTTTTAGAAAATCAAGACCAACATAAGGACATAATTTTTTATATCAATAGCCCCGGCGGCAGCGTTTATAACGCCTTTGCCATCTACGACACCATGCAATATGTAAAATGCGATATCCAGACAGTGGGGATTGGCGTTAACGCCAGCGCCGCAGCTTTTTTGCTGAGTTCCGGCACTAAGGGCAAACGACTACTTCTGCCGCACGCCACTGTTATGATCCACCAACCGAGTGCGGCCGCCGAGCGAGCCAAGATTACCGACCTGGAGATTGACCTGCGCGAAGGCATCAGGATTAAAAAGCTTTTAAACGAAGTTTTAGCTAAAAATACCGGCCAGCCGGTGTCTAAGATCGAAAAAGATGTTGACCGCGACTACTGGATGACGGCCGATGATGCTAAGAAATACGGCTTGGTCGACAAAGTCATAACACATCGCTAATGTCGTTGGAAAGCATAAGTCTCGATAAGAATAAACCCGGGGCTTTAGGTTATGACGAATGGCATCAGGTTCAGATGCTAATGCGAGAAGCGTTTTCATCTGTTGATATACCGCGTACACAGAGTGAAATAGACTTTTTTGTTCACTGGGAAGACCCGGCAAGTTTCCGACGCAGCCGGATTGATCCATATGCAGGCGATTTTAGTCCAGGCCAATCATTCGCCAGGCCGCGGGTTATAAGAGCCTTTGATAAAGAAGACCTAGTCGGGTATTTATATGCTGCTGATAATACCTCGGGGAACATAGCTAGGCGCCTGATGAAAATGTACATACCCCATTTGATACAAAAAAAATACGTTTGGCTGCGTGAAATCGCGGTTCACCCAGACTACCGCCGGCAGCATATCGGTAATATGCTTGGCTACTTAGCGCTCCAGGATCGCCACCCAGCACAGAGCATCTCAGCGTATGTCTGGCGCGAAAACGAGGCCGCTATATCTTTCGTAGAAGCTATGGGCTTAGAAGAAACCGGTTCGAAAACAGTGAATGTTTTTGGCCGGACAAATAATCCAGCCGAACAAGTTAGGTTCGCGTCCACGGTCGCTGAAGTTGAAAGAAGACTTCTATGTGTCCCTGAAGTAGCAAAACTCGCCGTTAAAAGGGCCGTACGGACACCAGGGAATGCCTGGTTGGTTTAAGTATTGTCAATAAAACTACGGATACTCTTGACTCATAACTCTTGACTCTGTATTCTAGTATGTAAGAAGTAGTGTACTTTGGCGTTGCTGTATGTAAAAAACATTTTTGCACGCCTGACGTAGTGGGCTTCGCGCGCGGCAAACTAAATTTATTCTAGGGGAGCATGAGCTATAGGAGCCAAAAAAGCCGGCGTTTTAACTGGGCGCCAGTACTTTACACAACTTGATGACATTATAAGCCCGCCTAACCTTGTAGACCACCAGAACTCTTCGTTTTCTTGGTTTGTCAAGGAGGGGTTGGGCGAATTGCTTGAGGAAGTGAGTCCGATCGAGGACTACACCGGTACCAAGCTGTCTTTGCGTTTCAAGAAATATCATTTTGAAGCGCCTAAAATGACCGAAGCGCAGGCGCGAGAGAATAACGTCAGTTTTGAAGCGCCGCTCAAAGCCGTCATTGAGTTGACCAACAAAGTCACCGGCGAAATCAAGGAGCAAGAGATTTATCTTGGCGATTATCCGTGGATGACCAGCCGCGGCACTTTTGTAATTAACGGCGCGGAGCGCGTGGTAGTTAGCCAGCTGATTAGGAGTTCCGGCGTGTTCTTTACGGCCGATCCGCACGGCACTAAAAATATCTATGGCGCTAAGGTTATTCCGGTGCGCGGCGCCTGGCTGGAGTTTGAAACGGCGGCCGCCGGCGCACTATATGTCAAGATTGACCGCAAGCGCAAAATCGCGGTCACAACCCTGCTGCGAGCTCTGGGCATGACCGAAGAGAAGATTAAAAATACCTTTAAGCACGTCGACCAGGGCGAGCTTAACTACATCGAAGCGACATTGGAAAAAGACCCAGCCAAAGGTACTAGCGAGGCTTTGATCGAGGTTTACAGACGTTTGCGACCCGGTGATCTGGCAACAGTCGAAAACGCCCGCTCGCTGATTGAAAACATGCTTTATAACTTTAAACGCTTTGATTTTGGCAAGGTTGGCCGCTACAAACTGAATAAGCGTTTGGACCTTGAGGTGCCCAATACCCCCAAAAACCGCGTTATGCGGGTCGAGGACCTAGTGGCCATTATCAGTGAAATTATTCGCTTAAATAACACCCAGGATCCAGCCGACGAAATTGATAGCTTGGCCAATCGCCGCGTTAAATTGGTCGGCGAGCTGGTACAGCGGCAGTTCCGCATCGGACTGCTTAGAATGGAGCGTAACGCCAAAGACCGTATGAGTATGAGCGAAATTGAGACTGTGACACCGGCCCAGCTAATCAATGCCCGCCCGGTAGTTGCGGCCGTTCGCGAATTCTTTGCCAGCTCGCAGTTGTCGCAGTTCATGGATCAGATTAACCCGCTGAGCGAACTGGCCCATAAGCGCCGGCTGTCATCTATGGGCCCGGGCGGTTTGTCGCGCGAACGAGCCGGCTTTGAGGTTAGAGACGCCCACGCTACGCACTACGGCCGCATTTGCCCGGTAGAAACTCCCGAGGGCGCTAACATCGGCCTGGTGCTGAATCTGGCCAGCTATGCCCGGATTAATGAATACGGCTTTATTGAAACTCCTTACCGCAAAGTAATAAACGCTGTTACGCCCAAGGAAGCTCCCGGCCACGTTGCTGCAGTTAATCTCGAAGATGGCAAAGGCAAAGTTATCGTCAAGAAAGGCGCCGTAATTACTCCTGCCGCCGCCAAAAGGTTGGCGGCTGTTAAAACTCGCGCTACTTGGCCGGTTAAAGCTCGTGTTAGTGGCCAGATTATTTATCTTGATGCGGCTGAAGAAAAACAAGCGGTCATTGCCGGTGCCGGTGTGCCGGTTGACGCAGGTGGTTACTTTTTGGAAAGCCGCGTCAGTGTGCGCAATCGTCTGGAGCCAGGCGAAGTTGATACCGGCGAAGTTACCCATATGGACGCCAGCCGGGCCCAAAGTATCGGCTCTAGCACCGGACTTATCCCCTTCGTCGAAAAAAATTACGTTCTTCGTTCGCTCATGGGCGCTAACCAGCAACGCCAAGCCGTGCCTTTAATTAAACCCCAGAGCCCGATTGTTGGTACTGGTTTGGAGTCCATTGTGGCCGACAACACCGGCCAGCTGATTACTGCTGAAACTGATGGCGAAGTGATTCGGGCGACAGCCGACGAGTTAATCGTTAAATATAAGAAAGGTAAAAAAGCCACCTATAATCCAGTACATTTTATGCGCAGCAACGAAGGCAGCTCGATCAACCAGGTGGTAGTAGTCAACAGTGGCGACAAGGTCAAGGCTGGCCAGCCGTTGATTGAAGGCATGAGTATTGAGGGCGGCGAGTTGGCGCTGGGCAAGGACTTGTTGGTTGCCTTCATGCCTTGGGCTGGATACAACTTTGAAGACGCTATTATTATTTCTAGAAAACTAGTCGAAGACGACAGCCTGACCTCTATCCACATCGTTGATTACATGACTGAAGTCCGTGAGACAAAGTTGGGGCCGGAAATCGTGACTGGCGACATACCAAACGTCAGTGAAGAATCTCTGCGCCATCTGGATGAAGATGGTATTGTCAGAATTGGGGCCGAAGTCCACCCGGGCGATATTTTAGTAGGCAAGATTACACCAAAAGGCGAGCAAGAGTTATCTAGCGAAGAACGTCTACTGCGCGCCATTTTCGGCGAAAAAGCTAAAGAGGTCCGCGACACTTCACAGCGTATGAGCACCGGCCGCCACGGCAAGGTTGTGGGCGTTAAAGTTTTTTCCCGAGCTTCCGGCTATGAGCTAAAAGCCGGTGTTATCATGCAAATCCAGGTTTTCGTGGCTCAAATGCGCAAAATTAGCGTTGGCGACAAGCTTGGCGGCCGCCACGGCAATAAGGGAGTCATCGCCCGTATTTTGCCGGTAGAGGACATGCCGTTTAACCAAGACGGGATACCAGTTGATATCATCTTAAACCCGCTTGGCGTACCATCGCGCATGAACATCGGCCAGCTGTTCGAAACGCACCTCGGCATGGCTGCTCACGCCCTAGGTATTAAAGTTGCCAGTCCGGCCTTTAGGGGAGTACCAATCGATAAAATACAAGCTCTTTTGAAGCAATCCGGCCTGCCGCAAGATGGCAAGCAGCAACTCTTTGATGGCCGAACTGGCGAGGCTTTTAGGGAACGCATCACCGTGGGCAGCATGTACATAATTAAACTCAATCACATGGTTTCCGATAAAATCCATGCCCGTTCCACCGGTCCTTATACTATGGTTACCCAACAGCCGCTGGGTGGTAAGGCTCAAAACGGCGGCCAGCGCTTTGGCGAAATGGAAGTCTGGGCGCTGGAAGCTTACGGGGCTGCCCATACATTGCAGGAAATGCTGACCATAAAGTCTGATGATGTTTATGGCCGCGCTAAGGCCTATGAATCGATTATTAAGGGCACAACTATCCAGGGTCCTAAAGTGCCAGAAAGTTTTAATGTCTTAGTCAAAGAATTACAGGGCCTGGGGCTTAAAGTTGACCTTTTGACTGCTGATAACAAGGTTATTGACGCCGAAGAGATTTTGGCGCGTAACATCAAAGATGAAGCCAAGCACATACCAACGACGATTAACCCAGATCAAAGCTTGCAGGATGCCGATGCCCTGGAGAATCCTGTCGCTGATGAGTTGGCACTGGCCGAAGGCGGCGTGGAGATTGAAAACGAAGCCGACATGATTTCGATAGCTGGCATAGAAGGAAAAACATCATGACTTTGTCATTCCTGTTTACCGTTCACCGTTTACCGTTAACCGTGCGTTATCCGTTTACCGTTATCCATGACCAACAATGGTTAATGGCCAATGGTAAATGTATGGTAAATGGTCAATGGCCAATGGTAGATGAAGCGACAGGAAGGAGCGCGTTGTGAGGCGTTACACCCAGGGGACCAATATCGCCGATTTTGACGCTGTGCGACTGGCTATAGCCAGCCCTGATGATATTGCCGAGTGGAGTTATGGCGAGGTCACCAAGCCGGAAACTATTAACTACCGTACCCAGAAACCAGAACGCGACGGCCTGTTTTGCGAGCGCATTTTCGGCCCGGTCAAAGATATCAACCCGCACGACGCTAAATATAAAGGCGTCAGGAGCCGCGAAGCGGCCGTTGATAAGAATGGCGAACTGGTAACGCGCTCTATTGTACGGCGCGAACGCATGGGACACATATCTTTGGCTTGCCCGGTCGCCCACATCTGGTTTTTGCGCGGTACACCAAGTGCTATAGGGCTGCTGCTGGGTATGACGGTCAAAAACCTGGAGCGCGTGGCCTATTTTGCCAGCTATATTATTAAGAGTGTTGAAAAAGAAAAATTTGACAAGTTTGTGGCCGATCGTGAAGCTGGATTTACAGCCGCCGAAGCGGCCATCAAAGCCCGCTACGGTGCCGACGCCAAAAGAACCCCGACGCTCGCCAAAGGCAAGGTACGGGGTCCCGACTCCGCAAAAGCGAACGTCGGGAAAGTCGCGGATGTCCGGTTGCTGGCTGAGGCCCAAAATAAGGAACTCGAAGAATTGGCCGGTCAAGCCGAGCAGTTTAAAAGCCAAGTATCGGCAATTGGTAAATTGAACCTTTTGTCCGAGACTGACTATCGTAACCTGCCTGACGAGCTGCGATCGTTCATCGATGTCGGCATGGGGGGAGCGACTCTGAAGGAACTCCTCGACGAGGTCGATCTAAATAAGCTAATCACTGACCTGACCAAAGAAGCCGAAGTGTCTAAAGGACAGCGCAAGAAGAAAGTCATGAAGCGCCTGCGACTGCTAGAAAGTATGCAGCGCGCCGGGATTAAGCCATCTAGCATGTGCGTATCGATATTACCGGTCATTCCACCGGATCTACGGCCAATGGTCCAACTGACCGGTGGCCGTTTTGCCACCAGTGACTTAAACGACTTATACCGCCGTGTTATTAATCGTAATAATCGCTTAAAGAAACTAATGGAGCTAAATGCACCCGAAGTCATTCGCCGGAACGAGCAGCGCATGTTGCAAGAAGCGGTTGATGCGCTGATCGATAATAACAATGCCCGTTCCGGGCGAGCCGTAGCCGCTACCGGCCAACGTCGGCGCTTAAAATCGCTATCCGACATGCTAAAAGGCAAACAGGGCCGCTTCCGCCAGAACCTGCTGGGCAAGCGCGTAGATTATTCCGGCCGCAGCGTGATTGTCTCCGGTCCGGAACTTCAGATGCACCAGTGCGGTTTGCCCAAAACCATGGCGCTGGAACTGTTCAAGCCGTTCGTCATCGGCCGCTTGATCGACCAAGAGCTGGCCCACAATATTCGCAGCGCCACCCGTATGTTGGAAACTGGCGAGCCAGCCGTTTGGGACGCACTCGATGAAGTTATCAAAGGGAAATATGTCCTGCTTAATCGCGCCCCCAGCTTACACCGTTTAAGCATCCAGGCCTTCCAGCCGGTATTAATAGAAGGTAAGGCGATCCAACTGCACCCCTTGGTTTGCAAAGGCTTTAACGCTGACTTTGACGGTGACCAAATGGCCGTCCACCTGCCACTTGGCGCGGCGGCTCAAGCCGAAGCCCGCGAAATCATGGCCAGCAATAAAAACCTGCTTAAACCGGCCGACGGTTCGCCAATCTTACATGTTGAGCAAGATATCGTTTTAGGCTGTTATTACCTGACCTATCGGCGGCCGGGCACCGAAGATGAAAAAGCTCGTTCGTTTAGTAGCTTGGACGAGGCGCTGCTAGCCCTCGGTGAAGGGGTTGTCAAAGTCCAGTCAAAAGTATTGGTACCGTTTCGTGGCGAAGTCCGTGACACCACCATTGGCCGATTATTGTTCAATGAAGTTTTCCCGGAAGATTTTCCCTACCAAAACCAGGCCATGACCAACAAGCAGCTGGATAGGGTTATGACCACGACTTACCAGCGCTATGGCCAAGACGCCACAGCCATCATTGCCGATGAACTCAAAGACCTGGGGTTCCATTACGCCACCTACTCCGGCCTGTCTATCGGTATGGATGATTTTTCAGACCTGACCAAACTGCCGGGCATCGTTGATGAAGGCGAAAAACGCGCGACCGAAATCTCCAAGCAATACGGGGCTGGTTTTATTACGGATGATGAACGCTATCGCTTAACGGTCGACACCTGGACAGATGTTGACGCTAAAGTGGAAGAAGCGCTGGCTGAACAGTTTGCCACCGAAGACAACACTATGTCCATTGCCGTCGCTTCCGGCGCCCGCGGTAATATCTCGCAAATGAAAAAAAGTGTCGGTATGCTTGGCATGTTTGCTGACGCTACCGGCCGGGCCATTGAGCTGCCGGTTCGGTCAAATTATAAATATGGCCTGTCGCCATTGGAGTACTTTACAGCCACCCGCGGGACACGTAAGTCATTGATTGACATTGCCTTGCGCACGGCCGACTCCGGCTATTTAACTCGCCGTTTGGTAGATGTTGCCCAAGATGTATTTACGGTCGAGCACGACGCGCAGGACCCCGGCTTTCCTGTTTATCGGGCTGATTCCGAAATCGTCAACGTTAGCTTTGGCGCCCGTTTAACCGGCCGCTTTACTGCCGCGAACGTCAAAAGGCATGTTAAGGCCGGCCAATTAATCACACCGGAAATCGCCAATGCTATTGAGGCGGACGAATCAATCGAGGCCGTTCGAATCATGAGCGTGTTGTCTTGTACCAGCCTGCGTGGTGTTAGTCAAAAATCTTATGGTATCGATCTTGCCACCGGAGAAATTGTCGCCAATGACTACCCGGTCGGCGTCATCGCCGCCCAAAGTATTGGTGAGCCAGGCACCCAGCTTTCGTTGGACTCTAAGCACCGCGCCGGCGCCGTAACCGCCAGTGATGACGTTACCCAAGGCCTAACCCGTGTAGAAGAGCTTTTGGAGGTCCGTATACCGAAGGGCCAAGCCTACCTTACCGATATCACCGGCACAGTCAATGCCTGGGAAGAGGACGACCATTATATAGTCCAGGTGACGGCTAAGAGGCAAAAACCGGTCGAGATTTCTATCGGTGAGCGGCAAGTAAAAGTTAAAACTGGCGACGAAGTCAACATCGGGGATACAATCGCCGCTAACGAAGACGGCAGCGAACCGCTGGCGGCAACTATGGTAGGCAAAGTCACTGTTAGCAAAGGTCTGGTTACTATCACTGCGACCGCGAAAAGTGCTGTTCGCTACGAAATACCCGGCTTCAAACAGCTACTAGTCAAAGATGGCGACATAGTCGAAGCCGGCCAGCGACTAACTAACGGATCGATTAATCTACACGAACTAATGCGGCTGCAGAGCATAGAAGCGACACAGCGCTACATCATGAACGAAATTCTTTACATCTTCTCCAGCCAGGGCCAGACCATCGCCGACAAACACTTGGAAGTTATTGTCCGCCAGATGTTCAGCCGCGTACAGATTGAAGATTCTGGCGGCAGCGAGTTCATCACCGGCGATATAGTCAGCAAGCTGGCAGTCGTGGAAGCTAATGAACGCTTAGCCAAAAAAAAGAATAAACTGATCAAGTATAACCAGTTGCTGCTGGGTATCACTAAAGCCAGCTTGAGCACCGATTCGTTTTTGAGTGCCGCTTCGTTCCAAGACACTACGAGAGTTCTGATCGCCGCTGCTACCAGCGGCAAAGTCGATCACTTGTACGGATTGAAGGAAAACGTTATCTTGGGTCGCCTGATACCTGTCGGCACCGGCGCCCGAAGGCTACAAACCGAAGAAGATACTGCCGCCGAGAGTCTTGCTACAGAGGCCAGAGAATGATAAACTCCTTCAGATTAGCAACCAGTAATCAGCAATTAGGAATTAGCAACGACCAGACTCCTGAGCTATTTACTAATTTCTATTTTCTAATTTCGCGACCGGAGGTCGCTTGTGCCAACAGTTAACCAATTAGTTAGAAAACCGCGTAAGATGCCGGAGACTAAGACCAAGTCACCGGCTTTGCAGCGGGTGGTTAATAACCTAAAGACTAAAAGCTATGACAAACCAACACCGTTTAAGCGCGGTGTCTGTATCCGTGTAACTACCAAAACTCCTAAAAAACCTAACTCCGCCCTTAGAAAAGTTGCCCGCGTCCGCTTAACTAATGGCCATGAAGTTTGGGCCTACATTGGCGGCGAGGGACATAACTTGCAGGAGCACGCCGTTGTATTGGTGCGAGGCGGCCGCGTAAAAGATCTACCTGGCGTGCGCTACCATATTGTCCGTGGCAATTTGGACTTACAAGGAGTCAATGACCGCAAACAAGGCCGCTCTAAGTATGGGACTAAAAAAGGAAAATAAGATGGCCCATACTCAATTTTCAATTAACAGTTATCAATTTTCAATGAATTATCAATTACCAATTTTCAATAAGGAGAAACGATTATGGAAGAGGTAAAGCAATTCCCGCATATTCAAGGCGTACTTGATGAGGTATCAGCGACCGTCGAGCGTTTAAAGTCAGACACCGAAGGTCGCGAGGCAGTTCTTGCCGGGGTTAGTATGGGCCTACAAAATCTTAGGGGCGGTGAGCTAGCTCCGCACGATATAGATCTACTAGTTGCACTACAGGAAGATCCAATTGGGGCGATTAAGTTCTATCGAGCTCTTAAAGAAAGCGGATTTGTAGATGCCGCGTAAGACTACCAAGTCGCTGGTTAGGGATGTGGAGCCGGATAGGCTTTATAACAGCCAGCAAGTTGCCAAGCTGATTAACCGTGTCATGCTGGATGGTAAAAACCAGCTGGCGGAACGTTTGGTTTATGGCGGCATGCAAAAAGCGGCCGACAAGCTAAAGGTCAAAAATCCGCTGGAAGTCCTTGAACAGGCCTTCAAAAACATCCAGCCGCATCTGGAAACCCGCTCCCGCCGAGTGGGCGGCGCCAACTACCAGATCCCGTTCGAAGTTAAGGGTCAAAGACAACAGCATTTAACAATCTTGTGGTTCGTTAATGCCGCTAGGGGCCGCAAAGGTATGAGTATGGAAGACCGTATAGCCCAGGAACTCATTGATGCTTATAACAACACCGGTGAGGCCGTTAAGAAAAAAGAAGACGTCCACAAGATGGCCGAAGCTAATCGCGCCTTCGCGCACTTCGCCCGGAGCTAAAGGTGACCTACGGACTGAGTGAACTCGTCAGAGATGGGCTATACGATATCCTTGAGAACGTAGAAGATACTGAGACTACATGGGAGCAATGGGCTGTCGACAAACCTGAGTATGTGGAGAACGTGTCGCTGCTAGCTCTTACTTTGCTCAAGGACGGCAGAGAAGTATTGAAGGATTTGAGCCCGACTCATCAAGCTGTAGGCGGAGCCATCATCAGAGCTTACTACAGGGATGAAGAAATAACGGCAGCCGGGAGAAGCAATGGCAGATAAAAAATACGATCTAAAACAAGTCAGAAACATCGGGATTATTGCTCATATTGACGCCGGTAAAACTACTGTTACGGAGGGCATTCTCTACCGCACCGGTCTTAAGCATAAAATTGGTGAAGTCCACGCTGGCGACACCACAACCGACTGGATGGCCCAGGAAAAAGAACGCGGCATCACCATCACCGCCGCGGCCGTAACCTGTTTTTGGAAAAACCGCAAAATTAACATCATCGATACGCCCGGGCATATTGATTTCACGGTTGAAGTAGAACGCAGCTTGCGGGTTTTGGACGGCGCTGTCGTAGTCTTTGACGGCAAGATGGGCGTCGAAAGCCAATCTGAAACAGTTTGGCGCCAAGCCGACAAATACCACGTGCCGCGTATTTGTTTTATTAACAAAATCAACCAGACCGGTGGTGACTTTTATAAAAGCCTCGACAGTATCCATCACCGTCTTTCCAAACGAGCCTTCCCAATCCATTTGCCGATTGGCTTCGAGCAATCGGTGTCCGGTATCGTGGACCTAATCACCATGAAGGCTTACACATATAAAGATTACGCTGACAAGAATCTGACTGAAGAAGAAATTCCGGCCGCAATGGTAGACCAAGTCAAGAAGTATCGTTCGTTGCTAGTCGAGAACGCCGTCGCCGAAGACGAAAAAATGCTGGAAAAGTATTTCGAGGTCGGCGAAGAAGGCTTGAACGAAGATGAAATCAAGCAAGCCATTCGTACAGCTGTACTAACCGGCAAATTTTTCGCCGTCACGGGCGGCGATGGCCGCGGCGTAATTGTTGAAAAACTGCTTGACTCTATTACTGATTTCTTGCCGAGTCCGCTAGACCGCGGCTCAACTTGGGGTATCAATCCTAAAAATGGCGAAGAAATCGAGCGTAAACCCGATGCCAGCGAACCATTTACCGCTCTGGCCTTTAAGATTGCTACCGATCCATTTGTCGGCAAACTGGCCTTTTTCCGCGTCTATTCAGGTAAAATTGTCGCCGGCAGCTACATATTAAATAGCTCAACTGGCGAAAAGGAACGTATCGGCCGTATAGTGCGTATGCACGCCAATAAACGTGAAGACGTGGCAGAAGTCGAGGCCGGGGATATCGCCGCGATTGTCGGCCTTAAGGGCACTACGACTGGCAACACTTTGTGTGATCCGGCTCACCCGATCGTTTTAGAGAGCATAACCTTCCCTGAACCACCGGTCAGCATTGCTATTGAGCCGAAAACTAAAGCCGATCAGGAAAAAATGAGCGTAGCCCTTCAACGCTTGGCTGAAGAAGACCCGACCTTCCGAATCAAAGTTGACCACGAGACCGGCCAAACAATTATCTCTGGTATGGGTGAACTGCACTTGGAAATTATTGTTGACCGCATGAAACGCGAATTTGCCGTCGAAGCTAACGTCGGCCAGCCTCAAGTGGCTTATCGTGAAACTATCCGCAAGGACGGTGTCGAAGCCGAAGGTAAGTATATCCGCCAAACTGGCGGCCGCGGCCAATACGGCCATGCTTGGCTGCGCCTGGACCAAAACGAGGCTGGCAGCGGCTTTGAATTTATCAATAACATCAAGGGAGGCGCCATCCCCAGCGAATTTATTCCAGCCGTCAAAGCCGGTGTCGAAGAGGCCATGGCTAACGGCGTGATTGCCGGCTATCCGCTGGTAGATATTAAGGTTGAACTCTATGACGGCAGCTATCACGATGTAGATTCCAGCGAAGTAGCTTTTAAAATTGCCGGTTCCATGGCGCTTCAGGACGCTGTTAAAAAAGCCGCGCCGGTACTGCTTGAACCAATCATGAAAGCTGTCGTCATAACACCAGAAGCTTCGATGGGCGACGTCATTGGTGATCTAAATAGTAAGCGTGGACGTGTAGAATCCATGGAAGACCTTTCGCCAGGCATTAAGGAGATAACGGCCTATGTGCCGCTGGGTGAAATGTTTGGCTACACCACCAACCTGCGTAGTATGACCCAAGGCCGGGCGTCAAGTAGCATGGAACTTGACCATTACGCCGATGTGCCGCCTAATGTTGCCGAGGGCATCATTGCCAAATCCAGCAAATAAAATTACTTAACCCTCCTACGCTAAAGCTTCAGCGGATAGGCAGGTCAAGTAATTTCGTTCACCGTTCACCATTTGCCTTTCACCGTACGTTAATCATTAACCGTTATCCATTCACACGGATCATGGGAAATGGATCACGGTAAAAGTATGGTAAACGGAAAATGGTAAAAAGATAATGCAAAGTGGTAAATTAGACATTGATGGTTAAAGGTATAGCTCATAGGGCAATCGAGCAGTTAATTCGCAAGCCAAAAATCCTGCTGCCACCAGTTTTAGCGCTGCGGACTGTTATATCTAAAAGCGACAAAGGCGTATATGCCAGTTCCGATAGGCTATTTAAAGGCGCAGTATTCGGCCGCGATTCGCTAGTAGTTGCCGAAGATCTAATGACTCTGCGTCCGCAATTAGTCAAGCGGATTTTACTGACTTTGGCCGCCTTACAGGGGACTAAGCACCATAGCGCTAACGAAGAAGAGCCTGGCAAAATAATTCACGAATATCGCAGCAAAATTGTTGACGGCAGACATTTAAGCGGGATGCCCTTGCAAATATTTAACGACTTATGTAAAAGGTGGGGAGGCAACACATCAGAACTTATCTACTACGGCTCCGTCGATTCAACCCCGCATTTTATTCGGGCGCTGGATGAATACGTAAGCTTCTATGGGCCCAGAATTCTAACTCGAAAAGTTACCCGCCATGACGGCAGCGAAGCTCCGCTACTGCAGATATTAGTCGATGCCCTTGATTGGCTAGAGAATAAGCTGGCCCATTCAAAAAGCGGTTTAATTGAATACCACGCTCACAATGATGAAGGTATAAAAAACCAAGTCTGGAAGGATTCAAATGAGTTTTACATCCATGAAAACGGCCGTTACGTTAACCATTCGCGGCCGGTGGCATCGATAGAAGTCCAGGGCCTGGCCTATGATGCCCTGATCGAATCAGCGGAGTTGTTTCCACAACGCTCACAAGAATTCAAGAATAAAGCTCAGAAACTTCGAGACCGGACAATTGAGCTGCTATGGCTGCCGGACAGAAACTACTTTGCGCTTGGAGTCGATTATGATCAGGAGGGCGACTTACGGATTATCGAAACCCAGACTGCCAACCCGGCATCACTGCTCAACAGCGGCTTTTTTGACGGCCTGGCTAAAGATGTCAAAGAAATGTACGTGAGTGGTGTCATTCGGAATATCATGGGCACTGAATTTTTGACTGACGCCGGTGTACGCAGCCGGGCGCTTAGCGAGGCTAACCTCATTCCGTTTTGGGATTACCACGGCAGCTTTGTCAGTTGGCCGAAAGAAACATTCGATGTTAGCAAGGGCCTGCGGCGGCACGGCTTCCTCCAGTTAGCTAAACAGCTGGAAAACCGCCTGCTGAATGTAGTGCGTAAAAGCCGCGGCTATCCGGAATTTTTGTATGTCGACCCCAGAGGCCGGGTACTTGGGGCCTCTTCTAATGCCCATCGCCACACCCATTCACTACTAGTCAAAAGCACTAATGTACCAGAAAGCATCCAAGCTTGGACGGTGTCGGCTATTTTGGCAATATTGGCCGACCGCCGACCGGGTATCCGTCTTGGCCGCATAAGGCCAGAACCGTGGCAATCAGAGTTAGAAGATGAGGTATTGATCCATATCCCTAAAGTCGCGCGGCTTCGGGCTAAAGCCTTGAGCGCCCGCTACCCGGACTACCCTTATGAACTAAAAATGGGATCAAAATGAATCCCGTTAGAACCCAAAAAGGTGAGGTTCAAACTTCAAACTTCTCATTCGAGTCTGAGCCTGAGGGCTCATCCCTCAGAGTCGAAGACAAAATTCAAAGTTCAAATAAAATTCAAGCCACAAAGTTCAAATTTTGGTGCTTGGTGTTTGATGCATCTTTGGTGTTCGATGTTTGGTTTTTGAATTTTGCCTCCGAAGGAGGCGTTAGATGAAAGTAGCCATCGTCGGGAATCCTTATTACCCGGTTCCACCTAGCAAATACGGGGGCACCGAAAGAGTTATTTACTATCAGATTAAAGGTCTTAAAGAGTTAGGCCACGAACCAGTTTTACTGGCAGCGGCTGATTCGAAAATTGACTGCGAACTAGTCCCTATTTGCGAAAGGTCATTATCGTTTCCCAAAAAACTAACATCCGGCTATCGCTTAGCGGTTAGACAAGCCCTGCGCAAAACCAAGCAAGAGCTTGAGAAACTAGCACCCTTGGTCGATATCATCCATTCCCACGACCTTGATCTAAAAGATTTTTCACTTTTCCCAGGCGTCACAACTATTCATGGCCATATTGGTTTTGAAAATATGGCTTACTTTCAAGAGAGACAAGACCAGTTTTTTATAAGCATTTCTAAAAACCAACAAGCCGCTTTCCCCAGCTTAAAGTATGCTGGCGTTGTCTACAATGGCTTAGATCCAAATGAATTTCCATTTGTTGGGGCACCGGAAAATTACCTATGTTTTTTCGGACGGTTTGATATGGATAAATCACCGCATCTAGCCATTCAGCTAGCATTGGCATTGGGCATGAGAATAAAGCTAGCTGGAAAAGTTGATCTCTCCGGTTATGATTATTTCAAAAATCAGATCAAACCATACCTCAAACACCCACTAGTTGAATTCCTTGGTGAAATAGGCATGGCCGAAAAAATAGACCTGGCAAGTAATGCCCGCTGTAATTTGCACCCACTACTGGGTCGTCGTGAGCCCTTTGGGCTAACAGTAATCGAAGCTGCCTATTGCGGCACGCCGACTATGGCTATTAATCGAGCCTCTATGCCCGAGTTAATCGAGCATGGAAAATCTGGTTTGCTTGTCGAAGATTTCGTGGAAGGTTATCACAAGATAGATGAGGTTTTTAATATCGACCGAGCTTACGTTACTAAACGGGCGCGGAAACTCTTTAACTACAAACGAATGACCCGTCAATATCTTCGGGCCTACCGTAAAGTCCTCCGCGAATTTGACAAACACTGAAATATTTTATCCCCAAGTTCTGGGGTGGGGCTTTAGTATCATAGACAACACTAAAAAAGGTGTTATAGTATATCGGAAGTGATAAACAGGGCACATTCAGAAGGTACGATTCGGTTTAGGAATAATGGGCTAGGGCTACTCGTTCCCGGCCAAGGGAGCGGCGAAAAGGGTATGGCCCAGGAAGCCTACGAAAACTCAGATAGAGCCCGAAGGGTATTCGAAGTGGGTAGTAAGATTACGAAAATTGACCTTGTTGCTGTATGCTTCGGGGATCTTAGTCAGGAATTAGGAAAAACCGAAGTCGCGCAACCGGTGCTATCGGCGGCTTATCTGGCAGATTTCATTTACCTTCAAGAACTCGGAATACAGTTTGATGCAGGCGAAGGTCATAGCATGGGCGAAATCCCACTCCTGGCTATGGCGGAAGTAATAACAGTAGAAGGAATGTTCAAGTTAATTAAGGCTCGCGGCGCTGCGACTGCGAAAGCCAACTCTAATAGACCCGGCATGATGGCCAGAGCGCAAGGGATGAATATAGAACAGTTAGAAAAAGAGCTAGCTGAACTATTGAAAACTGGCAGATTATATATAACGAATTTTAATACGAAGCTTCAACACATGTTGTCAGGAGATGAGGATTTAATAATGCTTGCCAAAAAACATATCAGTGATAGAGCTCGACTTGTCGCGGACCTGAAGGATGCTCGGATTAGTCGAAGTCGCATAGCGGGGGCATTTCATTCACCTTATCATATGGTCCCGGCGAAGCGTAGGTTTAAAAAAGTGGCTAACTCATTAGAGTACGGAGCCCCTCGGTTCGACATTATGCTAAATAACGGGCTATATTTAGACGAACTCGGGGTAGATAATTTATCGGATTATTTAACTGGCCAACTCATCGGCAAAGTGCTTTTCTCCAAAGGGACCGAAAGACTTATCAATGATGGGGTAACTAATTTCATACAGGTTGGGCCAAGACCGGTATTATCAGATCTTGTTCTTGAAGATTTTGATGGCATGGTCAAAATAATAAAGGTTATCAGTGCGATGCCCGAAAAGCAGGAAAGTTAACTCTTTACAATATAACTAGTATTCCTCTATAATGTGCCGGTAATCGCATAGGTGGCTATTGCTTACCATGCTAAAATGACAACTAATATATAAGGAGTTAACCTTTTATGGCAGATTTTGATCGCAGCAAGCCGCACCTAAACGTCGGGACTATGGGACATGTTGACCATGGGAAAACTACTCTTACGGCAGCTATCACGCATGTACTGGCAAAAAAGTTGCCTAGTGACATCAATAAACCGATTAGCTACGACCAAATTGACAATGCTCCAGAGGAAAAAGCCCGCGGTATTACAATTGCGACTTCACACCAAGAGTACGAAACGCAGAAGCGCCACTACGCCCACGTCGACATGCCGGGCCACGCTGACTACATTAAGAACATGATTACTGGCGCCGCCCAGATTGATGGTGCGATATTGGTTGTATCAGCCGCCGACGGCCCCATGCCCCAAACCCGCGAGCACGTCCTGCTGGCCAAGCAGGTTGGCGTGCCGTCAATCCTGGTCTACCTTAACAAAATGGACTTGGCTGATCCTGAGCTGGTTGAGCTGGTTGAGGCCGATGTTCGCGAACTGCTCAAAAAATACGAGTTCGATGAAAATGCACCGATTGTCAAAGGTTCGGCTACCAAAGCTTTGGAAGGCGATGGGCCTAGCGAAGACACCATTATGGAGCTTTTGAAAGCTATGGACGACTACATCCCAGAGCCCAAGCGCGATCTGGACAAGCCGTTCATGCTGGCCATTGAGGACGTTTTCTCCATCAAGGGCCGCGGCACCGTTGCTACGGGACGGGTTGAAACTGGAGTAGTCAAAGTTAACGAAGAAATCGAAATCGTCGGCATTCGCCCAACTAAGAAGAGTGTTGTAACTGGCGTGGAGATGTTTAAGAAAAATCTGGATCAGGGTCAAGCTGGCGACAACGTCGGAATTTTGCTGCGCGGTATTGAACGCGACGACATCGAGCGCGGCCAGGTTCTGGCCAAGCCGGGGACCATAACTCCTCACACTGAATTTGACAGTGAAGTCTACATTCTAACCAAGGAGGAAGGTGGCCGCCACACACCATTTTTCAAGGGCTATAAACCCCAGTTTTACTTCCGGACAACTGACGTAACTGGTGAAGTCGAACTGCCAGCCGACAAAGAAATGGTTATGCCTGGTGACACCGTGACCTTTAAAGTTAAGCTGCAGTCACCGATCGCCATGGAAAACGGCCTGCGTTTTGCTATCCGCGAAGGCGGACGGACGGTTGGCGCCGGCGTGGTCACCAAAATCGTAAAGTAAACAGATGGAATTAGGCCCGACAAAACCAATTAAGCGCCGGCTGCGAAAGGTGGGTATTGAGCGTAGTTTTTGGGAGCCGTCAGCTGAGGCGCCAGAATTTGTCGGCAGGCTGGCGTTACTACGAGCTAAACCTATTATAATGGTCGAAACTTCACTTGCTGACGGTCTAGTACCCCAATCTTTTTTAAATGTTCACTGTCGTAATTACACGGCAGGACTTAATGCTATAGAGATAGACGGTCAAGCTAAGACAGCTGCCCTAGAAGGTGTTATCGATCTTAGAAAGCTTGTCGGAATGTCGGCTGAGGGTTCAGGGTTAGAGATAACGAGGGGTTATGCCATCTGAAGCTAAAAAAGAGCCGGAAGTAAAGCAGCGGATTAGGATCCGTCTAAAGGCTTATGATCATAAAGTCATTGACCAATCAGCTAAGCAAATCGTGGAGACGGCTCTGCGTACTGGCGCTACTATCGCCGGACCTATCCCTCTGCCGACGCGTAGAAGTACATTTACAGTTGTAAAAAGCCCGCATGTTTACAAAAAAGGCCGGGAACAGTTTGAAATGCGTGTCCACAAACGCCTGATCGATATTAGTGACCCCACGCCCAAGACAGTCGACTCCCTTATGAATCTCAGCCTACCCGCAGGGTGTGATGCCGAAATAAAAATGTAGCAGTCTGCACTAATCTAAGCTCGATCCTCTATGGAAACTAAGTACAGAGGGGTAATAATAATCAAAAAGAATAGATGTAATAACCACAAAACATACCCAAAAATCGACGATCGTCGAATATTGGGGACACTTCTAGGTTTATTATTTGTAATTAACGTCAATAATCGGATAGTCTGATTTATAATCATTGATTAGAATGAGCTATAGGCCACCACAGGAGATTCTTGACAAGTATGCCGACCTTTTGGTTAATTATGCGCTAGGCGGCGGAACAGGCCTTAAAAAAGGTGAGCTTGTCTATCTGCAGACACCACTCTCAGCTCTACCTTTTTATCGAGCACTTAAGAAAGAAATATTTGACTGCGGTGGCCATATAATCAGTTCGCTTGGCGATGATATGGACGGCTTTGGCCGCTACTTTTACGACCATGCTTCGGACAAGCAATTAACTCATTTTCCGGCGCCTTACTATCGAGGTTTGGTAAAAGTAGTAGATCACCGGATTGCGGTTATAGCTGATTACGATATTCATGAGCTTGACAAGGTCGATCCCAAGAAGATTATGCTGGCCCAAAAAAGCCGTAAAAAACTCTCCGAGTGGCTCGACAAAAAAGAAAATGAAGGCCAATACACTTGGACACTAGGACTATACGGTACACCGTCTATGGCTAAAGAAGCTGACCTCAGCTTAGAGGAATACTGGGGACAGATTATAAATGCTTGTTATTTAGATAAGCCGAACCCTATCGCCGAGTGGCGAAAAATTAGCAAAGAGGTCGAGAGGGTTGCCAAGAAGTTAACCGAGCTTAAAGTAAAGGATTTACACATACGGGGAGAAGATGTTGATCTTCTCATGACACTCGGTGAAAATCGTCGCTGGTTGGGCGGTGGCGGACGCAACATCCCTAGCTTCGAGATCTACACTTCTCCAGATTGGCGCGGTACCGAAGGCTGGATCCGTTTTAACCAGCCACTTTATTACTACGGACCAAAAGTTAAAGGAATAAAACTGCACTTCAAGAATGGACGAGTTGTAAAGTCATCGGCAACTAAGAATGAAAAATTTTTGATAGAAATGCTGACTACCGATAAGGGCGCTTCACAGATAGGTGAATTCTCCTTAACAGATAAACGTCTAAGCCGTATTACAAAATTTATGGCCGACACGCTGTTCGACGAAAATATGGGCGGGCCGTATGGCAACACCCACCTGGCAGTTGGCAAATCGTACACTGACACATATACACCCGGCACTAGGGGAGTGCCTAAATCGACATTCCGAAGGCTGGGCTACAATGAGTCGGCTATCCACGTCGACATGATTTCGACGACTGACCGAACCGTGACCGCCACCTTAGCGGGTGGCAAAAAGCAGGTAATTTACCAAAACGGCCAATTCACCATATAGAACAGGGTATAGGGCGAGAGGGTTATAGGTTTATAGACCCTAATACCATGATATATGTCCGATCGGACCAAAAGCGTGGTATTCATGAAAAGGTATGTGAAAAGACTTTTTACAGATGCGTGAAAATCTGTGAAAAATGATAATATAGAAACGGCTAGTTCACAATATAGTTTGTAATATTTACAGCGGATTGACCCGGAAGTGAGCTTTCGAGATTATTCGACTTAGCATGAAACCTTCAGCTCGTCAGAATGTCTAGCGCAATCTGTAAAATCGTAGATAGTTATATGAGCAATAATGTCGAATAAATCGCTCATGAAGGTGGCGAGCTGACTCGAAAGTCTACTTCCGGGTTGACACAACTTATTTTGCAAATCCCCTTTATTGTAGAATCGTCTACACCTTGACTGGGGAATTCGTTTTGTGATAATCTGTTACGGATACAGCATACGGAGCTGGGTTTTGGTTTGGTTTGCGAGCTGAAATCAAAACCGCCGAGGCGTATTTCAGCGTAAATATGAAGCTAGTATTAACCATCAATAACTATAAGGGGCTATCCGTTAGTGAAAGCACTAATCACGCGAAAATTAGGCATGACCAGCATTCTGGACGAAAAGGGTGCGGCTACGCCTGTGACTTTACTCTCTGCCAGCCCCAATGTAGTCACCCAGCTTAAGAATACAGACACAGACGGTTACCGCGCCCTCCAACTTGGTTTCGAGACCAACAAACGACCAGCTAAACCCCAAGCTGGTCATTTTAAAGCCTCAAAGCAGTCGCCGAAGATTGTCCGCGAATTCCGCATTACAGGTGACGAAGAAATTGAAAAAGACGTCGGCGACCAATTGGCCGCCGATTCTTTTGAAGTAGGTGACATAGTTAGTGTTACCGGCGTTAGTAAAGGCAAAGGTTTTGCTGGGACAATCAAGCGCCATAACTTCCACCGCGGCCGCAAGACTCACGGTGGCCGCAGCTACCGCCGTCCCGGCTCAATTGGATCGATGTTCCCGCAGCGTATTTTCCCGGGTAAAAAAATGGCCGGCCAGATGGGGCATGAGCAAGTCACGACCAAGAACCTCAGCGTTGCCATTATCGACACAGATCTTCAGGTCATTGGCGTCAAAGGCGCAGTACCAGGTCCGCGAAAAGGCATCGTGTTGATAAAAGGAACAAAATCATGAGATGCCTTTTTCAATTATCAATCAATGACCAATATTCAATTATCAATGAAGAAACTTTGAAAATTGAAAATTGTAAATTGAAAATTGCCTCCGAAGGAGGCGTGTGATGGCTGTTGCAACCTATACCAAGAGTGGTTCTAAGGCTTCTACACCAGCCAAGTTGGACAAGGCTGTCTTTGGCGTGAAGACCGTGAACCACCAATTGCTCAAAGACGCGTACTTGGCCTATTTAGCTAACGCTCGTGGTAATTTTGCCAAGACCAAGAAACGCGGTGAAGTCCGCGGCGGCGGCCGTAAACCATGGCGCCAGAAAGGCACCGGGCGGGCCCGCTTCGGCTCATCCCGCAACCCGATCTGGACCGGCGGCGGCGTGGCTTTTGGCCCGACCGGCAACGAAAATTACACTCGTAAAATTAGTACCCAAGCTAAGCGTTTGGCTGTCCGCCAAGCTTTGAGCTTGGCTGCAGATGACGACAAGGTTATTGTCATTGAAACTTTTGCCTGCCCTGAGGGAAAAGTCAAACCCACGATTGCTTTTCTGAATAAGATTGGCACGACGGGTAGTGTTTTGCTTGTTGTTAGCGAAAAAGATGATTTAGTCAAGCGTGCTACTGGCAATTTAGGGAACGTAAAAGCTATAAGCGCTAAGTACTTAAGCGTTTATGAGGTGTTAAATGCCGACCATATTGTTATTAGCAAAAAGGCGCTAGACATCGTCCATGAGTGGCTATCCCCCTCAAATAAAGCTACGAGAGACAAGGGAGATAAATAATGAGTAAAAGTTTAACTCTTAAACCTCGTCTGTCGGAAAAGGCCTTTGCCTTGAGCGAAAAAGACAATACTTACGTCTTTGACGTTCCGGTAAGTGCCAACCGTCACACAGTGGCTAATGCTGTGGCCAGCCAGTACGAGGTTGGTGTAGCTTCTGTGAAAATTGCTAATACTGCCCCAAAACCGCTGCGGGCTTATAAGAAGCGCGGTCGCAATATCGCTGGCCGGCGAGCCGGTGTTCGCAAAGCATATGTAACCTTGAAGGAAGGCGATAAAATCCCCATTTTTTCATCTGTAGAAGATAAAGAGGGGGCGAAAAAATGAAATTAGTAATTAGCAATCAGAAGTTAGCAAAAATACTAGTTCCTAGTTCCTATTTTCTAATTCCTGCAGCTGAAAGGAGCTTATAATGCCTGTTAAAGCATACAATCCAACCACTCCGGCCCGGCGCGGCATGAGCACACAGGACTTTGACGCTGTTACCGCTAAAAAGCCGTTGAAGGGCTTGATCGAGATTAAAAAGGGCGCGGTTGGTCGCAATAATCAAGGCCGCATCACCACTCGCCACCGCGGCGGCGGAGCGCACCGTTATTACCGTCTGCTTAATTTCAAATTAAAGCCAGGCACCTCTGCCGTTGTTGAACAGATTGAGTACGACCCCAACCGTAGCGCCCGTATTGCGCGGATTAAAGACCAAGACGGTAGGTACCATTACATCCTAGCCGCCAAAGGCATGAAGCCGGGGAAGAAACTAGTAGTTGAAGAAGAGACGGCCATTGAGCGCGGTAATCGCTTACCTTTGAAGAATATACCTAGCGGCACGGTTATCCACGGGGTTGAGCTGCAGCCCGGCAAAGGCGCCCAGCTAGCCAGAACAGCTGGTACCAGTGCCCAACTGGTCGCCAAAGAAGAGCCGTGGGCCCAGGTTCGTCTGCCAAGCGGCGAGGTTCGCATGGTCAGCATTGACTGTATGGCCTCAATTGGGCCTATTGGCAATGAACAGCATCAGAACGTCCAGATAGGTAAAGCCGGCCGTAAACGCCACATGGGTATCCGCCCGACTGTGCGCGGTGTGGTAATGGCTGCTGCCGACCACCCGCACGGCGGTGGAGATGGCGGTAGACATAAAATGGCCCGCCCGCCAACAACGCCTTGGGGGCAAAAGACTTTAGGCTATAAAACCCGCCGCCGCAAGACGACTAATAAATTTATTGTCAGAAGCCGACATCAAGGCAAGAGGAGATAGGTCGCGATGAAATCGCTCCAATTATCAATTTTCAATTATCAATTCACAATTAATGATCAATTAACATTTACCAATGGAGTAGTCCAATGAATGAAATAAAGTTTAAAGTTTGGGATGGAGATCCTGATGATGTGCACGGTGGTACTCTATGGGGGATATTTCAACTTAGGAAAAAAGCCGAGCGACTAGGCCTAGATTTAAGTGACACTGCTATCGCCTTAAGAGCTGTGGCTGATGAAATTGACAGATTGAGAACTGACCATCCAGGTGGCATGTATGGCGATGTTAATTTAAATAGCGCGGATTTTGCAATGAGTTTAGCTGCCACTATTTTGCCAGAAGGAGTTGAGCAAAAGCCAGTAGGAGTAGCTAATGAGTAGGTCGTTGAAGAAGGGGCCGTTTGTGGATCCCAAGCTGGCTAAAAAAGTTGCCGCGCTGGGTCCGGAAGACCGCACCGTTATTAAGACCTGGGCGCGGGCTTGTACCATTGCGCCAGAATTTGTCGGCCGCACTATTGCTGTACACAACGGTAAAGTCCATGTGCCGGTGTTTATTACTGAAAATATGGTTGGCCATAAGCTAGGTGAATTCTCCCCAACCCGTAAGTTCCGTGGTCATGGTGGCAAGCTGGCTAAAAGCCAGGAGGAGACCAAAAATGTGTAGCATTTTTAAGCGGTCAGGATTCAGAGTTCAGGGTTCAGCTAATTTAGAACTTTTTACTGTTCACCGTTCACTGATCACTGATTTTTCCAGAGGAAAAATCTGATGGCAGTCCAGGCAGTCTATAAAGGTGTCAGAATGAGCCCACGTAAGGTTGGCGTAGTCGCGGCTTTAGTACGCGGCCGCAGCCTAGCCGACGCCGTAGTTATTCTTGATCACACGCCTCGAAGGGCTGCCGCTGCTGTTAAAAAAGCCGTTGTCAGTGCTGGTGCCAACGCCGAGCACAACCATAACTATAAGCCTGACAGCCTGTTTATATCGGAAATCAGTGTGACGCCTGGTATCCGCTACCGTCGTTACCGGGCAGCTGCTCGTGGCCGAGCGCTGCGTTTTGCCCGCAGTACTAGCCAAATAAGAGTACTAGTTGACGGCCAGCAACGCGAATTGAAGAAGAAGCCTGTCACAAAAAAAGAGCCTTCGGAGATTAAAGAATGATTTACTCAACGCCATACCAGGTTACTGGTTACAGGTTACGGGTTACAGTAGCTCTGTTCGAACTGTCACCTGTCACCTACAACCTGTCAGCTGAAGCGACTGAAAGGAGCGTGTAATGGGTCAGAAGATTAATCCGATAAGTATGCGGCTCCAGGTCAACAAGGATTGGCGCAGTAAATGGTTCGCCAACAAGAAGGAATATGCCAACTACCTTAAACAAGACTTGGCAGCGCGCCGCTTGATTATCGATAAGCTTGGTTCACGCGCGGCCGTCTCCAAAGTGGATATCGAACGTTCGCCGAACTTGGTGACTGTTACTGTACAGACTGCAAAGGCTGGCGTGGTCATCGGCCGCGGCGGCACAGGCGCCAGCGAGCTGAAGGATCAGATCGAGAAGCTTTACGGGGTTCCAGTCCGTGTTAACATCGAAGAAATCAAGCGGCCGGAATTACAAGCTAAGCTAGTAGCTGAAAATATTGCACATCAACTGGAGCGCCGTATAGCCTTTCGCCGGGCCATGAAATCAGCCGCCGGTACCACTATGCGCGCTGGAGCCAAGGGTGTACGCATTGAATTGGCCGGACGCTTGGGCGGTAATGAAATGTCTAGACGCGAAAAAGAAGTTCAAGGCAGCGTACCGCTTCATACCATTCGGGCCGACATTGATTTTGCTAGTGCCCGCGCCCAGTATCCCGGCGCCGGTATTATAGGTGTTAAAGTCTGGGTTTACAGGGGAGAAACAACATGACTACGTCATTTCCGTTCACCGTTCACCGTTCACCTTTCACCGTGCGTTATTCGTTAACCGTTATCCGTGATCAATGGTTAATGGTTAATGGTAAATGTATGGCCTGCCCCGCACTAAATCCTGAGCGCAGTAGTCTGCAATCAGATTATGGAGCTTCAAGATTTAGTGTCGGGGTAAATGGTAAATGGCTAATGGTTAATGGCTTTACCAGAGGTAAAGCATGTTGATGCCCTCACGCACCAAGTACCGAAAAGTCCGCAAGGGAAAGATCCACGGCGGTAGTGCTACCAGTCTCAACGAGCTGGCTTATGGCCGCTATGGCCTTGTTAGTCAAGAAACCGGCCGCATCAGCAGCCGCCAGATTGAAGCCGCCCGCCAAGCAATGACCCGCTATGTCAAACGTGGCGGTCAAATCTGGATCCGCATCTTTCCGCACATTCCTGTCAGCCAAAAGCCGTTAGGGGCAAAAATGGGCAGCGGTAAAGGTAACCCTGAGTTCTTCGTAGCTAAAGTTAAACCCGGTACAATCATGTTCGAAATGGACGGTGTAGCGGAAGAGACTGCCCGCGAAGCTATGCGCCTGGCCGGCCACAAACTGCCCGTAAAAACCTTGTTTTACGTCAAGGAGGAACTCTAATGCTTCGCATCAAGCAATTAGCAAATAGCAATCAGCAAATAGTAGAAATACTAGTTCCTAATTCCTGTTTTCTAGTTTCTGAGCCGACACAAGGAGGCGAACTGTGAAGATCGCTGACATTCGTAAAAAAAGTACCCAAGACCTCACTCGTGAGAGTACTGAGCTGCGTGATGAAATTGCCCAGATGCGCCGCCGGCTTTACAGCGGCGAAGTCACAAATGTTCGGGCCATCCGTAGCAAGCGCAAAGATTTGGCGCGGGTGATGACGGTACTAGGCGAGCAGTTGAGCAAGGAGACCATCTAATGCTGCGCATCAAGCAATTAGCAAGTAGCAATAAGCAAATAATAGAAATGCTAGTTCCTAATTCCTGTTTTCTAGTTTCTGTGGCCTGCGAAGGAGCAAAGCGATGAGCAGGACATTGACCGGCCGGGTTTCTAGCGACAAAAACGACAAGACAATTGTCATTACTGTGGCTACCCGTAAAACACACCCGATTTATAAGAAGCAGTACATGATTAACGAAAAATTTATGGCTCATGATAAAGATAACCAGGCCAAGACAGGTGATTTGGTGGTTATCCGCGAATCACGCCCGTTATCTGCCCGCAAACGTTTTGAATTGGATAGGATCATCGAAAAAGCTCATATCGGTTTTGAGGAGGCGGACGCTACAGCCGACATCCCCCAAGATGAAGAGCAGGTTAAACAAATAAAAACGCCTAAGGTGGAGAAGAAGAAATGAAATACCACGCTCTTTGTCAGTCGTCAGTAACTAGTTGCCAGTTGCCAGTCCATAGACTGACTACTGATTACTGTCTACTGTCTACTACTACCAGAGGTTGTCTATGATTCAGCAAGAGTCACGTCTGATTGCCTGCGATAACAGCGGAGCCCGCCAGCTGCTTTGTATCCGCGTGCTCGGCGGCAGCGGCCGTCGTTATGCCCGCGTCGGTGATATGATAGTGGCCAGTGTTAAAACGGCTAACCCAGCTGGAACGGTCAAGCGTAAAAGCCTTGTCAGGGCTGTAGTGGTTCGTACCCGTAATCCAATTAGGCGCAAAGATGGCTCGACCATTAGATTTGACGACAACGCTGCCGTAGTTTTGGCGGAAGACAACCGCACGCCGCGCGGCACCCGTATTTTTGGCCCAGTACCGCGCGAACTGCGCAAAAAAGGCTATAGCCGCATCATTTCACTAGCGCCGGAGGTACTATGAACAAGCTAACAGCTATGAGCACTCAGCAAAGAGCCAAGCGAATTTATAAAATTCGCTTGAGGAAGGGCGACACAGTTATGGTCCGTTCCGGCAAATACAAAGGTCACACGGGTAAAGTTCTGCAGGTCCACCCTACGCTCAATAAAGTGACTGTTGAGGGAATAAATATAGTCAAAAAGCATCAGAAGCCAACTCGTATAAAACCCCAGGGAGGCATTGTTGAATTGACCAAACCGATCTGGGTTAGCAAAGTCGGTCTGTTAGACAGCTCAGCCCAAAAACCCTCGCGTATCGGCTACAAACTAAACAAAGACGGCTCGAAGGTTCGTGTCTTGAAAACTTCTGGGAAGGAAGTAAAATAATGACTACGTCACTCCAGAGAACAAAGAGCCAAGAACGCAGAACAGAAAAACAGGCTTATATGCCTCGTTTGAAGAGTCAATATTTACACAGTTGGGCCAAGGAATTGAAAGAAGAGCTTAAGCTAAGCAATACCCACGAGGCACCAAAACTGGAAAAGATAGTCTTAAACGTCGGGTTGGGACGCGCTAAAGATGACAAACGACTTTTAGAAGTCGCCGAGAACACTTTATTGAAAATTAGCGGCCAAAAACCTTTGCAGACAATTGCTAAACAATCAATCGCCAGTTTCAAGCTACGCGAGGGGAGCAAGATTGGCCTCAAGGTCACCCTGCGTGACGTCCGAATGTACGAGTTTGCCGATCGGTTCATCAACCTGGTGCTCCCCCGTCTGCGCGACTTTCATGGAGTTAAATCAAAGGCTTTTGATAAGCAGGGTAATTACTCCATCGGTTTGGTTGACCAGTCGGTTTTTCCAGAGCTGACCTACGAAGATACAGCCTCACCACATGGCCTACAGGTAATCTTTGCGATTAAAGCTAAAAATCAGCAGCACGCCCGGGCACTACTGGAGAAATTTGGTGTACCCTTCGAAAAGGAGAACCAATAATGCTACGCATTAAGCAATCAGGAATTAGCAATCAGGAATTAGCAATACTATTTTCTAGTTCCTATTTTCTGGTTTCTAGAGCGACTGAAAGGAGCGTCTAGTGGCTAAGAAATCAATGTTGGCGCGCGACGCCAAACGTCAGAAGATGATTGAAAAGTACGCTATCAAAAGAGCCGAACTTAAAGCTGCCGGCGATCTTGAAGGCCTGGCAAGGCTACCTAAAAATAGCAGTCCTTCACGGCAGAAAAACCGCTGCACGGAAACCGGTCGCCCCAGGGGCTATATGCGCCAATTTGGCCTATCGCGCATTGCTTTTCGTGAACACGCCAGCCGGGGTGAAATTCCGGGTGTAACTAAGAGTAGCTGGTAAAAAATGAAATTAGTAATTAGCAATCAGAAATTAGCAAAACCCCTATTTCCTAATTGCTATTTTCTAGTTGCTAGAGCGACCGACAGGAGGCGTCTATGACTGATCCAATAGCTGATATGCTGAGCCGTATCCGTAATGCCATTGCCGTCAATAAGGCGGAGGTATCGTTGCCGCATTCTAGCGCCAAAGAAAATGTAGCGCGTATTTTGGCCCAGAATCGTTTCTTAAAAGAGGTCAAAACTGGCGACGAAAATGGTCGTAAGGTTCTGATTATCACCATTAACGACGAAGAGTCTTCAGCTAACATTACTGAAATTACACGCCTTAGTCGTCCAGGCCGCCGGGAATATGTGAAGGCTAAGGACATGCCAAAGGTAAAGCGCGGCCGCGGCTTGGTAGTTGTTTCTACTAGTCAAGGAGTAATGACCGGGGAAGCAGCCAAGGCCAAAAAATTAGGCGGTGAGCTAATCTGTGAGGTCTACTAGTCATGACTACGTCATTCCCGTTATCTATTAACCGTTCACCGTTATCCATACGTTATCCGTTGACCGTTACCCGTTCTCCATGGTTAAAGGCTAATGGTAAATGTATGGTAAATGGAAAATGGCTAATGGTTAATGGCGCGAGTGGAAGGAGCGTTTTGTGAGTCGGATAGGAAAATTGCCAATTGACGTGCCTAGCGGTGTGACAATTGCTGTCGATAAAGACCATATTATTGTCAATGGGCCGAAAGGCTCGCTGAGCCAATTTAACATGCCCGGCCTAAAGGTTTCGTCTAAAGATAACCAAGTGTTTGTTGAGCGCGAAAACGACGAACGCTTTAACCGTGCCCGTCACGGCCTGATGCGCACTTTGATCAATAACATGGTTACGGGGGTAAGCGAGGGCTTTGAGCGCAAGTTAGAAATTAATGGCGTTGGTTACCGAGCAGCCCTCGCTGGCTCTAACTTGAAATTTAATCTTGGATTTTCCCATGAGGTGGTGTATAAAGTACCGGCTGGTATAACTGTCGCTGTCGAGCAGAACATTATCACCGTTGGCGGCATCGATAAGCAGCAAGTGGGCCAAGTGGCCGCCGAGATCCGGGCTCTTAAAAAACCGGAACCGTACAAAGGTAAAGGTATTAAATATGTCGAAGAGCGCATTATCCGCAAGAGCGGAAAAAGTGCTAAGGAAGTCCAACAATGAGCATAAGCGGCTGCAACAAAGTCATACCATTTTGCCATTTACTTTTTACATTTTGCTGCAACCGGAGATTGTGTGATGGATAGATTAATTCACAAGACCCAAAGTTCCAAGCGCCGCGCCCACCGTGTTCGCGCTAGGCTAAGTGGTACAAAGCAGCGGCCTCGGTTAACGGTGCATATCTCTAATATGCATGTCACGGCTCAGATTATCGATGACAGCACTGGCCAGACGCTCTCCTATGCCTCGAGCGTAGGTAAAGGAGCTGATGGTAATATGACGACCAAGGCTTCATTAGTAGGCGAGGATATAGCTAAAAAAGCCAAGCAGGCTAAAGTCAGCGAAGTCGTATTTGATAGGGGGCCTAAAAAGTATCACGGGCGAATTAAGAGCCTAGCGGACACTGCACGCGCTGGCGGATTGAAGTTCTAAAATGCTACGCATTAAGCGATCAGGAATTAGCAATCAGGAATTAGCAATACTATTTTCTAGTTCCTATTTTCTAGTTTCTGGAGCGACCGAAGGGAGCGTGTGATGGCAGATGAAAATGTAGTTACCCCATCAACTAAGACTGCGCCACCACGGTCGGTTCAACCTGGCCGACCTAGCGGGCAAGGCTATGGCCGTCGTCCAAGAGACGACCGAGGTCCTATGGAGCCTAAGGAGTTTGACGAGCGGGTAGTATTCGTTAACCGTGTGGCTCGTGTTGTTAAAGGCGGCCGCCGCTTCCGCTTCCAAGCGCTGGTTATAGTTGGTGACCATAAAGGACAGGTAGGCGTTGGTGTTAGCAAGGGCGCTGACGTCACGGCCGCCGTCACAAAAGCCACTGAAGTCGCTAAAAAACACCTTATTAAACTGCCGATCCACAAGGGTACATTAACGCACGAAGTGGTAGCTAAAGTCAGCGGTGCTCGGATAGTGATTCTGCCGGCCGCACCGGGTACCGGTTTGATCGCTGGCGGTGTAGTCCGTACAGTTTTAGAAGTAGCCGGCATTGAAAACGCCCTATCTAAATCACACGGTTCGTCTAACCGCCTGAATATGGCCTACGCCACGCTAGATGCTCTTATGAGCATGGCTCCCGCCAGCCAATGGGTCACAACAAAGCTAAGAGCTGAGAGCGGGGAGCTAAGAGCAAAAAAGAAAATTACGAAGAAGCTAACAGCTGAGGACTCTAAGCTATCAGCTAGGGCCGGAGGCCAGAAATGAAATTTAACGGACTAAAGGTGGCCAGACAAACCAGGCCTACACGTAAGGGGCGGGGTATTGCTGCTGGCCGGGGAAAGACCGCCGGCCGGGGCACCAAAGGCCAAGGTTCGCGCAAGAGCGGCGGTGTTCGGCCGGGTTTTGAAGGCGGCCAGATGCCCCTTTATATGCGCTTGCCCAAAGCCCGCGGCTTCAAGAGCCACCGCCCCAAAAGTGAATTGGTCTACACTGGACAGCTTAATCAGATTAAAAAGGTCGCCATAGACACTGTCGCTTTGTTTGAAGCCGGCCTCATAAGTAGCCCACATAATTTCGTTAAACTCATCTTAAGAGGTGAAATAACTGCTAAAAAGCAGGTTAAACTTCAGGCCGCCAGCTCATCGGCAATTGCTGCCGTTGAAAAAGCCGGGGGTAGCTTTGTCAGGGTTGAGCGGCTTAGGCGCAGCGCCAAAAAAACGGATGATAAAATAAATACATGAGACTAGGTACATTCCTCGGGAAGGTAGCCCGAGCGTCGGATTCATTCCGCGCCCGGCGCGATAGGAAACCCGCGATGCGGGGTGTCTTATACGGCGGAGCAGCATGAACTGGGGAATAATCGTCAAATCACTTGGACATAGCGAGATGCGAAAGCGCATCTTGGCTGTTCTTGGCATGCTTTTAGTGTTTCGTATACTGGCCCACATCCCTGTGCCGTTAGGCGACCCGCAAACACTAAGGCAAATACTTGAAAACCTTTATACCCAAACTGGTAATAACCAATTACTTGGTTTTTTGAATGTCATATCCGGCGGAGCGCTGGCTAATTTTTCCGTCATGCTGGTTGGACTGGGTCCGTACATTAATGCTTCTATCATCATGCAGCTAATGACCAAAGCCATACCGAAGTTTGAAGCGATGAATAAGGAAGGCGAGTTTGGCCGCAAAAAAATAAACCAATACACCCGCCTGCTGACCTTCCCTCTGGCCATAATCCAATCAATTGGCCTGATATACCTTATCCGTGAGCAGGCCAGGAGCATCGGGGGCCTGGGTGATATAACGGCTAATACTTCGTCTGGTGAATGGTTCTTAATGATTTCAGCCTTGACGGCTGGTTCGATGATATTAATGTGGCTTGGCGAACTGATCACCGAACGGTCTGTGGGCAATGGTATCTCACTGCTTATAACAGTAGGTATCGTAGCTAGTTTACCGGCTATATTGTCCCAACTGTGGCACAGCGCGGCGTGGAACACGACGATTGCCCAAAGCGACAAACTGCATCTAGCGGGCCGTGATTTTAGCAAGCATGGTTTGATTATTTTTGGCGCGATTGCGCTGTCTGCCATTTTTGTTACTTGGGCTGTTGTCAAGCTCAATGAGGCCTCGCGTAAGCTAACGGTAAATTATGCTAAACGGGTTCAGGGAAATCGTACTTACGGTGGTGTAACGACGACATTACCCGTCAAGCTGATTACCGCCGGAGTTATCCCAATCATCTTTGCCGTGGCGTTCTTGTCCGTACCTAGTTTCGCCGGCCAGCTTATAACCCACGGCCAGGGGGTTGCCTATTTAGCTCAAAGCGGCTGGGATAGGTTTGGCGTCCTGCTTTCTGAGCTATTCCAAAACCCCTCTGCTGCTTCTTTCGCTGCCGGCGGCTGGAAGCCCTGGATTTATCCCGCGACCTATTTCTTCTTGGTTTTCATTTTTACGTTTTTTTATACCAGCGTAACCTTTAACTCCAAAGAGATCGCCGAAAATCTGCAAAAACAAGGCGGCTTTTTAGCTAACATAAGATCCGGTAAGCAGACTGAAAAGTACTTAAGCAAGACTGTGAACCGGCTGACATTTTTCGGCGCTATAGCCCTTGGTCTGCTGGCTGTTTTGCCGATAGTGGCTTCCAGATGGATTGACCCCAATATTGCCCTGGGTATCGGCGGCACCAGTATTTTAATCTTGGTCTCGGTGTCTTTGGAAACACTGCGCAAGGTTGAATCACGGGCCATGATGATTACCTATGACCAGTACGAACAACCCGAATATTTTTATGAACCTGGGCCGGCTGGAACGGCGGCAATGGGGGCCAGCCGACTGCGGTTTATCCCAAGGCCAAGGCTACGGAAAAAATAACTGTTTACAGACGGTGTAAAGTTTGCTAAGATGCCCAAGTTATATTTATGGCTCGTGAAAAAGAGGTAATCGAACTCGTCGGCACAGTCGTTGAGGCTCTGCCGGGGACGCAGTTTCGAGTCGAGCTCGAAAACGGCCATATAATTATAGCTCACGTTGCCGGAAAGATGCGCAAGAATTATATTCGCCTCGTTCCGGGCGACCGCGTCAAGGTTGAATTGACACCTTACGATCTGACGAAGGGTCGGATAACCTACCGCGAAAATTAAATTAAGCCTGCCTGCCGGCAGGCAGGCAGTGTGTCACCACTCTTGCAAGGAGGATGATCCGCATGAAAGTGCGTGCTAGCGTCAAAAAAATTAGTCCTGACGATAAGATAGTCCGCCGTAAAGGCCGGGTTTATGTTATTAACAAAAAAAAACCTAAGCACAAGCAGAGGCAAGGCTAGGGTCGTGACAAAGCCACTCCAGTTATCAGTTATCAGTTATCAGTTAACTGCGACCGGTCATTCGACTCTGAGGGATGAGCCCTCAGGCTCAGACTCGAAGAGAGGTCGCTGTGGCTAGGTTATCTGGTGTAAATATCCCGGATAATAAGCAGGTCCATGTAGCTCTGACTTACATTTATGGGATCGGTCCTAAAATTAGTAACAATATTATCAACGACGCGAAAGTTGAGCCCACCGTAAGAGTCAAAGACTTGACTGACGCCGAAATATCACGCTTGCAGGATATTATTACCAACAATTATGTCATCGAGGGTGAGCTGCAAAGAGTCGTAACTGGCAATATCAAACGCTTGAAAGATATAAACGCCTATCGCGGCCTGCGCCACAAGGCTAATTTGCCGGTCCGAGGCCAACGTACGCGAACCAATGCCCGCACCAAGCGCGGCAAAAAAGTAACTGTGGGCGGTACGGCTAAGAAGGTAGCGGCCAAAACATGAAAAATGCTTACATTTTTAAGAGACACGAGTTAAGAGTTAAGAGACAAGAGTATCTTCTCATATCTCATAACTCATATCTCATAACTCTGCGAACGGAGTTCGCTTAATGGCTGAAGAAAAAGTATTAACATCGGACAAAAAAGAGGTTGCGACCAAGCAAACGGATGAGGTGGCTGTTGATTCGCATCCGGAACTTGCAGCTAAGCCAAAACCATCAAAGCGAAAAAAGGCCAAGCGCAATATTAGCCGTGGCCAAGTACATCTTTTGGCAACCTTTAACAATACAATCGTGACTGTAACAGACGAAAAGGGGAACACCTTGTCGACAGCTAGCGCTGGAAGTACTGGTTTTCGGGGCTCTAAAAAAGGGACGGCCTATGCGGCCCAGGTAGCAGCCGAGAAGGCTATCGAAATGGCGAAAACTTTTGGGCTATCTAAAGTCGAGGTCTTCGTAAAAGGTGTTGGGCTAGGTCGCGAAGCGGCAATTAGGACCTTGATGGCCCAGCGGATCAATGTCGATAGCATTAAGGATAAAACCGCCGTAGCCCATGGCGGTGCCCGTCCACGAAAAGCCAAGAGAAACTAAACATGACTACGTCATTCCCGTTTACAGTTATCCGTTCACCGTTAACCGTGCGTTATCTGTTTACCCAGCACTTAGCTCGAGTCTCTAAGATACTTAAGCTAAGTGCTGGGTTTACCGTTATCTGTGATCAATGGTTAATAGCTAATGGAGCGACCGAAGGGAGCGTCTGTGGCACGGGATCTTGAGTCAATAGTCAAACGGTCGCGCCGGGAAGGTTATGCGCTGCACCCCAAAGCCCATAAGGCTTTGGTTAAACGCACTACCCCACCAGGCCAGGGAGCTAGCGATAGGCGGCGTACTAAAACCAGTCAATATGCTTTGCAGCTGCGCGAAAAACAGAAAGTTAAGCGTCTGTATGGTCTGCTGGAGCGCCAGTTTTCTAAACTAATGAGTGAGGCCACCCGAACCCGCGGCCAATCCGGGGCTACTTTGCTGCAATTTCTGGAAAGACGTCTGGATAATGTTATCTACCGCAGCGGTTTTGCGGTGTCCCGCAAGGGCTCTCGCCAGTTGGTAACTCATGGCCATTTTAAGCTCAATGGTCGCCGCACAGATATTCCCTCAATTCGCGTTGGTATTGGCGATGAAATCTCCCTGCGAGACCACGGTAAGAATACCGAATATTTCAAGCAGATTGATGAACTAAGTCCAGCCCCGACGTCTACCCCGGCCTGGATAAAAGTTAATCGTAAGAAGTTCCAAGTTAAAGTAACCGGTCTGCCGACGCGTGATGACGCAGAGCCGGATATTAAAGAACAACTAATCGTCGAGTATTACTCACGCTAAGGATGCGACGAGAAAGGTTAAGATATGAGTAAACTAATCCACGCCCCAACGCTAGCCGCCATCACTGACCATAGCCCTACTAGTGCTACTTTTGCTATTGAACCGCTGCACACCGGTTATGGTATGACTTTAGGTAACAGCCTGCGCCGGGTGTTGCTTTCTAGTATCGCCGGGGCGGCCGTTACCGGTTTTAGGATTGAAGGCGTCAGTCACGAATTCACTACCATTCCGGGAGTTAAAGAAGATGTTGTAACTATTATGTTAAATCTAAAGGGTATTCGCTTTAAAGTTTTTAGTGAAGAACCGCAATTCGTCCGTCTTAGTAAAAAAGGTAAAGGTCTTGTTAAAGCCAAAGACTTGAAGCTTAGCGCCGACGTCGAAGTCGTTAATCCAAACCACGTTATCTGCACGATTGATGACGCCAAAAACTCGGTTGAAGCTGAACTGCTAGTAGAAACCGGCCGTGGCTACCGGGCTCTGGAGGAGCAAGCCACAGGTAAAAAATCAACTGATATGATAATGCTTGATGCGCTGTTCACGCCAGTGCTGCGCGTTCGTTACAAGGTCGAAAATACCCGCGTTGGCCAGATGACCGACCTCGACAAACTCTTGATCACAGTCGAAACGGACGGATCTATCACGCCGCGTGAAGCTTTTGAAGAAGCCGCGGCAATTTTGGTTAACCAATACACTGCTTTGGCTGGCCAGACCAGAGTCGAAGCCGGCGCCTCGCTTGGCACACCAGAATCTGTACCAGAAGGCGCCGAAGAAGTCGAGGAACCGGCTGAACTCATGACCTCTATCGAAGACTTGAATCTCAGCGCCCGCACCACCAACGCTTTGATCAACAATGACATACAGACCATCAAGGATCTGCTAAGCCTTAGCGAAGCCGAACTGCGCGACCTAAAGGGTTTTGGCAACAAGGCACTAGACGAAGTTAAAGAAAAAATGGCCGAACTGGAACTCTAAAATGCTGCGCATTAAGCAATTAGTAATTAGCAATCAGAAATTAGCAAAAATGCTAGTTCCTAGTTTCTATTTTCTAGTTTCTGCGAACGGAGTTCGCTGATGCATAGGCATGGCTACAAAGGAACTAAATTCGGTAGGGAGCGCGACCAACGCCGCGCCTTGCTAAAGTCATTGGCAGATTCATTGGTCTTGCGAGAATCGATCGAAACAACTTTGCCGAAAGCTAAAGAAGTGGCAAGGTATACTGAAAAACTTATAACAAAGGCTAAAAAAGGCGATCTGCACAACCGCCGCATGGTTATCAGCGCTCTTTCCACTAAGGAAGCCGCCCATAAATTAGTCGATGAAATTTCGCCAAAGCTCGGGAGCCGCAGTAGCGGTTATTTCCGGGTTGTTCGTACAACTACCCGCCGTGGTGACAACGCCCAGATGGCTAAGGTCAGCTTTGTCGACGACTTAGCTAAAAAGGCTACAAAACAGGCAGCTAAGACCGTCAAAAAGGCTGAAAAATCGGCAGCTGAAGCCAAAGAACCAGAAACTACCGATAAACCCGTTAAAACGCTCGGTGAAGGCAAGCAGAAGATTAGTGCTAAGACGGCCATCACCCGAGCTATCCGCCGCACAGGCAGGAGAGGCAACCGCTAATGCTACGCATTAAGAAATTAGTAATTAGCAATCAGAAATTAGCAAGAATACTAGTCCCTAATTCCTACTTTCTAGTTTCTGCGACTGGAGGGAGCTTGTGAGGACTTATAGTGCTAAACCAACTGATATAACTCGTATTTGGCATGTTTTAGATGCCTCCAAAACACCACTAGGCCGTCTTTCAACCGTGGCTGCTAGACTGCTGCTAGGTAAGGATAAACCAAGCTTTACCCACCATATTGACGCCGGTGATTACGTAATTGTTATCAACGCCGACTCTTTAATCGTGTCGGGCAATAAGGCAGCTAAAAAGACTTACTATCGACACAGCGGCTTTCCTGGAGGGCTGTATAAGCGCACATTGGGCGAGATGGATCCGGTGGCTGTTATTGAACATTCTGTCCGAGGCATGTTACCGGATAACAAGCTCCGAAAAGGCCGTTTGGCACGGTTGAAAGTCTATAGCGGTGCAGAGCACGGCCATAAAGGGCAAAACCCGCAACTATTTGAAATTAAGCAAAAAAGAAAATAATGCTACGCATTAAGAAATTAGTAATTAGCAATCAGAAATTAGTAAAGATACTATTTCCTAGTTCTTATTTTCTAGTTTCTGCGACCGAAAGGAGCTTTTAATGGCTGATAATTATTTTTACGCCTTAGGCCGGCGCAAAAGCGCCACTGCCCGCGTCCGACTTTCTAGTGGTAAAGGTAACTTTATTATCAACGATAAGCCGGCTGGTGAATATTTTGCCGGCAGTAAATATTTGCATCATGAGCTGCTCAAACCTTTTACAATTTTGGAAGTTGATCCAGAAAAATATAATGTCAGCGTCAAAGTCGACGGTGGCGGTCACGCCAGCCAAGTAGATGCTATTCGCCTAGGTATATCCAAAGCTCTGGTTGAGTTAAACGAGGATTATCGTGGAACGCTTAAACGAGCGGAACTACTGGGTCGGGACCCGCGTGAGAAAGAACGCAAGAAATTCGGTCTCAGAGGAGCCCGCAAGAAACGCCAGTTCACCAAACGTTAAAGCGGCTTCGCTCTCGCTACGCCTTATAAGACACCTCATAGATTTGACTTTCCAAAAGACAATCTGTATATTTTATTCTCGATGAGTAACTTACATTCCGTTTTTGAATATTGGTTTGCACCAACACATTTGGCGGTTTGTTCAGTGCGTTCGTAAAAATAGCTCGAAAACATTGAGGAAACCGCCAAGAGGCGGTTTTTTAAATTAAATAAGGAGAAAAAAATGGGAAAACGAATATCAGGAATGCAGGACGAGGAACTGTGTTACCCATCGTCGGATCCGCTAAGAAGAGTTTTGCGGCCAAATCACACCGAGACCCAATCTATAGCCATGAGAGAGCTTTCAATTGAATCTGTAAACGGCTTGGGCGCAATCGCTCTGGAAACTGGAGAGTTGCCTGTCAATGTGCCAAGACAAACTCCGGGATGTTATGAAGAACAAAGGGAACGGAGATTGGCTGAACGTCGTCAATTTATGGCGTATTGAAACACCTGGTTTGAGCTATACTATAAGATAATGGTAAAAGACGTAATTCTCACGGGTCTGAGGGCTAATGCTGAGTTCCACCTAGGTAATTATTTAGGTGGTATTTTACCTATGGTCCAGTTGCAGAAGAGGCATGCGGGTGAGTATCAGCTCAATATGTTCATTCCCGACCTACATAGTTTCACAACGCCTATAGACCATGGAGCGCTCTACGAACAGACGCACCAGAACCTGAAGGTTTTTGTTGCGGCTGAATTGGATATAGACCAGCCTGATACTTTTATATACCGCCAAAGCTACATCCCTGCCCATAGCGAACTGACATGGATATTGGACTGTTTCACCGGCTTTGGTGAAATGAGCCGCATGACAGAGTTCAAAGATAAAGCTAAGCAAATCGGTGAAGACAGAATATCTGTCGGGCTGTTTAACTATCCGGTCTTGATGGCCGCCGATATCCTTATATACGGTGCTAAATATGTGCCTGTTGGTGAAGACCAACGCCAGCACGTGGAATTTGCCCGCGATATTGCCATGCGGATCAACAATAAATTCGGCGATATTTTTGTACTGCCTGCCGACAATAACGAGCAACTAAAGTTTGCCGGACGTGAAAAGCCAGTTCGCATTCGCAGTCTCCGTAATCCGGAAAGGAAAATGAGCAAGAGCGTAGAGGATCCGGCTGGAACAATCATGCTAAGTGATAAGCCGCAGGACGGCGCTAAAAAAATTATGGCCGCCACAACAGATAACCTAGAGAAAAAAGTACTTAACCCTAATTTTGAATCGCGGCCTGGTATAGCAAACTTGTTGCAAATATTAAAATTACTTAAACCAGATGACGAACATAGGGTTAGCGATCTGACTTATGAGGAATTTAAGGTAATAGTAGCAGAAACGGTGTCGGAATTTTTGAAGGATTTGCAAATCAAACTGGCAGCTATAGATGACAAGCAATTGATGCAAAAACTAGAAGCTGACGAAGAAGCTATGCGTAAGGTAGCTGACGCTACATTACTAAGAGTCCAAAAAGCGGTGGGCCTGCGGCCGGCATAGATGCTCAACCTTAAAGTTACAAAATCAGACGCTAACCAACGGGCGGATGTTTTTTTAGCCGGGAATCTGCCGCAGTATTCACGCTCCAGCCTATCCGGATTGTTCGATAAACAGATGGTAAGTGTCAATAAATTGCCGATAAAAGCCAGCCGTAAACTGCGGGCCGGTGAAAAGCTAGCTATCGATACAGCACTACTATACGCTCGGCCAAAGACTATAAATATCCCCGTTATCTACGAAGATAAAGATGTGATCGTTATGAATAAACCGGCGGGCGTTTTGACGCATTCTAAAGGCGCGCTGAATACCGAAGCGACCCTAGCTAGTTTTATAGAGCCAAAAGTAGCTGACAAGAACCTTAAAGGTAACAGGGCGGGGATTGTGCATCGGCTAGATCGAGGCACCAGCGGGGTTATTACCGCGGCCAAAAATGAAAAAACTCTAAAATGGCTGCAGAAGCAATTCTCGACACGAAAAGTCAAAAAAACCTACCTGGCGATTGTGGAAGGTGTGCCCGAGCCCCGGGCAGCCATAATTGATGCGCCGATTGAGCGCAACCCCAATAAACCACAGACATTTCGAGTCAGCAGCAGCGGCCGGCCGGCTCAAACGGAATACAAACTTATAAAAATACTTGACAAGTCAAGTATTTTTAACGAGACAAGCTTGTCGGATAAATTGGCACTGCTTGAACTGCAGCCTTTATCGGGCAGGACGCACCAACTGAGGGTACACCTCAAATACATCGGCCATCCGATAGTCGGCGACCGTGTTTACGGCCGCGCCGGTGACCCCACCAAAATTTCAAAGAAATTTCAGGCGGGCAAGCATTTACTCTTGCACGCCAAATCTCTGGAGTTAACTCTGCCAGGCGGCCGAAGAAAAGTGTTCGAAGCGCCTGAGCCTGGCTACTTTTTGGAGTTGGCTCAATCATGAAGGCATTTATGGGCTTGTTACTGCACCCCAGAACAAAAAAACACCTTACAAGCTTTATTAATGACCCATCCCACGCCCTAGCGGTAATCGGCCCCAGCGGCAGCGGAAAATTAATGGTTGCTAGGGGTATTGCTGTCGCGTTACTGGGCCTTCCTTCCGTAAAGGAGTCAAGAAAATACGCATATCTTACACACGTCAAAAGACCCGATGGCAAACAAGATATTCCAATAGACTCTGTGCGCTTGATCACTAAATTACTAAAACTAAAGGTACCGGGAGATAGAGCAATCCGGCGAATAGTCATCATCGAGGACGCCCAAGATCTGAATGAAGAAGCCAGCAGTGCAATGCTGAAAATGCTCGAGGAACCGGCTCCAGATTGCGTGTTTATTCTGACGGTTTCGTCAACGCAGAGCCTCCTGCCAACAATTGCTTCGCGGACGCAGAAGCTCGACGTCCAGCCGGTAGCGCTTAATGATGCTCTGGATTATTTTGGGAATAATTTTTCGCACAAGCAAATCGAAAGCGCCTGGAACTTGAGCCAGGGATGCGTTGGTTTATTGATGGCTATTCTCAAAGACGATAAGAAGCATCCGCTAAAAATAGCCATAGATAACGCCAAAGCGTATCTGAAAAAAGATAAGTATGAGCGCCTGTTACTGGTAGATAGTTTGAGTAAGGATAAAAAACAACTCGCTCTGTTTTTGGAGGCCCTGCTCAGGCTATTGTCAGCCTTGCATCACGCTATGGTCGCTCGAGGTAACAAAACGCAACAGGAAAAAATTCTATCCAGCCGAAAATTAGCCTATAAATTGCAGGAAGCCCTCGATACCAACGCCTCACCAAAGCTCATCACCCTAGAACTAGCTCTCAATTTGCTATAATGGGTGCTTGTAAAATGGCAAATGTGAAATCGTTGAAAATTGCTTGCCCCGCACTAAATCCTGAGCGCAGTAGTCTGCAATCAGATTATGGAGCTTCAAGATTTAGTGCTGGGGAAAATTGTAAACTATTAATTGAGCCGACAGCAGGAGACGTCAAGTGTACGCAATAATACTCCTTTTACTTTTTGGGTTTTTGGTCTACCGCCATGGGCACCAGTTATCTCAAGAGGTGTCCGTTGTGCCACGCCGGCTAGGTACACGCCTAGCCAAACTTTGGGAAATAGCCCACCTTGGGATGCGCGAAAATCGTTTTTTGCGGGCCGAAAAAGCCCTTTTAACTATTCTAAAAATTGATGAAAAAAATGCCGCTGCCTATAATCGTCTAGGTATTTTATATGCCAAGCAGCGCGAATACCGCGACGCAATTGACTGCTTTGAGATTGCTAGCAGTATTGAACCCAGCGCCTCCAGTCTGCATAATCTGGGCTTGATATATTACGAAACAGAAAACTACCAAAAAGCTGCTACCGCATTTGAGCAAGCTATTAAACTAGAAAATGGTCTAGCCGCGCGCCACATAGCTTACGCCAAGGTGCTGGAAAAGCTTGGCAATGACAAATTAATGTTGCAGGAACTTGAAAAGGCCGCCGAACTTGAACCGAACGTCGAAACATATACATTACTGGCTAACTCCTATGAATCTCGCGGTATGATGGAGGAAGCGGCAACCATCAGAAAAAAACTTAACAAACGCAGCTTGGCTTCCAGCAGGGCAAAGAAGATCCTCCGCCCCCGCCGGGTTGTAATATAAACAAAGAACAATAAACAAAAAACAAAAAAAATAGTTTGATGCAGCGTAGTTACCGACCTGTCCTCCGAAGCCCGGCGAAGGATGTAAGCTAGGACGATACTTTCTTATTCTACAATGTCAACTAATGTTTAAGTGATAATGCCTTGGTTTCTTAACTTCTCATAGTAAGTGCTTGTCCATTCTTGTTGTTGAGCAGTTATGCGACCGGAGTCAGCTAATATTGCAGTAACTGCACCCATGCCAACTACAGCAGCAAATGGGTAGCCTGCAGACTCAAGAGCCTCCCTGCCTCCCTCTTCACGGTCAATCAAAACATCAAAACGAGCAATTCTCAATTCTGCGTCCACAAGTGGCTCAATCATTTCTATTTTAGAGGCACCATCTGTCACTACGTTATCTAGTGCCGTAACTTTATCATCTGGTGAATAATGTCCTTGTACGCTTTTATGTGAGCCATATTTCTTTTCTCCGACCCTCATCCAAAGAACAGAGTCACCTCGAAATTGTGCTACAAGACCAGCTAAACACGTCATAGCCTCCGGAATACCTACTAGGTGGTTATATTCACTCTGCTGTTGGTCTAGTAGCTCAGAGAAAGACGCAACTACTAAATCGCGTGTTCGCCTTTGTTCTTCAACCGCTACTGGAAAGTTACGGGAAAATGACGTAAAATCTCGGCCACCGACGTAAAAGGGAGACTTGCGGCCAGATTTTAATGTCCAGAAAACTTCATCCGGATAATCTCTATCCTGAACTTCAGCATCATCTGGTGGTGGGTCTGCATATTTAATTTCTCCTATCACATGCAGACCATAGACCATCTCTTCGATGTCGGGTGAAACGTTACCCACTTATGGCTCCTTCTATTTCTTCAACCAGTTCCTCGTATGCTTGGGCAGGGTCCTCAGACTGAGTAATCTGTCGGCCTATGACTAGCAAATCTGCATCATCTTTAATGGCTGCTGCAGGAGTGCCAACTCGCGCTTGGTCGTCATGCTCGGCGGTCGCAGAGCGTGTGCCAGGTATCATTGCAAACAAATTGCGAGTTTCTGGATCTCCTTTTATCATTCCTACTTCTAGGGGCGATGAAACGATACCAAGAGCCTTAGCAGCTACAATATCACGAGCAAGCTCCATGACCTTTTGGCCCACTGGCACACGGTAAATTTTCTTGACCTCTTCGTCCTCAATAGAAGTGAGTATTGTGACGGCCAACATTTTAATGTCCTCTGCCTCCTCTTGAGCAGTACGCATGGCTTCAGCCCCTGCTGTAGCATGCATCGTAATGCCAAGGGGTTGGTGCTCTAATGCCTTGATGTTTTTTACCGCACCCACAACTGTATTCGGAATGTCATCTAGCTTTGCGTCTGCTACCCAATCAAGCCCGTGTCCAGCAGCCAGTTCAGAGCAATAACGCCAGCTAGTAGCGCTAGATAGCTCGATGCCTAATTTCACAAATCGCGCACCTGCTTCCTGGGCTATTCTTGCTAATCGCTCAGCATCCGCCTCTTTTGATGTGTCAATGGCTAAAATGATGCGTTCACGTGCTGGTAGCTCAGCCATAGTATTTCCCTCTGCCCACCACGTTATTTATATAAAAAGTATACAGCTTGTTACTAAAACACAATATTTTTTGTTCTGACGTCCCTAACGCTCTAAGGTGTGGTGCTGGCCTTCGACTTCGCTCAGGCTGAATAGGGGATGGATTTCGATTCACAACTCATTTTGCCTTGCAAAATGGTCGCGAACCCGTCTCGCGGTCTCGCTGAATGGCTCGACATCGCTCCGCCTGTTCGAATCCCCTCTCAAACAAAATGGTTCGCCAACCTCACGCAAATGGTGAGCTTGTCGAACCATGATGCAGCGTAGTTGCCGAGGCTAGGATGCTGCTGACTGCTGGACCCTTCGCGCTAAAAGATGGCTTCTAAAGCCATACGTAAACCTATTTACGACTCCTAGCTCCCGCATTAAGTCGTTTAATTGAGCTGCTTTAGCAAACTGTTGTTCAGCCTTTAGTTGTCCGTATATAAAGCCTAGATGTGATGCAACGTATTTCTTTCCTTCTCCTCCGCAGTCGTCCAAAGAGTCAATAACTTCCTTACTGACTGCAAATGCCTCCTGCGGGTCAACCAAAACATCTACATTATAAGCCTCGTATCCAGTAACTAGATTTAGGGGCAGGTGATGAAGTCTTCTAAGTCTGCTAATCGCTTTTAGACCAGGCACTATAGATGCTATACCACCTCCCACACCTCTTTGTAAAAGTCCTTCAGTTTCCTCAACTTCGTGGACAAAAGTGTCGGTAACTCCCCTATATGTTTCGTGTAGTTGAGGCGTTAAACTGCGAACCCCATCTAAATCTCCGGCGCGAGCTGCTCCGAGGTAGTCACGTACTAGCTCAATGCGTTCAAAAGCTTCATGTTGTGGAGTAAACGTTTCGCAGGTCATAAACGTAGATTATTCTGTAGCAAAGCTTAAGGCAAGCACTAGCATGTTAAAAAGTTCTAACGTCCCGCTCGCTCTATCTTAAAATAACGGAGGTAATTAAGGATGGTGCTGGGGGTAGGATTCGAACCTACGAAGGCCGAAGCCGGCAGATTTACAGTCTGCAGTGTTTGACCGCTTCACTACCCCAGCACATAATACATAAGACGCCCCTTCGCGGTTTCTTATCACCGCCGGGTGCGGAATGAATCCGACACTCGGGGTATTTTCCGGATGAAGTATCAAGGAACTGTGGAGCCGACGAGCGGAGTCGAACCGCTGACCCGCTGTTTACAAAACAGCTGCTCTGGCCACTGAGCTACGTCGGCGCACAAGGGTAAGTTTAGCAAAATAACAGATAAGAATCAACGAGATTATGGTATAGTTAGCCCAAATGGAATCACAAATTGAGCAGTTAAAGTCGCTTGTTGATAATGCGAATAAAATCTTAATTACCTCGCATATTTCGCCGGATCCTGACGCTGTAGCTTCGGTATTACTTGCGGGGACTACGCTGCAAGCGAATTTTCCGAATAAAAAAATTAAAATGGTTTTGGAAGAAAAACCATCGAAGAACATTTCATTCCTAGATAACTATTCAGTGTTAGAATTTAAGTCTTTACCCCAGGCAGTCCAGGAATTGCACCCTGATTTACTAATCATGGTTGATGCTATGAATTTCGAACGCTGTTCAAGATCGGACGCTGGTTCTATCCGGACAATTGTTAATCAACTAAGTTCGAAGATCGTTGCCATTGATCATCATGAAGAACTAGATGTCGAAGAAGGAGCTTTATACTTCAACAAGAAAAATCCAGCAACGGCACAAGAGCTTTACGAATTGCTGTTTTTTGACTTAAAGCTAAACAAGCCAACAGGTTATGCCCAAACTACGTTACTGGGCATAATTTCCGATACTGCCCGCCATAAATATGACAATCATCGCCATCGAGAAACATTCAAAATCGTCAGTGAGCTGATTGACGCTGGCGCCAGCATCGAACAGCTGGAAAACAAAACTGAGCGCTATAGCGCTGGCCAGCTGCGGGCCATCTCAGCAGTAACTGCTAACATCAAAGACAGCGGCAAAGGGTACACCTATTCGTTCATCGATAAGGACTCACCAGACCATTCAATGAGCCAAGAGAGCAAAGTATCGGCATTAAAGGCTGCAGCTGAAATATTTACTAGCCAATTCGCTAGGAATTTCGAGAACAACAATTGGGGCTTTATCATCTATCCAGAACTAGCATCAGGCCCGAATGTATACTCAGTTTCTTTCCGATCTGTCACTGGCGGAATTGACGTGGCAGCTTTGGCTCACAAGCTTGGCGGCGGCGGTCACAAACAAGCCGCCGGCGCTAAAATCCAAGCCAATAGCGTCCAAGAAGCCCTCCAGAAAGTCCAAGACGCCATCCAGCAATCAAAAAACTAAGCAACAATCTTATTTTTCTGATTTATGGAGCCGACGACGAGGATTGAACTCGTGCTCTCACGCTTACCATGCGTGTGCTTTACCACTAAGCTACGTCGGCCTGTCTTTCCAAATAATGAAGCCGCTTCAGCAATTTGCCCTGCAATTATATTACGCAGTTTCGTATTACCGAAGTATATTGTAACAACTCCGTACTTATTTTTGACACGATAAGTCCCTATTGAACCTGACTTTGTTATAACTGGTTTATAAAACTGACTTTCGGGTAACCCCAGTTGATTTACCCAATACTTTAAGCAGAGACTTGGATCTAGATCGGAAAAAATTTGTAAACCAAATTTTAACGAATCCACATTAACACCGCAAAGATCAGTTAGGAACTTGACGAAGCACTTTATTATACCTGGGTCGGTATTGCCAAGACGCACAGCGTTTTTATTTGATTTCGATCCTTCACCCCAATAAAGCCCAATACCTAAACCGAATAATATCAATTCATTAGAAGTTACCGGTAATATAATTTTAAAAGGATCGCCAGTCGGATTATGTGTTAAATAGGTCGCCTGACTGTGTGTGCGACGCTCGATGCGATATTCACTCATCCAATAGGCAATTTTTCGTTGCGAGCAGCCTAAGTGTCTAGAAATCTGCATCATCGACATGTTCTGGTCAAGATACAGGCTCCTTAGTTTTTTCTCTGTTATGATAGGGTACAACATATGTTCTGCTTGAACATACTATACCATTTCTGAAAGATAGGCGGTGTTGTTTTTTTATCTGTTGTTTGCTAGGATTTATTGGATATGGTTATAGCCGTGAGTGAACTGAGTGAGCTGAATGGTTATAACCATGAGTGAGAGGATCGAGTCGAATGGCTAAGAAAAGTGAGAAGCGGAAAATTATCGGATTGGTCTGCGACGCCTGTGGCGGGCGTCACTATTACTCAACCAAAAATACTATGAATGTGCCTGATAAAGTTGAACTTAAAAAATATTGCCCGGTTAAGCGCATCATCGCCAAACAATCAGAGACCAGGAAAAACTTAGGCCGCAACGTCGTTAAGCCTCGCCGCTAAAAATTTGAAGGACAACCATACGGTTTTCCTTCAACGCGCTTTTTGGAATGAATCCAAATCCCGCCGTTGGCGGGACCAGCGCTACTACCTTTCCCTATAGAGGCATATAACAATGTATAATTTATCTGACGAAGGGGTGTAGCTCATCTGGCTAGAGCGTCGGTCTCCAAAACCGAAGGTAGGGGGTTCAAGTCCCTCCACCCCTGCCATTCGACTCGCTCCGCTTGCTCATGGTAAACCATCTGCGAGACGAATGATCCTGAGCGCTGTCGAAGGACCATAAGCATTTTATGATAAGGCACAGAGGTGATAGTATCAGTTGGAAGGCTTTAATAGAATGGCTAAAATAATTTTAAATAAACCAGTTTTGATATGTTTATATGGTTTTCCGGGCTCGGGAAAAAGCTTTGTGGCCAGAAATTTAACGGAGCACATTAGCTTAGCACATGTCAGCGCCGACCGTGTACGCAGCGAATTGTTTGCTAATCCGCGCTACGACAATCAAGAAAACGCTATAGTTAGCCACCTTATGAATTATATGAGCGAGGAGTTTTTAAGCGCTGGCCTGAGTGTGGCCTACGACGCCAATACCTTGCGGGTCAGCCAGCGCCGAGGACTGCGGGAATTAGCCGCTAAGCATAGAGCTGCCCATCTTCTTATTTGGCTGCAGATAGACGTTGAAAGCGCTTATATCCGGACCCAACGTCGTGACCGTCGCACCTACGACGACAAATACGCCGAGCCGCAAACGCATGAGAGTTTCAACCGCCAGCTGTCGACAATGCAAAACCCCAAAGACGAGCAATATCTAGTGATTAGCGGCAAACACGCCTTCGTGACACAAAAGAGTGCCATCGTGAATCGGCTGTATCAGATGGGTTTGATTCCGAGCGATACCGTGCAAAGTAACATCACCAAGCCGGAACTAGTCAACCTTATTCCGCGCCGGCCAATTGTTCCACTGGACGTGGCCAGGCGCAACATTTCAATAACTCAATAGTTTACTACGGGCGACCCAAAGGAGTCGAATGGCACAGCGCCAGGTATATATCGAAGGCATAGGTGAAATTACTCTCGCCAAGCGGCGAGGTACCCACAGCCTACGGTTAAGTATTAACGCCGCCGGGCGCGTCAGAATTGGCTTACCCTACTGGGCCTCATACGCCGCAGGCATAAGCTTCGCTAAAAGCCGCGCAGACTGGATAAATGAACAGCAGGTACTCAACCAACACGCTCAATTGCGAGACGGAATGAAAATTGGCAAGGCTCATACCCTTTATTTCAATCACGATCCACATTTTTCATACATAAAAACGCGTATTGATAAAATCGGAATTTATATAACCGGACCATACGGCGACCAAGACGAGCGGGTCCAGTTGAAGGCCCGGATGATCAGTGAGAAGGCGCTTTATAACGAAGCTAGGGTTATCCTGCCGCAGCGCGTAAAGTCCCTGAGCGCTCTGCACAATTATTCGTACAAAGAGCTTAAAATCAGGAAACTGACCTCGCGCTGGGGTAGCTGTTCAAGCCATAAAGTTATTACCCTCAGTTATTTCCTAATGCAATTACCCTGGGAACTGATTGACTATGTCATTTTACACGAATTGGTACACACCAAGTACTTAAATCATAGTCCAAGGTTCTGGCAGGTATTAGAGGAACTGATGCCGAATGCTAAACCGCTGCAGAAAGTTATTAAAACTCACAAACCGCGCATCCAGCCAATATAGGGATTGCGACAGATAATAATATCTGGTAGTATTGACTTATTGGCCTACACATTAGCGTAGGCTTTTTTAGTTCACTCGCCTAAGTTTCTGCGCAGTTTTAGGCGAGCAGAGGAGTAGATTGTCCGCCAACCCGTGGCGAGCAAAGTGTTCTATGACCGATTGTATTAATTTAAAGAAAGTTTACCCGCACAAAATTCACAGATTTTTAGGCGGGTTAAGGCGGATTAATGGCTAAAGTACGCCCTAAGCCGAAAAAAATTAGGATACGTAAAGCGCTGAGCGTTCGTGAACAGGCAGAATTAGCTCGATCCAAAGCGCCAGCCAGCCAAATGCCGCCCAAAGTCTCCAAAGTCAGAAAAAAAATACCACGACTCGGCGTAATACGAAAAATCGGAGAAGTTTTTGCGCTCATCTTCCGACCGCTAGGGCCGCTGGTGCGGCCTTTGCGCTGGTTAATGCCAATTTATTTTGTAAATTCCTGGCGCGAGCTTCGCCATGTTAGTTGGCCTAACCGCCGTGAAACATGGCGCTTAACAGTGGCTGTATTCATCTTCGCGATTGTGTTCGGAGCATTAGTCGCCGGCGTGGACTGGATCCTAGATCAGATATTTAAGAAAGTAATTCTAAAACAATGAAGCAGGAAATGCTCAAGTGTCAATGCTCAAATGTCAATGAATGTATAAATAGCCAATGGTCTAATGCATTGATCATTGCGCCGACAAAGGGAGGCGCCTGTGGTTAAACGGTATGATTCAACCAAACATTGGTACGCTATCCATACCTATAGCGGGTACGAGGAAAAAGTGGCCGAAAGCATCCGTCAGCGGGCTGACTCGCTAGACATGGGTGATAAAATCTTCCAAGTTCTAGTACCTAAAGAAAAAATGATAGAAATAAAAAACGGCAAACGTAAAATTGTCGAGAAGCGTATTTTCCAAGGTTATGTTTTAGTCGAGATGAAACTCTCTGAAGACGCCTGGTATATCGTGCGCAATACACCCAATGTTACTGGTTTTGTCGGTACGGGTACCGAGCCAACTCCTTTGGAGCAGGATGAAATTAATAAAATTATGAAGCGCATGGGCCGCGAGGAACCCAAGCATAAATTTGATTACCGCGTGGGTGAAGTTGTTAATATTATCGACGGGCCATTTAAGGGCTTTGACGGCGCAATTAATGAAATTGATGCCCAAAAAGGTAAACTAAAAGTATTAGTTAATATGTTTGGCCGAGAAACTCCAGTGGAGCTGGACGGCCTACAAGTAAAGAGAGTCTAACATGCTACGTATTAAGAAATTAGAAATTAGTAATCAGAAATTAGCAGAAATACTAGTTCCTAGTTTCTATTTTCTAGTTTCTGTGACCGAAGGGAGCATCTGATGGCCAAGGAAGTTAAAGCGACGCTAAAAATAAAAGTCCGCGGCGGACAAGCTAGTGCTGCGCCGCCCGTTGGTTCGACATTGGGCCAATACGGTGTTAATATGATGGACTTTATTAACCCATTCAATGACCAGACCAAGGACCGGATGGGACAAATGCTAACGGTGCATGTTAGCATTTACGACGATCGCACCATGAGCTGGCGGGTGGTGGGGACGCCAACTGACGAGCTGATTTTGGCTGCCCTCAAGGTTGAGAAAGGTTCGGGCGAGCCGAACAGGGAAAAACTAGAGAAGAAATTGAGCCAAGCCCAGCTGGCCGAAATAGCCCAATCCAAAGCCGCCGATATGAACACCGAGGACGTAGAAGCTATTAAAAAAATGGTCGCCGGCACAGCCCGCAGCATGGGCGTTGAGGTCGATCAATGATCGACCGAAACCCTGAGCGAAGTCGAAAGATGGAAGTAGAGGATAGAAATGGTAGATAAGAAAACAGGTGTCAAGCCCAAAGCGCCGAAGGCGCAGAAATTAGAAACTAGCAAAAAGAAATTAGTAAATAGCAAAGTAAAGACGGAAAAAGTAAAGCCAGAGCCAGAAGAAGCGGAAAGGCTAATTCCTAATTCCGAATTACTAGTTACTGCCGAGCCGAAGGCGGCCGCCAAGGCGGGGAGGCGTAGTGCAAAGGCAATTAAAGAAGCTGAGGAAGAGCGAGCCCGCCAGGAGCGGATAAGGGCTGGAAAAGTTGCTCCTGAAGCACCAAAAGAGGCTAAAAAACCGCCTCGCAGTCGTTTGGAACGAGCCGGCAAAAAATACCGCGAAATGGCTAAATTGGTCGAGAAAGGCCGGCTATACCCTTTAGCGGAAGCATTGGATTTGGCCACGAAGACATCAACCACCAAATTTGATGCGACGGTTGAGCTGCACGTTAATCTCGGCGTTGATCCTACCCAAGCCGACCAAAATGTCCGTGACAACGTAACTTTGCCCGCCGGAACAGGCAAGACATTGCGCGTCGCAGTCTTTGCCGAAGGTGATGAAGTCACCAAAGCCAAAGCCGCTGGCGCTGATATAGCCGGTGAGGCTGATTTGCTTGCCAAGCTAGACAAAGAAGAGATTGATTTTGATGTTTTAATATCTAGTCCCAATCTGATGGCCCGTCTTGGCAAATACGCCAAATTACTCGGTCCCAAAGGCCTGATGCCCAACCCCAAAAGCGGCACCATTACTACAGATATACCCAAAGCCATCAAAGAAGCTAAGGCCGGCCGCGTGGAGTACCGTGTCGACCAAGCCGGCATCGTCCATCTTGGGATTGGTAAGGTAAGTTTTGGACCTGAAAAACTGCATCAGAATGCCGACTTAATTCTTAGCAGTATCCGCGGGGCTAAACCAGCAAGTCTCAAGGGTACTTACATTAATTCGATCTACGTGAGCTCAACCATGGGCCCGAGCATAAAAGTTGCTGTCTAAGGCAAGGCTCTTGTAAACTAGTAAAAACAGGGGTAATTAATTAATGTCTGTTTATAGTAACGTTCAAATCAAAGAAGCCATTAAGCGAGGCCATATTATTTGTCATCCACTTATTGAAGAGAACATTGCTGGTAGCAGTATCGATGTTACCCTAGGCAATTGGTTTTACAGGACGGAAAGGACTGGTGTTAGTGGTTTTTATAATCCATTTGATCTTAAGGACGTGGACCGTTACTTTGACGGGCCGTATGAGGCAGAGATACACAAGGACTGGGCTAAAAATAACGGGCGGCAGCTATTTGAGGGCATCCCGCCCAACCAACCGATTATTGTTGTCCGGCCAGGCGAGCGACTGCTTGGCCACACTCATGAGTTTATCGGTATCAAAGCGCCCGGAACCAGCACTCTTCAAGCTCGGAGCACCTGGGGCCGCAATGGCGTAGCCGTTTGCATCGATGCCGGCTGGGGCGATCCCGGCTATATAAATCGCTGGACCCTGGAGGTCTACAACATGAATCAGCATGAAAGCGTTGTGTTGCCAGTTGGCGAGCGAATTGCCCAGATGGTTTTTTATGAAACTGGTCCAGTGGAGGGCGAATACAAGAATCTTAGTGGTAAATACCAAACTGGCAGTGCCGCGAGTCTTAAGAAACTTGTCCGTGATTGGTCGCCAGAACAAATGCTGCCCAAAGCCTACAAAGATGTCCGGCGCGATCCTCTTAAAATCAAAGGCTTAAAAAGATAGGTGGGATAATGATAGATAGCATATGCAAAACCGCCCTGGCGTATTTATAGCAATAGAGGGATCTGACGGCTCAGGCAAATCCACACAATTTAGCTTGCTGGCTGAGCGCTTAAAGGCCGTTGGCCATGAAATTGAAATTATTAAATTTCCGCGCTATGATCACGATTCGAGTTATTTCGTTAGGCAATATTTGGCTGGAGCCTATGGTCCCGCAGACACTGTCAGCCCCTATACCGCTTCTATCTTCTACGCGCTGGACCGTTTCGAAGCCGCACCGCTCATCCGTGAGGCACTTGAGAAAGGAAAAATAGTACTCTGTGACCGATATGTCGGCGCAAATATGGCACATCAAGGAGCAAAATTTACAAATTTTAGTGAACAAAGGGGGTTTTTCTTATGGGCGGACAGTTTGGAATTTCAACAATTGGGCATCCCCAGACCTGACATAAATCTCTTTCTTAAGGTTCCCGTAACCATCTCCCGGAAGTTAATTAAAAGAAGAGCCAGCTCTGAAGACGCTAAGTTAGACGAGCACGAGAAAAATACCAACCATCTTGAGCGCGCAGTAAATGCTTATGATCTTCTTTGCAAGTTGTTCCCTAAGGATTTTAGGGAAATTATTTGCACAAAAAGCGGCCAGCTTCTAAGTATTATCGAGATCAATAATCTTATCTGGGAAACTATTCAGCCATTGTTGCCGCCGCCAAGACATCGCGGCCGAAGCGCAATTTTGAAACTAGATGACGCATTAATTGGAAAATTAAACGAAGAACCAAAAACCAGGAAAAACCAGCCTAAAAAAGCCACAGATAAACCGCCCAAAAGGGCCGCGGTGTCAAAAGAACCAGAGGCTGCTTTGGCGAATAAATACAAAAAAACTATAGGCGAAATCAAGAAGCTGCGCAGCCAAATGCTCAATCAATCACTTATTGACACTAGTATAAATCGCAACGAACTTAAAGCAGCTTTGCAATCAACCGTACCGCTATCGGAGAGACCGGCGTTGGCCGCTAAAATCAATTTGTTGAAGGCGGTCCAGATTAAGTCGCCAGCTGACAAAACGGCTGAGCCACAAGCTATGGAAACAATAATTAAAGATCTGGCGCAGGAACATCTACCTAATATATCCACAGATGATGAAGTCCAGCTGATTGAAAAAGTACCTCGGAATGAATTTGAACTGCTGGGCAAGAACATCGACGCTCTCTCGTACCGAGAAAAGCAGCAGAAACTTAAAGATGAATTTAATAAACCAAGCGCTAACCTTTTAGACCGGGTTATTTACCATTTTGATATAGTCGCCGACCTGCTGACGTTAGACTTTATGATTGAGAGAGGTACGGCGAGCCAGTTAATACTCGAAGGCTTAGGTCCGCGCTATGGTTATAAAGTTCCGGAAATTATCGAGGCCGCAGGATTAGCAGAGCAATATAATAAGTCTTTTAAACTAGCGAATGACCTTTACAGCCAGCTTATTTCCCGCCGCGAAACAAAATTAGCAGTCTCTAGCTTGCTTTTGGGTCACCGCGGTAGGTGGAAAATAAATTTGAGTGCAGCCGACTTGCGTCTAGCCCGAAAAAATGCTAAAGCTAGCGAATTTATTGATGTGCTTGTTGAAAAAATCGCTGAATCACATCCACTGACCGCTCAAGCAATAAACAGGACCGAGCCATCGCTGGGATTGCCCCCAAAGCCGCAGCAAAAAAAGCGTAGAAGCCGAAAATAACTGTTGCCAACTCCTTGTAGATGTGCTAAATTTATTACAGTTACCAAAGACCGTAGCCGCCTGAGATACAGGGCTTAATCCGCCAGTTGGCGGAGCTACCGAGGTTGGATGAAATGAAATCTCTTCGAGCCTGAGCCTCAGAGCTGAAGGCCTGAGCAAAGTCGAAGGATTACAAGTTTACTCAGGCCTTTGGTATTTATAACCAAAGGTTTTTTGGTTTAAGAGGTCGATAAATAATTAAGAGAGAGACATGAGTTATGGCGCTGACTAGAGAAAAAAAAGAACAAGTCGTCGCAGGTGTTGGAAAACTGCTGTCTGATTCTAAATTGACAGTAGTCGCCAAATATCAGGGTACGCCCGTCAAGGCTATACAGCAACTACGTCGTGAGGCGGCGGACGGCGGCACAACGCTACGGGTAGTCAAAAACCGTCTGTTTAAAAGAGCCTTGGCTGGCAACGATAAGCTCAAAGAAGTTGACACAACTGAGTTTATTGGCCAGTTGCTATATGCTTTCAATAGCCAGGACGAGATTGCGCCAGCCAGAAGCCTAGCTGACTTTGCTAAAAGCAACCCCCAAATTGAGTTCGTGGCAGCTATCACATCTGACGGCCAGTTGTTTGATGTAGTCGCCGTTAAGGAGCTCGCCAGTTTGCCAACTAAAAGTGTACTTAAGGCGCAACTGATTGGTACCATCGGCGCGCCGCTTAGCGGCTTTGTTAACGTATTGGCAGGTAATATTAGAGGATTAATGAATGTCCTTAACGCGAGAAGTGAGGTTATAAGTTAAATTAAGTAACCCACCGTCCGCCTGAGGCGGATTGCGGGTAAGAGGAGGAAATTATGGTAGAGAATGAAGTAGTAACGGCGAAAGATGAAGCAAAGGCCGACTTGTCCGCCGAAGTAAAGATCGAGGCGGGAGCATCAGCGAAGGCCGAAACCAAGCCCAAAGAAAAGAAAAAAGTTGAAGCTCCAAAGGAATTCGCTTCGCTGGTAAAAGAGCTGGACAAGTTGTCGGCGCTCGAAATTAGTAAATTCGTTAAGTTTTTGGAAGAGCACTGGGGCGTATCAGCTGCCACTCCGGCAGTAGCTGTGGCCGTTCCGGCTAGCGGCGGCGAAGGCGCTGCACCAGCTGCTGAGGAAAAGAGCGAGTACGACGTCATATTGAAGGATGCCGGTGCCCAAAAAGTAGCTGTCATAAAAGCCGTTAAAGATGTTACCGGCCTGGGCTTGGGCGAAGCTAAAGCGATCGTTGATAGCGCGCCAAAGACTGTTAAGGAAAAAGTCAAAAAGGACGAAGCGCAGGAGGCTAAAAAGGTCCTAGAGGGCGCCGGCGCGACAGTAGAATTAACATAAATCGAGTTGGCGCCACTGTTAAGTCAGTCTAAGCGACTACTAAATTTATGCAGAGCTGCCTAAATAAGCAAAAATAATTTCCTAAAGAGCAAATTATTTATCCACAGTGGCCCACTTGACACTTTGACTTGGCTATCCAACTATGTTAATTTTAGCTTGAAGAGTCTATCTGCAAACAAAGACGGGGACTTGGAGTTAAATAATAAAAGATGTCAGATATTCCTGAAAAACAAATTAAAAGATTGCGGTCATTGATTAACGAGGCCGAAACTAGCCTGGCGGCCGCTAAAGAATTACTGGTTAGCCTGGTTGGCGACGACCCGGTACTGACCGAAAAAGTAAAAGGCAAATCTCTCGGTAAAGTGATTGAGGGCGTTTTTGACGGACAAAATATGGTCGGCAGCGACGCTAAGACTTATCCTGTACCAGCTAATTACGCCAGCAAATCTAAGCTGGTTCAGGGTGACATTTTAAAACTCACGATTGCCGATGATGGCGCTTTCATGTATAAGCAAATTGGCCCCATACCCAGAAAGCAGGTCGTAGGAGCACTGGACCAGAAAGACGGCCACTATTTTGTCAAGGTTGGCAAAAAAGAGTATCGTGTCCTGCTGGCTAGCGTTACGTATTTCAAAGCTAAACCTGGCGACCAAGTTAGTGTCAATATTCCGGAAGACGATAGCGTCGACGCCGAGTGGGCCGCCCTCGAAGCCGCTCTTTAGAGAATTAGTAAACAGTAATTAGGAAGTAGCAAATAACTGTAGTATTTGTTATTCATGACAAGTACAACTAGTATCGATATACTATAGTCACAGAGTGCATATTATAGAAGGAGGGTTACTAGTTACTAATCTCTAGTTCCTAGTTATTAATACATGGGGCAAGCTTTATATCGAAAGTACCGTTCGAAGTCGTTTTCCGAGGTGATAGGCCAGGAGCCGATAACCGACACGTTGTCAAAAGCTTTAAAAAGCGATCGTATAAGCCACGCTTATCTGCTGACCGGACCGAAAGGAGTGGGTAAGACTAGCGTAGCTAGAATTATCGCCCACGAAGTTAATAAGCTGCCCTACAAAGGCGAGGCTATGCATTTGGATATTATCGAGATCGATGCTGCCAGCAACCGACGCATTGACGAAATTCGTGATATTCGCGAAAAGGTCCATATCGCGCCAACCTCCGCAAAATACAAAGTATATATTATTGACGAAGTCCACATGCTGACAAAAGAGGCCTTTAACGCCCTTTTAAAAACGCTTGAAGAACCGCCAGAGCACTGTATCTTTATCCTAGCAACGACCGAAGCGCATAAACTTCCCGAAACCATTATCAGCCGCACCCAGCGCTTTAACTTTAAACCAATCGAAAAAGACAAAGTTATCTCCCATCTAAAATCAATTGCCAAAACGGAAAAAATCGATGTCGAACCTGGCGCCCTGGAACTTTTGGTCGAGCACGGCGGCGGCAGTTTCCGTGACAGCATTAATATGCTCGACCAGCTGAGCGCAGCTGGCAGGACGCTCACGACGCACAATGTCCGTGAATTACTTGGCGTCGTGCCAGACGTCGTCTTGCAACAGTTAATCGAGGCTATTGGCGCTGGCGATTCAAAAAGCGCCCTTAATTTGTTAGGTGAGCTGCGCAGCGACGGCGCCAGTCCGGCTTTAGTGGCCGCGCAGCTGAGCAAGAAAATACGCGCCCAAATACTGGCCGACACAAACTATAGCTGGGCCCTAGACCTGCTCAAAGGTTTGATAGATGTCAGCAGCGCTAAGCAACCATTTGAATTTTTGGAAATCGTAACTCTGCAAGCCGCTCACCAAAATACTGGCGACCAACCACCGTCAATCGATGCTTCGGTCGACCTGCCGGCAGACGAGTCACACATGGTAGCCGGTGACTTTAGACTGGCCTTATGGCCCGAGGTCGTAGCCCAAGTCAAAGCTCGCGCCGCAGCGCTCTATACAGCTCTTCGGTTGGCTGAGCCCCGGTTTGACGACAATGTTTTAAACCTCAGTTTCCAGTTTCCACTGCATAAAAAAAAGGTAAATGAAGCGCGCCATTTAAAGTTTATCAGTGATGTTATTGAAGAACTTAGCGGTGCAAAAGTCGAAGTCCGTTGCCAATTAGCTGATAAAAAGGCCAGTAGCGCCAGTAAAGTTAAGCCCCTTGCTAATTCGCTAGCGGCAGAAAAGTCACCAGAGCTAGCTACCATTAACAATATATTTGGCAATACGGAACTGCTAGAATCATAAGATGATGGATCCCGATAGAACTCAAATGACTTACAATATCAATATGTGTTTTGAAGCAGGCACACGTGTTCAGACGTTAACCAAAGACAATAAGTTAAGTGAGTTCTAACGGGATGGATCCAAATACTACTACCAAGCCGCCGCAGAATCTAGATGCCGAAGCCTCTTTGCTCGGCAGCCTGATTATCGACAGCGATTCGTTTGTCAAGATAGCTGATCAAATTTATGCTGACGACTTTTATAACGACCAGCATCGCTTAATCTTTAGCGCCATGCGCTCACTGCATGATAAGCGTAGTCCGATCGACATCCTAACTCTCAGTGAACAGCTAAAAAATAATGGTCAGCTGGACCAGGTTGGTGGTGCCAGCTACTTGACAGAGCTGACCAACTTTGTACCAACGGCTGCTCACCTAGAACAGTATGCCCAAATTGTGGCTGATAAGTCTGTCCGTCGTCAGCTGATCCAAGCCTCCCAAGATATTGCTGTTATTGGTTCAGAAGAAAAAAAATCATTGCAAGAGTTGATCGAAGAAGCTGAGACGCGCCTGTTTGAAGTTAGCCAACAACATGTGCGCCAGAATATAACCAGTCTGGAGTCTATTTTAGGTGAGAGCTTTGATCGCCTCGATGATCTGCACCGCCATAAGGGTGGTATCCGCGGCATTCCGACCGGCTTAAAAGACCTAGATAAAATGCTTGCCGGCCTGCAGCGTTCGGACCTCGATATCATTGCCGGTAGACCATCTATGGGTAAAACTGCTTTGATGCTTAATATTTCGCTTAGTATTGCGACCAAAGCCAAACAAGGCGCCGTACTTATATTTAGCCTGGAGATGAGTAAGGAACAGCTGGTTGACAGGTTTTTGGCCGCCGACGCCGGAGTTGATGCTTGGAGCCTGCGTACTGGTGAAGGCTTAACAGACGAAGATTTTGAACGGATTAGCGCTGCTATGGGTGAGTTGGCTGAAGCGCCGATTTTTATCGATGATACCTCTGGTATAACTGTCAGCGACCTACGAACTAAGGCTAGGCGGCTGCATCACCAACACCCACTAGCGGCTATTATGGTGGACTATCTTCAGTTAATGAGCGGCGGGTCACGCTTTGCCTCAGTCGCCAACCGTGTCCAGGAAATTTCAGAAATCAGCCGTAGTTTAAAAATACTGGCTCGTGAACTTAATGTACCAGTAGTCGCGCTTAGTCAGCTTAATCGATCGGTTGAGAACCGAAGCCCACAGATCCCCCAGTTAGCGGATTTACGCGAGTCGGGTGCCCTTGAGCAAGATAGCGACGTAGTTATGTTCCTTTACAGAGAAGATTTTTACAATACAGAAACAGACCGTCAGAACATAACCGATGTATTTATAAAAAAGCACCGTAACGGACCGGTAGGTAAGCTGGAGCTATATTTTGATCGCAATCGTCAGAAATTCCGCGACCTTGACACTAAGCACCAAGAACCCTTCGAAACTTAGAAAATAGAAATTAGAAAACAGTAATTAGTAAATCCGGTCTTTTACTATTTCCTAGTCTCCATTTCCTGGTTTCTCCAACTGAAAGTCCGCTATAATTGTGGCTATGTTTGGTAGGCTGCGCAAGATACCCAAGCTAGGCTTTAAATATGGTTTAGCGATTTTTTCCATAGCCGCCTTTATATTCTTTGCCTATTTTTGGCGCCTGGGTACGTTAACCAGCGGCCAAAGCGCCAGCGAGGCGGCGGCTGCGGCGGCCAGTTCATCACTAAGCACCATAGTAAATGATCCCACCTACGGGCCTCACAAAATAGCGCAATTTGTATCCCAAAAAATTTTTGGTCATGGAGCGGCCGACATCCGGATTGTTTCGGTTTTATCAGCGCTGTTTTTTTTAGTCTGTTTTTATAAGCTTGTCCGCGGCTGGTTTGGAAAAATGATCAGCTTGCTCTCTACCACATTTTTGGCAGCAACACCGTGGTTTATCCTAATCGCCCGTAATGGCTCGCCCGCTATCTTGCTGTTAGCACCCCTGGCTATACTAGCCTCATATTACTGGTTCGGTAGATCTGAAAGTTCGCGCGCTTTTTACGTGCTTATTGTCACCTGCGCCTTGAGCCTTTACGTGCCCGGCATGATATGGCTAATTCTGCTCGGGCTCCTATTGGCGAGAAAAGACTTTGGCGTGCACAGTGCCAATCTGAGCAGAGTTAGTAAGTTTGGCGCCTACTTACTCTCGGCGCTGATCATTGCGCCGCTAATATATGCCAGTGTGAATAATTTAGAGATTATTAAAAGTATATTCTTGGTACCCGAGCAGTGGGCAGCGGCATTAATCAGCCTAAAGTCCATTGTTTGGAGTTTCTTGGCCCTAGTCTGGCGGACTCCAACTCATGCCGAGCACATAATCGGCCGCCTACCGATGTTAAATATCGCCCAAATCGCGCTAGCAACATTTGGCTGCTTTGCTCTTTATAAGCTTGCCAGGCCGAAAATGTATCTTTTGGTTTTTATAGCCGCTTTCGGGATCATAACTGCTGGAATCAACCGTAATTTAGTTTTTTTAACTTTTGCCTTAGCGGCTGTAGCTGTCGCTTTGGCCGCCGGTCTGCGTTATCTGTACATGGAATGGAAAAGCGTTTTTCCATTGAACCCGATCCCTAAATACATGGCTATTGTTCTTCTCTCCAGCCTGGTGCTCTTGCACGTTAGCTATGGTCTGCGCTATAGCCTGGTGGCCTGGCCTAATACGACGGAAACTCGTGCTACCTTCATGCTAAAATAGCATCAATGTCCAATGGACAAATGGACAAATGGACGAATGTTTTTTATCAATCGCGTTTAATTCATTGCTTCATTGACCATTCATTGAACATTGATCACTGTTCATTGATCATTGAAACGACTGAAAGGAGTTTTTTGTGGCTAAGTTTGACCAAGCGAAACTTTTGATGAAGGCTCGCAAATTGCAGAAAGAACTGCAACGAGAAATTATCGTCGCTGAAGCCGGCGACGGAGCAGTAAAGGTCGAGATTTCTGGTGAACAGAAAATACAGAAAATCCACATCGATCCCGAAGCGATAAATCTGGACGATATCGGCCAGTTGGAAAACTGGATCGAGGAAGCCGTCAAAGCGGCAATATCTGAAAGTCAAAAATTGGCGGCTGAAAAAATGCAGCCAATGATGGGAGCGTTAAGCAATCTTGGACTTTGAGCGCTAGATTGCAATTATCCAACTGCTATGTCTGTGATACCAGCATCTTTAGCGCGAGTGATTGAAGCGTTTGGCCAATTGCCGGGAGTGGGACCCAGGACAGCCGAGCGCTACGGCTATTATTTACTACGGGCTGATCCTATGAAAGCAAAGGAAATTACCGAAGCGCTGACTAAATTGCACCAAAGCGTTTCATATTGCCCAAAAACTTTCGCTTTAATAGAGAGCGGCCAGAAGTTAAGCCCGCTATACACTAATCCCAAACGGGATAAGCAAATAGTCGCTGTTGTAGCCGACCCGTTCGATATTATGGCACTAGAAAAAACCAACAGCTTTTTTGGTACTTACCACGTCCTGGGCGGTCTGGTTTCGCCGATAGAGGGTATCGGCCCTGACGATCTTCATATCGCTGAGTTACTAAAACGCATCGATGAAGATAATGTGAAAGAACTGATTTTGGCTACTAACGCCGGCGTTGAAGGCGAAAGTACCGCACTACTGCTAACCCAAGCAGTCGAAAGTAAGAAAGTTAAAGTCACCCGCTTGGCCCGCGGTTTACCAGTTGGTGTTGATCTGGAGTATGCTGACCAAATTACCTTAACTCGTGCCCTAGAAGGCAGACAGACCCTTTAAAACTGTTTCCCAGCACCTAGGGCCGCGGTTTTTACAAGTATCGGTTATAACGGATAGTCGCGGACCCAAGGCGTCTGGGTTACAATGGATTGCAAGTGACCAATTTAGCTGAAGCCCAAAAAATTAGTGAAATTATTAGCGCTGCCCAAAAGATCGTAATTGTGCAGGCCGATAACCCCGATGTCGACAGCCTGGCCAGCTCGCTGGCTCTTGAGGCTATTTTGGAGGATCAAGGCAAGCAAGTCCTGCTTTACTGCGGCGTTGACATCCCCAGCTATTTACATTATTTGCCCGGCTGGGGAAGAGTAGTCAAAGATATGCCTAAGTCGTTTGATGCCTCAATTATTATCGACACCAGCAGTGACAGCCTACTGGAGAAGCTTGGTAAAAATGGCGCTAAATCCTGGCTGGCTAGCAAACCAGTGATAGTTATAGACCACCACGTCACAGATGCTACCATCACTTTCGCCACTGTAATATGCAATTATCCGGCTGTGGCCACCGCGGAGATTATCTATGAGCTGGCAAATAAACTCCAGTGGCCTCTCGATAAGCAGACCAATGAATTGCTGGCCATGGGTATTTTAAGTGACAGCCTGGGTCTAATGAGCCAATCCACCTCGTCTCGGTCGATTCATATCATAGGTGAGCTGGTAGAAGCCGGAGTCAACCTGGCCGAGTTGGAAAGCTTGCGCCGTGAAACATTGCGCAAAGATGTGGAACTTATTCACTACAAAGGCGAACTACTGCAAAGGGTTGAGTTTTATGGCGATAATCGGGTCGCCATAGTGTCTATTCCTTGGGAAGAAATTGAAGAATATAGCCCGCACTACAATCCGTCAATGTTAGTAATTGATGATATGCGTTTGGCTAAAGGTACTGACATTGCTATTGCTTTTAAGATATACAAGGATGGTAAGGTGACGGCTAAAATACGCTGTAACTATGGTTACGGTATTGCCGATAAACTGGCCGAGCATTTTGGCGGCGGCGGGCACCCTATGGCCAGCGGCTTTAAGATAACCGATGGCCGCAGCTACGAAGACATTAAAAGCGAAACCATCGATTTAGCTATTAAACTCCTAAAGGACATTGAGCAGGAAAAGGCCCATGCGAATTTATAACACCCTTTCGCGAAGAGTAGAGGAATTTAAGCCAATCAAGGCCGGCGAAGTGAAACTCTACACCTGCGGCCCGACTGTTTACGACCATGTCCACATCGGGAATTTACGGACGTATATTTTTGAAGACATCCTCCGCCGGGTACTAATATCAAACAACTTTCAAGTGCAGCACGTAATGAATATTACAGACGTTGATGACAAAACCATATTGCGCAGCAAACAAGAATTCCCCGGCGAAAAGCCAAAGCAAGCGCTTGGGAAATTGACCCGCAAATACGAAGAGCTATTTTATGAAGATGCCTACAAGGTTGGTATTGATTTTTCGCACTCTAAAATCATCAGGGCTACCAATCATATCAATGATATGCGGGAATTGATTAGGCGAATACCGTATAAATACACGAGTGATGACGGTATTTATTTTGACATTTCCCAGGATAAAAACTATGGCACATTGGTCAAATTGGATCGAACCCATGAGCATCACCGTATTAATAACGACGAATATGACAAGGACCATGTAGCCGACTTTGCGCTGTGGAAAACGGCAGAAAAAGACGAGCCAAGCTGGGAATTTGGAATAGACGGAAAAAATATTGCTGGCCGCCCAGGCTGGCATATTGAATGCTCGGCCATGTCGGTTAAATATCTTGGCCAGCCATTCGATATTCACACCGGCGGCGTTGACCTGATATTTCCGCATCACGAGAACGAAATTGCCCAAAGTCGGGCCGCAATAAATAAGCCCCTGGCAAACTATTTTGTTCATAGCGAACATTTATTGGTTGATGGTCACAAAATGAGTAAAACTCGCGCTAACTTCTACACGCTCGACAACATCCTGACTAAAGGATTTGATCCGTTGGCCTTTAGAGTACTTACACTGCAGGCCCATTACCGGTCACAACTAAACTTTACCTGGGAATCATTAGACGCAGCCCAATCATTCTTAAAGCGCCTGCAGGCGTGGGCTGATTTAAAATTTCAGCCTGCTCTTGGACATAAAAGTAACGCCGGACATAATTACGACACTGTATTTAAAAAGTTGGTGCGGGCATTGTCTGAAGACTTAAATACGGCTGAAGCCTTGGCTGAGATTTCCAAATTAGTAACTCAAGCGGAGTCTGAAGGTGTAGTTATTGAAAAACTGCAGCCGATGTTGAAAAAACTTGACCAAGCGCTGGGCCTTGGCCTGGCAAACAGGAAAGACGTAAGCCCACAGATCAAGAAGCTTATATTCAGGCGTGAACAAGCCCGCAAAAATCAAAACTGGTCAGAAGCCGACCACCTGCGTGATGAGCTCGCAAATCAGGGGATAGATATAAACGATACACCTCACGGCCCGGTCTGGTCACGCGCATAACAAGCACCATGCATGCACTTGGATGCAATGCAAGGAAGAAGTGAGTAGCGGAGCAAGCTGTATTTGACATACAGTGAGCGAGCAACGCAGTTTCTGACGCAGCAATGCGCCAAGAGCCACCGGTGCAGCCGGCTGTGCTGGCTGGCAGGGTGGCGGTGCATGTGTGGCGCTAGCCTTTGGTATTGATGCCGCGATGGGCAAACTGATCTTCTAAGATAATTTTAACTGTTGTGGCTGCCGGAATGGCGATTATCGCTCCCAGTATACCGGCAAAACCAACACCAATAAGAGCCGCAATAAAGACCATCAAAGGCGATAATTCCGTCAGGCGGGCTTGGATATATGGTTGAAAAGTATGATTTTCGATAAAAAAGTAAATTACAAAATAAATAGCCATGACTAACCCAAGTGAAACGGAATTAAGCAAGCTGGCCAATACCACCAAAACTGCGGCGATGGGATTGCCAAATAGCGGGATTATGCCAAAGACGGCGACAATGCCAGCCAGCGCCACGGCATTAATGTTTACATCCATCACCCGGCTGGCAATCTCCAGCGCAAGGAATGCAAAGAAGCCGGCCACGACAGCTAAGATAACCTGGCCGTTCACAAAGCCGCTAACCGCCTTATATATCCGGTCCAAGATATTCTTTTGGCGAACCCGTTGTTTTTCGCGCAGTGTGCCAAGGTATAATCTTACCCACTTCGGACCTTCTACCAGCATCATGAATGTCAGGACTAAAACTACAAAGAATGACACCGCGGCTTCGATTACTCGTTTGCCAGTATTGAGAATTGTGGCGCCGAAATTGCCATAATTTGATGTTAGATCTCTTGCGCCTTGGGTTAATTTTTCATCTAGGTCATAACGTTTGGCCGCCCTGGCGAGCGATGAATCCTGCTTCTGGAAATTTTCAATGGTCCGGGGAACATCTTTGATGAAATCGCGGGTCTGGCTGACTAACGGTGGGATAATCAAAGCAAAAAATGCCGTCAAAAACGCCACGACCATTAAATAGGCTACGGCTGTCGCCCTTACACGGCTATGAATGTGCAGACGGCGCCGTATCCAGCCCACCACCGGATTAAGAGCCAAAGCCAGAAAGACAGCTCCGGCAATCAAGGTTAAAACGTGCGTTACATTGCCAATGAAACGATAAGCCAAAATGGCCGCGACTACCCACAGGATGGTTCGCACGATGGTGCGGTTGGCTATCCTGACAGTAACTTCCTTGGGTTCCACTATGTTAATTATGCCGGCTTCGGCCAGCTTTAGCAATTGCCCGTCTGTATACTTCTGCCAAAACTGGGCCGACGGTTTCAATGTCATAATTTTTGACAAGCTTACTTTGCCAGGATTGAATATTAGCGACCAAGCGCTTATCGGTTAAAAAAATTTCTAATGTTTTGGCAAACTGCGCGGTATTTTTAGGGTCGAACAGTGTTTCCGGCCGCCCGCCAAGCACGCTGGCGTAGCCCGGATTATTGCCGCCGACAACGACCCCAGCTCCAGCCGCCATTGCTTCGATTAATACTATGCCAAAGCTTTCGCCGCCCAAAGAGGGGAAACAAGCAATAGCCGCACTGCCCAAAAGCTTGGGCTTGTCACGCTCATTTATAAATCCCAGGAATGTTATTGATGACTCCAAATGATTATTTTTAACAAAACGCTCGAGTTTTCTCCTCATGGGTCCATCCCCGGCAATAGTCAATTTGGCTTCAGGAACAGTTTCTTTTAAAAGTTTGAAGGCTCGCAGCAGCTCTGTGCAGCCTTTGCGCTGAACCAGCCTGCCTAAAAAAACTATGTGATTTTTTTGGTTGCTTTTTTTTGCCTTTTTATATTTCTTCAGCTCAACAACATTGGAAGATAATTCGCTATCAACGGTGAAAAACTGTTTGGCGAATTTGGCAGCTGGCGGACTAACGCTAAGCACGCCTGTAAATTTTTTTAATGACCCACGATATACCAGTCTAAGAAGCCGTGAACCAACTCGAGCCAGGACCCCTGCAGGATATATATGGAAGGTCCCTATAATGGCAGTACGAGGATTTGTCAAATTTATCACTTTTTGCGCCATGAATGGCGAATAGGGCATCTGGACGTGGATTATGTCAAAGTCGTGTTTATGTAAAACGCTGCTTATTAATTTCTTGCTGGCAGGCAAAGGCGTGTTGATGAGATTGCCGTTAAATCTTACTGATAAGTTTTTGGATAGGCTGTAGACCGGTGCGCCAGCCCACTGCGCAATTGTTGTTTCCCCAACAATATATGCCACTTCGTGGCCCTGACCGCTTAACCAGGCGCCCACCGTCTTGACGTATTGAGAAACTCCGTCTGGCTTATCCAGGCTGTCGTCGTAACAAAAGCCGATGGATAAGTTTTTTTGATCTTTTTTCATCTTCTGTAGACTTCTTATAACTGTGCGTGTTTTTAAACCTAATGGCTTCTTTGAACGCCGTTTCATACTGCTCAACTATTTTAGGATAGTCATATTTTTTTACTTCTTTCAGAGCCCATGAAACCATAAGCTTCTGTAAGGCATCATCAGTTAGGAACACTGCCAGGCGGTTAGTAAAATCCTTGGTTGCCATAGGATCAATTAGACCAATCCGGCCATGCCCTGTCATAACATTTATATACCCCAGATTATTGCCTGCCAATAATGGAGTACCTACAGCCATTGCCTCTAAAAGGACTATTCCGAAACCCTCGCCATATGGCGAGGGGAAGCATGCTAGGTCAGCGTTAGACAAAAGTCGCAGTTTTTCTTCATCCGATACATAACCCGGAAATGATACATTCTTAATATCCTCGTCTTCAACCGCTCGTTTAAGTTTGTTAGACCATAGGCCTGCGCCAGCAATAATCAGATGAGCTTGGGGCATTTCTTTTACCAGCTCAGCAAAAGCTGTCAGTAGCCAATCAACACCTTTGCGCTTTTCAATCCGGCCGATGTAGACAATAGTTTTAGTGCCAGGTCCATTCAGAGGCTGTCGTTTTTTAACCGGCCTAAACTGACTTAGCTCAACGCCACAGCCTATATAGCGCAAGTTTTCAATCATTTGGCGGTGATGGGTAATTTTCATATTAGCGCGGCTGATAAGCATGCCTGAAGATGCAGGCGATGTGGCTGTAAACAAGTGCATTTTAGTAAGTAATGCTCTGCCATATGGTGTAAAAATACCTCCTGTCCATGACTTACCAGCAGACGTATCCATTAGATTGGCGTGAAAGGTTGCTACGTTTGTCGCTTTAGAATGCTTAACAATTTGCCAGGCCAGCATTGGTATCCACGCTTCGTGATAGTTTAGTACATCAAATTTTTCTTTATCCAGCACTCTAGCGATCTCTTCTCCATCGGACGGCATACCCCAGTTACCTTCAGTACCTAAACCACCTTTAAATGTTCGGGTTACGCCAAATAAAATGTAATCCTCAGGTGGATTACCTTTAAAACTAGTTGGACGTTGGGTAATAATCTTAACTTGATGGCCCTTTTTCTTCAGGCCGGCGTGAAGATGCATAACTACCTGAGGCACGCCGCCAGGCTTGTCGAACATATTGTATGGGCAGACTAGGCCAATCTTCATAATCTTAGCTATAGTTTAGCTTATCTTATTCATAACACGAATAAACTCTTTAGGCACGAAATAGGCAGCGTCTTTGGCCGTGGCGATTATAGACGGAGCATGAGAAGCGGACTTTACCTTACCATGAACAAAATCGGAGTAAATCATGCGCATATGCTGCTCCACCTTGACGCTATTAAAATAATGGTCATTGTCGACTCCAGCGTGATAGATAGGCAAGCCGACATGGCCCTTGTTGGGTAATTCTAGCTTAAACATCATATTGCCCGTGGCCATATAGGTCCTGGGGTCGTTACTACGCCACAGATTGACTTCCATCTCTATGGCGCGGGCCAGTACTTGAGCCTGCTTATCTTTAAATTTTTGCTTAGCATTAAATAAGTGACGATATACATACCTAATATATATCGGACGCAAAACAAGGAGCTTGTAAAGCGCCGCTGTCGGTCTTGCCGAGAAAAAAGCCGCTCCTAGACGGTAAATCCAATAACGCTTCTTAGAGAAGTTAAAGTCATCTTTATGGGTAAAGCCGGCAATCGAGACTAGCATTTGGATTTTCTTACTAAGCTCTGGATACTTTTGCAGCATCCGTGTGATTATTGGTACGCCCAAACTGTAGCCGGCGATTACGAATTTTTTGTTACGAAAACGAAGCTTGATGAATGCCGCCAGATAATCAGCATAGGTATCGATGTTGGGCTTTTCACCAATTTTATAAAAGGAGTCCATGCCGCCAAAACCGGGTAGGTCGGGCATTGTGACCCCTGCATATTTGTTTAAAAGGTCAGCTACTCCAAAGTAGCGTTCCAGGCTCGCATGATAACCATATACAAACAGAATCTCACGTTTTGTATCCTTGGGCTGGCTCATCCTGAGCATCCGGCCCGAAAGTCCATTGATATATAGCGGCAGAATATAATCTGCCGGGGCTTTGGTAGCTTTAGGCATAACTAAAGAGTAATTATACGATATATTAACAGATCCGTAAAAACCTTAAGAATTGACAGGATCTTGCATTAAGGTTTTAGTATTGTTATACTTTAACTATGAACTACAATGCCCTAAATCCAAAGCCCTCAGTATATGAATTTACTGATCAATTGGGTATCGATACTTCAGCTGATATTGGACCTAATACCTGGATACCTCGATTAGCAGAACTAAACGCAGAAGGTAGCACTTCTATGGAAGTCGGCGAGAATGGCGCTAACTATCTTTTTACGAAGCTTGAATATTGCGAAGGGGAGGAAGTACGCGCTAATCGAATGATTGCGACCATTTATCCTGGCTTCCGTGCTGAATTAGCCTATTGGACCAAAGCCGCGGACCGTAAGTTACTGGCAGTCCATAGAGGCAATGGCGTATTAGTCGTCGGTAATCCAAAGAACGAGTCAACAAATGTTTTCCAACTTGACCCAGAGATCACGCCGCAAGTAACACTTCCACCCGGACGTTTTTATGCGCTTGAAGCCGTTGATTACGGTGCAGGACCTTTGGTGATATCGGGTTACTACGAACCGCCTGCCAATTTTGGTGAATTAGAACTTTATATAAACCCGGGAGACTATGAGCTTGAAGCCCCTGAGGGTACGGTTCGAGTACCGGACGAATTTAGAATATACTTTGCTAAGCACTAGAGTATTTTTAGAGACTCTGACAAAATAATTATACGGTGGGGAGTGGCCCCGCCTTCGCCAAGGCTTTGGCGGGCAAGTAAGTGGCCCCTCAGCTTTACTTGAAGTTCCGTAATCTGCATGCCATGGCGACATGCCGTGGATTGCAGACTACTCCACTCAGGAAAAGGAGCGGGGTACAATAAGGCACAGGGTTTTGCCTGCCCAGCACTAAATAATTCGGGATCGTCTAATGGTAGGACACTGGGTTTTGGTCCCAGCAATCTAGGTTCGAATCCTAGTCCCGAAGCCAAGTTAAAGAATTTTTTTAGTGCTGGGATCCCAGCAATCCTGGTTCGCCCTATCATTCGATAGGGCGCCATGTCGAATGACATGGCGAATCCCTCCTCCCCAGCCAGATGCAGCAAAAGAAAATCAGACTTAAGTTCATTTTGTAAATTGTCCAATAGATAGAAACCGACTAGGAGGGTTCTAGTGGCCAAAGAAACCGCGAGAAGTTTTATCGGGGAGGGTTAAGAAGCTTTGAATACCTTTGGCTTTTAGAGCATCCGCAACATTTGGATCGTTCACAGAACCACTGGTAGCTAAAATTACCTTCACGCCCGCATCAGCCAATACTTCAGCTCCATCAGGGTATGGAAAGAAGCTATCACTGTAAGCCACGGCTCCATCACTATCGTGCTTGGCATCTTCAGCTCGCTTGAGAGCTAGTTCAGCCGCCCCCACTCGATCTTGCTGACCAACCCCGTTACCAATAACCATTCCATTTTCTACTACAGTGATAGTATTACTGTTACTGGTTGAGCCAACTGCCCATGCTAGCACCAGATCTCGTTCTTGCTCTGGGTTTATCCACCCACCCGCCAATAGTTCAGCCCGACGTATTTTTGGTATATAGGTGTAGTTATCTTGCACGGCCACACCGTCCGGTATGTATCTAAATCTCTGAGCTGTGTCTAAAGAATCCATGCCAAGACTGACCAAAGCCGGATTAGTCAGGAGTCTCAGCTTACCGGTTTTACGTTGTAAGATGTCCTTTGCTTCGTCTGTAACGCCAGCGGCTATCACAATATCTAGCAACCTTTTTTGGCCATCCTTCATATCATGACCCACTAGCAGTTCGGCCAACTCTTCATCTACTTCAAAGTTGAGCATAATGGAGCCGCCAAAGATTGCTCGCTCATCGCCTTCGAGCATCTTTTTGATAACTTCTTGGGGTGTATCAGCGTAAGCTGCCCCGCAAGCGTTGCCATGCTTTACCCCAAGCGCAAGTGCTGGTACTTCGCCAAAGTTATGCTCAAAGCCGGCTGCAATGTGAGTTATCGTCTGGGTCATACGTTCCGCAAACTCAACCACGTTATTGTAGCTTGTTTCAATCCCACCGTGCTGCTCGTATCGGTCATAGGCTAGGGGGTTTTTGCCGTTACGCTCCATATATATACAGGCTCCGCCTTGCCAAGGATTTTCCCCATAAAGTGGTTCAGCAACCTTCTCACCTATAAAGCCAAATACGGCAGGGCCGCCAATATATTTCGCGGATTCAAGGATATAAGCGGCTGCCTCCAGTTCAGCGATACCAGCCAACTGCCTACGAAATTCTTCCTCGTCTGGTCGGCCATCTGCCAGCCACTTAAGCACTTCAGGCCTTTGCTCAACTCTAGATAAAACAATTCTGCGGCCTTTGGCGGCCGATCTTAACATAGTCGGGCCGCCGATATCTGTTTGTTCTATAATGTCATGTTCTGTGCTGTCAGGGTTAGCTATGGTGTCCCGGAGAGGGTACATATCTACTGCTACTAGGTCAATCAGTGGTATGCCAAGGCGGTCTAACTCTGCAATATCACCAGGAGTTTTTTGAGCTAACAGTGCGGCATGAACTTCACGGGATAGCGTGACGACTCGGTGGCCCAAAATAGCATTACCGCCAACCAACTCAGCTACATCCGTAACTTGGATTCCAGCTTCACCAATTCTTTTGGCCGTGCCGCCAGAAGCATAAATATTAAAACCCTGGGTAGATAAACCATCGGCAAATTCTTCTAGTCCATCTTTGTTATAAACCGAGATTAGGGCATTTTCTTTTCCGGCCATGACACCTCCTGTTAGTGCAGACTGCCCACCCAGCTAATTGATAGTGTAATTATCGACGAGTGTTTTAAGTAATGCAAGTTCATTGCGGCTGATTAGATATCTGTTCAGGTTCTAGCCCAAAATATTCCAGCTCCCAGCTATTTTGACGCCTAACAAAAAGGCTCATAGACGCATTTGGAATTTTACTCGCTCTAGTCTCTTGATGAGACCAATTGTTGATGTGCGAAGCCATGCTGCTAATTATTATTGCATGGCTAAAAACAAATCGCCGTTCGGGTATAGCAGCCGGTCCGTGTTCATCAAAGGTTTCACTTATCCAGCCGAGGCCACGTAAGGCGGCGTCGGTTATGGATTCACCACCCCCTTGCTTAAAGTCTTTTCCTAGCCTCTCGATTTCAGTAATTACAGCGGGATCAGCATAAACTTCGCTACGCACGCGTCCAACCCAGTCACCCTGGTCAAGTTCTTGCAGGGCATCATGGATTAACGGTTCTATATCCAAACCCATCTCGGCCAAACAGTATTCAGCCGTTTGTATAGTTCTTAAAGCAGGTGACACATAGACCACAGACGGAAAGACTTCTTGGCGGCTTAGAAATTCACCCAGTTTCTTTGATTGTTCTATGCCTTTTGGAGTTAATGGGGTTTCATTACTCCTGCCGCTAAAAATCGGCAGTGTGTTCATCTCAGATTCGCCGTGGCGCATCCAATAAAGCTCTAGGTCTACACCGCTCATAATTAGCAAGTATGCTTTAGGATGTATTCAGAGGCAACCATAACCAATAAACGGTTACATCTTGCTTATACTTGCTACTAATATTGGCGGCTGTTACTCTAAATCTAAATTATGGGAATCCAAGAACAACTTCTTGCCGTAACTCCAATAGACGGGCGTTATGCGAACCGAGTTGAGTCTCTATCGCCGATTGTTTCGGAATACGGTCTTATACAAAGGAGAGTTGCCGTTGAAGCCGCTTGGTTGGATGTGCTGGGAAGTGGCGTACTACCTGATATGGATCCGCTAAGCGACGCTGCACGAGATCAGCTAAAAGAAGTCGTCACCGATTTTAGAGTCAATGACGCTATAGAAGTTAAAGATATCGAAAAAACCACGAATCATGACGTAAAAGCTGTCGAGATGTGGTTACGGCAGAAACTTTCGGGCGACCCGGAGCTAGAAAAATACCTAGAGTTTATTCATTTTGGTTGTACGTCAGAAGATATCAGCAATCTGGCTTATGCGATGATGGTTCGGGATGCGAAAAAGCTCGTTATTGAACCGGGCATTAACAATGTTCTTGAAGATTTAGGGGATAAATCTTTAGCTTTTGCTAATCTACCAATGTTAGCCCACACCCATGGCCAACCTGCTACGCCTACGACACTAGGCAAAGAGATGGCGGTTTTTTATGAAAGAATTGATAGAAGCAAAGGTCGCTTAGGATCGATAGCAATCTTAGGTAAATTTAACGGAGCGACTGGCAACTACAACTCCGTGTCGGTTGCCTATCCCGAAGTTGACTGGCCAGCCGTTTCACAACGCTTCGTTGAGTCGCTTGGCTTTGAATTTAACACGACTACAACCCAAATAGAGCCGCATGATTGGTTGGTGGCATTGTGCAACGAGCTAGGTCTTAATAATCAGATTATGACCGACTTGTCACGCGACATGTGGACCTATATTTCTATGGGCTATTTCAAGCAGCAAGTTAAAGCTGGTGAGGTTGGTTCTTCTACAATGCCTCATAAAGTGAACCCAATAGACTTCGAGAATGCCGAGTCCAATTTCGGCTCAGCTAACGCTATATTAGGCAATCTCGCAGCTAAATTGCCCATTTCTCGCCTGCAACGCGATCTCAGCGATTCGTCCACACAACGTACAATCGGCGAAGCATTCGGGCACACTGTAGTGGCGCATTCTTCTTTGAAAAGAGGCCTCAAAAAAGTTGATCCGAATAAAGATAAAATCGCGGAAGACCTAGACAGCCAATGGGCAGTTTTAACCGAAGCGGTACAAACAGTAATGCGTCGTTACGGTGTGGAAGGAGCTTATGGCATCATAAAAAATGCTTCTAGAGGTCAGGAAATGACCGAAGCTGATTATCAGAACTTGGTTAATTGTTTAGATATCCCGGATGAGGCAAAAGCTACTTTGCAGAGTCTTAGGCCCTCAACCTACATCGGCCGTGCTCCAGAAATAGCAAAACGCTAAAGTCTTAGAACATATAGAGCTATTCTTAGCAAGTTGCGAACTAACTAGCACGTTGATGTAGTGTCCCATTTTTGCTGCCCCTGTTGAAATGGTACCAGACCTAGATGCTCAGCCACGACTTGCACCAAATAAGACCATTACTTTTAGGCTGTTTGGCGACTGTTGGTTTTGCTGGCTTCTGCTCCATTACTTACGGTAGGCTATAAGCAACGGCAGGATCGCCAGTCCCAGCAAGCCTCCAACTAGCCCCAGTGTGCCGTAGCTGCTGCTAGCAACAATGAAACCGCTTCCCAGCCCACCTGTTGCGCCAGCTAGAGAAACCGTAAGGTCAACCGAGCCCTGAGTGCTGGCTCTTTGGCTAAGAGGTGTATTCTGCGTGACAGCAGAACTGCCAGCAATTAGGCCGAAATTCCAACCAAGTCCGAGCAAACCAAGGGTAGCACCCAGTAGAATCATGGAGCTGGCTGGTGCGACCGAAGCTAAGGTTCCAGCCGCGAGCAAGATTAGCCCGCCTAAGGCCAGTACACGACGATACCCGAAGCAGTCAACGAGCCATCCGGTTAGGGGAGATGGCAGGTACATTGCTGCTATGTGAATCGAAATTATCAGTCCTACGGCTGCTAGGCTATAGCCGTGTAATCTCATATGTATCGGCGTCATGGTCATCACTGCGACCATGACCATTTGGGTGATTATCATGGCCGCGGCCGCCAGTCTAACTGTGGGCTGCGAATCGCTGGCGATGGCAGTTTGTTTTTGGTCTTTAGTCTTCTGCGAAACACGTGATGCCAAGGCGCGAGCCGTCAGTAAGGGATCAGGTCTCATAAAGGCCAGGACTATGACGGCGGCAGTCCCGTAAGCCAGCACGGCCAGCATGAAAGGTCCGGCTAGTTCCCTGATTCCTAGCGACCCGGCAATTGATCCTGTTACCTCTATAAGATTTGGGCCAAGTACAGCTCCTAGTGTAGTGGCCACCAAAACGGTACTAATTGCCCGTCCTCTTCTGGACGGCTTGGCAAGGTCTGCTCCAGCATAGCGGGCTTGTAGGTTCGTTGCTGTGCCCGAGCCGTATAGCAGCAGCGAGATAAAGAGCAGAGGAAGACTACTTAGTATGGCTGCTAAAACGATGCCGGCGGCACCTATGGCGCCTACAAAGTAGCCGATACCTAGCCCGATTCGCCTGCCGTAACCTTGAGAAAGACGGCCGACGAGCCCCGCAGCCACAGCCGAGCCTAAAATAAATAGCGCCGCTGGCAAACCAGCTGCTCCAGTCGAGCAGGTCATTTCCTCGGCCAGCAATGCTCCGACGGCTATTCCTGCTGCCAGCCCGGCGCCGGCCATAAGTTGTGAGCCCATCAGAACACGGATTGTCCTTTTGTATATTTCGTCTTGCTTGTTAGCAGAACTATTCATCCGCTGCCACCTTGACGGCCAGCCACCGCAAAAAACACTGTCCGTTGTAGCGAGCCTTTTTTGAGCTTAACATTACTCCCAAGTATATAGCTTCATAAGATAACAAGATAAGGGATCCAGGCCATAATACTCAGCCATTGACTAAATTACAACATTAAATCACAGCATAAGCAGTTGACAAGCTAAGCAGGCGGGAGTAAATTTGGGGGTACCACCGTGAGGTGGCGGTAGAGATACTAGCAATAGTTTCTTTATCGAAAAGGACGCTCCGTAAAAAGAGCGCCCTTTTCATTTGAACTTCGTTTTCGTGGACGGATTTGCCGGTGCCACTTGGGATTGACAAGTATAAAAATGTGTTTCACGGATGTCTTGTTTTATCATGCTAATGTTTTATTGTTAGATACAAAACTGTAAAAAAAATTACAGCAATATAATCACTTTTCGCTTATATAAAATATGTTACACTAATGGCACAAAACCTAAAGTTGGGGTGATGGAGGGGTTTATATGCATCTGAAAAACGTCCGATCTTGGCTGACGAGCAAAGCTGGAATAGCTGGATTGGCAACGATAATCATCGCCCCCGCTGGGGCGCTAGCCCTTCGCATCCAGGCGCCAGACGATACCACAGCTCAGAATGAAATAATCACATCCGACGCAGCCACCCAAAGCACAGATCCGGGGCAGGGCAGTTCAGCTACCACTAAAGTTGATCAAAGCTCCAGCAACGGCTCGACCGAAACCTCCGTAACCGTCGATGGTCAGAACATAGAAGTTCCAGCTAACGGCACAGTGCATAAGGAAATCAAAACAGGTAACAGTTTGACAACTATTGATATAACCACTCAAAACAGCAGTTCGTCAGACAATAGCACGACACGTTCACAAAATAGCCTGCATATTTCCAGCCATAGCAACTCGACCGTGAAGAGCCAGGGGCAAAGCGTAATTAATTAAATGAGAGGCTGTGTCTATTGATAAACTGTTATTTCACTCGACTTCAGCCCGTTTGCAAAAACGGCCTGAAGTCGGGTTGAATACCCGGGGAAAATAACTAAATAATATTATAAAGAAAGGGGTAACTATGAAAAAGTTACTTAAAATACTGTCGGCTGCCTTGGTCAGTGCTGGCCTGACCACTGGTTTTGCGGCAGCTCAATCCGGGTCTATCGACACGACTGGGCCGGACTCAGAAAATAAAGTAAAGATCGAACAAAAAAATGAGGCCAAGATCGATAACGATAACGACGTAAAAGTTAAGAACAAAAATTACCAAAGCGCAGACTCAGGTGACGCCAAAGTCAAACACAACACAACTGGCGGTGACGCTACCAGCGGTAACAGCAGTAACTCAAACTCTGCTAGCTCTGACGTCAGCGTCAGCAACAGCGGCGGCGGCACATGGAGCCTGACACCGCCTGCTAGTGACGCAGACGGATCAATTAGCAACACCGGTCCAGACTCAAAAAACGAAGTTAAAATAACCACTACCAACAAGCTAAAAATTGACAATGATAACGATGTAAAAGTTAAGAACGATAACTATCAAACTGCTACATCTGGTGATGCAACAGTCAAAGACAACACCACGGCTGGTGACGCCACTAGCGGCGACGCCTCCAACGACAACACTGTTTCAAACAGCGTTAACATTAATAACTAATTATCTTACCGATAATTAGCAGTTCTAAACCAAATAGGGGGTTCCCGCCTACGGCGGGACACCTCCTCCCGGGTGGGATAGAACATGTATTTAATCTCCAGATTGTGAGGTATGGGGAGTAATGCTTAGCATCAAACCGCTATCGACAGCCAGGAGTCTGAACTTGCTCGTCGCAGCTGTGTTGATAGTAGCTTATCCATTGAGCGCTGTGGCGATTGCAGAGGCAGACGAAACCGGTCCTACTTCGCCAACTGGCGCAGACTCTTCATCTTATACCTACAATGCATCAACTGGTCTTTGGGAGAACGATTATTACACCTGGAACCCAGTTACTAAACAGACCAGCCCCAAAACACCCAAATCATACAGCTATAACCCCACAACCGGTATGTGGGACACAACCGAATGGGTCTGGGACGCGCCGTCTAATAAATATGTACCAAACACCCAAACCAGCGCTAATAATCCAACAGCGGCGAGTAGCCCTAGCGCCAACGCAAACTATCCCGCGCCGAGTGCTTCAAGCATCACAAACGCTGGCCCCGACTCTAACAATGCAATCAGCCAAACACAAAACAACAATGGCACCTTTGACCTTTTTTATAATGCCGCTATCAGCAACGACTCGACTGCCACCGCCAAAACCGGCAATGCCACAGTTGCCGGCAACACCTTAGCCGGCAGCAGCACTAGCGGCAGCGCGGCCTCAATCGCCAATATACTTAATCTCCTGCAGTCAAACTGGGACCCGCAGGGAGCCATGCCATTACTTTTCAGTGCCGATATCAATGGTAACGTGACCGGTGACCTGATTCTCGACCCAAATAGCATCAACACAACCGGGCCAGGCTCTACGGCCACCATCGACAGCCAGAAAAATAACAATTTGACTATTAATTACGAAGCCAACGGCGCGATTACCAATAATATTAATCTGGACGCAGTCAGCGGCGATTCGACCGTTGCTGGCAATACCGAAGCTGGCAATGCTGTCACCGGCGATGCCCGCGTAGTAGCTAATATTGTCAACATGCTTAACAGCGCCATCAACGCCGGTAAGTCTTTTATCGGTAATCTTAATATTAACGGTAATTTTAACGGCGACATTCTTTTGCCGCCCAATTTCCTTGACCAATTAATCGCTCACAGCGGCCCAAACTCGACGGTAGACCTATCTAATGTAATAAACAACGATGTAGTAGCCAATTTTGATAACACTCAGACAATTAATAACATCAGCAAATTAAATGCCGCCACAGGCTCGGCAACTGTAACCGGCAATACAGCCGGCGGCTCGGCAACTACCGGCAACGCCGAGACTAAGCTGAACGTATTGAACCTGACCGGCAAACAAGTCATCGACGCCAACACGCTTTTAGTATTCGTTAACGTGTTGGGCCAATGGGTAGGTATGTTAGTCAACGCGCCAAGCAGCAGCAACAGCGCGGCCTTCTGCGGCGGCGATTGCCAGATTTCATCTTTGATTGATAACGACGTTGATATTAATGCCAAGTCAAACTTCACAATTACTAATAATCTTGATCTTGATGCCCTGAGCGGGAACGCTTTAGTTAGCAACAATACAAAGGGCGGTAATGCCCGCTCTGGCAACTCCAGTGCTTCAGCGAACATATTAAACATTCTGGGAAGCGACCTAAAAACCACAGACTGGCTAGGCATCCTGTTTATCAACGTCAACGGGTTTTGGAACGGCAGTTTTGGCATAAACACCGCTGCCGGTAGTCTTGCCAGCACAACTGCGGGCAGCCTGGGCGGTGGATCAACGCCAGCCTTTGCCAAAGTTTTCCAATTTGTACCAAATAATGACGATGGTGATAAGTTCGTTCTAGCCCCATTCTTTGGCGGGACTAGCTCAGGCAGCGCTTCTACATCCAGCCAGGTTCAAACGGCTGCCGCGGCCTCGACGCAAAGTTCCGACCAACCATCAGTTGCTGCTAAACCAGCTACCAATAACGGAGGCGGTATACCCGGATGGCTGCTCCCTGTAATTGGAGCCGCTGTAGCGCTGGCTGTCTTCTCGCTGGGTGCGGCCACCGAACTTTACGACAAATTGTGGGCCGCCCGCGTTACACGTATCAGTAACCGTAAGGCCGGCACAAAAAACTTTTCGCTCTCAATTAGGAAATGGCTAAGAGGCCTTAGCTGGAAGCTGCCTTTGTTTTAGCAGCGGCAAAGATAACGCAGTCTTTCTTTTTACAACGATCGCAAACCGTATAACTAGGTTTAATAGAATCCCTACGGACTCAATATAGGACATAACGAAGAACAGGCTGAACATAGCCGGTGCCAAGGCAGTGTATTTGATTTTTTGGACTAAGTTTAACTGTTCAACTGCCCAGGCGGCGATAATCATAAAAAAAGTAAATACGCCCCAGCTGATTACCAAAAGGTCAGGGTATTTTGAATTAAGCGCCAAATAAGCACTGTACCAAAGAAACATCGGCAATATCAACACCTTTGAGGCCAGTTTCATTAACTTAAATAGCTCCAGCAGCGGATTCGGCCCGCTGTCGGATCTTTTGGAAACTAAGCGATAGTAATCCAGTCCAGGCTTGGCTATGCCGGGGATACGGTCGTAGTAGATGGTCACATCACTCGTGTAGACACCGCTAAGCTCCATTTTTTTGTGTTTAAGCAGTTGTGAGCGATAAAATATGCCAAATTTGAAGCTGCGGCCTTGATCGCTAAGTAAACTAAGGGTTTTTTGTTTACTTAGGCTGGCGAAATTCTTATACCTGGCCCACAGGTTCAGAAGTGACGGCTGCTGGCTAAGAACAACTGCGGGCATCAAAGCTTCTACACCATTTTGCGCCAGGTAATTGGCGGCTAATTGCAAGGCTTGGCGCTCGACTATATGGTTTGGTTCAAGGATAAGGACCAAATCGCCGCGAGCCGCCTTCAGGGCCGTTTTGATAGCCTCTGGCAGAGGGCTATGCTGGTATTTGCTTATAAGCTTGATGTCTTTTTTAGGATGGTTGGCCATAAATTGTTTGACGCTAGCTTTGGTGTTGTCTTTAGAAGCATTATCCACGACTATAATTTGAATTTTACGGTGCGTGCTTTTGACCAAGCCAGCCAAACATTCCAGCGTTTGCTCTGGCTGTTTGTAGCTATAGACAATAGTTGTGATCAAGGGGCGCTTTTTAGCCCCCAGCCCAGGCTTTAGGCGGGCTAGTGAACGCCTTTTCAGAGAATAGGAAACGTCGTAGACGCTGCTGCCTAGTATGGCGGCGGCCGCACCGAATATACCGGCTCCAATCACCCCAAGGCTAATATTATGTAAAATGCCGTCTATCATAGCTTATTGAAATTTTGGTACTTAAATGTATACATCTGGCGAACCTCGTTCCAGTTACCGCTGCAGGTTTGGATGGTCAGTATTGGCGGCCCGCTGTAATCAAAAACCGAAGTATCATCCGGCTCCACGCCAACCGTTGAAACGTAGGAGTAGGTAAAAATATAGTTGTTCTGGGTATATACCAGCGCTTTTTGGCCGGGCTGTATGGATTTGACGGGGCCAAAAACGTATTTGTTGTTGTGCCCGTAAATAAATGTATTACCGTCGTGGTTGTTGGGCAGGGTAGTGACCATAGCGTAGTGGGTTCGGTAACCACTTAGCGTCCAGGATTTGTCGGCTGGATTATAAAAGCCCGGATCGATCGGTAGGTCTATGCCCAGGTCAGGCAGGACTATACGAGCAGGCAAACCAGCCATGATTTTCTTATATGGCGAGTTGGGTATAGGTGCGCTAGGCAATGCCTGAACCTTACTCTGCTGAATAACGCCAGGGTTAATGATAAACCACGCGAAAAGCAGCGTTACGCCGTATACGATAGTAACGCTGCTTATATAACGAGCTTTTGTTACTGCTTTGGGCTCGCTTCGCATTTATTGCTTCCTAGTCTTTGGTTGACTATCTAAAGTACAACTCGTCGTAAACTGCTAGCCGCCAGGCGTGAAGCCAGGGCTGCGCCGCCTAGTATAGCTCCTAAAATACCAGTTAGAGCCAACGGGTTAGTGCCAGTTTGGGGCAACTCGCCGGCCTTAGCCGCTGCGACCTGCTCAGCCGCACCCACACCACCTTCAGCCAATGCTACGCCGCTAGGCGCTCCGCCGCCTTGTCCGCCCTCAGTCGGAGCTGCTGCAGCTTGGGCGCACGATGAATCAACGCTTGTGCTGGTGCTGTTAGCATTGTTGGCGCCTCCAGAAGTAGCGTCACCGGCAGTAGTGTTGCCACTGGTTGTAGCGTTCCCAGAAGATGAGTTCTGGGTGTTATTATTTTCTACATTTACATCGTTATTACACTTTATGTCGAGTTTATTTTCTTCCGTGATAGTGACCGTGTTTGTCGAATCTGGTCCCGTATTACTGATCGAACTAGTTTGAGCTGCCGCACCGGTCCCTAATGCGCCAACAGAAACGATGGCTGCTGCTAAAAATTTAAGCAGTCTTTTCATGTTTCCTCCCTTACTTATTTGATAAATAGCCCCTTATTTATAGGTGCTTTAATTGTTACATATGTATGACAGCTTGTAAATAATATATTTTAGCTTAAGCGCTTTCAACTGTTCACAAATAAGTACTACGATAACTTTGCTATATTATGGCGTAGATGACTATCGAATTTTTCACAACTGCGTCCTCTAAACCAGTAGCGGCACACCTGGCACTGGCAATCAGCCGACATCTCGCCAACAAGGACAAAGTCCTTTGGCTGGTACCTGGCGGGTCAGCAATTGGTGTGGCGGTTGATATATCAATAATGCTTGACGCCGAACATATTGAGGCGATCGAGCATTTAACCGTTAGCTTGACGGATGAGCGCTACGGACCGGCCGGCCACCCCGGTTCTAACTGGCAGAAGCTAAAAGCCGCAGGCTTTGCGATTAAGGACGCAAAACTGCAGCCGGTGCTTAAGAACAAGAGTTTGGAACAAACGGCTAAGGATTACGCCCAGGCTATCGAAAAAGATCTGCATGATGCAGATTACCGTGTCGCTTTGACCGGTATTGGGTCCGACGGGCATACCTTTGGCATTAAGCCAAACAGCCCAGCTACTTACAGCCAGGAGCTGGTTAGCGCCTACGCGTGGGATGATTACGTACGTTTAACATTGGCTCCAAGTGCCATCGAAAGGCTTGATGAAATTGTGGTCTATGCCATTGGCAAAGAAAAGCATGTAGTACTTGATGAGCTAGATAAATCAATTCCGCCAAAGCAGCAGCCAGCCCAATATCTTAAGACAGTCCGAAAACTAACAGTCTATAATGATTACAAAGGAGCCGAAATATGATGCTTCGCATCAAGCAATTAACAAATAGCAATCAGCAAAAAGTAGAAATACTAGTTCCTAATTCCTGTTTTCTAGTTTCTGAGCCGACACAAGGAGGCGAACTGTGAGGATTGCAGTTGCGGGGTTGGGCCGCATGGGTATGCAAATTGCCCGCAAACTCACCGAAGACGGCCATGAGGTTATTGTCCATAACCGCAGCAAGGAGCCCATTGACGAGGCCGTAAAGTTCGGCGCCAAACCGGCCTATGAGAAGACTGATGTGCTTCAAGCTTTTGCTAATGAAAAATTGATTGTTTGGTTAATGGTTCCGGCAAATGTCGTTGATGACCAATTAGACGAATGGCTCGGCCTGATACCAAAGGGGAGCATCTTAATCGATGGTGGAAACTCTGATTTTAGATTAACGAAAAAGCGCTCGGAGCTTGTAGCTTCTAAAGGCTCGATTCTACTTGACTGTGGAACTAGCGGCGGGATATGGGGCCAAAAAAATGGTTTTTCAATGATGGTCGGCGGCAATCAAGCGGCATTTGCGGCTATCGAGCCTATTTTCCAAACCTTGGCCAAACCAGCTGGCGCCTACCGCTATTTTGGCGTCAGCGGCAGCGGCCACTTTGTCAAGATGGTCCATAACAGCATTGAGTACGGCATGATGGAATCGTTGGCCGAAGGCTACCGTCTGCTCAAAGAGGGAGCTTACAAGAACCTTGATCTGGCCGCCGCCGGCGAGGTCTGGCAGCATGGTAGTGTCGTGACGTCTTGGCTGAACGAACTTAGCCGCCAAGCTCTAGCACAAAACCCTAACCTAGAAGGCATTAACGGCGTGGTTGCCGAAAGCGGTGAAACCCGTTGGACGCTGGAAACTGCTAAGGAGCTCGGCATTCCTCTACCAGCCATCCAAGCTTCGTTTGAAGTAAGGCTGGCCAGCCAAGCAGGCGAAATTAATTTTGCGACTAAGCTTTTAGCGGCCCTGCGCGCTAAGTTCGGCGGACACAAAATTAATCCGCCACAGGCGGATTAATTTCCGGCCTTTAGCTGATAGCCGTTAGCCGGGTAACCGGTATATGACGGAAGGTCGAAGAATTGTTCCAGTGTTTGGTCGGTTTTGTTAATTTCCGCCGCTAGTTCGCCGCCGACGTACCGGAGGTGCCAGGGCTCGTAATCATAACCAGTTAAAGCGGTCTTGTTCTTCTGGTAGCGGATGATAAAGCCGTATTTATAGGCATTAGTGGCCAGCCACTTACCCTCGGGTGTGTCGCCAAAACATTTTTCCAATTGGCAAAGACCGTTGAGCGCGCCAAGATCTGCCGCCAAACCGGTTTGGTGTTCGCTGTGGCCAGCCCGGGCGCTGGTTGAATCGGCAAAAGCCTGGCCGCTGGATGAAACGTAGCCGCTATAAACACTGCTCTGTGTGGCGTATGAACGATAGCCGCTGACCAGCATTAACTTCAGCCCGTCAGCCTTGGCCGCGGTAACCAGTTTTTCTAGCGCGGCCGAAGCACTGGCTTGCAAATGCATGTTATCGGCCGCTGAAGAGTCACTTAAATCGATACTAGGTGACGTTAGATTGGCTGGAATGTAATCACTCGGCAGGACGCGGCCCTTGTTGACCACCGCCCAAATACTGGTAGGGTCATTGACCGAATATTGCTTTTTGCTAAAGCTGGTCTGGGTTGGAGTAGTTTTAACCTGGATAGCCGATTGGCTGGAACTGGAAGTTTGTTGATTGAATTCAGAGCGATCATTGCGCCACCAAACAATTACTGCCACCGCTATTGCTAAAAAAACAAACAGCAAAATTTTTCGTGTAACATGCCATGCTAGATGCATGGTTTCATTATAGCGACTTAGCGGTTTTTTGCTTGGACGACATCTGTTTTTTGGCATGGGCCTTGGCGTAATGGTGGCGGTGAAGCAGCGGCGCTATTTTTCTTTCAATGAAGCGTACCAAATACGGCGCGCTAAAATAGGCTCCCAGGGCATAAATAATTCCGGCCAAGGCATCAATCACATAGTGTTCACCCTGGTAGACAACGACAAAGGTGATGACAAGCGGATAAGATAGAGCCAAAAGACCCCACCGGCGACCATATAATTTAAGGACGAATATGTATAGAAGGATCGCCCAGGCGGCGTGCAGCGAGGGCATGGCCGCCACCGGATTAGGCGATATTTGGTTATATACCGACGGGAAATCTGAAATTCCTAAGCTGAACCAAACATCACTGGAAATCCGCCGTATATCTTCTATATAGCCATTCTCGACTGCCAGCCAGGGCGGCGCGGCCGGAAAGAGCAGAAAAGTAAAAAAGGCCGCAAAAGATACGATCGAGAAAGCCGTTACGTAATTCCAATAGTGTTTGCGGCGGTTTTCCCAGATCACGATTGCCATACCGACCGGCAAGACAAAATGGAGCATATAAGGCAAATAAAGGGCGATGTCAAACCATTGGACACGACCGTCCCATAACCAGTTCTGCAAAGTGGCAGTTGGCAGATCGCCAAATAAAAACCGGTCCGCCCCGATCATGAATGTGTAATTAACATGAGTATTCAAGTTATCAGCAATTCCGCGGAACGAATCATAAACCAAAAGTATAGCGACGAAGGGCAGCAGACGCTTCAAAACAAAAAATGCCTGCTTAAATATCATCATGAAGAAAAACAGAAATATAGCGAGCTTATCGGGAGTTGGAAAACTCGGATTAGCAATAAATACAAAAAGACCGGCAGCCGTCCCCGCTACGCCGATAGCCTGCCCAACTCTTTCTCTGGAAAGTTTCACTTCACTCCATATTGTACCTCAAGGGGAAATAACGAAAACTCTCAGAAAATTCTCAGTTTAAGGGTTACAATAGAAACAAATGATCAATGCTCAATGCTCAATGTTCAATAAATGCAGTAATAAACAATGTATTAATGTATTGAATCATTCAAGCATTGAGCATTCATTGACACTTGACACTTGTTCATTGACCATTGCCTCTGAAGGAGGCTCGGGATGAGAATATTAGTTATTGAAGACGAGCATAAAATTGCCGGGGCTATTAAAAAGGGGTTAGAACAGGAAAAATACGCCGTTGACGTCGAATATGACGCTGACAACGGCTACGGCGCAGCTCTCAACGAACCATACGACGTTATGATAATCGACCGTATGCTGCCGGGCAGTATGGAGGGCCTAGACATCGTAAAGAAACTGCGTGAAAAGAAAATCCACACGCCGGTGTTACTGCTGACCGCCAAGGATCAAATCCGTGACCGTGTCACCGGGCTCAACGCTGGCGCCGACGATTATCTTATTAAGCCTTTTAGCTTCGAAGAGTTACTGGCCCGCGTGCGGGCACTGCTGCGCCGGCCCAGCGAAACTAAAGGCAACGTGCTAAAGGTCGGCGATTTAACGCTCGATACTACCAACTACAACATCAGCCGCGCTGGTAAAACCATCGCCCTAAGCTCCAAGGAATTTGCTTTGTTGGAATATTTGATGCGTAATGCCGGGCAAGTACACTCCAAAGACAATATCATCGCCCATGTCTGGAACTTCGACGCCGACATTCTACCCAACACGGTAGAGGTGTACATCGGCTACTTACGCAACAAAATAGACAAACCCTTTAAAGGCCGGCCGCTACTGCATACCTTGCGCGGTTTCGGCTACAAGATAGAGGCCAAGAAATGACTGCGTCATTTCCGTTCACCGTTAACCGTTCACCGTTCACCGTACATTATCCGTTTACCCAGCACTTAGCTCGAGCCTCTAAGATACTTAAGCTAAGTGCTGGGTTTACCGTTATCCATGGTGCAGGATTAATGGCTAATGGTAAATGCATGGTAAATGGTAAAGGGAAAATGGTTAATAGCACCGGAGGTGCTTGATGTTTAAGTCAGCAGCGCTAAAATTGACACTCTGGTATTTGACCATCATAATGGCGTTATCTATTGGCTTTTCTTTTGCAATTTATCGGTTGTCCAGTTCGGAGCTGGAGGCCAGCGCCAGCCGCCCATCAGACCTTTATAACTTGCTATTTGGCCCCAATAACCCCGGCATCAACAGCCTGCGCGCCGCTCAAGCCCAAAAGGATAAAAACCATTTAAGGTCTAATTTAATACTATTTAACGGAGCCGTTTTATTGCTGGGCGGCGGCGCCAGTTATTTCTTGGCGCGGCGGACGCTTAAACCCTTAGAAGAAACGTTGGAGCTGCAAAAACGCTTTACCGGTGACGCCAGCCACGAACTACGCACGCCACTGACGGCCATGCAGACCGAAATAGAAGTAGCCCTGCGCAACCCCGGTCTTAGCCAGGCCGAGGCTATCAACCTGCTAAAAAGTAACCTCGAAGAAGTTGGTAAATTAAAATCATTAAGCGAGGGTTTGCTGGAGCTAGCTACGGCAGGCAAAGACACACCAAACGAGCAAGTGTCGCTCAAGAATGTAGCCAACGATGCGATCGGGCAGGTGAATAAACGAGCTAGGGAACGCCGGATTTTAATAAAAAACTCCTCTAAAGACATCACGGTAATCGGCAATCATCAACAAATACTTAACTTGTTAAGTATTTTGCTTGATAACGCCGTCAAGTATAGCCCCAAGGGCGGTGAGGTGAAGCTGTCGGCGAAGACCAAAGATAGGCAGGCGCACATCACCGTCACTGATCACGGACAAGGAATTGCCAAGCAGGATCTGCCGCACATTTTTGAACGTTTTTATAGGGCCGATAAGGCTCGTTCTAAAACTACAACCGGTGGTCATGGCTTGGGATTGGCCATCGCCCAAAAAATAGTGCAGTTACACAAAGGGCAAATAGATGTTCGCTCGGCGCCAGGCAAAGGCTCGACATTCACTGTCCGCTTACCATTAGCCCGCTAAGAAAGTCCGGCATGAGAAAAGACAGTAACAGACCTCACGGCAAAAGAGCGTTCGATATTCATAAAACACTGCCCGCCCCCCACCCCCGGGTACCGGATGGTACCTGGCCCCGGGTACGACCCGTAGGTACGGAAACACCCGAGACAAAGCGACCGCTTTGGAAGCGCGCCCTAATTTGGTTGTCGCTAAGCGTACTTAGCTTTTTCATAGTCATTGGCGTTTGGGACGCCATTAATATCTCCAGGGCCTCGGCCGGCATTTTTGGTTCCGGCAATCTCTTCAGCCTTATTAGCGGCAGCGAAGCCCTCAGCCAAAACGGCCGCACCAATGTACTACTGGTCGGCTATTCGATTGACGATCCCGGCCACCCAGGCGCCGACCTGACGGATTCCATCATGCTGCTTTCAATGAACAACAGAAATGATAGCGGCTATATTTTGAGTATTCCGCGCGACCTTTATGTCAAAATTCCCGGTTTTGGTTACGGCAAAATCAACGAAGTCTACAAAGACGGAGGCATCGAGCTGCTGAAGCAAATAGTTGAGCAAGATTTTGCAACCCCGGTAAATTATTACGCGTTGATTAACTACTCGGCCGTGCGTGACAGCGTTAATGCCTTGGGCGGGATAAATGTCGAGGTCAAAAGCCCGGACCCTAGGGGGCTTTATGACCCCAATATCAGTCCGGTCGACGGCGGCCCGCTCAAGCTAGCCAATGGCCAGCAAAAATTGGACGGCCAAACAGCGTTAAACTTTACGCGCGCCCGCGGCGACGCCTATGGCAGCTACGGTTTCCCGCAAGCCGACTTTGACCGTACCCAGCACCAGCGCCAAGTTCTAACTGCCATCAAAGGTAAGTTAAGCTGGACTCTCATCCTCAACCCCCTCAAGAACGGCCAGATATTTCAGGCCGTTGGTAAAAATGTAAAATCCGATGTTAGGCTGGGCGAAGCGCGCTCATTGCTACAGATTTTTAATTCAATTGCTGACGATAAACTGCAGTCTGTTTCACTGCGTAATATTAATGGCAAAAATCTGCTAGCCAGCTATGCCCCCGATGGCCAATCGGCGTTAATCCCAGCCGCCGGCATAGAAAACTACCTGCAAATCCAAACAGCCATTGATGAGTTGAACCAGTAATTAAATGTATTAACAGTGAAAGCGCAGGCAGCATTAAAATTGTTGTCAGAAAATAAGAATAAGCGTAATCTAAAAATAGTTAATGTAAAAAGGATATTTATATGGCTATTAAAAAATATGTCACGGACGCTAGCATGTACACTTGGGCTCTGCTTCGGATAGCGCTGGGATACGTTTTTTTGTGGGCGTTTTTAGACAAACTATTCGGGCTGGGGTTTGCTACCTGCAAAGCTAAGGCTACCGGCTTGGTAGATGTTGGTTGTTCATCAGCCTGGATTAATGGCGGCTCACCGACCAAGGGTTTCTTGGGCAACGCCGCAACCGGCCCCTTTGCCGACTTTTACCACAACCTGGCTGGCCAGGCTTGGGTTGACTGGTTATTCATGCTCGGCCTGCTGGTTGCAGGTGTGGGCTTACTACTAGGTACTTGGATACGTTTTGCGTCACTGGTTGGGATTGTTATGTTACTCCTTATATGGAGCGCGCTGCTTTGGCCAGCTAACGTTCCCGGCGTTGATGAACATATTATTTACGCCCTCGTTCTCTTCGGCGTAGCCTTAACAAGCGACCACCAAGCTTGGAGCTTGAATGCCTGGTGGGCTAAAACCAAACTTGCCAAAGCCCTCCCATTCTTAAAATAGGCTATAATACTAAAATTATGCTCAACAACAAACGAGTTCGAACTTGGTCTGGGTTTTGCTGATTTTTGCTCCCTACGTGGGGAGCTAGTTTAAAACTACCTCCCAAAAAACTAACGAGGAGGTTAAGATGTTTAAAATCCGCAAGTTCGATTTGGTTGTAGCACTTTATATCTTCGGCGTAATGACCGCTGAGATTTTTGGCCCCAAAACGTTCCCGCTGACAAACTTCAGCTGGATGCACTTAAATGCCAGCGTGGCAATATTCGTTTTGCCCTTACTATTTACACTGACTGATGTTGTGGTTGAAGTCCACGGTAAGCAAAGGGCTCGTAGCCTGGTATGGTCAGGCTTGATTGTTATCACCCTACTGCTTTTATTCTCGCTACTAGCAACCAACTTACCACCGTCACACAGATTCGCTAGCACCGAATCGGCTTATGACAAGATATTTAGTGCCACAGCCCGTATATCGGCTGCCAGCTTAACGGCATTTGCAGTGTCCGAACTACTGGACATAGCAGTTTTTGCTAAACTACGTGAGAAAATGCACAAGAAAGCACTTTGGCTGCGTAATAACGTTTCTAATTTCATTTCCCAGTTTGCCGATTCAACAGTCTTTATATTCTTGGCTTTTTACGCACTGCACGAAAGTTTAGGAGCAAATCTAAGCTTTTTGTTCAGCCTGATCATCCCTTACTGGCTAATCCGCTGTACACTGTCTGTAGTTGAGACACCGTTAGTCTATCTAGGGGTGTGGTGGTTAAAGGGAGACAAAAAAAACCGTATGATCATAAAAACGGTTAAAACAGACAAGATAGTAGCTGGTGGGCCAACTATTTTTGAACTGCTCGATAAATATCTTGCCGCACTTAAGGAAGGCTCGGTAGTGGCCATTACATCCAAAATAGTTGCTATTTGTGAAGGAAATGTTGTTCCGATTGGCAGCATTGACAAAGAAGAACTGATAAAAACACAGTCCAAACATTATCTACCGGCCTCACTTAGTAAATACGGCATCAGTTTCTCGATTACCAAAAATACCCTGATCCCTATGGCCGGAATCGATGAATCAAACGGTAATGGTAACTACATACTATGGCCCAAGGAGCCTCAGAAATCGGCCAATGAAATTCGTGAATATTTAGTTAAGCGCTTTAGACTTAAAAAAGTTGGCGTCATCATAACCGATAGTTCCGTCATGCCACTGCGTTATGGCACAGTTGGTATAGTAGTTTCACACAGCGGTTTTTTAGCTGCCAACGACTACCGGGGTAAACCCGACCTCTTTGACCGACCATTCAAAGTCAGTATATCAAGTGTTGCCGGAGGTCTGGCTGCGGCTGCGGCGCTACAAATGGGCGAAGGGATTGAGCAAACACCAATTGCCATAATTGAAAACCTACCTTTCGTTCAGTTTCAATCGCACAACCCGAGCCAAAAAGAACTAGCTGATTTTTATATCCCGATAAGCGGCGATGATCTTTTCGCGCCTTTTTTGCAGAACGCTCCTTGGCAAAAAGGCAAAGAATCAAATTTTGAGGAGTAATTGGATTTAAAAATGCTGGCGGATGTGGGACATTGAGTAGTCCCAATCGGCATCGGTTTTTTTGTGGGGATTGAAGATATTTTCCGGGTCGAAAATTCTTTTAGTTTGTTTAAATAATTCGAATATCTCTTCGCCGTACATCTGTTTTAACCACGGGCCACGGATCAGGCCGTCGTTGTGTTCGCCAGAAATACTGCCGCCGTAGCTTAATACCAGCTCGTTAACCTCGCGCATAGCCGGCGCTAGCTTGGCACGCTCCCGCGGATCTTCGATCTTCATCAAAGGAATAACGTGAAAGTTGCCATCGCCCATATGCCCGGCAATCGTCGCTAGCAAGCTATATTTTTTAATAATCGCCTGTAGTTTGGGCAAAAACTCCGCCAGGTGCAGCGGCGGTACCACAAAATCGTCGATGAATGGCGCCGTGTGCTTATCTTTGACCTTTTTGCGCAGTAAATTAAAGCTTTCACGGCGCATGATCCTAAACTTCCAGGCTTTAGCTTCGGTGTCATCTTCCTCGGTGGCTTCCAGCTTGAATGGCTGCAGCGCCAGCTTCATCTCGTGGACTTTTTGTTTGACTTCCTGAGGTGTTTCACCCGTAAATTCGATTAATAGCACCATTTTAGGGATACCGCGAAAAAGCAGAAAAGCGTCAGGGAGAAGTTGAAAGCCCAGTTTTACCAAACCGCCCCAACCGAGAGTTTTTCTGAAATAAGGGAAGAACTTAATCGCCAGCATCAAAGTGTGGTTGTCAAAGGCTTCGAAACTGGCCGGTTTTCTGGCCGTGACTGTGTTTATTAACTCGCCAAGGCCGTCCAAATTTTTCATAAAACAGACCAGCACCCCCGAATACGGTTTGTCGTGAACTAAACGGAAATTAATATCGCTTATTAAACCTAATGTGCCTTGGGAGCCGGAGAAAATTTTAGTCAGGTCAAAAATGCCGGTTTCGCGATTCCAGACGTCCCACAGGTTATAGCCGGTTGAGTTTTTGGTGACGTGCGGCTTGGCCGCTTTAATCTTCTCGTAGTTTTTATCAAGCAGGTCAAACATCTGATTATAAATTTGCCCCTCAAAGTTATTTTGGGTCTTTTTTGCTTCTAATTCTTGTTTGTTCAGCGCTTTTAGCTCGTAGGTTTGGCCGTCACTTAAAACAACGCTCAGTTTATCAACATAATCCTCGGTTTTACCGTACTGCAGCGATTTTTCGCCGCCGGCATTGTTGGCAACCATGCCGCCGATAGCCGCTAGTTCGCGACTAGCAGGGAAGGTGGGTAATAGCGCCCCCTTGGCTAGCGTGGCTTTTTCAAAATCGCGATAAAAAACGCCGGGTTGAGCCCGAGCAGAAAGGTCCAAAACGTCCTCGATTTTATTCATGTAGCGCATAAAGTCGACGACCACGGAATCATTGATAGCGCCGCCGGACATGCAGGTACCGGCGCTGCGGGCCGTCAGCGACAGATTAGGGATTTCTTTTTTTGAAAGGTGTGTGCAAATAACCAGCTCTTGCAAATCTTTGGTCGTCTTTGGGAAGACAACCAATTCGGGCACCATCTCAAACAGCGAAGCGTCGTGGCTATAAAACTCCCGCGTCTGCTTAGAGCTATCTATGTCACCTTCAAAACCCCTTTGTTTCAGCAGCTCAATGAATCGATGCATACCACTTTAGCTTAAGCGGTATATCGAAGACGCGCAACCCCGGGTTTTTGTGCCTAAACGGCGTTAGCGGAGCTTTTAGCACCGCTGTATTGGTCGCGGATAGCGAACAAAAAGTAAAGCACAATCGCGCTGACAATTAGCTGAATGATTAGCGAGCCAGCGCCGCCGTAGTCATTGAAGGCGGAGAAAACACCGTAAAGCGCGTTTAAAAGAGCACCATAAAACAGCAGGTTCCAGCCGGATTTAGCTCGGGCTTTTAGACCTCTGTAGGCGGCTAGCAGCAAGATTGCATCAAGAACCAGGACAACAAGGCTTATCCAATATATAGCACTGAGGTTACGAACACCGACGTCTGTGCCGAGATAGGCATTAAAGACATCGACCACTTGGTTGACCTTTCGGCCCCAATCCCATAGTACCCAGGCAGCCCATAGCTGTAGCGCTCCAAAAACCAAAGCCGCTATTGGCCAGATATTTACTATTGTTTTTTTGGCGTTTTGTGAAAGTTTTGGCGCGCCTTTATATAGGCCGGCGAGCGCGGCTTCGATTTTATTGAGTAACTCCACTGTCGTTGCTCCTCCTTAAGGATTGATATTCCTAAGCATATTCCAACTATCGGCTTAACGCAACAGTGCTGTGCTAAAATCTAAGAACCATGAGGCAGTACTTAGACCTTTTACGCGATATAAAAACAAACGGCATAAGGAAAAGTAACCGTACTGGTGTAGACCAGATTGGGGTCTTTGGCCGTCAAATGCGATTTGATCTTTCCAAAGGTTTTCCTGCCGTAACCACAAAAAAACTTTTTATGCGCGGCATAATCCATGAGCTGATATGGTTCTTAAAAGGTTCAAGTAACATCAAATATCTGGTAGATAATGACGTGCATATTTGGGACGAATGGCCCTATAAGCACTACTTACAAGAGCAGGGCGAGGAGGTGCCAGATACTAATAGCGAGAAGTGGCAGACAGGAATCAGGAAGTTCACAAAGAAGATTAAAAATAATGAGCACTTCGCCGCCAAGTGGGGTGAGCTTGGGCCAGTCTATGGTTATCAGTGGCGGCACTGGCGCACACCTGACGGCAACGAAATTGACCAGATTGCCAAAGCGATAGAAAACATCAAAGCAGTCAAAACTTATCCGAACCATCGCGATTCACGCCGGATCATTGTTTCCGCCTGGAACGTGGCTGATATAGAAGAAATGAATAGAGCCGGCTTACCGCCTTGTCATTTGCTTTTTCAATTTTATGTAGCCAATGGTAAACTCTCCTGCCAGATGTATCAACGCAGTGCCGATACTTTTTTGGGTGTGCCATTTAACATCGCCTCATATTCTTTGTTGACCATGATGATGGCCCAAATCTGCGGTCTGAAGCCAGGCGACTTTGTTCACACATTTGGCGATACGCACCTTTACGTAAATCACCTCAAGCAAGTTGACGAACAACTTTCCCGCCGACCTAAGCCGTTACCGAAAATGAAAATTAATCCCAAAGTTAAAGATATCTCGGCTTTTAGAATTGATGATTTTGAACTGGTGGGCTATGACCCGCATCCTGCCATATCTGCGCCAATTGCAGTTTAAAAAACTTAGGCAGGTGAAAGGAGGTAGGTGAATGATCTCACTCATAGTTGCTGCCACTAAAAATAATGTTATCGGCAAAGAAAACGGGATACCTTGGTATTTGCCGGCCGATTTAGCCCACTTTAAAAATACAACAATGGGACACCCGATTATCATGGGCAGAAAAACACATGAGTCCATCGGCAAGAGCTTACCCGGCCGTTATAACGTTGTTATAACTCGTCAAATAGATTACAAAGCTGCCGACGGCTGTGTGGTAGTGCACTCACTCGATGAAGCTCTAAATCTGCCTAAAGTTAAAGCCGATCCCGAAGTCTTCATAATCGGCGGGGCAGAAATTTATAAGGGGTCATTACCGCTCGCCGATCGTATCTATCTAACCCGCATACACACGAAGATTGAGGGCGATAAATTCTTCTTATTTGATGAATCAAAATGGCGCGAAATCTCTCGTGAAGAGCACAAGGCCGACGACAAAAATCCTTACGACTACGACTTCCTAATACTCGAACGAAAAAAATGATTGCTAGTTTCAACCCTCAAAAGTTGGATGGTTCATGCTTAGAATTGGTCGGTTTAAGGCAACTCCGCCAATGCTTGAAGGAACAGGCTGTTTTACTTCTCCGGGCTGTCTGAGAATCGTAATGTGGGGTGGATAAATTTTGAATTTAGCAGATGGTATTAGCCGGCCCAATTCATTATAAAAATGATTAAAAGTCGGGCACTCGACTCGAGAAATAATTTTCAGAACTTTTCTTTTACGCCCCCGAAAAGATTCTAGTTCCCCGGAAGGTCGCCAAGACCAATCCATATTTCCAGCCGTATCCGTGACAGCTTTAATCAATTCATCTTGTTCTTCTGTCGACAGTAGGTCTAAAGCCTCTAAAATCTGCCCTCCATTTTCATAGCCAATAACGGTCATATGTAGCCCCTGCTTGGGCTGAAAACCTAGTTCGCCAAATTCGGATAAGGCGGGTTGATCAATCAACCTATCAACTAGACCAGGCTCGTCGACATCAACAATAAGAACGCACGCTTTCCTATTGAACCTTATATCATTCACCGGCCAATCTAGTTCTGCAATTTCTACTTGTGGCAATAAAATACGTTCTTGCGGGATGGCTACCAGTCCGCTTTTGTGACGCGGAAAAGCCTTTTCAGCCATTGAGTATCCTTTTTGTTTTATTTCCCATAACGCTTATTTTTAATATTACACGTTAGTGCAACAAGTGCAACCTCTAAATTTATACACGGGTAAAAAACGTAAGCATTCGTCATCGCTCATTGCCTTGGTTATTTTGAGGCCAAGGAGAGTTCAAACCCGCTCACTGGGGACCAGTGGTACGAATACGAAGCCGGAGTGCACAACAACTTCAGTGTCTTTAGCGGATGTCTTTTCGATTTCCAATATGTCATTGCGTACGGGTATCACCATTTTGCCGCCAACACTTAGCTGGTCGATCAGTTCGGTTGGTAATTCTTCGGCCGCCGCACTAACTAAAATTCGCTCAAATGGCGCCTCCTTGGGCAAACCATATTTTCTGCCGGCTTGGTAAATGCGGGCGTTCTTGATACCGATCCGGCTGCAGTTTTGGCGGCCGAATTTAACCAGCTCTGGTACCAGTTCGACGGCGTAGACCTTGCCCGATGGCCCGACCAAATGTGCCAGCAGAGCAGTTGTCCAGCCCGAACCGGAGCCAACGTCAAGCACTTTATCGCCAAGCTGCGGTTCTAACCAGCCAAGCATTAGCCGCACAGTTGTTGGCTGGCTGATAGTTTGTCCAAAACCAATCGGCAGCGGCATATCAAAATCGGCGCTGCCGACAAGGTCTGGTAGCACAAAGTTTCTCCGGTTAACTTTATTAAATCCCGTTAGAACCCACTTAACTTATAACTATTAATGAACGTCTGAACACGTGTGCATGTTTCAAGACGCATATCAACATTGTAGGTCTTTTGGGTTCTAGCGGGATCCATATAATTATTATCCGCTACCTCCGCTCTGCCAGCTACAACAAAACTCAAGAAAGGTGCGGCTAGATAAATGTTTAAACACAAGCGGCTTGCAGAGACGTTGTAGTTGGTGCTACACTCACAGATATTATATCCCTAAACATGGACCGAAAGGACCAAAAATATGAAAGTTAATAACCAAAATGGCTTCGCCCATATAACAATTGTAGCCGCGGTTGTGGTGGTGGCGGTGATAGGTGGTGTTGGCTACTTTGTTATTCAGAAAAATAATGACGATAGCAAGTCCAAGGATGCCACGGTCGCCACAAGCACTGCGGCCAGCTCGTCTGCAACCAGTAAAGCCAGCGATGAAGCAGCTGTTAAAGCAGCTGCCAAAGCTCACTTTACGCTGGTTTACCAAAAAAAGTACCAGGAAGCCTACGATAACGAAACTTGTAAGGAGTTCCGCGATTTGGCAAGCTTTGAGAAATTCCAGTCCAGCATTAGCAGCTCACGTGGTTTTCAAACCATAGATCTCTCGGAGGTTGAGTATAGCTCGGTTGATGTCCGCAATAACCAAGCTAAAATTAGCGGCTCCGTCGGCCCGCTAGACCCAAATTCTACTCTGGATGTAAGCCTGCTGAAGAAAAATGGTCAATGGTGTATATACGGGTACGAAATCAAATAATCCCGGCGGAAGTTTAGTGGCTAGCAAAAATCAAAGTGGTTTTCATCTTACTGCCTTAGCGTTAATTATTGTGGTCTTGGGCGTCGCTGGGCTGGTGGCATGGCGGGTAATTAAAAGTAGCTCTAAAAACCAACCAAAGAACACTACCAGCCAGACCTCTGCTTCAACCCCAGATACATCCGGAGAAATCAGCAAAATCGATACCGCCAAACTAGCTTTTGACCAGCAGGCGGCAGCTAGTGACCCAATTGGCGACAAAAACGGCCCGTTCTACCATGACGTCTACACAGCCAGCTCGACTGACGGATTACATTTTACAGCTAGCGGTAACAAGATTGCCGAGCATGCCTCTGTACCAGATGCCATTAAGCTACCCTCCGGGCAGCTGGTGTTTTACGCCGTGGACGGCGCCCAGCGTTCAAAGTCTGGAGTACTGATGGGCGTTTCTGGCGATAACGGTAAGACATGGAAACTTGGCTCGATGCAGTTAAGCGGCGTTAGCGGCGGCATAGCCGACCCGCAAATCACCATAACCGACAGTGGCCAGCTGCGGCTTTACTATTTGGTCTTTCCTGGGCCGCCAGTTCCCGGCCAGCCACCGGCTAGCGTCAACACGGTCGACAGCTCTACCTCGACCGATGGCATTAACTTCACCAAAGAATCAGGTGATCGTTTGGAATATGCCCAGATTACCGATCCAGACGTAATAAAAATCGGCAGTACCTGGTTTATGTACGCCGCCCAAGGTCAAAAGCAAATTTATGCCACTTCTTCAGACGGCCTGAGCTTTAGCTACAAGGGTGTAACTCGTCAACAGGGTTCCGTATCTAAGACTGTGTCAACTAGCGGCGACAAATACCGCCAGTTTTATTGCGACAAAGGCATAAGTAGTTCAATTACATCTGACGGCATTAGTTGGACGGATGAAGGCGCCAATCTGGCCGCGCCGGCCGGTAAGATCATCTGCGACCCATCACCCGTGCAGCTCGACGACGGCAGTTGGCTGATGATTTACAAGGTTGCCAATCCGCAGCGTTAAGGGCTATTATCATAACTTGTGGTATCTGTCGCCCTGTCAATTATTGTCCCCATAGCTATCTATAGTTATTTGCCGCGCTGGCTGCAAAATCTGGGTTATAAGCCCGCCCCCAGGAATCTACTAGCAGCTGCCTGTGTGCTTTATTTCGTCTCGTTTTATCTGCCGACCTTCCATATAGAAGGTCAGGACACTTCCTTTGCCACCCATTTTGTGGGCGGCGGGCTTTTTAGCGGCTTTTTGTGGCTATACCTTAAGCAAAGCCTCAGGTGGAAAATGCCCGCCTGGCTAGAGCTGACCAGCCTTTATTTCCTGGTCAGTGGACTGGGTGTCGCCAACGAGCTATTTGAACTCTTAATCGAAAAAACCGGTATTACCTATGTCGGGTCTTGGGATACCTGGTGGGACCTGCTGGCTAACTCACTAGGTGCGCTGGCCTTTTGGCTGGCTTATAAAGCCGCGCGCTAAAGCGGGCATTTTTGATATTTGTTATGTTAATGTAAAATTACAGTATTAACGGAGGGTGTGGAGATGGAAACGGAAAATCGGGGGCAGGAGCTGCCTCAGCCGCCAAAGCCGCAGGGCAGCGATAAGGACGCTAAGAAAATAGCAAAAATGATCGTTTTGGCACTGGTGATGCTGGCCTTTGGCGCCGCCGGCGGCTATATCTGGCGCGACCGCGAAGCTAACAATCTGGATAAACTTCGCACCGATGAAATATCCAGCTTGAAGCAAAAAAATACCAATCTGGAAAATGACCTGGCCGAGGCCAAGAAAAAGGCTGCCGCTAGTAGTTCTACTGGTGAAAGTACTGCGCCCAGCGCCGCGGTGCTGGATAGTATCAAAGACGCCATTAAATCCGGCAATACCGCGGCCCTGGAAGGCTATATGGCTCCTAGTGTCAATGTAATATTGGCGGCTTCGGAAGCTTACGGCCCACAGACGCCAACGCAGGCCATCAAAGACCTCGAATATCTTAATAACGCCACGGACCCCTGGGACTTTGCCCTAGCTAGTGCTACGCTTGCTAAATACCAATCCGGCGATTACAAGCAGTATTTCCCGGCCACAGCGTTAGTCGGCCAATCGGCTAATGATTATGTTGTATCGTTTCAGTTTGATTCCAGCGGCAAGATCAGCGGCATCTTCATGACCGTCAGTGCTGACTTGTTGTAAATAGACCATAGGCCTTTGGCAGCTGCTGAAAGTTTGTCTTACTTAAGGGTTGCGTAGTAGATACCTTTGGTGTGTTGGCCATAGTACATGTACCAGGTGCCACCGACTTTCAGCAGCGTCGGGTCGCCTGGGGGGTTTTCGGGAAAGTCCTGATTGCCGGTAGCTGTGCTAAAAGTCAGCTTCGGTTCAGAAAACTTATCATTGTCGAAGGCAGAGTAATAAATTCCTTTATATCCCCAGAAGTAAAGGCGATTCTCATTGCCGTCCCACGCCACCAGTTCCGGTCCATCCATCCAGCCTTTAAACACACTGTTTCTGCTGTCAAGGGCTATTCCTTTCTGCTCATACGCCAGGCCGTCTTTGGAGGTCGCCCACAAAAGAGGATGAGTTTCATTATTTGGAACCATTCCCGCGGCGGTGTATTTTTCGTTTATCGCGCCAAAATAAACCATAACGTATCTGTCACCAATTTTTGCCACCGTAGGGGCACCGACATTCGTCAAGGAAAGGCCTGCGGAACTTCCGGTATCAATTCTTGTTCCGGACTCTGCGTTCCAAACCAGACCGTCCGAAGAAACAGCACTTTTAATCGCGCCGGCATTTTGGTAGTACATCCTGAACTTGCCGTCAGGCAACTTAAGGACAGACGGAAAGGTTGCTTGTTCAATCCTGGTGCCCTCATCCTTGGTCCAATTCTTGCCATCGGAAGAAAGGGCGGAATAAACTTGCCCGTTGAATCCGTCCACTTCCGGTTCCAGCGAATAATACAGGCGATACCGCCCATCACCCAAATCAACCACATCGGCGTCAGCATAATTGCCGGCCACAGCCACGCCGCCGGACTGCCAAGCTTGGGAGTTTTGACTAGGCGCACTAACAGATGGAGTAGTGGTCTGAGATGCGTTTTTATCGCTGCGGCTGGAGTAGACCTTCCAGGCGCCGAACCCAATCACACCCAGTACTATTAAAATTATAATGGCTTCCGCCACCCCTATGAATCCTTGTTGGTTTTTAAAGCAACGGCTAATTTTATTCATCAAAATTTCCCCTGTTTTTATAGGTTAATTCTAACATAACGCTTAAGCTTTCTCGTTGACAAGCCGCATCGTCTTTATGTTCTTAACATGACATGCGTGTAGACATTTTTATGTATTGGGCTTATGCTTAAAATTAGTTTATCAACTAAATGGGGGGTAATAATATGAAAATGAACGCGGCAGATAATGTGTCGATGCTACTAGTACTGGTCGGCGGCCTTAACTGGGGCTTGATTGGCTTCTTTGAATGGAACCTGGTTGGTGAAATTTTCGGCGCCGGTTCGGGCGCCGCAAGGGTAGTTTATGCCATCGTCGGCTTAGCCGCGCTTTATATGGTTGTTTCTTGGTTTTCCAAAATGAACCAAAAGCCGGCCTAAAAACATGGCTAAAATAACAAAAAGGTCGTTGCGAAAATTTAATTTAATAGCAGCCGGCCTGCATTTCGTGCAGGCCGCTGCTGTTTTAGTTTTATCTAAAGATTTTTACTTACCGGTAACTGGCAGCTACCTTAGATATGATGAAGCCACTAAGCAACTAGTGCCGGCTACAAAGACATTGTTCCAGATGCCTTATGTTTGGTTGATTGTCGGCTTTTTCTTGCTCTCGGCTGCAGCTCATTTGTTCATCGCCACAGTTTATAATCACAGCTATAACCGCAACCTTAATTTGGGTATTAATAAAGTCCGCTGGATTGAGTACGGCCTATCCGCCAGCACGATGATGGTGGCTATCGCTATGCTGGTCGGTGTTTATGACGCTTCCAGCCTAACTATGATATTCGGCCTTACCGCCATCATGAACCTGATGGGTTTAGCTATGGAACTTTATAACCAAAATAGGGAGAAAGTTAGCTGGTTGTCATATTTTATCGGCTCTTTTGCCGGGTTGATACCGTGGCTGGTCATAGCCTTTTACCTATGGCTGGGAGCCAGTCAGGGCAGTAGTGCGCCAACTTTCGTTTACTTTATTTTTGTCTCGATTTTTGTCTTTTTCAACTGTTTCGCCATCAACATGCTGCTGCAATACAAGCGTATCGGCAAGTGGGCTGATTATCTCTACGGCGAGCGGGCATACATCTGGCTCAGCCTGATCGCCAAAAGCGTCTTAGCGTGGCAGGTTTTCGCTGGAACGCTAAGGCCTTAGGCGTGCTTGCCCCGCTTCAAATCCTGAACGGAGTGGTCTGTAATCAGATTGCGGAGTATCAAGATTTGGTACGGGGGCAGGTTTTCGCCGACAGCCTTCGTCCCTAAAAACCTAGACCGACCTGTATTCTTTGCGTAAATGGCGTTATAATTTTAAGTGTAAGTGGAGTAAAGCTATGGCACAAAAAATTTTAGGCAAGGTAACCCATTATTTCGACCATTTGGGGGTGGCGGTCATCAATTTGGGGAAAGGAGTTAGCCTAAAAAAGGGCGATCAGATCAAATTCAAGGGCAACAAAACAGACTTCAGCCAAGAGGTCAGTTCACTGCAAGTCGACCACGCCGACGTCGGCCAAGTCAAAGCCGGTGACGACTTTGGCCTAAAGGTTGAACAGGCTGTCCGTGAGGGCGACCAAGTATATTCCTCAGAGTGATTTTTCTAGGGCTTGGATTGTGCCGTTAACTCTGACATAAGGGTTGGCGTAGGCCGGCTTAGCGGCGTTTTTATGATAAGCAATCCCGGCTTCGGTAAATTTAATAGCCGAAGCCGTAGAAATAGTCACCACCAGATCATTTGGTTTAATCACGCCCGCTCGGCGAGCCTGGATGGCGGCGTGCAGAGCCACCGCCCCCTGCGGGCAGATGTTAGCGCCGCTGCGCGTAAACCGCGCCCAGGTGCCCAAAATCTCCGCTTCGGACGAACGGTAAAAATATATATCAAATTCGCCAATCAGGTTTTGGATCCTGGGGAAGCTGACAGGGTCATTAATGTTCATTGCGCTGGCCACCGTCTCTTTATATTTACCAGGCTGGTAAGTGGTGTAGCCGCTCTCGCTCCAGCGCACTAGGGTGTCGGCGGCGGCTGTTTGGGCGCCGATTACGCCGGGTAATTTATCAATTAGACCAAACTGCTTGGCCCGAAGCAGGCTGATTAGCAGGGCAGTCAGGTTACCGCCATTACCGATCGGTATAGATACCCAGTCCGGGGCTTTCCAAGCCAGGTCCTGTAAAATTTCCAGGGCAATGGATTCCTGGCCGACAATTCTTAGGTCGTTTTTACTGTTCACCAGGACGAATTCGGGGTGCCGTAAGGTAAATTCAGCGACGATGCGCATACAGCCGTCAAAGCCGTCGCGGTGGTCAATAAGCCGGACAACCGCACCGTGGGCCATAGCCTGAAACAGCTGAGGATCAGAGATCTTATCGTTCGGCACTAGCACTAAGCAGCTGATTTCATCACGCACATAGGCCGAATAAATTGCCGCTGAGGCCGAGGTATCGCCAGTCGACGCGCAGCAAACTCCTTTGATACCCAGATGAGGGTAGTTATGTTTGAGCCGCAGGGAATCAGAAATTGCCACCGGCATGCCGCGGTCCTTAAAGCTTTCGGACGGCGCCTGGCCCTCCAGTTTAATAAAAAGATTTTTAAAACCTAGTTCAGTTTTTAGCCAGCCAGGCACCTCAAACAGATCAGTCTGGCCTTCTTTTAGGGCTACAATTTCTGAGCGCGGGAAGCCAGGTAGTAAAAAATGTCGCCATAACCACACGCCCGAGTCATTGGGGTATTTCTTTCTGTCTTGGCCAAAACGTAAATTGTCAAAGTGTTTTTGGGCGGTTTTGCCGGTGCCAACGACTTTTTTGACGTAATCTTCGTCGCGTTGGACTAGCAGCAGGCCGCCACAGCTGGGGCAGGTGTAGTGGAAGTTGTCAGCCGCGTGACGTTGTTTGCAAGCGATACATTGATGCCAAAAATGTAGTCTCTGCACAGTCAATACTATAAACCATCCTTAAACCTGCCAGCCGCAGCGGCAAAAAGTAGTAACATTATCTTATGGTTAAAATCAGTGACAAGCAGTTCAATAAAATCGTTGCTGAGGCTATTGACGGCATCCCGCCGCCCTACATCGACCGCCTGGAAAACGTCGCCTTCATCCTCGAAGAGGAACCAACCCGCCAGCAGACTAAAGCCCTTGGGCTGCGCTGCCGTGATCTTTTGTTTGGCTTGTACGAGGGCGTGCCCTTGCCCCAGCGTCTGAGTGATACAAAACTTCTGCCCGATAAAATTACTCTTTTTAAGAAACCACTGATGTCAATCAGTAAAGATATCGGCGAACTCACCAAAAACATCAAACACACCGTCTGGCACGAAGTTGCCCACTATTATGGACTAGATCATCGGCGTATTCACGAACTTGAACGGAGAGAATAGCCAAACTTGCAGATCCCGCTAAATTTGTTTTCAAAATATCTTATGATCCAGCTCACCATGGATGGGCTGTGGCTCTCTTTAGTACGTATAATCAAAGTAGATGGGGTTATATAAGATAAACTATTAATTGAATACTATGTCAAGAAGTAACAGATCAAATTCAGAGTATTCTTCATATATTGGCCATCGGCCGACAGTCGATCAGTTAGGCTGGGTTGGGCTATCTGTATTCAGAAGTTTCGAACCAGGCCAACTCGACCCTGTTTTTAAAACACTCGAAGAAGAGTTGGGGGGCATTGTTATACGTGTACGAGGGCAAGGAATGGAAAAACCGCCCGGGGTCAGCCTGCTCGAGATAGATGAAGTAAGAAGACAAAGAACATTAGGGCGTGTATCTGTTAAAGACGCCTTAAACGAGCTTTATCATTCTGTAGAAACTTTGCGTCAGGAAATTGAGGCCATACCCTCGCGAATTCAGTTCCTCGGTAGTAGCAAAGTCAAAAACAAAGTGCTGGTTGCTATGTTTGAAGAGGAGACTGAAAGCCAGCTGGCCGCTGAGCGTACTCAGATCCTGGAAGTCTTGGAAGGAATGGCCGAAACACCCGATGTATTTAACTGGAAAGTACATAAGCGCCCGTGTATATCCTTGGCCCGAATGACCGCCTCGCAAGTAGAAAAAGCTACTGCAGAGGTAAGATATAACATAGCGCAGGCCTTGCCGCAAACCGTAGACTTACACAGAGCGACTTTATATAACCCAGCCAGTAATTAATACTTGCCTCCTTTTCCCTAGGAAAAGCACTCTCGAAAAATCCTCCAAAAATTGGGGTATAATATAGACATAAATAATTAGGAGGGTAGAGTAATTATGGCCTTATTTTTAGGAGTACACGAAATGGGCGAGGCAACTACAGACGAAGCTGTTCAAAGCAGCTGGTCCGGCTACAAAACTGCTTGCGGTAACCACAACTGCCAACCGCTGAGGGCACACTATAATGCTAAGCAAGGCCGGGCTTTCTGCGTTACCGAAGCACCATCGACTGATGAAGTACGGGCCGCGCATGAAGAAGCCAACGTACCGCTCAAGGAAGTCATCGAAGTTAAGGTGTTAGAGTAGCTTTAACTAAAAAAGCCCGATGATTAAGCTGATAATTGCCGCCTTGGTATCCGGTGTCATTGCCGTTGGTGTTTATCTTTACACCCAAAGTAACCCGGTGCAACAAGGAGCTAACAAGATTCAAAACGCCGCCGATGCCATCGAGAGTGCCGGCGACGCCGTCCAGCAAACCCAAAACCTCCAAGACAAAATCAACTCCGGGGCCCAAGACCAACTGTCGCAATAACCTTCTGCTAGAAACTAGTAACTCCCGCCTCCGGCGGGTTATAATTTAGGCAATCGGAGGTACTTATGAGCGAAGCCATTAAAAACGTTGGTTTGGGAGGAGCAGATGTTGAACCAGGCCCGGCCGTACCCTCAAAAGCCGAAAGAATCAGGCTAGATCTTGATATATGGGACGCCGATCGGATTGTGGAAGTGAAACGGGCGGAGCTGGCAGAGGCCGAGAGGCGGCGGAATGAACTTTTAGACCGGCGTAAATCCATATACGGCCGCTAACTCAGTGTTCTCCGCCCGCTTTATCAGCCTTCCGCCCCTAAACGGGTTGACGCTATATTATAATTCCATTATAATGAAGTTATGGTTCAAAAAGTTATAAAAATCGGCGATTCCCTTGGCGTCACAATTCCAAAGAGCACAGTTCAGAAAAATAAAATTAAGATTGGTGATCCGGTTGAAGTTTTTGCCGGCAGAGAAGGCAGAGATATCAAAGTTACTATCGTACTGCAAAAGATTAAACATACGGACTATAATAAAAAATAAATCCGGGTGGGCTAGAAAGATTATTACGATTTTCTATGCGCACCAAAGATTATGATTCTTGGAATATACGAAAGAAGTTAATTCAATCTGGCGAATTTCAGAAATTTGTGCACGAACGTGAAATTTGGTGGTGTTCGATTGGACTAAACATCGATGACGAAGAAGATGGCAAAAATGAACAATTTGAACGGCCAGTACTGATAATTAAGAAATTCAATCGACATATAGTCTTGGCCGTCCCTTTAACTACAAAATTCAAGGATAATAAATACTACTTTAATTTTGAGCATGATAACGTACAGTTTGCCGCAGTTCTTTCACAAATCCGTCTACTCAGCACCAAACGTTTTTCTAGAAGAGTACGACGCATCAATAAGAATTTGTTCGAGCAAATAAATAAAGAAAGTAGTAGAAGTTTGTCTCTGAAAAACAAACGGCCCCGCTTACGCGGAGCCTCAGGGGCCTGACGGCCATTTGTACTTATATACTACACCCTATTAGCTGCCTTGTCAATGGTCATAACCCCTGGCAAAAGAAGCGGAGCCGGTGTTATAACAAAGTTATAACGTCGGGAGAGAATGCAAAGGGATGTTAAAGGTCACTTCTCAAACGCCCTAGCACTACTGTCTCTTAACAAGCACCAGGTCCTAGCTTCCCGTATATAGACATTCTTATTAAATTATTCTATGATATTGATATGTCTGGACGTGAGAAAGCAGTCGAGGTCACGGCAGCAGAAAATCCGGCTGAACGCGATCTGCCAATCAAGTACCACATTTCTTACCCTTGGGGTTCTTTAAGTGTGACCGAGGAGGCCGACAGCGAACTGGGATTGGTTCCTTTGACCGCAGAGGTAGTTAAGGGCAAGGCAGAGGCGCCTGCGGAAAACCCAGATAGGCCATATATCGCTGTTACGTTAGTTGGTCCATCTGAGACTCCCCCTTATATGTGGGAAGAGGTCCCCGGTACCACTGCTGGCGTTTGGGCTACCAAAAGCGTTTATACAGGGAGAATAAATATTGCAGTGGGTTCTACCAAATCAACTGAGGAGATCAGACAGACAGTCCTTGCCGGCATTATGGAAACTACCGGCATGGACGAAGAAGAGCTTGCGGAAAATATTGTCGAGGAACACGGGATACCTTTGCCGGAAGCCGTAAGCCAAGAGACATCGCAATTTATAGTTTACGCTCTCCATGCGTTTATGGCTGAGCCGGTCGCCCAGTGTTTAGTGGAGTGGAGCGACAGGAAGGCAGACGAAAAATTCATTAAATCAATGACAAAAATTGGCGGAGTTACCTTACTTACCACTGCTTATTTGGTTGGCTTAGAAGTCGCATACCATGAATCAGATTTCGTGACAGCAACAACAGCTGCGGGGCTTTTAACCGTTTCCGGTTTAACTGCGTTTGCGCTAAGAGATCGTTTCAAGAGGTACTTGGAAAATAAGCGTGACCTGTCTCTGGTAAACGAGCATGTAGCACATGCTATGGGGGTTTCTGTAGCCAATGATATTCACGAAACCTTTTGCACAGAGCATTTTGATAGGCAAGAACAGGGCTGGATGGGAGAAGAGACAGAAGAAGACGAGGATTCCTGAGTCTAAGCTACGAGCTACCAGCTGTTAGCTTTCGGCTTTCGGCTATTTAAGGGGTATAATTAGCCCCGTACGTAGACTCGCCTATGGCGGGCTCACTACAGGATTAGCCCAATTGGAGTTTTGATGAACACAGCACTCGTAGCCTTACTACTCGTCAGCCTAGTGTTGATGACCATCGGTTTCATCAGGCCTACGGTATTCGCGCCAGTTTTTAAAAGCAGGGCTAAGCGAGCCGTTAGTGGCGGTTTGTTTGCGTTATTGTCTGTCATCATCTTTATATTGATTGGGCTGCTCAACATGGGAAATAATAACGCCAAAGTTATTACCAAACCGACTACCGACCAAGATGTAATATATGGGCGGTTGTTTGAGGGAGCTCTGGCCGACACGGCTATTAAATATGCTGAAGCCCAGGTTTATAGTGACGCCTGGCTAAAAGCCAACCCGGGCGAAATGTCTCGTGATGATTGGCTAAAACTCGGCCAGACGGTTAAAGATAAATGGCTGGCAGCCGAAGATGCCAGCAAAAACTTCGATGCTGTGGCCGCCGCTATACCTAACTATGTTGAGCCAGAACTTTCTAGCGGCGATAGTTGGCTTTTCCCAAAGGCCTATGCCCTTGATCCGTCATACAAAGAGTTCTATAAACACCGCGACGCTATTCAAAAAGACCAAGAGTACATGGATAAGCTCAACACCATCGATGTGGCGCCCCAAGGTGAAAGAATAAAAACGGCCGCCAAACTGTTCAATACTGACATAAAGCACGCCAAGGATATCGTCGATAATTTCTACAGCCAGGTCGCCACTAACGCTGTCGATTACGCTAATATGTCCGGGCAGGCGGCAGTGGCCTCCCAAGCTATCGCCACTGGTAGCAATATCGCCCTATTCGTCGGCGGGCTTTATACCGGTGCCAGCGAATTGGCCCTACTAGGTAGCGCCCAAAAACTGGCTAACGCCGTTAACATCATCGTCACTTCAGTCGCCGGGGCTAATCTGACACTTGATATTGTTCAAAACGGCGCCGATCTCGGTCTATTTAGTAAAGAGACCGGTGCAACATTCGCCAAAGCCAAAGACGCGGCGTTTTTGAAATATGCCAACACGCTTATCAGTATCAAAGATCTGGGTAAGGCCCTGTCTAATTTCGCCAATATCAAAAAAGCGTTAAGTGATGACAGCGGAAAACTGACTTTTGACTCTATTAAAAAATTCATGGGCAAGAGCGATGAAGTCAAAAAAGTTGCCGACAATTTGAAGGAAAATGGCATTGGTAATATGCAGACGCTTTATGACTGGACCAGTTGGGCGGGCGACAAAACCACAGATATTGCCAAGCTCTTCCAGGAACCCGGGCCTTCTACAATTGGCCTAAACACTACCGACCTCAGCCAAATCAACCAGACTTTGCCTATGGTAAAACTGGATGCCAACAATGGCGTGCCCATAGCCCTGATTGCCCAGGCCGTACCCGGACTATTTACGCCCTACACCGCGCCGGCTTCGTCCGCCCCAGCGCCGGCCTCCGAAACACCAGCGACAGTGAAAATTATTAAGGCTTGTTCCGCGGGGCAGCTTACGTCGTATACAGATTGTAGTACCGGAAAAAAAGTTTCTAAAGAATGGAGTTATGGCAGAGCGCGGGCAAACGTCGGGGCCAGCGGAACAAGTTTTACGCCGAAGATTTCCGGTGGCAGGGGTACCTATCAGTTCACTGTTTGGCTTGAAAACGGTGAAAGTCTAACGGTAGCCAATTATAACGGTCCGACTAACGTAGCATCATTGACGGAAGAAGCCATAAGCCTTGGCTGGACAATATCAGGTGGTACGGTTTACGTCCCAGGTGCCCGCTAATCCGGCTCTGCCGGTTCGGCCAGTGGCAACATCAGTCTATATAAATAAACCAGCTCACAAAACAACCCCCTGTATTCTCCGCCCGCTTTGCCCGCCTTCCGCCCCTAGCGAATCGGCAAGAACAGGGATATAATTTAACTAAGGAGGTTTGGAGTGAGAAGACCCGAAGAAGCCGCAACCATAACTGATTGGTCGACTGTTGTTGATGGGTATGCAAGATCACTTCAACTTCAGCGGAGTGGTGAAGAAGAGGGTTGGATAGGAACAGAGGAGGATTTTATTTTTAATCGGGTTTTTGAAGATCCTCAGCAAGCACTCAGACTATACGAAGCACTCGTCAGTAGCGAGGACCCGCAGGCAAGAATTAAAGCATTGGATGGCCTAGACAGGTTAGGCGCAGTGGACCAAAAAACAGCAGATCGATTTCTGGGAACACTAATGTCAGATCCAGATCCGCAAGTAAAGCATGCTGCACAACTTTTCGCTGCCCAATACGGCTAAGCCTTGTACCCTGTATTCTTCGCTCGAACAACTTTGCCCAACAGTGAACAGTAAACGGTGAACGAATGATCTGTCCGTCGCCAGAATAGGCGACGAGGGGGCCTGTCCTCCGTAGCTCTAGCGAGCGAAGGAGGGTATAATTAGCCCAATGGTTCGACGAGCTCACCACAGGTTGGAGTTTTGAATGCCGATTGAATATTTCATGGAAAACGAAGAAACGAGTTTACAAGAACTTCCTGCTACTGATCCCGGTGAGCTTACATGGTTCATGGATTTTGCAAATGGCGCCTTGAAACGGGTTATTGGAATTGAAGCGCCCCTCCATGACATAGGTGCCATCGTACATATTGTGGACGACAAAGAAGTCCTGGAAACAGTTTGTCCAGCAAATATATCCGATGTTTTTTCTGATAAAACTGGGGTAGGCTGGATTCCGCCAGATGGGACCCATTCTGTCGAATTGTCTGACCGCCACGGCAAAGTGTCTATTTTAATCATGAAACACACTTTGCCTTTTAGCATCACAACGAACTAGCCAGCTATGCTCTTCCCAAAACAGCCTGCCCCTGTGGCTTTTGTTTTTTGCTAGGGACTAGTGACTCCGCTGGTCATGGTTGTTGGCATTGCTATAAGCTACCAGCTGTTAGCTTTTAGCTATCAGCTAATTTCGGGTTATAATCTAGTCAATTGGAGTTTTGAATGCCGCATATTTTAAATTTGTCCGATAAAATTGTTCTAGGAAATAAGAATACTGTTGAGGGGCACAGAAAACGACTTCGAGATAAGTTTCTACAGTCGGGACTTGCTGGGTTTCACGACTATGAAATTGTCGAACTACTTTTAACTTTGGGCACTCCAAGAAAAGACTGCAAGCAGATTGCAAAGGAAACAATAAAAGAGTTTGGAGGATTGCGCGAAGTACTCGATGCATCCATTGAGGAATTACAGAAAATTAATGGCATTGGTCCATCTAATGCATTCGGAATAAAGTTGTTCCAAGCTATATCCGAGCGATATTCTAAGGAGACTCTTCGAAGTAAAGTTTCGATGTCCTCAGCTCAAGCGATCGCAGAATATTTACAAAAATTCATCGGCCGAGAGAAAAAAGAACATTTTGTTATGTTGTCATTGGACTCCAGATACAATTTGATCAAAATCAGTAACATTTCATTGGGTTCGGTTAACGCAAGCGTTGTCCATCCACGCGAGGTATTTAAAGAAGCCATCCAGGCATCTGCCTCTCAAATTATAATTGCGCATAATCATCCATCTGGAGATCCAGAGGCTTCACCGGAAGATGTGGCACTAACAAGGCGCCTTGCTGAAACAGCAAGAGTTATTGGGATCGAACTTCTTGATCACATAATTGTTACAACTGACGGATTTCAGAGTTTGAAGGATAAAGACTTGATATAAGATATGTCAGATTTAAAAGAACTTTCCGAGAGAATAAAAGAATTCCGCGATGAGCGTGACTGGAAACAGTTTCACAATCCGAAAGATGTTGCTCTCTCCCTAGTCCTCGAAGCTACAGAAGTACTTGAGCATTTCCAATGGAAAAACCAAGAGGAAATCAAAAAATATCTTAAGACAAGTAAAAGTGAGGTTGGCGAAGAACTAGCCGACGTTTTGTACTGGGTTCTGTTGATGTGCAATGATTTGGGAATTGATATAAGGCAGGCCCTCGAGATGAAGCTCAAAGAAAATGAGAAAAGATATCCGGTGCAGAAGTCGAAAGGCAAGCACACAAAATACGATAAGTTGTAAATCAAGATGATTCTTTACGAAGACACAATTGAGCGATTCCAAAAAGACGTAATGCAGAATGCTATCGCTGATAGAGCAGCTGAAAGATATAGAACCTACTACAACAGAAGCCCTGGTGACTCAGAGTATCGATCATGGCAATACTCCCTCGCCATCCTTAACAACTCCTTCCAATATGCCCAGCTTAAGGATAATCATATAATTGTCGAATACGAGCTGCCTTATGCCTCGCTAAGAATCGATGTTTTGTTATTCGGCAGAGATACAGAAGATCAAGATAATGTCGTAATACTTGAATTGAAACAATGGTCAAATGAAAATGTTATTCTTGCTGAATCTGAAGGTAATTTGATAGTTAATTATGGCTATTTTAAGGGCGAGATGCCGCATCCATCGCTACAAGTTCAAGGTTACTACTTTCACCTAAGAGACTTTATCAAAATTTTTAGCGAAAAAGACGCACCAAGGTTAAGTGCATCCGTATACGCTCATAACTATTCAAAAAAGGGTGCTTCAATTTTACTATCAGACAACTTTAAGGCAATTGTTAAAGAATTCCCTGTCTTTGCAAAAGAGGATTCGATAGAACTCGCAAGATATTTGCAAGCAAGATTACGTGGAGGTGGCGGGCAATTGCTATACGAAAGATTTGCCAGAAGTCCAATCGGTCCATCGAAGAAACTATTAGGAGGCCCGGGTACCGGCAAATCCGTAATCGCACTTGAGGTAATGGGAGAACTAATGCGCCAAGGCCGCACAGTTTTTCATGCGACCGGAGCTGCAGCTTTTACTAAAACTTTACAAAAAATTGTTGGCACTCGAGCAAGCAAACTCTTTAAATATTTTTACGCGTTTAATAATCAAGAACCCAATTCTGTAGAAGTTATAATCTGCGATGAAGCCCATCGGCTTCGTAAAGATAGCAGTGACTTTAGGGTGCCTGCGGTATATAAATCTAAAGACCCGCAAGTCGATAGCATAATCAAAGCAGCCAAACTATCAGTATTCTTTATCGATGAATATCAAATAGTTCGACCAAATGAAATTGGTAGCGTAAAACTAGTTAAAGAAGCGGCAGCAAATGTTGGTATAGATCCTGAAGATATTGAAGAATTCGAGCTCACTACCCAGTTTCGATGTTCAGGGTCCGATGCATATCTTCAATGGCTTGATGATGCTTTAGATATTCGGCCATCGGATATTGCCAGATTTGATCCAAAAATGGAGTTTAAAATTTTTGATGATCCACAAAAGATGATGGCTCAGATCCGTCGACGCAATGAAGAAAAGACAAACTCTGCACGAATTGCCGCCGGATTCTGTTGGCCATGGAGCAAGCCTAATCAAGATGGATTATTAGTCAAAGATGTAAAGATTGGGAACTTTGAGATGCCTTGGGAAAATAAGGATATGTTTTGGAAATGGGCAACTGATGACAGCGGAATGGAGCAGGTCGGAACAGTTTACACAGCTCAGGGTTTTGAATTCGATTACATTGGAGTAATTTTCGGCAAAGACCTTGTATATCGTAAAAACATTGGCTGGATCGCGCAGCCTGAGAACTCCCATGATTCACAAGCCAAACGGGGCAATGACCAGTTCGCCCGACATCTAAAGCATGTTTACAGAGTCTTGCTCAGCCGCGCCCACCTCGGAGTCTATGTGTATTTCATGGATAAAGAAACGGAAGAATCCTTCAGAACCGCTATTAAAGGAAGCGTATAATCAGAATTAGATAAAAGGGGGTGGTATGTTTGGTAGATTCAAGGGCTGGTTTTCGGCGCTATCTCTAGTTGGAAAAACGGGGTTTATTTTAGCGGTGATCTCAACTGGCGCAATTGTTAATGCAGTAGGTAACCCGGTAAAGACAGAGCCGCCTATAGAACCGCCGCCTCAGGTCCAGAGCGATAAAATAGAAGTTAAAACTGAAAAAACGACCGATGAAATTCCATTCGAAACCAAAACTATCAACGACTCTAACTTAACTTCCGGCAAAGAAGAAGTACGGACAGAAGGAGTTAACGGAGTAAAAACAAAAACTTTTGACGTTACTTATACAAATGATAAAGAAACCAACCGAGTTCTAGTTAAAGAAGAGATAACAACTCAACCAGTCGCAAAAGTTATAGCAAAGGGCACTAAAGTTGCAAAACCAGCGCCAGCTCCGGCTCCAGAACCCTCGAATTGCGACTCTAATTATTCAGGGTGTGTGCCGATTGCATCAGATGTCGATTGTGCCGGAGGAAGCGGTAACGGCCCAGCTTACGTAAGCGGCCCAATTACCGTCAGAGGCTCTGATATTTACGACCTTGACCGCGACGGGGATGGCATCGCCTGCGAATAGCTAGAAATTTCTCTCTCCCGTCCTGAGCGGATCGAATGGATTTATCCCGAGCTAGTCGAGCGGATCGAATCTTGAATCCTACTATGATTTAGAATTAAATTTGAGGTATTATCAAGTATATGGAGTTTCGTGAAACGGGCAGAAGTTCGCATCCTTACCAGCTTGCTTTTCATGGCGATGAGCCCGAGGCCGTCAGAGCAGCCTACAGGGAGTACATTTATAATCTCGCTCTCAAGGGGAACACGGGATCTATATCTGATTTTGAAGCATATATAGCTGGTTGGGAGGAAGACGGCGAACCGCACTACGTTACTCCAATCAGTTACGAGAGTGTTGTTGAGGTACTTGATGAATTTGCCGAACATACAGACGAGGTCATACAAAGTATTCCTGAAGAAACAGGAGTACCTGCTTTTGCGAGCGATGACATAGGCGAGCGATATCGATTGGGCAAGAAAGCAGTTGCACTAGCACAGCAAATTCGTGAAAAGGCTCCTAAACCAAAAATTCAAGGAATTGAAGACGTAGAGGTAGAGGCCGTTGTGACAGACGAGGATATTAGTAAGCTGTTATCTCCAGATTTCAAACCACCACGCGACCAATAAAATTGGGACCGATTTCTGAATAAAGCAGGGGACACTTGACCGGTTAAGTATTTTGGTAGGGTCAAAAACAGTAGCGGCAGGATATAATTAGCCAATGCCTAATGTTTTGGCGCATAACTATGTGACGGATGTTGTCATGCGTACAGCTACGCCTAATTTGGCGCTCGGCAGCGTGCTGCCGGACTTTGCCGGGATGTACCGCGATTACGAAGGCGAACGTGTAGACATTAGAAGAATAAGCCCAACACTTGATCTAGGCATCTATCTTCACCGTAGGACCGACCAAGTTTTTGACGCTCAGCCTGAAAAGCTCAAGATAACCACCGGATTAGCCGATCATCTGTCTGCTGCTGGTATCAGCCGCCGAACTGCGCGCCTGAGCGCCCACTTGCTGGCGGACATGATGCTTGATGGCGCCCTGGCCGAGCAGAGCGAACCGCTGACGGCTTTTGAAACACTGGCCGAATATGTGTTGGATGAAGAATCGGCGCTACACGAAGGAAAATTTCCCCATGGATTCACCCGATTCATTGAGGATTATTTTGATAGAAGTGTACTCGCTAACTATAGTGATCCGGAAAAACTCGCCCAAATAACGCAGCGCCGTCTTGCCAAAAGAGCTGGAGTAGACCCGGCCCGGGCAAAAAACACTATTAATTACGAACAGCTGCCGACCCTAGTCGAGGTAATCGACATCCACGCCGACCGCGTGCGCCGTCTTGGCCTAACTGCGCTAACCCGCACCATCCGCCTTCTCGAACACTCAATGGATTCCGGAGTTCCCGCCTAATAACACAATCATTACCCACTTGCCCCTCTCTCGCAATGGCGTCTTGACGTCACAACGTTATGACGCTACACCGTCGTGAAGTCAGATCAAGAACTATCTTTGGGATATGATAGGATAACTCTGTGAAGATTGAGTTTTCTGATCACGCGATCGCACAACTCGGCAACCGCCCGAGGATTAAACGGGATATGGTGATAGAAGCGATACAATTACCAGATGGGGCAACAGTTTCTTACCGAAATAGGACGCTTTACCGTAAAAACTTCAAAGGAGAAACTCTAGAGGTTGTGACTGTCAGCGAGGATGATACAATAATAGTGATAACGCAATATTTTTTGGACGAGAACCCATGAAGATTACATACGACAAAAAAACTGATGCCATGTACATAAAGTTGAATGACAAGGCGGTATACCATAAAACTCGCAAAGTCACCGACGATGTATTGGTAGATTATGCTAAAGACGGCAAGGTAGTTGGCGTTGAGGTGTTAGCCGCTTCCGAGAACACTGTATTGCCTAAGCTGACAGATAAAATCCCCGTTCAAGCTGCTTAATATCAAAGGATTAACTCATCATGGCCCATCATAAGAAAAAACCAGGCTACCGAGGCTGCAAACTCTGCAAACCCTGGAAATCCCAGGGCAATTCCAAGTACGCCACCAAAAGAAAATATTGGCTCGCAACGACGTCTTGACGTCACAACGTCACCGCGTTACTGTGAAACAAAATAAAGTAGATGAATGGAGTAGACAGTGGCGAGTAAACTAACCCAGAAGACCACAATTTACCTAGAGCCATACGTAAAGAGATTTTTGCAACTTAGAGCCTTGCAGCAAAGCAAGTCCATATCGCAAATAATCAACGAGCGTTTTGAGGTGCTTGTGAAGAATTTTGAAACTTCGAAAAAAACGGCCCATGGCAAAAAACACCCATCTGTCGCTGAATGGGAAATTGTGAAAAGCGGGCTCGACAAAAACCGCAACATCAAGCCATGACGTCTTGACGTCACAACGTTACAGATCGGACTCCAAGAAAAACCGCTTGTGCTTGCGTGAGCTACGAACTCTGTATAAATTTAATAGTATATGGAAGAATATCCGACTACACCCGAAGTACCCAGACTTACCGTCAGCCATGATGACGCAATCAACGACCCAGGGTGCCGACAGCGTTACAAAGATGAACGCGTGAGCTTTAAAAATGCAGGCATGCCGGTATGGATGCTAAGTGGTCTTGAGGCCCAAGACTTTATGGAACCGGGCATAGTACTTGAATTTTATAAAGATAGCGAAATGAAAGGCTATATAAAAGGAAACGATTTAGACGGCTACGAAGTTTACGGGCTGAAAACAGGCTTAGAAGAAAGACCCCATCGCCTTAATACAGAGACGATTATGCTTCGAAGCGCAGCCCAAAGACTTTTAGAAGATGTAATATCCGACACCTCACTTCAAGATCAAAACTAGCAATTTCTCTCCCCCGAACCTAAAAATAAAGAGGTTGACAGTAGTAATAAAATAGTTGAAGCTATATTTTATGAAAGAAGGATTTCCCGACCCGGCAGAAGCCAAGGCTCTACGCGCCGAAGCTGAGCAAGTTACATTTCTAGCAGATGGCAGAAGGATTACCGAGGGCCACGTGAACTCTTTGAATATGTCGGAGGATGAAGTTAGAGACATCATGGCTGAAGCTCACGGAGTTGGACCAGAGAACATCTATCTTAGCCCGTCAAAATCCGGAACCACCGGCCGCAGTAGATCCGTAGGCTTCCGACGCTGGAGTTCATCTTGGAACCCGCACGCCGAAATGGGTGACCCTAATCTTAATTAAGTTTCTGATTCGGACTCGAAAGAAAACAGATTATTTTTTGCGGTGCTTTATGGCGTAAACGCCGGCGGCAACGATGCCTAGCGCCACCGTTGCCGTTATAACTTTATGTTCGCCTGTTTCTTGGCGTATGTAAGCTAGAAGTTGGCCTTCTTTTACTGCATCTCGGAATCGAACATTATCGATATCAACGCTTCCATGTTCGCCAAGCTCTATTTCGGCGTTGGCCCCCGCCTTAGTCAACTTCCTGAGCAACCTATTAGCCCGAAGCGCCATGGGTTTTCTCATATCAGTTTCGAAACCTTCACCAACCGGGTGCTCGGTAGAGGGGTGAATCGGGGTCCCCGGATCAAACTCTTCCATAAGTGCCGATATTATATCACCAACACCGTGTATAAATTCGGACTCGAGATAAGAGAAGAAGGAAGTAAATCTATATGGAATCACTATACTGTAGGTAGATGATACTGAAGCCTCGTCAGTCTACGTTGGCCGCTACGTCCCTGGGTTCGTCACTGGCTTTTATCGATGCCACTGCTGTGACTGTGGCTTTGCCCACCATCCAGTCCCAGCTTCATTTAGGCCTCCATGGCATACAGTGGGTGTTTTTATCTTATTCCATAGCCCTTGCCGCCCTGTATCTGATAGGCGGCGCCATCGGCGACCGTTATGGCCATCAAAAAGTATTTGCTTTGGGAGTCGTTGGCTTCGCGCTGGCCTCTGCCTTAGTTGGAGTTTCACCAAACAGTGCCTGGATGATAGCCAGCCGGGTCTTGCAGGGAATTTTCGGGGCACTAGTGACGACTAATTCGCTAGCCTGGTTAAGAAAAGCTTACGGCGACAGCGCCGGCAGAGCGGTCGGGCTGTGGACATCGCTAACCAGCATCTCCATCGTCATCGCCCCGCCGTTGGGTGGGGCATTGACACAGTGGTTAAGCTGGCGCTGGATATTCTTCATTAACCTGCCGCTGGCTGCACTAGTCCTTTACTGGTCTGCTCAAGCCACAAAAGATAAGCCTGAGCGCAAAAATGCCAAACTTGACATCCCTGGCAGCGTTTTGATAGCGACAGCTCTTAGCTTCATTGTTTACTATCTAGTTCAAGGCGCTGAAACCGGCTTTGAGCATCTAAGCTGGGCTCTGCTGGCCGGCATAGGAGCACTTATAGGCTTCATCGTTACTGAGCTGCGCGCCAGGCAGCCGATGCTGCCCTTGAATCTCTTTAAAATCCGTAATTTCACACTAGTCAATCTGGCAACATTCTTTGTCTATGGAGCCCTCAACAGCCTGCTGTTTTTTAGTCTGTACCTGCAGTTTTTGGGCCTGTCGCCGCTGGCAGCTAGCCTTTTTTATATACCGACCAGTATAGTCATGATACTGCTGGCACCGTACTTTGGCGGTTTGGCTGATCGCATAGGGCCAAAACTACTTCTGATCATCGGACCGGGGCTTATTGGGATAGGCACACTGTTCTTCACCCTAATTACCGCTAAAGCCAACGTTTGGTTGTGGGGCGGGGTAGGAATAGCTTTTTTCTCCTTGGGCCTGGCGATAATGGTCGCGCCGATTACAACCTTAGCTTTAAAGTCAGTTCCGGTTTCATTTTCCGGGCTGGCCTCGGGCACCAATAACACCATGGCCCGTGTCGGTGGATTGGTAGCAGTTGCCGTAGTCGGAATGGTTATTTCCTTAGTATTCTTCAGCGATGTTTCAGACAGGAGCGCCGTGCCACTTGACCTCCATCAAAGCCAGCCGGCGCTGCGCTTAGCTTCAACTAAGGCCTTTCGCTACGGTACGTACATGGTTGCCGGCCTGGCTTTTTTGGGGGCAGCAATATCCTTAGGTTTGAGTAACCTTAAAAAGGCTAAAACCAGCCAGGGAAAATAACCGGAGTCCTACTACATTTGGGAAATGGCTAAAATATTGCCTTCAGAGTCTTTGAACCAAGCAGCTTTGACTGACCCCATAGTGGCAATGCCGTTGACTGTCATGTAGCTGGGGGTATCGTACTCCTCAAAAACTACGCCCTTAGCTTTCAAATCGGCGACCGTAGCTTCTATGCCATTTACTTCCCAACCAGCATAGGTAGTTGGGCATTTACCAGCGTTTGGCGAAGGAAAAAGCATAAAGCTGGTAGCGCCGGACTCATAAAACACCCCTTCAGGCATTTCTTTGACAGGTGTAAACCCCAATTTTTCCCGGTAGTACTTTTTTGCCCGTTCCATATCGGCAGCCGGCAATGTCGGCATAATTTTTGAATTTGCTAAAGCCATAAATCCTCCTTTTTTATAATATTTCTATTTATACGCCCAAGTTATTCAAAAAACTATGGAAAATCCTACAAAAAAGCGCAATTTTGGGATCTGATAGATAGAGGTCTTGGCACAAAGCCCGAATGTGCTAATGTTAATAAATGAGCATAGAGCCGTGAGCCGAGAGCATAAAAATCAGAGCGGGTTTCATCATGTGATATTGATTGTTAGCGTCGTTGTGATTGGTTTAGTTGGTTTTGGCGGCTGGCGAGTCTATAAATTAAAATCACAAAGCGAAACGACTTTTCAGGTTACAGATTCACAAACTGGGAAGTCTGAAAAGGTTACATGGGCACGGACACAGGACGGCTGGAAAGTTAGCGGCACGCCGCCGGCCTGTCCGGAGCCGCTGGTGAAATTGCCAGTTGACATCAGCCTGGCAACATCAATCCTGTATCCCGGGCAAACCAGAGGCGGCGACTATAAGCCCCACGGCGGCTTTAGATTTGATAATCAAAAAGATAACAGTGTAAGCGTTACCGCGCCACTGGATGCCGAGCTGGCATACGCCTCCCGCTACACCGAAATGGGCGAACTGCAATATATGTTTGATTTTATCGCGCCTTGCGGCTACACCTATCGCTTCGACCATTTACTGGCACTGGGCCCGCAGTTCCAGGCAGTGGCTGATAAATTACCGCCAGCTAAAGAAAACGACTCTAGAACTAGCACAGTCAACCCAAAAGTGCCAGTTAAGGCCGGCGAAACCATCGCCACGCAGGTAGGCATGAATAAGGACAGACTGAATGTTTTTTTCGACTGGGGTTTATACGACATGCGGTCTAAAAACCAGGCTTCAAAAGATGCCGCTTGGGCAGCCGCCCACCCCTTCAGCAATGCCCAGCACGGTGTTTGCTGGTTCGATCTACTGAGTGCTGATGAAGAAGCCAAAGTAAGAGCTCTGCCAGCCTCTGATTCTGACAGCGGCACGACAAGTGATTTCTGCAAATCAGAATAGAGTGGAATATCGCCGAAATTTTTTGAAGTAAAATAAAGCTGTGGAACTGACGATTCATACTGACAGAGAACGGCAGGTTATTGACATAACTGACGAAGTCCAAAAGCTCGTCAGTTCTGACAATTCTTCGGTAACTGTCTTCGCCGCTCATACCACTTGCGCTGTCACGACTGCAGATTTAGACCCGGGCGCGGGCGAAGATTTGGCGGCGGCTATTTGGGAGATGGTTCCAAAGTTAGACTATAGCCGCCATCATAACCCGGCGCACATGCCGGCTCATATCGCCAGCTCGGTAGTAGGCCCCAGCGTCATAATTCCGGTACGCACCGGCAAGTTGGTGCTCGGCACCTGGCAAAGAGTTATCTTAATCGAACTGGATGGCCCAAGAGAAAGGAAGCTTGTAGTTTCCGTTCTCTAGTCACTAGTCGATTAGTCTCTCATAATCAGCTAATTTTTAAGGAGTAAATTAGGAGTATGGTGAAGAAGTGGTCGCACAAGGTTACCAAAGGCAGCGATGCGCTTGATTTGGAGAAGAGCGTCTTTACTTGGCGCGACCCGCACCGAATAGCTCTGTCGCTAAAAAGATCAGCCGAGCAGAGCACACGACGCCAGGCCGGCCCATATCAACCGTGCCGGTATAAACCTGCCGGCCGGGCAAAAGCAAATTTTAGAAAAAGCCAAAACGCAGCTGCGTAAAGCCTTTGGACGCCCAGCCGGCCGAAGCAGAGAATAGGTCTTTTTACTGCGCAGGGCTAACCGATGGCAAGTCTTTAGTCGACGAAGGTTCACTGATAGAGACCTTCGTGTAGGTTAAGTTCATGTCGGTAGTGCTGCCGTTGCTTTTAGCGGTTACGCGGCGCAGGAGGTAATCTTTGGTATCGAACCAGAGAAAGCCTTCTTCGTTAGGCTTGTTGGGGTCGATGACCTGATACTTGAAGCAAGTCAAGTTACCACAGGCTTCGGTGCCGATTTGCTTGTATTGCAGCGCCTGGCCGGCATCGCCCTTAAAGTCGCCCTTGGCGATTTCTTTTTTTAGATCCAGAACTTCGGGCTTGTTGGCGTCGGTTGAGCTGAATTTGAACCACTGGCCGTCAGTGGAATCTTTAAGGTAAGTAACACCGTTGAATACTATTATGTTGGCCTGTTCCTGGCCGCCTTGCGTGACGACCATTGAACTATTGCCCTTGCTGTCGCTGGCCAGCTCTATGGTCGAGGCGCCGCTTTGGTCGCTTGAGCTCACACTTACTTTGTAATCGCCGGCATTAGCAAATGCGCCGGCAAACTTGCAGAATGTCTCGTCATTGACCTGGGTTGTACATTTGCTCTGGAGCTCTTTATTAACACTTACTTTTCCTTCGTCTTTGGTAACCAGATAGGCTCCGCCGCCGACAATAATTACGGCCGCCACTAGCAGTACTAGCTTAGACTTACTTGATAATTGTTTAAATATTCTCATAGCTCGAGCACCTCCTTAGTTATTGACCCTATCATACACTCGCGTGGCCTTTGATGCTATAGGCATTTATTCAGCTCGCGGGCAAGGCATACCAAAGTGGTTTTGTATCTTTTTTCCTATTGACAAAGTCAAAAAGTGCTATACTTAAGCTATTAAACTTGGAAAGTAGCGTGATTAAAAAACTTCTGTTTAGCCTCGTAAGCGCATCAATGTTCTTGGCGTTAGCGCCTTTGCCAGCCTATGCCAGCCATTCATGGGGCAATTATCATTGGGCCCGCACCGTCAATCCTTTTACCCTAAAGCTAGGTGACAATATGTCTTCTAGCTGGGATCCGTATTTGGCGACTTCATCAGCTGACTGGAGCCTGTCAGCCGTGCTTGACACTTCGATTGTTAGCGGCGGCACAACCGCCAACAGATGCAAACCAACTGCCGGACGCGTTGAAGTCTGCAACTATTCCTACGGCCGCAACGGCTGGTTGGGTATGGCCCGGATTTGGATAAGCGGCGACCATATCTACCAAGGAATAGTTAAGGTAAATGATAGCTATTTTAAAACAACCACGTACAACACTGCGGCTTGGAAGAATACAGTTCTTTGCCAGGAAACCGGCCACACCTTGGGCTTAGACCACCAAGATGAGGATTTTTACAATGCGCCGCTGGGCACTTGCATGGATTACAGCATTGATCCCACGCCAAACCAGCACCCCAACCAGCACGACTATGATCAGCTAGAATTAATCTACGCCCATCTGGACAGCACCACTACTGTCGGCCAGGCCAAGCCGCAAAGAGTCCGGCAAACAGATCCTGGGGACAACCCGAAATCCTGGGGCAAACAAGTAAGGAAACATGGTAAATCGGAGGTTTATGAGCTGAACCGCGGACAGCGCGAAAAAGTCGTCACCTTCGTATTCACTTACTAAACTTTGTAAGAATTTTCACTGACTATTTTTTAGCTTCGGCATTAACATAAAATCAGCCATCGTGAGGTGGTTAGTAGCGGCCCACTTCGGTGACACCGTTACGCAAAGAAAGAGCCATAAAAAGCTCTTTTTTTGTTGCCATAAGTTAGAATTAAAGAGTGAAAACAGCTTTTGGGAGTGCCTTTGAGAAGTTGAACGATGAGCAGCAACGGGCGGTTAAGGCCATTGATGGCCCGCTGCTGGTTGTGGCCGGGCCGGGGACAGGTAAAACGCAGCTGTTATCGGCCCGTGTGGCGTACATCTTAAAAAATACTGATACCCAGGCAAACAATATTTTGTGCTTGACTTATACCAATAAGGCCGCCATTAACATGAAAGAGCGCGTTATTGAGCTGACCGGCCCGGAAGGCGCGAGAGTACAGGCCAGCACCTTTCATAGTTTTGCTGCGGAAATCATGAACCTTTACCCGGATTACTTTTGGAGCTCGGCACAGTTGTCGGCGGCACCGGAGGCGCTGCAGCTGGATGTTATTGACTCGATAGTAAGCAAGCTGCCATTCGACAACCCCTTGGCCCAAAAATTTGCCGGGCAGTATACGCTGCTTAGTTCTATCAAGGATGCCATAAAACTGGTAAAAGAGGCCGGCCTAACGCCGAAGAAGCTGCGCACGGTAATCAATCACAATCTGGCTTACATAGATGAAATTGAGACCGAATTAGCAGATATTACCGCAGCCAGTCTGTCCTTTAAAAAACTTGGCGAGCTGCAGGCTAAGGTTAATGAATTAACAAAGCAAAACGTTGACGAAGCCCTGTACCCGCTTAAGTCGCTTTCAACTATCATTGCTGGCAGCCTGGGTGAAGCCATCGCCGCTGACGAAGAGAGCGGAAAAACTACCTTCGCGGGCAAGTGGAAAAGCCGCTGGGTGCAGAGCGTCGCGGGCCAGCGCGGTATGCACAAAGAACGCCAGCGCAATAACTGGTGGCTGCGGCTGGCAGATGTTTACGAAAAGTACCGCTTTGCCCTGCATCAGCGCGGGTACTATGACTTTGCCGATATGCTGGTTGAGGTTCTGAGCCAACTGAACGCTAAGCCACAGATGCTGGCTGATATCCAGGAAAGATTTAGCTATGTCCTGATTGACGAGTTCCAAGACACCACGCCGGCCCAACTGCGCCTGGCTAGGCTGGTTGCCGAACACGAAAGTGACAATGGCCGGCCCAACCTGATGGCAGTTGGCGATGATGACCAAACCATTTACCGTTTTAACGGTGCCGAGCTTAGCAACATGCTGGGATTTAAAAAACACTACCCGGCAGCCAAAATCATCGTTTTGACCCAAAACTACCGCTCCACCCAAAAATTGCTGGACCAGGCCAGAAAAATTATCAAACAAGCCAGCAGCCGGCTGGTTAACACCGATAAATCGCTAGATAAAAACCTAGTGGCCGCAGACCCGCCGCTAGCCGGCGAAATTGGGGCGTTTAGCTATGCTTCGCGCGAGCTGCAGTTGAGCGAAACCGCCCGCGCGATTAAAACAATGTATAGCCCCAAGCAAACTATCGCCGTTTTGGCCCGCGGGCATGAGAGCCTACGGACGATGGCGGCGCTGCTGCAAAAGCTTGATGTGCCAGTACGATATGAACAGGCCAGCAACAGCCTGGACCACGAGATCGTGGAACAAGTTTACCTTGTTTCCAAGCTGCTGCTGGCAATCCAAAATGGCGATAAACACGCCTGCAACGCGCTGATTCCCCAAATAATCCGCTGGCCGGCGTGGGAGCTTGACCCGGTTGAGCTTTGGCGGCTTGCTGAGCACAATTACCCCAACAAGCCGTGGCTACCATCACTGCTAAATTCCAAATCAGCCAAAATCAAAGCACTGGGCAACTGGTTTGTATGGCTAGCGGCTGCCGAAAGCAGCCAGCCGTTAGCAATAACCCTGGAGCAAATAATCGGCCTGCGAACCAGTTTGGACTTAAACTCGCCAATCCGCGATTATTTTTTGAAGAACCAAAATGTCGAGCGCTATTTCCACGGCCTATCAGCAATCCAACTGCTAAGGGCGACGGTGCACGAATTTGGCGCTCATGTTGAACCAACGCTTAGCGAATTGGTAAGATTTATCGAAATTAACAAGCAAAACGGCGTGGTAGTTGCTGACGAATCGCCATTCGTCACTGGCAACCACGCTGTACAGCTGTTAACCGTGCACAAGGCCAAGGGCCTGGAGTTCGATCAGGTTTTTGTAGTCGACGCAATTGAGCGTAATTGGCGGCCGCGCGGAGGCCGCCGCATCCCGCCGGCCAACCTGCCGCTGCAGCCAAACGGCGACGACGCCGACGATTTTGTACGGCTGATGTATGTAGCCGCCACCCGGGCAAAATCGGGCCTATGCATCAGCAGCTATTACCAAGACCATAGCGGGCAGGAGGTTGCTGCCAGCTCGATAGTGCAAAGCGCATTTCCGATCAAGAAAATTGAGCAAACTGACAATCTGAAGCTACTTGAGGTGCTGGAAGAGAACCTGCGCTGGCCGGCACTTGAAGGCGGCCAAGAAAAAGAAATTATCAAAGCCCGGCTTGAAGAATACAATTTAAGTTCCACGCACCTGCAAAACTTTTTAGATATCAAAAAGGGCGGCCCGCAATATTTCAAAGAAAGAAATCTACTGAACTTACCCGAAGCTAAAGCGCCGCATCTGTCTTTTGGGACCGCCATACACGCAGCGCTGGACCTTGGCCAAAAACTGACCAACCAGAGCAACTTTGACCTGGACGAGGTTGTGGCTGAATTTAAAATCAGCCTGAAAAATGAACAGATGGAGCCAGCACAGCACAAACGCTACCTACAAAAAGGCCAAAAGACGCTGTCACGGCTGTTTGGTGATTTTGGTTACACGCTGCCCAAAGGCAGCCAAAGCGAGCAAAAGTTAAAAGATGTCAGGATGGGCAGCGCCTACCTAAGTGGCAAACTGGACCGGGTCGACCAAATCGGCGCTGATATACGCATTGTTGATTATAAAACCGGCTCAGTCCTACGAAGTTTTGACACCAAAGACAAAAACTTGGCCCTAAAAGCCCACAACCACAAAACCCAGTTAATTTTTTACACGCTGCTGCTTGGCGCTGAAGCAGGGACCGCCGAAGGGCAAATGGTCTATCTAGAAGCCGAAAGCCAAAAAGCCATACTACGCGGCTATGTGCCCACCAAAGACGACATGCAGAGGCTTAGGCAGCTTATTGAAGCAGTCTATGCAAAAATTATTAGCTATGATCTGCCTGACGCGTCACGCTACTCGCCGGATCTGGCCGGCATGATTGCCTTCGAAAACGACCTTATAACCGGAAAAGTCTAGTAAAAAGCAAATAGCAATTAGTAAATAGCTATGTGGACTGCGCTCTAATTTCTAGTTCCTAATTTCTGGTTACTGTTTTTTATTTTTTGGCTTTTCGGCCTCGGCGGAATACTTTGACAGTAGTGGCTTTGGCTTTGGCCTTAACTGGTGCCGGCCCAAAGACCCAGATGTACAAGTTGACTCCTACAATGGCACCGATAATCGGGCCGAGAACGTAAACCAAGTTAACGTTGCGCATGGCCAACGCTATGGCCGGGTTTAAGAAGGCAGCTGAGGCCGTAGCGGCGACCAAGATACCAACGAAGAATGACGTGGCGTAAGTCAAAGCCGATGTTAGCGTGTCCAGGGCTTTAACAAAGGCGGCGGTCAAACCCATCGCCAGAATCATCGCACCGACGGCTTCGGCGATAAACGAAGGCGTAGCAAATGGCGTAGTCTTTGCCGGAAGGGTTTGATTGATGAAATATTGGTACAACTGCCAAGCACCGACAGCGCCTAAGACCTGGGCGATTATATAGCCTATGCCCCAGAGCGTGCTGATTTTGCGGGCGGTCCAGACGCCAATAGTAATGGCCGGATTGAAATGCGAGCCTGAAAGGTTATTGAAAAAGACATAAATTAAGCCCAGCGTGGCGGCTACGCTTGTACCGATGAAATAAGGTACGGCTGTCGTTTGGGACAACACCAGTGCCACCATGACCAAGATGCCAGTACCTAAGAACTCGGCCAGCAGCGGCGCAACCAGCGCGCGGTTAATATTAATAGGTCTCATTTTTAGCGAACCTCCTTTAGTTATTGTTTAACTATAGTACGCTTAAGTGCAAAATGCAAAACAGGGGTAATGATATAATTAGTTGGTGAGCCCGATTGTGAAACTTTATTCGACCTCATGGTGCGTCTATTGCCGGATGGCCAGAGAATACTTCGATAAGCTGAAGATATCGTACAAAGAAATCAACCTCGAGCAAGACCACGCAGCCATGCATTACATAATGTCCAAAAGCGGCAGTGCGGGAGTGCCGCAGATAGAAATAGGTGGCGAATTAATTTTGGGTTTTGACCGCCCGCGCATTGATGCGGCGTTAGCGCGCTATAGGTAGCGTAAGTATAACCATAAGCGGCGCTACATCTAGCGTTTTTAGCAGTTTTATTTTATTATATATGTATGGAAAAGCCTTCGAGAGTGGATCGTCAGGAGCCAGGACAGAGAAGTCGGACATGGTCAGTTTTGGATGGTCGCTTTGAGCCTTCGCCAGACTTTCCTAATAGGCAACGAATCAAGATCATTGAGGACATGTCGGCTGTCCACATCGTAAAAGAAATGCAGCGCAGAGTCTACTATACTGAACTTCTCATTTTTGCTCTAAAATACGTCAACCCTGCCATAGAAAACGATTCCGATCTAGTTGGTCAAATCAGGCGCGGCTTGATAGACCAAACGGTAGATACCATTACCCAAATGGGTGAACTTCACCGCAAAGAAGATATCAAACAAATAGCCGAAGAGCGTATTGATGAGCCTATGGGCCCCGCTGTCGAAATTCCGGTTATGCAGGCCTTGCGTGCAATGCAAGAAGCAGGTGCTATCAACTATGAAACCCGTACTATGCTGGATGCAATTGTCAGGGGCGTTCATATAAAACAAAGTGCATCAAAGCTGTAGAATAACTTTATGGTGTTTGAGGACTATAAGACAAAAAAATCGGTTGTCGTGGTTTACACTGGTGAAGGTAAGGGCAAGACTAGCGCCAGTGTGGGCTTGATGGCCCGGGCACTGGGCAATGGTTGGAAGGTGGCTTTTATCCAGTTCATCAAACACTGGAATGTCGGCGAACACGACTTTATTGACCAGATACAGCCGCTTTATAAAAGTAAGCTGCTGTTTTACAAAGGCGGCAAAGGTTTTTATAAGGCCGGCTCCTTAAGCGCCAAGGATGTTACACCGGCCCAGCATAAAAAGGCCGCCCAAGACACCTATAACAAAGCCCTGCAGGCGGCTACCAGCGGTAAGTTCGATCTGGTGATTTGCGATGAGATTAATAATGCAGTCAATCATAAATTAGTAACCAAAAAACAACTGGCTGAACTTACTAAAAAACGCTCGCCTAAAACCAGTTTGTGTTTAACTGGCCGCGATTTTCCCAAAGATTTGCTGCCAAAAGTCGATATTGCTACCAATATGACTAAAATTAAGCACCACTTCGACAAAAAATATTTAGCCAACAAAGGCATAGACTATTGAAATCGACTAATTCGCCAAACCGTAAGAGGTTGTGGTTTTGGTGGCTGGTATTTATTTTGCTGGTCGCCATCGGCATTTATTTTGCCTTCAAGCTAACCGGACATGAAAGATTACTGCAAACCAGTCAGCCCGGGCTTTACGGCGTAGTGAAATTCGATGACGGCGACACTATAACCGTCGATATGAACGGCACGGTCGAAACGGTGCGCTTTATCGGCGTCGACACGCCCGAAACGCAGCATCCGGAGCGGCCAGTGGAATGTTACGGCCGTGAAGCGGCAGAGTATACTAAGCGGTTAATCGGCGACCAGCGAGTCCGCTTACAGGCCGATCCGTTAAACACCAACCGCGACCGCTACGGCCGGCTGCTGCGCTACGTTTATTTGCCAGATAACACGCTGTTAGAGCAAAAATTAATTACCGAGGGATACGGCTTCGCCTACACCTTTTTCCCATTTAGCAAAACTGTCGAATTCAGTGCCTACGAACAACAGGCAAAATCAGCGAACAAGGGTTTATGGAGCGCCTGCCAAGTAACGGTCGAATCTAACGGCTCCCAACACACTAACCCCGCTCAATAAACAGTCAACAATAAATAGTATTGTCATAAGTTTTGCTTATTGTTTATTGTTCTTTGTTCTTTGATTAAGAAGCCAATCGTCAATGGCAGCTAAAGGGTAGACTGGGAAAGTCCAAATCCACAACAAAATAAAAAAGCCTAAACGCAGCGGGTTGGCGCGGTAATAAAACGTCCGGACAGAACGGAATTGGTATGAAACGTGGTGCTTAAAATTTGTGTGCATGGCGCGGAAGGACACACCGACTAAATTGTCCGGAATATAGCCGATTTTACCGTACGGCTTGAGGCAGAAGGCCATATCGTAATCTTCCCAAATGTCCGGCCGCATTAGCACCTTATTCTTGATTTTTCGCCAAGCGCTGGCCGTGACCGCGCAGTTCGAACCAAACAGCATGCGCTGCCCGCCGATTAAGCCGGCCAAAAAGATGTAACCATGGAAAATTGCCGAGCCAGCCCATCTTATCGGGACGTCGTAAGGGTCGGCACCACCAGTTACGGCTACTAGTTTTTGGTCGGCCACGAAGGCAGCGGTCACTTTTTCTACCCATTCTTTCGGCAAAATGCTATCGGCATCAATCCGGCCCAATATATCGCCGCGGGCCGCATTAAAACCAGCGGCCTGGGCAAATACCTGATGCTGGCGCTTTTCATGCAGAACTTTGGCGAACGGGTATCTTTGGGCAATTTGGACAGTTTTATCGGTGGAATTATTATCAACTACTATGACTTCTAGCGGTTTGACAGTCTGGGCGACAATGCTGTCAAGGCAGGCACCGATGTAGTCTTCTTCGTCGTAAGCAGGTATTATTATGCTAAGCGTAAGCGATTTATTGGACATATTAGTCAGTTAATAGAATAACAGTTAATGCACTTTTTGAAGTTCAAACCTACCTTAAAGAAGTTGTGGCCAGAGCCGCTTTGGAAGCGTATCCTGACGGTGATTTTAGCTTTCGTAATCGCTTTTACGGCCGTAAGTTACGGTGTCGCGCAGTGGTACATCGCCAAACACAACGACGAACCGCTGGTGATGGGGACTACTTTTGTGCCGGATTATGCGCGTAGTTTTGGCCTCGACCCTCGTCAGACTTTGGAGGCCATTTTTGACGAGTTAGGCATGCGCCAGGTGCGGCTGGTGAGTTATTGGAAACATATCGAGCAGGCACCGGGAACATATGATTTTTCGGATTTGGATTGGCAATTTGCGCTGGCTAATAAATACGGTGTTAAAGTTAGTTTAGCCATCGGCCTGCGCCAGCCGCGCTGGCCGGAATGCCATGAGCCAGCTTGGGTCAGCTTTGCTGATAAGGAATGGGAGCCAAAGCTGTATAAGTACATAGAGGCTGTGGTCGAGCGCTATAAAAATAATCCGGCCCTGTCCACTTATGAGCTGGAAAATGAGTTCTTTATGAAGGTTTTTGGCGAGTGTAAGGACTTTAACCGCCACCGTCTAATATATGAATACAAACTGGTGAAACAGTGGGACCCATACCATCCGGTTATAGTCAGCCGCAGCAACAATTGGATAGGCTTGCCGCTGGGGCAGCCGCGCCCTGATAAATTTGGCATCTCCGTTTACAAACGCGTCTGGGATAAGACAGTTACTAAGCGTTACTTTGAATACCCGCTACCAGCTTGGTTTTATGCGGCTTTGGCCGGCGGCGGCGAACTACTAACGGGTAAGGACATGATAATTCACGAGCTTCAAGCCGAACCGTGGTCGCCAAACGATATCCACGAAGCGACTCTGACCGAACAATTCAAATCACTGGATGCCAAAAGATTGAAAGACCGAATTGATTACGGCAAAAGTACCGGCATGCGCACCATAGACCTCTGGGGGGTCGAGTGGTGGTATTGGGTAAAAACTAAGAAAGACGATCCTAGCGTTTGGAATGTGGTCAAGCAGGCAGTGGCTGACGCCAATGCCGCAAACTCCAAACTTCAAAGTGACAGTAAATAGGAATTAGAAATTAGGAATTAGCTTGAGCCGAACTCTTAACTAGTTTCTATTTTCTAGTTCCTAGTTTCAGCGCATAATATGCGCTATGGCCAAGAAGCTCCGCAATACCGGACATATCACCAATAAAAGAGCCCGCTATGATTATCAGCTGGGTGATTCTTTAATTGTAGGCATGGCTCTTTCCGGCGCGGAAACCAAAGCCCTGCGCCTCGGCCACGGCCAACTGCGCGGTGCCTACGTGACAGACAAAGGTGGTGAGCTATGGCTGATCAATGCCCAAATTACCGGCAGCAGCGGTGTGCCAATTGATGAATCGGCACGAACCCGCAGCCGCAAACTGCTGGCCAAACGTTCGGAGATTGAAAATTTACTAGCCGCCAAGCGGCAAGGCATGACTATCGTACCGCTGGAGGTTTTAAATCGTGGGCGTTATATTAAGCTCAAAATCGCCCTCGGCCGCGGCAAAAAGCGCTATGATAAACGCGAAACCCTCAAACGCCGCCAACAAGAACGCGACATCGCCCGGGAAGGTAGAATTTGATGACGAATAGATACGCATTTGGATGCTATGCAAGGCGCTGGCGAGAAGCGGAGCAAGCTGTATGAAGAAATACAGCGCGCGAGCAGCACAGCCGGCAACGCCGCAGAGCGCCAAAAGCACCGACGGTGCGACTGGCTCAGCCAGGCGGCAGGGCGGTGCGCTGCGTATTTATTCGTGGAATGTGAATGGTATAAGGGCGGTAGTACGCAAAGGTGCATTTCAAGATTTTATAGCTAAACGTAAGCCGGATATCGTTTGCCTGCAAGAAACTAAAGCCCAGCAAGGACAGGCCGAAATCGACTTGCCCGACTATGAAGAGTATTGGAACTCAGCCCATAAGGCTGGCTATTCCGGTACCGCCATTTTTACCAAAATCAAACCGCTCAAGGTAATTGATGGTTTCCCTGAAAGTTTTGCTAAAAAATACAATTTTATAGATGATAAAACTCGCGATTCAGCTAACGAGGGCAGGGTCATCGCCGCAGAGTTCGACAAGTTTTGGCTGGTAAATGTTTATACCATCAATGCCAAGGATGATTTGAGCCGCCTGCCACTGAAATACGAACACTGGGATCCGGCCTTTTTAGCTTATGTGAAGGAACTGGAGGAGCTCAAACCAGTGGTCTTTTGCGGTGACCTAAATGTCGCCCACACCGAGGATGATTTAGCCCGGCCAAAAGAAAATAAGGGCAAAAAAGGTTTCACTAATGAAGAGCGCGAAGGCTTCCAAAAATATATCGACGCCGGTTTTATAGATACATTCCGTCTGTTCCACAAAGGCAATGGCCATTACAGCTGGTGGACACACTGGGCCAACGCCCGAGCTCGAAACGTCGGCTGGCGCATTGACTATCTTCTAGTCTCCAAAAAACTGGCTCCTAAGATAAAGAAAGCCGAGATCCATTCTGAGGTCATGGGTTCCGATCATGCCCCAGTTAGTATTACACTAGATATATGAGCACAAGGAGACCTTTTGCGGTTTTTGATATTGACGGGACGCTAATTAGGTGGCAGCTTTACCACGCTATCGCTGATGCGCTGGCCAAGCGCGGTTTGATTGATGCCAAGACTTACCAATCTATTCGCGACGCGCGGATGGTGTGGAAACAACGTACCCACAGCGAGGCCTTTAGCGCTTACCAATCGGAGCTGGTCGTGGCTTATGAAAAGTTACTGCTGGATCTAAGTTATAAAGATTTTAAAAAAGCGGTTAATGCAGTTTTTGATGAATACAAAGACCAGATTTATATCTACACACGGGAGCTTGTAAAACGGCTAAAAAAAGAAGATTATTTATTGTTCGCCATTTCCGGCTCACAGATGGAAATTGTCAGTAAAATTGCTAAACATTACAGTTTCGATGATTGCGTAGGTACGATTTACGAACATGAAAAGGACAAGTTCACAGGGGCGATGACCGCCCATTTGGGCGGCAAGCACGTAGTTTTACAAGAGCTGATCGATAAACATCGCGCCAGTATAGCTGACAGTATTGCCGTAGGTGACAGCGCCGGCGATATCTCAATGATGGAAATAGTCAAGACTCCGATTGCTTTTAATCCTGAACAAAAACTTTTCGAACACGCCAAAACTAAGGGCTGGAAAATTGTTATCGAACGCAAAAACATAGTTTATGAACTAGAAATGCGTGATGGAAAATACATACTGGCTAAAACAAACTAAAGGTAGCCCTCTATTTCCGGACCTGCTTTGGAGCCGGCCGGAGAATAAGCGCCTTGCCGGCAAGCTATTAATTGTCGGCGGTAATCTGCACGGTTTTGCTGCGCCGGCGGCGGCCTACGCCGCAGCCGAAAGGGCTGGCATCGGATTAGTCCGTGTTTTGTTGCCAGATAAATTGCAAAAAACGGTCGGCAGAATGATGCCCGAAGCCCAGTTCGCTCCAAGTACGCCCAGCGGCAGCTTTGCAAGGCCAAGCCTTGCAAAGCTGCTAGAGGAAGCGGCATGGGCAGACGGGGTTTTGCTGGCCGGTGATTTTGGCAGAAACTCCGAAACCGCAATTTTGCTTGAAAAATTATTAGATAAATACAAGGGGCAGGTAACTGTGGCCGGCGATGGATTGGATTATTTCATATCAACTAACAGCCCGTTAATAAACCGACCAGGGACTGCATCTGTTATAAACCTGGGTAAACTGCAAAAACTAGCTAAGTTTAATCGGCCAGCCACACCGGCGCTGAATAGCATGATGCTGGCCGATATTGTCCTCTTACTGCATGATTGGACCAGCGGCAACCTGGGACAAATTATTATAAAACACGCCGATCATTTTATTGTCGCCAGCAGTGGACAGGTAAGTACCACGCCAGCCCCGCAGGAGTCTAACTGGCAAATAGAGTTAGCGGCATTCGCTAGCGTCTGGTGGCTCCAGAATCCCCAAAAGCCCTTCGAAGCTTTAACTTCGGCTTCATACGAATCTGTTTTTTCTTAACTTTTAAGCTGCGATCCACTCTCACGGCAGAAGCAATTGCGACTATAGCCATTGAGCACGTTACTCCGACTGCGAATAAATATGTTTCTATTTCCGCTGACAGTTTTATATCAAGTGTCCGCTGTGGATTATAAAACCATGCGCCCCATTTCAGGGCAAAGTAATCAAAAGCTGTAAATGGTAAAAAGAATAATATAACCAACAGGATTACTAGTTCATACTTTTTTAGAATTTTTTTGTCCTTATGCCATTTGGCTAAGACGAAAGTGCCAGAGAAGAGAAATATGGAAAATATATAGGTTAGCTGTCCCAGCTTCATCTTAGTTGCTTCCTGTGGTTTAAATAAATTTCCCTAGCGATGAGAGAGGTAGCACATATGACATTGGCTGTAAAAACAATAAATAGCACTTCTTCTAACGGGAGGCCATAGACCCTGGGCAGGGCGCAGCACTGTTCGGGCCAACCCCAGATTTCAGTTTTTATCGCAAAAAAGTCCCACGCCAGCCCTATTATGAGTGCAATAAGTATGCACTGAGTAAAAGCCTTGCGATATTTCCAAAAAGTTTGCCAAGCCGCAAACCACAGAATAGCTCCGGGTATGACCAAAAAGATAAAGACCCAGATTAAATATGCGGTGTGTGGTCGAGGCATTTTTTGTTTTTATTTAACAACTTAAATTTACTCTAGAAAGCGAGAATAGGCAACAGCCTTATTTTGGTGGGCAAGGAGGGACACAGTCTGGTGGCGCAGGTCGGAGTCGAACCGACACGCTATTGCTACCCAATGGTGCCGGGAGAGAGACTTGAACTCTCACATCCTTGCGGATACGGGATTTTGAGTCCCGCGCGTCTACCAATTCCGCCATCCCGGCACGTTCAGTTACGTAAATATTGTATTTGATTTTGCCCTATCATTCGATAGGGCACCCTGTCGCATGACAGGGTGAGTCCTGCATGTCTACCAGCTTGCCCCGCTCATTGTACAATAAGGGTTAGCCTAATTCATGAATCCCGTTAGAACCCAAAAGACCTACAATGTTGATATGCGTCTTGAAACATGCACACGTGTTCAGCCGTTCATTAATAGTTATAAGTTAAGTGGGTTCTAACGGGATGGATGACGAGCAAAAAAAGAATCAGTTTGATGCGGCTTTGCCGCTGCCAGGCACTGGACAGCACCTGGCACAGCCGGGTACTAGGCAGTACTCGGAGCAGCCGGATGACGATAAAAATCCGGCGGCTGATTTAATCCGTAAAAAGATCGCAGCCGCTTACGCCGGCGAGCCAGATGCTAGCGTAGAAGCGGAAGAAGTCGAGCAACTAAGCCCGACAACCAAATTTTCCAAACACCAGCAGTTCGTTAACAGCCTAACAAATTCCGGCAAGAGCTTGGCGCAAATCCAGACCGAGTGGCACGAATACTACCAGAAACTACCTGACGAGGAAAAACATGAAGTCTGGAATGAGTTTTATAAAATGCATGCCGCGACCTCGCAATTCGCCGCGGCTACCGGCCAGGTATTGCCAATAGCCCCCATACCCGAAGCCGTGCAAACCGTAAGGGATCATGATCGCCAGCCTAGGACTGTTAAGGCCGTTAGGAAAACACTGGGTGAGCTGCGCAGCCGCGTAATGAAAAAAACGCGCCAGCCGGCGAAACGCCAGCCCCCCAAGAAGCTGCAATCATTGCTTTTTGGCCTGGCCGCCGGCACCGGAGCCGTTTTGATAGTTCTATTCGGATTTTTTAACGAACGTTTTATCGCGCCTTTTATTCAACCCAGCCGCAACGTGACAAACACACCATTGATCAGTGAAGCTCTGGCGGTCGGGAGCGCTCCAGAAATAATCATACCCAAAATTAATGTGCAGATACCAGTTGTTTACGGCGTCAATTCTATCGAGGAAAGCGACATTCAAAAAACCCTGGAAAATGGCGTGGTTCACTATGCGAATACAGCTTTGCCGGGGCAAAATGGCAACCTGGCCATTGTCGGTCATTCCAGCAATAATATTTTTAATAAGGGCAAGTACAAGTTTGCTTTTGTGCTTTTAAACCGGCTGGAAAAGGGTGATGTTTTTTATCTGCAAAAAGACGGCAAACGTTATACCTACCAGGTCTACCTCAGAGAAGTCGTTGAGCCAACCAACGTGGCGGTTTTGGGGCCGCGTGACAAACAGGCAACGGTCTCGCTGATTACCTGCGATCCGCCGGGCACCAGCCTTAACCGCTTGGTTGTTGTAGGCGAACAGATAAGCCCCGACCCCAGCACAAACACCGGTCAAGCGCCCCAAAACGCGCCTCAACCACGCATATTGGCAAGCAATGCGCCCAGCCTATGGTCCCGAATCTGGGGCTGGCTGAGCCGCTAAAGCGGCCGTTTACCGTTTACCGTTAACCGTTTACAGTACGTTATCTGTTAACCGTTATCCATGAATAAATGTTAAAGGATAAAGGTTAATGCATGGTAAATGGTGAAAGGTTAATGGTTAAAGGATTTACTTGGGGAGATCTGTTCCTGCTCGTAAATCTGTACGCTGCAATGCGGCTCCATTATCGGTGGCCGCCACAGTAAGCATTTGATTGTAGTTTTTATCGAAGAAAACGCTGTCTGCGTCAATTGCCGGCAGCAGTGTTTGCTGATTATTGGAATCGGCATCAAGGGCGATGATAGAGCCGCCCGAGAGCCCAATCAGGCGGTGACCGTCCATCCAGTGCATTTCCCCTGAAAGCGGTGCCGATAGACTGTAATGGTAACGCGACTGCGTTTCTATATCATAAATTCCGAACTTTTGGCCAGCCTGCACGCCGATAAAACGGGCATTGTCGGAAAAAGCCAGCATAAGAGCGCCGGAATCGGACAGGGAGATCAGCGGGATAGCTTTGGCAGTCGCCGGGTCTTTAATGCCGCTAAGGGGATCTTTATAGATGTTTATACGGTCGGCCATATCACTACCGGCCACGTAATAAAAGTGTCCCTGGAATTGGGCGGCATCAACCAAATATTTAGTGCCGGCCGCGAAAGTATAGAGCGGGTAAGTCTTGCCGTTTTCCCAGATACGGGCCATTACCTGGCCGGCAGCGACCTTTTGGTCGGTTACATAAGTCAGTAAATTCGAGCCGTAAGGTTTAAAAGCCAGGACACGGTTCAGTAGAGGCTCAAGCGTAGCCTTAGTTACGTCGCCTATTTGCAAAAGGCCGCCCTCTGATTGGTAAAGGTATAGCTGGTCGACTTTCTGGTTGCGAAGGGCAACCTGTGACGGCGAAAGGTTAAAAGTGCGATTAACGTTAAACGAAGTGGCGGGATCTACCCGGCTGAAAACAATAAATTCGCTGCCGCCTTGATAACTATGCTCGATCAGCAAGTGATTATTATCTGAAGTCCACTCCACGACCTTAAAACTATCGCCTTCACCATTGCCGCCCAGAAGCGTTGCCGGCATAGATATCGCCACTGGCAGTTGGTCTAATTTAGTGGTGTCAAAGACGTCGAAAGTAATTTCTTTTGAGCCGGCTATTGGCTTTTGGACAAATAACCAGCGTTTATCCGGGCTTTGCGTCACGACTGATGGAGCCGCCTCATAGGCTTTGATAGTCTGGCTCTGTAAATTAAGCGGAAATAAGAAGGGGTACGTATAACGCACGATGCTATGTTCGTCGAGAGTAAACTTGCGGCTCCAGTCCCGGTAACCGGCCTTTTTAATCAAAAGTTCGTAATTGCCGGCCGGCAATGTTAGCCGAGCCCCCGTCGCAGATTGGTTCTTTTGGCCATTGAGATAAATGTCGGCGCCGCTGGGTTTGGAATCTACAAATAACAAGCCGTTTTGGATAATGTCGCCAGTCTTGGTATTGATACCGTAACCGTAAGCACCATAAACCAAAATTACCGACGTTAGGCCAATTGCTATGGCGGTTAAAAAATAACCAATTGCCAATCTTACGGTGTGGGCGCGGCGTTTACGAGGGTCTAAGAAATCCATCCCGTTAGAACCCACTTAACTTATAACCATAAGTGAACGTTTGAACACGTGTGCATGTTTCAAGACGCATATCAACATTGTAAGTCTTTTGGGTTCTAACGGGATCCATCAGCTTTAGTTTAACACCTAAAGCAATTCACCTTTCACCGTTTACTGTTCACCAGGCGTTATCCGTTGACCGAGCGTAAGCATTTGCATAAGAATTGTATTCGGAGTATCATGGGCTTTATACCACATTTAGGGGTATCTGAATTAGTGAGCAAAACATCTAGTATTATAGAAATCAACGGCAACCGCTATGACGCGGTAAGCGGAAGACTACTGGGGGCAGCCAAAAAAGCCGCCCAGCATATTAAAAACCCCATCAGTAATCTGACAATTGACGGCTTTACTAAGCCCGCTAGAGCCATTAGAAAGAGCGCGCTGAAGCGCTCTATTCATGCCATGGGGCGCCAGGCACCAGCCGGTACGTGGCACCGCAAACCGGAACGCTCCAAGACACTGATGCGCTCCGTCGTCAAAAAACCGGCCCAGGTCAAATCAGAAGATAAAATCACGTCCCGCACTTTGTCGCCTGATCACGCCCGAGCCTCCCGCGCCGCCGGCGTCGCCCAAAATTCTAAAGTTCAGCGCTTTGGTCTGCTGCCTTTTTCGCGCCATTCCGAGGCCAAAAGCGGTGAAGTCATATCATCGTCAAAAACCGCCCGCTCACACCGCAGCGCAGCCGTTTCAGTGGCCATGCCCACAGTTATTAGCCAAACTTCACATAATCGGCTGGAGCGTCTCCTCGATTACGCGCTAGCCCACGCCGACGCTCATAAAAAGTTATCAGACAAAAAGGCGCGCAGCCGGCGCCGGCTGTTTGGCCGCGTGCCAAAATGGCTGGCTATTTGTTTGGTGGTCTTAGTAGTTGCTGGCGTAGTTGGGTTCATTGTCTGGCGCAAGGTGCCTCAAGCTTCACTAAAATTGGCAGCTGCTAAAGCCGGCGTTAATGCCAGTCTGCCGGCGCCAATTTCCGGCTATAAGATCGGGCCTATCACGGCAGCTGAGAACGCCGTCATTACCACAGTTTTATCAACTACCGACAGCTCCAAAAAATACACTGTAACAGAGAAGTCATCCAACCAACCGGTGGCTTCTTTAGCAGCCGCCACTACTTCAAAAGCAACCGCCAGCACCCAGGTCCAAACCGTTCAGGATCAGGATAAAACTTATGTGATATCGCAAGATGAGGACAAAAGCACTGCAGCTTGCACAAAGGGCAGTAATACCATCAGCGTGGAAGGCATAGGCCTCAACGTCGCAGAACTTTTGGAAGCTGCCAAAAACGCCTGCGATTAGCAGAAAACAAAGAGCAGAAGACTAAGAACAGACCCGAAGGGGTCTTTTTTAAAGTACAATATAATTAATGAAGGTTAGGACTCGCTTTGCACCATCTCCGACAGGGTATATGCATGTCGGCGGCGTTCGCACGGCCCTATTCGCATGGCTAGTTGCCAAACAAGCACGCGGGCAGTTTTTGCTGCGCATCGAAGATACCGACCGCATGCGCCACGTGGAGAAAGCCGAACAACATATAATTGATTCACTGGCCTGGCTCGGCATTAAACCTGACGAAAAACCGGTCCGCCAGAGCCAGCGGCTTAATATTTACAAGCGTTGGGGCCAAAAACTAATTGACAGCGGCCGGGCCTATGCCGATCCGACCACCGAAGAGCAACTCGATGAGATGCGTCAAAAGGCCAAGGCCGCCAAAAAGCCTTTTTTATACCGCGATTACAGACCGAAAAACTCGCCGATGTGGGATGGCAGCATGCCGCTACGTTTCAAATCTGAACCCAAGGCTTATAAATGGCAAGATGAAGTTATGGGGGATTTAGCATCAGGCCCGGAAGTCATTGATGATTTTATAATCATAAAAAGCGATGGTTATCCGACCTACAACTTAGCCCACATTATTGACGACCACGAAATAGGTATTAGCCACGTTATCCGCAGCCAGGAGTTTTTACCTTCAATTCCCAAATTTTTAAACTTATACGAAGCACTTGACATCGAGCGCCCGTTACTAGTAACGCTGCCATATGTTATGGGGCCTGACGGAAAGAAAAAACTTTCCAAGCGCGATGGAGCAAAGGACATTCTCGACTACCGTCGGGAGGGCTACTTGCAAGAAGCTCTCATCAATTTTATGGCTTTGCTAGGATGGAACGATGGCACCGAAAAGGAGATCTTTACACTTAGAGAGCTAACTGAGAAGTTCAGTCTGGATCGCGTTCAGAGGTCGGGCGCCCAATTTGATGAAAAAAGATTATTATGGATGAACGGCGTCCATATAAGAGATAAGCCATTGGATCACCTATATATCGATACTCTGGGCTTCAACGATATGAAGAAACCTGCATTCTGGCCAAAGTCTGCTTTTAAATCCAAATATACAGATGGGTATCGAAAAAAGGTCTTGGCATTGGTCCGAGAGCGTTTGAAATTTCTGGCCGAGTTGCCGGTGCTAACAAGCTTTTTCTTCACGGAGCCCACGCCGGAGCAAGTAAACCAGCTATATAAAGAACCAGTGGATAAGCAGCTGAAAAAGAATCCACCTGATTATAAGAAATACCTAGAATCGGTGATCAAAGAACTGCAGGGCAGTGATTTCTCGGAGCGTGATATCCAAAACCGGCTGAACAGGTTACTGGACACACTTGGTACCAGACCAGCTATTCTTTTCCCGATCATCCGTATCGCCGTAACTGCCAGCGCCGTGTCGCCGGAGATCTTCGGTACGCTAGCGGTACTTGGCAAAGAAGAGGCGCTTAAGCGGCTCCAAAAAGCTCGCGAAACCTTCTAAAACGCTCGTGCTATAATATTTTGGTGCAACTGCAAAATCAAGACCCCAACTTTAAGATACCGCCGGCCCTAAGACACCGTTCGCTCAATAGAAGACAAGCCTTCAATAGCCCCAGTGGGCTAGCGTCGGCCAGCCCGCCTGGCCCGGAGCCCCCCAACCCCCCCAAACGCTCTAAGCTCCACTTTTTAGATCCGCGCAGTAAATGGGGTTCGCTCAGAACAAGGCATAAAGTCATAGTAATTTTTGCCGCGTTATTAATTGTGGCAGCCGGGGGCTTAACTGCCCGCAGCTTACTTAGCGGGGGAGCTAATTCATCGATAGATATTAGCAAAAATGAGAAAAAGGCTTTAACCGTCCCATCGCCGCTAACCGGCACGCAAGTGGACCCGGAACTGGCTAAACGGCCAGTTACAGCCATAATGATCGAAAACAGCCCAGATGCCCGCCCGCAATCGGGTATCGCTGATGCCGGAGTTATTTTTGAGGCCATAGCCGAGGGTGGCATTACCCGCTTTATTACGCTGTACCAAGAAGCACGACCAGGGCATGTAGGGCCGGTACGCAGCCTACGGCCATACTACATTGACTGGGCGGCTAGTTTCGACGCATCTATCGCCCACGTTGGCGGCAGCCCTGAGGCACTGGCACAAATAAGAAATGGCGGCAAAGATTTGGACCAGTTTTTTAACTCTGGCAGTTATTGGCGTGAAAGCAGCCGACCGGCACCTCATAACGTCTATACCAGCTTCGATAAATTAGATGAGCTGAATAAATCCAAGGGTTATACCAGCAGTTCCTTTACTGCCTGGCCGCGCAAAATTGATCAAAAATTAGCCGTTCCGACAGCCAAGACAATCGATCTGGCCATTTCCAGCGCGGCCTACAATGTCCACTACGACCACGACCCGGCGTACAATTTCTACCGCCGCAGCGAAGGGAGCGGAGCGCATATCTCTACCAATTCCGCCAGCGATAAAACAGGCGTCCAATTAGCGCCCAAAGTAGTAATTGCGATAGTTATACCCTACAGCATTGTCGATGGCAGCGGCCACAGCGGTTACGGCACAACCGGCAGTGGAACTGTATACATATTCCAGGACGGATTTGTGGTGCAAGGCACGTGGAGTAAGGCGGACCGCTCCAGCCAAATTGAATTCAAAGACACGAACGGCCAACCGATTAAGCTAAATGCCGGCCAAACCTGGGTCAGTGCCGTAAAAGACGGCCAAGTCAAATATTCCCCATAAAAACACCTGGTGACCCCGGCGGGATTCGCCCTGTCATGCGACAGGGCGCCATATCGAATGATATGGCGAACCCTTCCTGGCTGGATGACCCAGCCCTAAATTGTTTATAACTGGTGATCCCAAGGGGAGTCGAACCCCTGTTGCCGGGATGAGAACCCGGTGTCCTAACCACTAGACGATGGGACCATTTAGGGCTGGGCTAAACCGCTAGACGACGGGGCCAAGAAGGCGTTTTTGCTTGAAAAGCATAGCACGACAGGGGCCAAATTTGCCAGTTTTATATCAGGTATTTGTAGAGAAGATCCTTTGGTTCTAGGGCGGTGTAGTTTATGCCTTCGGTATCAAGTTTTTTCATCAACGGACGCAGGTCTTTTTTGTCAACCAGCTCTATACCAACCAAGGCCGGGCCGGTTTCTTTGGAGTTTTTCTTAATATATTCAAATCTGACTATGTCGTCGCTCGGCCCTAAAACTTTATCTACCAGCTTTTTCAGTTGTCCGGGCCTTTGAGCGAACTCGATGATGAAGTAATGCTTAAGCCCCTTATAAACCAAACTTTTTTCCATTATTTCAGGGTAGCGCAAAATGTCGTTGTTGCCGCCGCTTAAGATACAAACGACCACCTTATTTTTCAGATGCGTACCCAGTTCGTCTAGAGCCGAGATTGATAATGCGCCGGCCGGCTCGCTGACAATCCCTTCGTTTTGGTAAAGATCAATCATCGTCGAGCAAATTTGGCCTTCGTCCAGAACGACTGTCTTATCGATCAATTTCGAAGCTATGGCAAAGGTATGGCTGCCGACAGTTTTTACGGCCACGCCGTCCACAAACGGGTCAATTTCTTCCAAAGTTACAATGCTACCGAACTTTAACGACTTGTGCATGCCGGCGGCACCTTTGGCTTCCACAGCCACGACTTTAACTTTCTTATTCTTACCTTTAAGGTAAGTGCCGGCGCCTGAAATTAGGCCGCCGCCGCCAACCGGGCAGAATAGATAATCGATGCTTTTGCCAAGCTTCTCCCAAATTTCTTTGCCAACCGTGCCCTGGCCGGAAATTACTATCGGGTCGTCAAACGGATGGACAAAAACGGTGCTGTGTTTTTTTGAGAATTCCTGGGCCGCAGAATTGCTCTCATCAAACGTAGTTCCAACCAATTTAACATCTACCCAGCCGCTGCCAAAGTGCCGCACACGGCTGATTTTTTGCAGCGGCGTAAGAACGGGCATAAAAATTGTACCTTTAATTTTTAGCCGGTTACAGCTGTAGGCTACACCTTGGGCATGGTTACCGGCGCTGGCGCAAACAACCCCCTTTTTTTGTTCTTTGGCCGGCAGCGACTTAATTAAGTTATAAGCGCCACGGATTTTATAAGAACGCACGTCCTGCAGGTCTTCGCGCTTAAGATAGACTTTGGCGCGATGAAGCTTTGACAAGCGATGCGAAAATTGCAGCGGCGTATTCATTGCCACATTATTTAGCCTTTGGGCGGCTTCATCAATTGTCTGTAGGCCGACGAGGTTTTTCATCTTTCTCCCAGGTAAGCTATTGCTGAAATTTCGATTTTCGCGCCTTAAAATTGCTCATTCTTCTTTACTAAAAAACCTCCCGTACGGGAGGTCACCTTCTATCCTTTTTAATGGATTACGCTAAGGCACCTCCGAAGGAGGTAATAATAATTCCGATAATCGAAATTATTCCCTTAGCCATAAACTTGATACTACCACAAATCGTAAAAAATTATATTAATTTCCGTTGCAAAGCGGAAGCGCAATAATATAGAATTAGTTTAGCCATGTGAGGGCCTATCCGCCTACGGCGGGCACTCCTCCTCACAGACTTTAATAGCCATTAGCTGATAGCGGTTAGCTGTTAGCTAAAATCAGGAAAGTACACAGCCAAACAGGCAGTCCCTACTTAGTCCTCGAATCTATTTGCTCCCAGTAACGGAATTATGATAGACGGTCATTGTTCTTAGCTGGTAGCTGGGCGTAAATCCGTCTGCTGAGTCGTTTCAAGCGGCAATCGGTTTTCTTTTTATAACTCAAATCAAAAAACAAGAAGCAAGAAACAGTAAACAATAAGCGATCAGGAGGATAATGTGATGGAAAATGTAGTCGAAATCAACAAAGACGTAAATATCGTAGCCTATTACTTTAGGCAGGGCGTAAAAAAACTGCGCTGCTTCCCGAAGAAAATGGAATACGACGGCAAGAGCGTAGTTTTCACCGAACAAGGCCTGCGCCACCCGACGCGCCAGGGCCAGCGCATGATCCACGTATTTGATATGACCGACGGCAATGCCGACTACCGGCTAGAGTTTGACGCCGAGCAATTGACCTGGAAGCTGGTCTACATAGCCGACAAGGTTTTTGGGCCAATGGACGAACAATACACTGCAGCTAACCTAACAACTGCGGCGACCTAGGAGTTGTTTACCGTTAACTATTTACCGTTTACCGTGCGTTTACAATTAACTGTTTACCATGGAAACAGAAAACGGATCACCGAAAACGTATTGAAAACTGTGAACTGAAAATGGAAAACGGATTTACTTATGCCACATCCTAAATTAGAGTTACCAATCAATAAAGCAGAGCCCTTGACAATGCATATTGATCTGAATTCCTGCTTCGCAACAGTGGAGCAACAGGCCAGGCCGCTGCTACGTGGTAAACCACTGGCTATCACTAACCGCCTGACCAAAAACGCCTGTGTGGTGGCCGCCAGTTACGAAGCCAAGGTTTTCGGCGTTAAGGTAGGCATGACCTTTAGCGACGCCAAAGTACTGGCGCCAAATCTTATAATGCTGGAAACCGACCCGCCTAAGTACCACTGGGTCTACCAATTATTAGTGAATATCATGCAGTCTTATTCGCCCAACGTCATTATGAAAAGTATTGATGAGGGCATTATTAACTTCAATCCCAGTGGAACCGGCTTCAGCCGTCCCGCCTCTGGCGGGAGTTCCACGGGATTGACCCCGTGGAATTCGCAAAGCGAAAATTCCACTGGGGTCAAGGCACAATCGTTAATCGACATAGGTTATGAAATAAAGCGGCGCCTGCGCGACGAGGTCGGCTGCTGGATGCGCTGTAACATCGGCATCGCGCCTAACCGCTTTTTGGCCAAAACCGCCGCCTCACTGCACAAGCCGGACGGTCTGGATATCATTGACCATAGAAACTTACACAAGACTTTATCGAGCTTAAAATTAATTGATCTGACAGGCATTGCCGAACGCAATGAAGCTCGACTTAATGCCTGCGGAATTTACACTCCTTTGCAGTTTTTGGATGCCCCGGCCGATGTTTTGCGCCGGCACGTTTTCAAAAGCGTCTGCGGCGAAGACTGGTACCAGCGGCTGCGCGGCTACGAAGTCGATGATTTTGAATCTTCGGTCAAAACTGTCGGGCGGCAGTATGTGCTGGACGATATGCAGCCCAGCGAAGAAACCCTGCGCTCACGCCTAGCCTATCTGTGCGAAACTACGGCCATGAAGCTGCGCTATAAGGGCCTCTGTGCCCGCGGTATCATGATTTACCTGCTGTACGCCAGCGGTGATTCTTGGTACGAGCGCCGGATGTTTAAAAGCACTTTCTTCAGCAATGCCGAGGTTCATCGGCGAGCAACACTGCTGTTTAACCGCCGACCAAGAAACGGCTTCGTGCGCATGATAGCTGTTTCTTGCTACGGCTTGGAGCCTTCAAATATAAGCCAAGTCAGCTTACTTGACGAAGTCAACAAGGAAATCTGGCTGACGCAGGCGATAGATGAAATAAACAGCCAATTTGGCGAGTTTACGGTCACCTATGCCAGCAGCCTGAATGCCAAAGACGTGGTCAAACAAAAAATACCCTTTGGCAGTACCAGGTACTTTGAGCTGTTACTCAATAGAGCATAGTTCGCCGTTCACCATTTACCATTTACTGTTTACTGTGCGTTAACCATGGCCCGTTTTCCATTTACCATGAGCTACAGGGGTTCATGGTGAAAGGTTAATGGATAATGTATGGTGAAAGGTAAAGGGCTAATGGATAAAGGGTCTGTGGGCCCGGAAGGCGTGTGCTTCGCGAGGCGAACAGACGTCTATTGTAAAAAGCAGCCTCTCAACAGATAATAGGAAGCATTAATCCAGCACTTAGGTCTGAGACTATCCGCGATAGGCGGATACTTGCGAAGCACTCAGCCTTAAGTGCTGGGTAAACGGCTATAATAGCATAGGTGGGCATAATACGTGTGGTTTAAGCGTAAAAAAACGGAAGGCCAAGGCAGCGGCGGGAGCAAGGCTTCGGCTAAAGATCAAACCATTAACTCCGGATTCATTCTCAATGCTATTGAAGACGGTGTGGTCATGGTGGGCGCTGATAATTTAATTCACCTCTTTAACCCAGCGGCCGCTGTGATAACCGGCTGGCCGGCTAATGAAGCGTTTAACTTGGAATATAGTAGCGTCCTGCAGCTAGTCGACGAGCGTAGCAACCAGCTACAACCGCAAACCAACCCCTTTGCGCAGTCCCTTTCGAGCGGCAGGGCCACCCGCGACAGCAAGAACTATTTACGAACAAAAAGCGGCAAACTAGTACCGGTGTCTTTGATAGTTTCGCCGATGACCGAGCCGGGCAACAACAGGCCTAGCGGGGTGGTTGGTGTTTTCCGTGACATTACCACAGAAAAACAAGAGGAAGCCCGGCGCAACGAGTTTGTCAATACCGCGTCGCACGAAATGCGCACGCCTATAGCGGCCGTAGAAGGCTATTTATCCTTAGCGCTCAACCCAAAAGTATCCCAAATTGACGCCCACGCCAAAAGCTACCTGGACAAAGCCCACGTCGCCACCCAGCATCTCGGCGTCCTGTTCCAAGACTTACTGACTAGTTCGAAGGCCGAAGAAGGCCGCGTAGCTAGCTATCCAACCGTCGTGGAAATTGGCGAAATCGTCGCCCAGGCGGCCGACGCCGGCCGCTTTAATGCCCGAAAAAACGGTCTGGAGCTTAAGTTCCAGCTCAGCAGTAATAGTGAAGTTACGGGCGGCAAGGTGATACGTCCTCTGTTTTATGCTTTCGTTGACGCCAACCGCTTACGCGAGGTCATGCAGAACCTGATCGACAACGCCATCAAATACACGCAGCAAGGCTCCATCACTGTCTCATTAACCGGCGACGATAAGATAGTACAGATACAGGTCGCAGACACTGGCACAGGTATACCGGAAGAGGACATACCGCACTTGTTCCAAAAATTTTATCGCGTGGACAGCTCGATGACACGGACTGTTGGCGGTACCGGCCTGGGGCTATACATCGGTAAGAAAATAATCGAAATGTTTAATGGACACATATGGGTAGAAAGCCAAATCGGTAAAGGCAGCACGTTTTTTATCAACTTGCCGCGGTTAACTGCTCAGCAGGCGTTAGAAATGCAGAAAAACCAGGCCAATATAGTCAGCCCACTAGAACCCCATTAACCGTTAACAATTCACCGTTCACCGTACATTATCCGTTTACCCAGCACTTAGCTCGAGTCTCTAAGATACTTAAGCTAAGTGCTGGGTTTACCGTTATCCATGGTTTAGGGTTAATAGCTAAAGGTAAGGGCATGGTAAATAGTAAAGGGCTAGCTTTTACTAGCATTGTGTTGTTAAATTGAAGCATAAGCGTATAAAATTAAGGCGAGTATGGCAAAAGTATTATTAGTCGAAGACGACAATAACCTGCGTGAAATTTTTGAGATGCGTCTGCAAGCAGAAGGCTACGAGACCCTGATCGCCAGCGACGGCGAAGAAGCACTGGTAGTAGCCTTGAAAGAAAAACCGGACTTAATTATCGCCGATATTATGATGCCTAAAATGAGCGGTTTTGAGATGCTGGAAACCTTGCGGGCGGCGCCAGATATGAAGGACGTTAAAGTTGTTATGATGACTGCGTTGGGCCAGGCCGAAGACCAGGCTCGCGGCGAAAAGCTAGGCGTGGTAAAATACCTAGTGAAATCTCAGGTCACACTCGAAGATTTCGTACGCGTTGTTAAAGAAGTTGTGCAGCCAGGCGAAAGCGGCGGCGCGGCCAAAAGCGAAACAACCCCGACGGATAGTCGGGGCCCCGACCAGAGCGTCGAGGCCGACGATAAAACAACTAACAATAAGGAAAGCGAGCAAAATATGCCCCCAGCAGATTCAAACGCACCAACTAACCCGCCAGCCGGCGGCTCATCAGCCCCAACCCCGACGGATAGTCGGGGCCCCGACCAAGGCGTCGGGGGCGGCGACACTAACCCAATCAGCGGTCCAGTCCCAAGCGACGATAGCCAAATGAGTACCGCCGACGCACAGAGCGATCTGAACAAACAAGTCAACAGCTTCGCTGGAAGCTCAAGCGCCCCAACTAGTCCGCCTACCGCGGATGTCCCTGGCAGTCCGCCTGCGGCGGACACACCGGTTTCTGCGCCAGACGCCCCGGCACCAGGCCCGATACCAGAACCGCCAACCACGCCGCCAAACCCCGATGGCGCGCCTACTGAAGGCCCGACAACACCAACGCCAGCACCTGGCTTGTAAAATAAATACGTTAATAAAGAAGCCGCGCCTGGCAACTCAACTTTTCCACCGCCCCAGATCACACCTGAACGGCTACAAGCTTCCACTCCTCGCTCACCATAACTATAGTTATGCCTCCCTCGGATTGAAAGCTTTCGCTCGCCCTGGATGCAACCTGTCATTAATAGCTAAGTGTGAAATGCGTGGGTATAATAACAGAGATGAGTAAACCAGCCTCAATAGTGGCTATAGTCGGTCGGGCTAACGTGGGGAAGTCCAGCTTGTTTAATGCCGTAATTGGACGGCGGGAGGCTATTGTCGCAAGAGAAGCCGGTACTACACGCGACAGTATTACCGCCCGAGCTAGCTACGGGGGCAAGGATTTTTGGTTAGTTGATACCGCAGGAATGAAATCCGCCGAGGATAAATTTGAGTTATCAATCCAAGAACAGATTACCGAAGCGGCCAGCAGCGCTAACTTAATCGTGGTGGTGGTGGAAGCCGACGTGCCCATTACCGAAGATGATCGCAGGATTGCGACATTGGCTCTAAAAAGCCAGAAACCGGTCATATTGGTTGTTAATAAGATCGACAAAAACCAAAAAGCCGATCTGGGCAACTGGCAGAAACTGGGCATCAAACCAATCATAGCTACTAGCACAACTCAAAAAAGAGGCCTTACCGAACTTTTGGAAGCTATTAGTACAAACTTGCCAAAGGCCAGGATTAAGCAAGACCGTAACCGGATTAGACTAGCTCTGCTAGGCCGGCCGAATGTTGGCAAATCGAGTCTTTTTAACGCGCTAGGCGCCAAGCAGCAAGCGATTGTGTCAGAGAGAGCAGGGACCACCCGCGATGTCAACAGGCTCGTGGTACGCTACCACGAGCGTGAAATCGAACTAATGGACACAGCCGGCATCCGCCGTAGCGGCAAAATAGAGCGAGGAGTAGAGCAATTTAGCGTGCTGCGGGCGCTGGCAGCTATTGAGGAGTCCGACATTGGTCTGCTGCTAATGGACGCCGGTGAGCTAAACGTCCAGCTAGATCAAAAGATCGCCGGGCAGGTTAAAGAGGCAGGCAAAGGGCTGGTGCTCGTTGTCTGTAAATGGGACTCCATCGATAAAGACGCCTTCACCAGGGATCAGCTGGCTCCCCAGATTGCCCATGAATTCGCCTTTGTGCCCTGGGCGCCGCTAATTTTCACTAGCGCGGTAAGTGGCCAGAACGTTTCTAAGATATTCGATCTGGTATTAGAGATTACCGCCAATCGCAGTGAGAAATTTAAAACTACCGAGCTTAATAACTGGCTGCAAGGTGCGCTCAACCAGCACCCGCCGGCTGCCCTAAAGGGCCGGCAGCCTAAACTTAACTATATAGTCCAAGAATTAGAATATTATGATTATCCCCGAGGCTCGCATTTTGATGCTGCGCAAGGCGCAGGTGAGCAGCGAACTGAGACGTATAGACGATACGACGAAGGAGCAGCGGAGCCAGCAACACAGCGCAGCGCAAAAAGCTCTCGCAGAATTTCCGGCTCTGCTGGAAAGCAGGCGAGAGCGATGCGTGCCTCGGAGCCCAGTTTTAAAATCTTTGGTGCCCATACCAGATTTTTACACTGGAGCTACATACGCTATCTGGAACGCAGTTTCCGCGAAAAGTGGCCGCTGGCCGGTACGCCCTTAAAATTCTGGTTCATAGAAAAACACTAGACCGCGAAGCGGCCAACAAACAGTAATTGGGAATCAGGAATTAGTATTTACTAGTTCCTATTTTCTAGTTGCTTGTTTCTGGCGCATAATATGCGCCATGGGCCTGTTTCAGAAAAAACCGGTTGCGGTCACTTTGCCGCTTTACACCATCGGAAATATCAGAACAGTCCTAATATTGGGGCTGGGCAATCCTGGTAAAAAATATGCGGGCACCAGGCACAACATTGGTTTTGCCATAATTGATGATTTCGCCCAAAAAAATGAATTTCCCGGCTGGACAACTAGGAAAGATCTAAAATGCCAGCTGACCATGGCTAATTTAGGCGAAAACCGGGTCATTTTAGGCAAACCAACGACATTCATGAATTTAAGCGGTGAAGCCGTGCAGGCTGTACAGCATTTCTACCGTGTTTATAACCATCAAACGTTAGCGGTATACGATGAGCTGGCAATCCCATTTGGACAGCTTAGAACGCGCCTGGGGGGCTCTGACGCCGGCCATAACGGAGTCAAGTCGCTAATACAGCATTTGGGGAAGGATTTTGGGCGTCTGCGCATCGGAGTTGGCAGTAATATAGCGAAAAAGGCCGACGCGGCAGATTTCGTACTAGGTAAATTCACTAAGGAAGAAAAAGGAAAATTGCCGCAGGTTTTGCGCGAAACAAACGCCCTAATCACCGAATTCATCTTCAGCGGCGAATTACCCCACGACACCCGCAAAGTTTATTAATCAAAAAGGGTCGGGGTTGTTTCCGGAAAACTTCTGAGTCTTTGTAGTTCAAGACTATTTTTGTCTAAATCGGGGCATTCTTCACCATCATCTTTTATAAAAAGCCCTGTTTCTTCAATTGGCACGATCAGACTAGGATACTCGACAGTCACTGCTACTGCACATTTACTACAAACATAAACTGTCTTTGAAAAGTCGCCTGGCCCAATTACTGCACCATCAAGCGCATCATACATTTCGCCCTGGTCCGTGGCACTTGCTAATCTTTTTAATAAACATTCGGCCATTTTTCGACTTCCTTATCGACTACAATTAATGTTATTAGCTTGTAAAGGACTTCCAGAGGGGGTGGGCACCGCTGGAAGCCCATTACACCCTTCAACCCCACCATAAGCGAAGCATCGAATAATCTGCACGAAGGCTAGATATCGAGCCGTCCCCGGGCGAACCCAGGAAGCATCGTTAGACTCGCCGACCCACATTGAACGTGTGTCTCCCAACTGCCGTCCGAAAACGGAGTGGGGCAAGGTTAAAGGGAATAAGTTGTTTAAGATCCCCAGCACTTAGTGTGCAGACAATGGCTAACGCCATTGCATTTAACATTTTGCTTATGCTGGACGTTTGTCGCCCGACAATGTAACATTGAAGTAAATAGAGATTTATCTCTACTGCACGCTAAGTGCTGGGGAAAGGTGCAAGTGGAGGGTATCAACTTAGCACTAAATCTTAAACACTTGTGAAACATTGATCATTGATCATTGTTTCTGGGGGTATAAGGTGCGTAATGCGCACAAAGAGCGCGTTACGAGTTGCAATTTTAGCAAAAAAGTGACCTTATGTCAATACTAGGAAATATATATTTGTGAGAGTCAATAGCCTTAAGCATGATAGCCCTGATTATCCACCGCTTTTAGCGCGCCTTCATACACCACCGGGACAGCTTTTTTGGCTCGGCACACACCCTAATGAGCTGACATGGCAGCCAAGGGTAGCAATTGTCGGCAGCCGCAAGGTTACAGGCTATGGCCGACAAGTCACCCAGCAGCTAGCCGGCGAACTGGCTAAAGAAGGGATCGTAATCATCAGCGGCCTGGCGCTGGGGGTAGATTCCATCGCCCACCAAGCGGCCATTGATGCCGGCGGCCTGACCATCGCCGTACTGCCAACTGGCTTGGATCAAATATATCCGCCATCGCATCTCAACTTGGCTAGGCAAATAGTTGAAACTGGTGGCTGTCTGATTAGTGAGTACCCGGCAGATACCGAAGCGTATCCTGCAAATTTTATTGCCCGCAACCGGATAGTCAGTGGTTTTGCCGATGCTTTGCTCATAACAGAGGCAGCGCGCAACAGCGGCACAATGCATACCGCCGGTTTTGCGCTAGAGCAGGGGAAGACTGTCATGGCGGTACCGGGTAATATAAACAATCCCATGAGTGAGGGCTGCAACAATTTGATAAAAAATGGCGCTACGCCTGTCACATCTGTTGAGGATGTCTTGCAAGCCTTAAACATCAAGCCATCCAAAAGGATAGATCGGATATTCCGTGGCAGCACCAATGAGCAGCTGCTATTTGACCTTATTAAACAGGGAATATGTAATCAAGATGAACTCGCGGCCGCGGCCAAATTGGACATGCCAACCCTTTCGGGCACACTGACAATGTTAGAAATTAACGGCTATATTCGAGCCGATGCCGGCAACTGGACCCTGGCCTGACGGCCAATGATCAATGAGCAATGATCAATGAGCAATGAATAATCAACTTGCCAATGATTTAAATGCTTTGAATCATTGAAAGCATTAACAGCATTCATTGAACATTGACACTTGAACATTGAGCATTTATTGGTAGACTGACAGTCATATGCCAAAAAATTTAGTCATAGTAGAGAGTCCGGCCAAAGCCAAGACCGTCGCCAGATATTTAGGCAAAGACTTCAGAGTCATGAGCAGTTTTGGCCACATCCGTGACCTGCCCAAAAAAGACATCGGGGTAAATATTGAAAAGAACTTCGAGCCAACTTACCAAGTGCCGCCGGACAAGGAAAAGATCGCCAAGGAGTTAAAGGCGGCTGCTAAAGGTTCGGTAGTCTGGCTGGCTAGTGATGAGGACCGTGAAGGCGAAGCCATTGCTTGGCACGTCTGCGCGTTACTTAACCTGTCGCCTGAAAAGACCAACCGTATTGTCTTTCATGAGATTACCGAACCAGCAATTACGGCCGCCATAAAAGCACCGCGCAATATCGACCGCAGGCTGGTCGACGCCCAGCAGGCTAGAAGGGTGTTAGACCGCCTAGTGGGCTATGAGTTAAGTCCTGTTCTGTGGAAAAAGGTCCGCAGTGGATTATCAGCCGGGCGAGTACAAAGCGTAGCTGTCCGTCTAATTGTCGAACGCGAGCGGGAAATCAAAGATTTCCAGCCGGAAAGTTCCTTCAAAGTAACGGCCATTTTTGACGCAGGAGGTAAAGAAGTTCCAGCCGAGCTACGCGATAAGTTGGCGGACGATAAAACTGCCAAAGAATTTCTGGAAGCACTCACAAAAGCCAGCTTTAAGGTTGGGGCCGTTGAGAAAAAGCCGGGCAGCCGGTCTCCCGGCGCTCCTTTTACGACCAGTACCCTGCAACAAGAGGCCGCCCGTCGCTTAGGGTTTAGCGTTCGCCAGACAATGACCCTCGCCCAAAGACTTTATGAAAATGGCCACATTACCTACATGCGCACCGATAGCGTGAATTTGGCCGGCTTGGCTATTGATGCCGCAAAAAAATATATAACTGATAGCTTTGGCGCAAACTATGCTCAAATCAGGCAATACAAGACCAAAAGCCGCGGTGCCCAAGAAGCCCACGAAGCCATTCGGCCGACGCACATTGGCACACTGAGTGCTGGCGATGATTCCGGCCAAAAAAAGCTATATGAACTTATCTGGCGCCGCAGCGTGGCTAGCCAAATGGCGCCGGCCAAAATTGAAAAGACCGAGGTACAAATAAGCATTAGCACCCGCCCAGAGAAATTTATAGCCAGCGGCGAGATACTAATTTTTGATGGTTTTTTGAAGGTTTACGGCGGCGGTAAAGACGACAAGATCTTGCCAGACTTATCAGAGGGGCAAGCTCTGAAACTTAAGGCCGCGCAGGCCTTGGAAAACTTTAGCCGACCGCCGGCGCGCTACAGCGAAGCGACGCTTGTTAGAAAACTCGAAGAACTAGGCATTGGCCGACCCAGTACTTACGCCCCGACTATTAGCACCATCCAAGATCGAGGCTATATAGAGAAAAAAGACTTGGACGGTGAGGCGCGCAGACTACGGGAAATCAGGCTGGAAGAAGGTATCATCAAAGAACAAACTCAAGAGGTAATATCAGGGGCTGAGCGCGCCAAATTGCTGCCGACCGAACTGGCCGAGATAGTTAATGACTTTTTAGTCAAATACTTCGCCGCTATCGTCGATTATGATTTTACCGCTAAAGCCGAGGAAGAACTTGATGACATCGCCGAAGGCAAGCGCGTCTGGCAGGATATGCTAAAAGCTTTCTATGGATTTTTCCACCCCTTGGTGGAAAAATCCGCTGGCGCCAGCCGAGCCGAAGCCATGAAAGTCCGCGAAATCGGCAAAGACCCAAAGACCGGCGAACTAGTTCAAGCGCGCTTTGGCCGCTTTGGGCCGGTATTGCAAATGGGCAATAGCTCAAGCAGTGGTGAGAAAGACGAGCCAAAACCGCGCTTCGCGCCGCTGCCGGAAGGCGCCACCATTGAAAGTGTGACGCTTGCCCAAGCTCTGCCCATGTTTAATTTCCCCCGGCGGGTAGGGGAGACAACTGACGGTAAGGATATTACGGCCGATATCGGCCCTTATGGACCCTACGTCAAAGTTGAGAAGCAATTTATTAGCCTTAAAGATAAAGATCCGTTGACCATTAGCGAGGCGGAGGCCAGGGAAGTGATTGCCGCCCATACCCGCGCGGCAGCCAACAAAACCATTGCTGATTTTGGCAAGCTAAAGATACTGCGCGGTCCTTACGGACCATATGTAACAAATGGTAAAAAGAACGCGCGCATTCCCAAAAACACCGACCCGGAGAAGTTAGCCGAAGCCGAGGCCCAAAAATTGCTCGACGATGCTCCAGACAAACCTAAGTTCCTCCGCCGAGGGAAAAAAAGCTAGCCTGTTACTCACATTTGTGAATAAGTGGGCGCTTCACGCGGGTCCGCCTCAGGCGGATCCGGCTGCACTCAGCAGACCGACCCACTTATTCACAAACGTTCGCACGGCTAGCAGCGTTACACTTAACACAGTAAAATAGTTGTTGTAAAGCAAGCCCTTATCTTTCTTTGGATATCGGAGCCAACCTGAGTAAATGTTGTTGAAATTAGGCGACCTTGGGCGTGAGAGCTGTTTGACGAGCCCCGACGGTACCGTCGGGGCGAGGAGTTCTCGAGCGAGCCTAATTTAAACCAACAGGTACATCAGGCTGGTGACGCGGCCAAAAAAGATAAGGGCGAGCGATTTTATCCACATATTTACAGAGATTCTAATCGATATTGTAGTAATTCAAACACAAACGGATTGTGCGTGGCCGTCTAATTCGTGATAGAATAATAGCAGAAAAAGTGTTCTTGACTTTTGAAATTTAAAGTTTTATAATTATAGAAACCTATAGCGTATTAACCATTGCTAACAGGGAAGAGATAATATGGCAGAAACTACTGCAACCATTACCAAATTAGACATCGAAGCCATAGTCCAAGATATTCTTGGTACTATTGACCGAGAACGCGAGCGGGAAATTATTGCCCGCCGGTTTGGCTTGTTTGACCGCCGTGAAACCCTGGAACAAATCGGCGAATTACTTGGTATTACCCGCGAGCGGGTTAGGCAACTGGAAAAAGCGGTCATCACCAAGCTAAAAGCCGCCGGCGAAGATCTGCCGCACATCAAAGAGGTAGAGGCAGTTTTGACAGACCACCTCCAAAAAGTGGGTAATGTAGCCCGTACCGGAGAAATCACCGAACGCCTAACCCCCGAAAATAACAAGATTGATCAATCCCGCGTGGCTTTTTTGGCCCATTTAGCGCCGAATATAGCCGTGATTGAAGATAACGACCACTTTTTCCACGCTGTTGGTTTAAGTGCCAAACACAGCGAAAAAGCCATTCGTAACAACGTAAGCAAGGTCATTGACGCCATAAGTAAGATTGGCGAGCCGACTAATATCGCCGTCATCGCCAAAGAAGTTGGTAATAACGACCATAAGCACGTGCAAGCCCTGGCCAGCATTTCCAAGAATGTCGCCAGCCTGCACGGGCGCTGGGGCCTTACGAAATGGCCAATGGTCAATCCCAAGAATATCCGCGACAAGATTTACGTTATCTTACACGACACCGGTCAGCCAATGCACTTTTCAGAAATTGCCGAGGCCATCAAAAAGAGTGATTTTAAACGCAAGGACGTAACAACTCAGGCCATCCACAACGAGCTAATCAAAGATAAGCGCTTTGTACTGATTGGCCGCGGTATTTATGCCCTCAAAGAATGGGGTTATAAAAAGGGAACTGTTGCCGACGTCATCGCCGAAGTCCTCAAAAAAGAGAGCGGGCCGCTGCACCGCGACGAAATCGTCCGCCGGGTGCTTAAAAGTCGCCACGTCAAAGAAACGACCATTCTTTTGAACCTGCAAGGCAAGCCTCAATTCAAACGCGTCGCCAAGGCTACTTACGCCCTGGCCGAATAATCTTGGCAATTAGAAATTCCGCTACGTTCTGAGGTGTATAATTGGATAAGCGATTTATGATATTACGCCGAAGTAAAAAAGTGCGGATGCATCACGAGCATTGTTTGTTAATGCTGGAGATCCCGCGCGAGAACGACAAGAAAGAGCTGGCTGCCGAGCAGATGCTGGCGGCCTTGCACGGTATCTTGCGCTCCAAGCGCGAACTGCGCCTGTCGGGCACACTGCAAGAGCATATCAGCCTGGAAATTGCCGCCAAAGGCCAGCGGATTCGTTTTTATATCTGGACACCAAAACATTTGCAAGCCTTCGTAGAGGGGCAAATTTACGCCCAGTACCCGACAGTCCAGATTACCGAGCCGGAAACGGACTATGCCGAACGTGATTTTGAGCAGGCAGTCATCCACACAACCGAACTGACCCTAATCGACAACGAAACAATGCCAATTAAGACATTTCCGAGCTTTGAAGTTGACCCCCTGGCGGCCATTACCGCCACACTGGCCAAACTGGATAAGGAAAGCGAAGAGATGTGGATCCAGATCATGGCCCGCCCAATCGCCGATGATTGGCATAAGCGCGGCGCCAAAACGATTGCTCGCATCCGAGGGGGTAGGGGAATCTTGTCCGGTAGCGGGACAGCAACTTTAAGCTACGCCGGGCAGGCTTTCGCGGCGCTGGCACGCCCGCCGGCGGCCACTGGTAGGGAGGCCGGCAGCGAGCCGGAATTATCAGAACGGGACAAGGCCCGTATTACAGCCATCGAAACCAAAACCCAAAAACTGGGCTACCAGGTCAAAATCCGCTTGCTTTATGCTGGCAACGACCAGCGGACTGCCCGGCTGCGCATGCAAGCGCTGGTCGGTGCTTTTAAGCAGTTCAATACCACTAACCTTAACGGCTTCAGAGCTAAAGCCGAGAGCTTTAACCGCGATAAGCTGCTGGAATACCAGGCCAGGTTTTTTATTGACCACGGCTTTATTTTGAACATAGAAGAATTAGCCAGCCTGTTCCACCTGCCGCACACTACGGTAGAAACACCCAGCATCGTCTGGGCAACCACCAAAACGGCCGAGCCGCCGGCTAATATCCCCATAGCCGAACCGGGACATGAAGAAGAAATCAGCCTGTTTGGTGTAACTAATTTCCGCGGTGATAACACTGTCTTTGGTATCCGCCGCGCCGACCGCAGCCGCCACATGTACATTTTGGGCCAAACCGGCACAGGTAAGTCCGGTGCCCTAGAGCTGCTAACAATCTCCGACATTTATTACGACCAGGGCTTCGCCGTTATTGACCCGCACGGCGATTACGCCCAGCACGTTTTGAGTTTTATACCCAAAAACCGAATCGATGATGTTGTCTACTTCAACCCAGCCGACACCGAGCACCCTATCGGCTTTAATCCGTTAGAAATTTCCGACCCATCGCTCAAAGGCCACATTAGTTCGGAAGTAGTCGGCGTACTCAAACGCCTGTTTGCCGAAAGTTGGGGCCCGAGATTGGAATATATACTGCGCTACACGCTGCTGGCGCTGCTTGATTTTCCCAACTCAACCATGCTCGACATCACGCGTATGCTGACTGACCGACATTTTCGAGCTGACGTTATTAAATATATTGACGACCCGGTGGTCAGAAACTTCTGGACAGTGGAATTCGCCAGCTGGAATGATAAATTTGCCACCGAGGCCGTGGCGCCGGTGCTTAATAAAGTAGGGGCCTTTACGGCCAATCCGATGATTAGAAACATTGTTGGCCAGCCTAAAAGCACGTTCGATATCCGTAAAATCATGGACGAGGGTAAAATCTTGGTCGTCAACTTAAGCCGCGGCTTAATGGGCGAGGATAATGCCGGTATTTTGGGCGCGCTGGTAGTCACTAAGATTCAGCTGGCGTCCATGGGGCGCGCTGAAATACCCGAGGACAGGCGCCGGTCATTTTATCTGTACGTTGACGAGTTCCAGAACTTTGCCACCGATTCATTCGCCACAATATTGTCTGAGGCCCGCAAATACGCGCTTAATTTGACTGTTGCCAACCAATACATATCGCAAATGAGTGAGGAGGTTCGCGGCGCCGTCTTTGGTAACGTCGGTACGGTCATGAGCTTTAGGGTCAGCCCCGATGACGCGCCGTTTTTGCAAAAATATTTTGAACCCGAGTTCGAGGCGGCCAATTTAATCCAGCAGCATTCGCGCTTTTTTGTAATCAGCATGATGATCGATGACGAGAAAGCGCCGGCCTTTTCGGCTAAGACACTTAACTTGCCCAGTCCGCCGCAAGATAACTCGGCCCAAATCATCGCTAGGACACGTGAACGCTACGGCCGCGATAAGCAGGAGGTTGAGAAGGTTATCCGCGAAGCATCGGGCTTGGCTGCTGCGGCTAAGACCGAACCGGCGGCCAATAAACCTAAAGTATCACCCAACGAACAGCTTATAAAGCTGGCTACCGGCGTCACGCACCCTCAAAAGATACAAAGTCGAGTGCAAGACCAGCCGCCGGTTAAACGCAAGCGCTCCAGGCGCCGCAGAGGCGGCGGCTCGAGTGGACAGCCTACAAGCGCGCCAAAGCCGGCCACTGACAATCCGGCCAGCAACGAACACATCATCAAACTTCGCTAACTACGAGAATAAATTGATCTGCTTTTGATGTCGAGTATAGTTGAGTTCTTAAAATTTTCTTCTGTGTTTATGGATATATGCGAGGGCAGGGCAACTTTTCTGTTCGAAAGCATGCTGTTTATGTTTTCTTGGGTTATATGCCTATTGCCCACCAGAATAAAATATGTTTCAATTGGCAGATTCATATATCTTTTTAATTTTATATTTATAACATTTGATAGGGAAAATAGGTCTTTGGCATAGAAAAGGTCAATGACTACCCCGCTATTCTCATTTAAGTAAATATAATAGTCGCTATTAACGTTTCCGGGCCTCATTACTTTATGCTCGTGGACAGCTACAGGTTCAAAATGCTTACACAGAAAACCAAAGAACTCTTCCTCATATTTTGCAGCCCTGTCCCATGACTCTTTAGCACGAGCCGAACGATAAGAACCTTTAGTAAAATTGTTATGGCTATTTGGTATGAGTTCGCTTCTGAGTACTACAAGGCCTCCAAATTGTCTTTGTATCGACCTTGATGACGGCAGATATTCGAATGCGTCTATTTCTCGTGCCGTAGGGTAACGAGAGTATAGCTTGAAGAAATATTCTAGGCCCGCTAGCACTTCAGCCTTGGTCCAGGGAACTTGCGCACCAGCCTTACTAATGCGTACACCAGTAATCATCTGTTAATAATTATATATTAAAACTTATCGAACATTTTACGAACAAGGTTCGTTGGTATGGTGTAGAGGGATTGGCATACCACTACGGCAGGCGGGTAGCAATAATAAAAATAGTTAATTATTTAAAAAATCGAAAAACAAAAATTGCAGGCGCCGACAAGCGGAGGGAATATAGTTTTTGAGACTTAGACCACACGTCGCACAAGATAGATTTCACGACGCGCCATATTGGGAACTAGGATGTTCACCAATACCCCTTTCAGGCAGGGTACTTTTAACAATTTATCATATTTAGCTGTTGTTCAGTGCTCTGCAATAGCAGCCCGCATATTAAAAAAGTTTATATTGTTAATGCCTCACTGACTTTTAACTATGTCGTGAAATGTGAAAAGTTATCCACACCCAAGCCTGAGCTTGTCGAATGGCTTGACTTTTGGGTCTTTCATATTTTTGTATATTTTCCCCTGCTTTTTCGGCTCTAAACAAAAAATTTGACATTTGCTAAATTACACTGCCCTGTATGTTTTTTCTTAGTAGTTTTAATTAGATTATATATGAACAAAATACGAACTAAAGAAGGGTATGTGATCTACTTGTAATAAATCTTTCCAGCCACACGGACGTCTAGATATTGGCTGGGCTGAGTATTTTCGCTGTCAAACTGGTGCTTGGCGGCTAGGTACTGCCCTGCCTGGAGCGTGGCGTCACCGCCAAGGTCGAATTTAACAAAATAGGGGCTGCCGCTGGCCCTCAGTTCGAGGGCTTGGGGCGCCGCCGGTAAAGTCAGCGATTGAACATTAACACCGGCCCGCTGGCACTGGACAAGTATGGTGTTGATAAAGGCGATCGCTTCGGTGCTTAGCACTTGCTTACCAGGGCTGGCCTCAAAACCCGACTGGTCAATGACCGTTGGTAACTTCGATAAATTTGGCAATTGGCCGCTGGCGGCTACTACGACGCCATTAGCGCCGACGATATATAGATTATTGGCACTGCTTAAATTGAAGGTTGGCGCGGCAATGTCAATTTTAAAAGTCGGTATTTGACGCAGCAGCGGCAGTTTCAACTCGACAAAGGAAATTTCTGGAAATTGCCGCTTCATGGCGGAACTGATGGCGTTTTTATCCAAAGTCAATTTATTGCGATTACGCAGTGGCATTAACGTCGCTTGGGCCGCCGATTGATAGACGCTGGCTGGATGATAGCTGGTATCAGCCACCAACACTTCAGGACGAGGTTTGATAATCAGACTGTATACGAGGCCGGCAACCAAAACTATCGCCACAACTGCATTTTTGATCCGTTTAAGAATGCCGCTTCGTGGTTTAGTGGCAGCTGGTCGTCTCTGAAACGGGCTGGCAGCGGCTGGCCCAGATGATCTAAAGTAGTAACGCGGCGCCGGCTTTTGACCACCTTGGGCAGAAAACTTACGCCGATTCAGCCGATTTTTTCTACTGAGCAACCGCATTGCGCAGGCTTATTTGCAATAAAATGTCGGCTAACTTGTCAGCCGCATCAGGACGGGCTAGCGAACCAATTTTGTGCGCTAGTCCGGCCCTCATCTGTTTATTTTCTAGTAGCTCGTCTAAAACCTTGAATAACTTTTGTGGACTTACGTCGTTAGGCAGAACTTTGGCTGCACCTAATGTTGTTAATTGCTCAGCATTTCGCAATTGGTGGCCGCCGGTTAAAAAGGGGCTGGGAATAATGACGGCCGCTTTGCGCTGGATGGCTAACTCAGCTAGGGTGGTCGCCCCTGCCCTGGCTAAAACCACATCAGCCGCGCCGGTGTAAGCATAAAAGTCACTGGAAAAACCGATAACCCTAACTTTATCGGGCATTTGCGCCCCCAGTTCCCGTCTGTAATGTTCAGCAACCGAATCCTGATGCCCGGAACCACTGAAGTGGACAATGTGCAATTTGGGGTGCTTTTTTAGAAGCTGGGGCGCTACTCGGATCACTAATTCATTTAATTTTTGTGAGCCTAAGCCGCCGCCGGCCACCAGGAGAACTAAGCTATCAGCCGATAAGTCAATTTGGTTTCTTAGCGAACGCTTGAGCGCCTCATTTACCGGTTTCACTCTCTCATCTACTGGTATGCCGACGTAGTGAGTGCTGGCTTTGGCGTATGGGTAATAGCGCGAGGGCATACCAGTGGCGTGAAGTTTCGCCCAGCGACCAATAATCCGATTAGCCAAGCCAGCAGCGGCGTCTGAATCATGCGTAACAATCGGGATACCAAGTAGGCGCGCCGCGAGGCCAACCGGCACTACCCCGTAGCCGCCTTTGCTAAAGACAACGCTAGGTTTGTATTTTCGCAGTAACTTCCAAGCGGAAATTGTGCCCGACACGACTCTAAAAAAGTCCCTAAAGTTTTGCAATAGTGTCTTAACGTCGATAAGGTGTGACACTAAGCTCTCGCCGTGGTAACGGCGGAATTTGCCCGAAGAAACGTAAACAGCCTTATCGAAAATATCGTAGCGAACGCCGGCTTCCATCTTATCCCCTTTTAAGCCAATGTATACGACTTTGCAGCTGGGATTTTTGTCTTTAAGGGCGCGGGCGAGAGGTAAGAGAGGGGTTATATGCCCGCCGGAGCCGCCGCCCGTTAAAATTATTGTCGTTGGTCCCTTGTGAAGAGCTTGTTTTTGGTTCTGTGACATTGTAACTAGTATAACGCGAAATCTGGAAAGCCAGCCCTAGGGCGGCCGTCAAAAAGATGAGGCTGGTCCCGCCTTGGCTAACCAGCGGTAGCGTAATTCCCTTTAGTGGTAATAGCCCCAGCATGGCGCCGACATTAATAATCATTTGGGTAGATAACCAAGTGAGCACACCGACTACAACCAAGCGGCTAAATTGGTCAGCTGTGCGCTGTGCCAGCCGCTTGAGCCGGGTAATGAATACACCATAAATAACGATAATGGCACTAGAGCCAATAAAACCTAGCTTTTCGGCCATAATGGCGAAAATCGAATCGTTGGAAGCTTCTGGCAGGTAGCCGTATGAAGCCGCACCAAAACCTAAACCCTTGCCGAGAACACCGCCCGAACCCACGGCCGTTAAAGCTTGGCAGGCTTGGTAGCTGCTGCCTTGGCAGTCAATGCCGGGATGAAGAAAAGCGCTCAGGCGATCACGCCGATAGTCAGTGCCAGCGATAGCCAGTACTAAGATTCCGGCAATTACAGCGCTGATCATGGCTATTTTCTTTAGCGGGATGCCGACGCTAAAGGCCATAACGGCCATAATGGCGATTATAACGACTGCCGAACCGAGGTCGCTTTGCAGCTTGGCGACCACTACGCCAACTGCCAACAGTAAAATTATTAAAGGCTTTAGTGTGGAGTTGAAATCAGCTAACTGGCCACGACGCCATTGCCGGCCCATAAAGACGGCTAAGCCGACGACCAACGACAACTTGATAAGTTCGGCCACCTGAAACGAAAAGCCGCCAAAGCGTATCCAGCGGTGCGCCGGATAAATTTCGTTGATGGGCGTAAACATGACAACCAGCGAACTAACAACCGCGGCTATGGCCAACGGTCCGGCCAGTCCAGACCAGCGGCGCAGCGGCAAATATGCAGCAACGCCAAAGGCCACTACGCCTAAGCCCACGTCAATCAGCTGCTTGGTTATGAAATAATTTTGGCTGACGTGCTGCGAGGCGCTCAGGCCGGGGCTGATGGAGTAAACGACGACCAGGCCAATGACCATCAAAAGCGCGCTAAGAACGACTATCACATAGTCGGGTCGGTGGCGGCGCATAGTTTACGAAACTCCGTCGAGTACAAACAGAATTACGCCCATGATAGCCGCGACCTGCCCGATGACCCAAAAACGCATGGTAATCTTCGTCTCCGGCCAGCCGATGGCTTCAAAGTGGTGGTGAATAGGGCTGGACAGGAATATTTTTTTGCCAGCGCGGAGTTTTTTACTGGCTATTTGCACTACTACCGAGCCAGTTTCGATAACAAACACCAAGCCAATGATAGGCAGTAGAAATATGGTATCGGTCAAAAGCGCCACCACGCCCAACGCTGTACCCAGGGCAAAAGAGCCGACATCGCCCATAAAAAACCGCGCCGGGTAGATGTTAAACCAAGTATAGCTAAGCAGCGCTCCGACGATTGTCATACAAAAACCAGCAATACCGTATTTTTGTTCAATAAAAGCAATCAGAGCATAAGCCGAAAAGGCCGACACGGCCAAGCCGCCGGCCAAGCCGTCAAGACCGTCAGTGATATTGACGGCGTTAGCCGTGGCAAAAACCACCAAAATAAATAGCGGCACTATTAGCCAGCCGATGTGCCAGCTGCCGACAAATGGGATATGGACGGCCGTTACGCCTAGCTTGGCAAAAAACCACCAGCCGCCAACCAGCGATACGGCTAACAGCAACAATGACTTGACCTTGACGCGCATGCCGGCAATACCATTGGCGAGGCTTTTGACATTAATAATGTCGTCAAATAGGCCAATCAAGCCGGCGCCGGCCATAGCGGCCAGCGGCAGCCAAGTCTCGGAACGGCTAAGGTTACCGGCAATCGTGACCAAAATAGTCGAGAGTACAAAAATCATGCCGGCCATAGTCGGGATGTGCCTAGCGTGTTTGGCGGCGTGCAATTTTTGGTAAACCGCGGCTTTTTCACCGGTCATAGCCGTAGAACGCTGTTTCTTCCACCACTTGCCGGAAAAAGCCGCGCTGGTGTAAAGGGGGGTCAGGACCATACTGACCAAAAAGCTAAGTAAGCCAAACATAAATATCTGTTCGACAGTGGAAAAATCGGCGACTATTTGTAGCATGCTATCCATGGTGTTTGTTTTTTTGCCATAACGGCTCCCATTATAGCACTCATCGGCTCCTAGGGATTACGTTAAAGTCATTTATCAACATGTGCGCCAGGTCGCCGAAGATTGGCTGGGCAGCGCCGCTGCCGGCGTACTTGCCGACTTTCGGCTCGTTGACGCGTACGGCAATGACATATTGGACCTTGTCGCCACCGACAAAACCGACATAGGTACCATTAAAGCGGTCGTCGTAATAACCGCCGGACGGGTTGGCGATTTGGGCCGTACCGGTCTTGCCGCCGACGCTAAAATTGGCCGGAAAAGGTTTTTTAAAGCTGTGGTGGGCTACGGCATATTCCATCATTGATTTAAGCTCTTGACCTACTTGTGGGCTGACTACGCCGCTACGCAGGGCTTCGGGTTTTTGGATTTGGACTTTACCTGAGGCGTCAACGATGCTATCAACCAGTGTCGGACGGTAATAAGTGCCGCCATTCAATATAGCCGCCAAGGCGGCTGCCATCTGCAGCGGCGTGGCCGTCATAGCTTGCCCAAAACTGGTATTGGCATATGTCAACTGCAGGGCGTAACCTTTTTTGGGCTCCGGGATAGAACCTTCGGCCTCGTACCCCTGCTCTATGCCAGTCGGCTGGCCCAAGCGGTAGCGGTTGACCATGTAGTCGTGCCAACGTTCGCGGGCAATGTCAGTAACTTGTCCGGTTTGGCCACCCATTTGCATCAGCAGCCAAACCGCACCAGTGTTGATCGAGCGGTTCAAAATGTCGGTGATACTGCGAGTGCCCGGGCCACCAATTTCTTCAATGTTGGTAATTTCATGACCGTCCAGGTTCCAGTGGTTAGGGTCGCTATAGCTAGTGTCAGGCTTAACGACGCCTTGGTCAAGCGCGGCCGGAATTGTCAGTACTTTCATAATCGAGCCGACTTCCAGCGGCGAGCTAACTAGGGCGTTGTTGAATACCTGGGCGTCGGTATTTTTGAAATAGCTCGCCGGGTCATAGGTCGGGAAGTTGGCCATGGCCCGAATAGCTCCGTTACCCGCCTCCATTATCAACGCCCCGCCGGAGGCGCTTTTGGAGCTGTCCAAGCCCTGTTTTAAAATCGCTTCCAGTTGTTTTTGCATGCCAAGGTCTAGGCTCAAGACAATATCCTTGCCTGTCCTAGGGTCGATTTGGACATTGTCGCGGCTGGCCGCTAAGGGGACACCTTCGGCATCAGTTATGGCCTTAAGTTTTCCAGGGACACCCTTTAAGGTTTCATCCAGCGCCTGTTCTACACCGTAAGCCCCTTCGCCATCGTTGTTGACAAAGCCCAGCACCTGGGCCGCCAGGTTCCCCTGCGGATAGGTCCGGTAATTTTGCGGCTGGGTGCCGACACCTGGTAGTTTAAGTTCCTCAATCTTTTTTCTTTGGTCTTCGCTAAGCCGGCGCTCCAATACCACGTATCGGGTTTTTGGAGTTTTTATCAGCTTTTCATAATCGTCCGCCTTGGCTCCCATGACAGCGGCTACTTTATCAGCACTGTCACGGGCGTTTTTGATAAATACCGGATCGGCGTACAGTGTATAAAGTTTTTCGTTGAGTACCAAAGGTACTTGTCCGCTGCCGCTTTTAGCTTTGATAACTCCCCGCTCGGCCTCAATTGTATATTCTTTAAGTTGATCGGCCAGAGCTTGGGCACGATAGTAGTCGTGACGGATAACCTGCAGGTAAAAAAGCCGGGCTATAAATATAGCTAATATAAAAATCAAAACGCCGTACCAGATGGTCAAACGGCGCCCTGTACCAGACGGTTCAGGACGGCGATTAGATTTAGGCTGACTTGGTGCCGTGGCTGCAGGAAGTCGCGGTCCCATCATTGGTTAATGCTGCCAGCCGGCGCGACCGAAACCATGCCCTTAGCTACGTCACTGCTGGAAACCCGTTCCAGTGACTGCAAGCGGGCGGATGTAACTTCTAGGTTGGCCTTTTGGTCTTTGAGCTGCGTTTGCTGCTGCTGCAGGCTATTGATGGTATAGCCGTAGCTGTTGGTCTTAGTGACCTGCGTCAGGTACAGTAAGCCTATCAAACAGGCTAAAACTATCAAGATGATGGTGTTGCTAATCGGGCCAAGCGGGCGGCTGGCATCGAGGAACGAAACGGCATTTTGGCCGCGGCGGGGGGTGCCAGACGGTACCCCCCGGCGGGCATAGCCCTGGCGGCGGTTGGCGATTGAACTTGAGTATGTCATATTTTTGTTTTTCTTCTTGGCTCCCCCGCCCGATTTATTTTTAGGGCGACGGGCGGGGGATATTCCCGGTGATTCAACGCTAGTGTATGACCCTTACGGGCACTTTGGTGGCTCGGGAATTTTTGTACTCTACCTTAATCGGCATGAGTTTTTTTGCCCTTTCTATTTTTTTATTTTTGCTACGGCTCGCAGTTTAGCGCTGCGGGCACGCGGGTTCAAAACAATTTCATCGGGCGTGGCGGTAACGGGCTTTTTGGTGAGCGCATAGATCTCGGCTTCGTAACCTTGTTCGGTCGCAGCTTTAAACGATTGTTTTATCAAGCGATCTTCCAAGCTATGGAAGCTGATAATCGCCAAACGGCCGCCTGGTGCCAGCAGTTCCAGCATTAGCGGCAGACTTTTTTCTAGCTGGTTCAGCTCGTCATTAACGGCTACTCGCAGCGCCTGGAATGTCCTGGTCGCCGGATGGATACGACTTCGAATCCGGTAGGTTTTGGTCACAACAGCGGCCAATTGGTCAGTGGTATGGATCGGGCGCTGTGCCACAATTTTTCTGGCAATTTGGCGGCTTTTTCTCTCCTCGCCGTACCTTTTTAAGATATTAGCGAGGTCGGCTTCGCTCCAGGTATTAACTATCTCCTCGGCGCTCAAGCTTTGGCCCCGGTCCATCCGCATGTCTAGCGGCCCGGGGCGATTGAAAGAAAAGCCACGCAACCCGTGCTCAAGGTGCAGTGAACTTACACCAAGATCGGCCAAAATTATGTCATATTTCTTGCCCTGCCCTTTCAGCTCTTTGACAGCTGAATAAAAGTCCGACTGCAGGAGGCTTGTGTCCTTGAACTTCTTTCGCAGTCCGTCAATTGCCTCGGGGTCCCGGTCTATAAGCGTGGCTTTGGCAGGCGCCATGGTGAGCTCTAAAACTGCTCCGGCATGGCCCCCTGCTCCGGCGGTCAAGTCCAAGAACGACTCGCCCGCTTGGGGTGCTAATAGATCCAGAACCTGTTGCATCAGCACAGGAATGTGTGTTTGTTTTGGTTTTGACATTTTTGCTTGCCCCGTACAAGAACCTGAGTAAGAAGAGGGAGAATATCCCTATTTCGGCTCGTCAAGTTTTTTGTGCGGGGTTTTGGTCTAACTTTTTTGTTTTGGTGTCAAGATCACCTAATCAGCAGCCAGCTTTTTGTTTTTGGGTTGTTTTTTGTTTTTGTTTTCCTGCTCAAGTTCGAGCAGGAGTTTTGGAGCTTAGAGCGCGAATTGCTTCTTGCTTCTGAGCTCTTAAAAGTTCTTGCTTGCCCTGTCGGATGACGGGGTGAGAGACTTTGTGAGGTGGAGTTTTGGGAGGTGTTACGTTTAAGAATGTACGAGGGTGTTTTTAACGGTGTGACCCTAATATATCCACCGGCTGACTACCAATTAGCTAACCTCGAAGAAAATAAGAAACCCCTTCGCGGTTTCTTATCGCGCCGGGTGCGGAATGAATCCGACACTCGGGCTATTTTCCGGATGAAGAAACTTTTTGGCCCGATTTGTGAATGTGCTAGAAGCCCTATCTACTTGCCTGCCCTAAAGCGGAGTCGAAGGGGCCATCAAGCGCCAATAGCGCCCCGCCCTAACGGCTATGACGTCGCGGTCGATTCCGGCATGGTCCAGCAAAGACTGTTCCAGCGTGATTCGCCCCTGTTTGGCGTCAAGCGCGCCCTCTGTCTTGCCCAGACGCAGCTGCACGTTAAGATCCGCAGTTTGTTCATCAAGGATATTACCTTGTAACTGCGGTTCAACCTGCTCGTCCCAGACGGACTTAGGATAGAGGTGTAGATAGTTTTTAAAACCTTTGGTGATGACTACGCCGCTTTTAAACTCGGCTCGAAGTTCAGCCGGGATACTAAGCCGGCGCTTGTCGTCGAGTTTTCTTTCGAAGTAGTCTCCCATTGGTCCCTTCTTTTGATAGTGGTTTTTGTCTTGCCCACACACTAAAATCCGAGTGTAGAAGAGGGAGAATATCCCTATTTCCAAACATCGAATTTTTTGTGCGTGGGTTTGAGTGTTGTAAGTAGCTATTTTGGCTACCCACTTTTACCCACTGAGCTGAGTGTACAGGCCTTTTCTACCCACGCGCAAGTGTTTTATAAGAAAAGGTCCGCCTTCGGCGGACAACTTTTCCACAGTTTTTTCAAATCCTATTACTTTTCCACAATATGTGGTGTTTGATTAAGGTCGTTCTGCGCTAGGAGGCAAACGAGGCGCCTGCTCCGGCGGAATTATTTTGTGCTTTTCGGTGTCAACTGCAAAAGTTATGGTTTCACCGTTTTGAACATTATAGTCAGTTTCACCGTCTGGTGTTCGGTATTCATCAATGATAGCGGCTGCCTCAAGAGGGTCCTGAGCACTCCCGAATTTAGCTGCTGGGAAAGACAAGCTGTTTTTTCCGGGGCCGAAAGTAAATGATCTATATACAATACCTGAGTCTGGAGGCGTACCTGTTTTCCCTTTTTCTTCTTTAGGGGCCGCGGCAATTCTTGCATCCAGCCCGCTGGTACGATCGACCAGCTTGTTTCCCCCAACAAACAGCACTGCTCCGGCGGCAGACACTGCGACAGTACCAACTGTTATTGCTACTGCTCGCTCTAGGATATTTGGACGTTGATAGGCGTTTGGGTTATATCGCATAACAATTTATATACTAGCACAAAGTATCAAAAAGATCAAGCTTATTGCGGACAAGTCCACCATTTACCCTTTACAATTTACCATTTACCCCAGCACTAAATCTTGAAGCTCTATAATCTGATTGCAGACTACTACGCTCAGGCTTTAGTGCGGGGCAGGCCATACATTTACCATTAGCCATTAGCCATTGATCATCGATAACGGTAAACCCAGCACTTAGCTCAAGTATCTTAGAGGCTCGAGCTAAGTGCTGGGTAAACGGATAACAGCTAAGATAACTCCTTTATCTTAGCGGCGTACCATTTCGCGCTTTCCCGAATTGTTCGTTTCATGCCATGTTCCCTGTCAACGGCGACCAGCCCAAACTTCGGCCACCAACCAGCGTTCCATTCAAAGTTATCCAGCAAGCTCCAATGGAAATAGCCGATAACATTTGCGCCATGGGCATTAGCTTTCTCGATAGCCAATAGCGTCTCTTCTATCCACCACTTACGGTACTGATCGTGCCTATCGGCCACGCCATTCTCTGTTACCAAAACGGGCTGCTTATACTTCTTGGCTATCTGTCTAATAATCTTATAAATGCTTGAAGGCTCCATGTACCAGCCTAGGTCATTTAGAGGGCCCGGTGGATTATGGCGTCTTGCTTTAAATGGGCCTCGGTGGCCTAAACGACCGGTTCGATGCGGATCTCGGTAGTGGCGCATCGGATTTTTTCTGATGAGCCCTTTGAAATAGTCGGTAAAATAATAATTAAAGCCGACAAAGTCCTGATGTTTTCTGACTCGATTCAAAAACCACCAGTTCCAGACATAATTAGCCGAGCCGGCAACAAATTTATCTATAAGATTGCGCGGCCGTTTAGGCTGGTTGTTGTTGCACTGTGTGGCTACACCAACCATTAACTGTGGCTCCATTTTTTTAAGCAGCTGATATATACGACGGTGGGCTATGGCCAAATTATAGTAAACTTGAGCGGCCTCAATCGGATTATATTTTTGGGGTGGCCAGTGTCCTTCCAAATAACTCATGCCGATATAAGTATTGGGCTCGTTAACCGTCAGCACCCATTTGCAAGGCACAATCAAATCTTTAGCGATCCGCTCTACAAACCGAACAAAGTAGTCGGTATTGCGACGATGGACAAAGCCGCCTTTATCTGCGAACCAAACCGGCAGTGTCCAATGCCATAAATTAATCACCGGCTGGAGGCCGCGGTTTTTAAGCTCGGCAATATATTTTTTGTAGTAGTCGATGGCAGCTTGATCCCACTGGCCTTCCTGCGGCTCGATGCGCGACCACTCGACGCCAAACCGTAGAGCATTAAGGTTAAGTTTTTTTACTAGATCAAAATCGGCTTCGTAGCGCTGATAATGCTCAACGGCCTGGCCGCTGATATAGTTGGTCGGATTCTCTGCTTGGTCTTTTATCTCGTTCCAAGTAGGCAGCCAGTGGGCCAGTCTTTTTTCGGCCGTTGCTGCCAGCTCATTGGCGTGAGCCAGCTCCCACTCGCTCCACTGGTTGTGATTATTCCCTTCCACCTGGTGAGACGAAACACTCGCGCCCCACAAAAACCCTTCCGGAAATTTGAAATTTTTATCTTTCGACATTAGCTTTATTGTAGCAAATAGGCACAGTTGTACTTATGTTATAATCAAAGTGTAAATAATGTAAGGAGCTATGGAGAAAAACCCCGTGGTCCAAACGGTGGAATTGCCACAGCCCTCTTTTTCGAAACAACCAAAATTTAACTCTCTCCTCTCTAAACGTACACCCGAGGAACTAAAACAGTGGGAAAAAGACCAGTACATTTTTATTTCAGGCATCCAAACTGCGGTAGACTACGCCCTTGCATCAGGCGGGGTCCTGCCAAATGAAGACAACCTAGAAGCACTCTATAAAAATAGCTACGTAGACTACCCTCCTGAAGAAATTATGCGGGCTACTCAGTGTGAGAACACAGCGGAATTACAATCTTTAATCCAAAGTTATTACGAGGATGATCTCGCCCAAAGACAAGACTATGAAGTTAAAGTCCTAGACGAGATACTGGCAAGCAGGTCAAAGGGGTTATTGCCAGATAAACTCTTTATGGCCATCCTCAAAAATAAGAGCTTCCAGCAGCTGGAAAGAGAATCAAATGGCGATAAATCCCGATGGGATCGAGCAATACTACTGGATATTGAAATACCACCCTCTGAAAAGATAACCCGATACAAAAGGTGGCAGCTGGTGGAACAACTAGTCCATTTTTCTGAAAATGAAGATGAGCAGAAAATTCGTGACAGAAAGCTAAACATTGTACTTGGTGTCAACGTACGCAACGAGGCTGTTTTGTCTTCCTTCCAATCAGAAATTATAAAAAGTAACTCTAGCTTATCGGCAGATGATGTTGAGTTAGCGGCTGTAGGTCCAGATTTTGATTATATTTTCCCTGGTATTAGGCAAAGGATGCTGGAGGATATTAAGAGGGCTGGGACGCCCATACCTCCCGTTAAACTACCTGACCCTAATTCATACTATGATACAAAGACACGAAAATTCTTAACTCCGAAGCAGGCAGAACGTGTGCCTAAAAATTGGAGGAAGAATATCCGTAAACTCGGAGAATTGCTGCTCGATCAGAGTGTTAAACTAGACCCTTTGGATCGTAACCCTTTAAAATATCATGAGTGGCGAAAAAAAGACTACATACGATACGGCAAATGGCTGCTCGACATTCTCGAACCTTATGATAGAGAGATTACTGCGCGGATTATTCGCCGCGCTCACCAGTTGTTTGATCAGGGACCTTCAGAGCACGCCATAGAAAACTCATTCGAGGAAGGCGTGTATGGCTTCCATGCCGCAATTGATCGTCCAAAAATGAAGAAGGGCCGCTTCAGTCACTGGGAGTTTGAAGAGTGGACACAATGGATAGATGAAATCGCGGAAGAAAATAATGGTGAGGTTTCAGGGAAAATAATAAGACAAAGAACAAAAGACGGTAGAGATGGTCCTACATGGAAGATGGTAAAGAAAATCGGCGGCTTTGAACAGTTCCTCAAGGAAGGCAGGCGGACCTATCGGCAAAGGGTCAATCTGGAAACATGCATTAGCGCCGGCGTAAGATATGCCCGGAAGAATGACGGTATGATACCGGGACATAAAGAAGCAGAAACATCGAGCGAGTTACCCAGCACGAATTCAATTTATAAGTACTGCGGCAGTATCCCTAATTTTAAGAAATTAGTAGCAGAAAGACTAGTGAGCACTGATAATGCGGAGTTATTTATGATTGTCTAGATTATGGTACCGCGGCGAGTCACGATTTGGGGCTTCTCGCCAACAATTAGGCCATCGCAGATAAGTTCTTTGTCCTTCACTGTTGCTCTTTGAACTTTTCCAACAGCCAGCATACCCAAGTATGGCGTCCAGCCTGAGCCAGATATCACCTGCTCCTGTTCGTCCTCAATCCTAAATTCCTCCATTGCCCAAGTAACCTTTGTATAGGGTGAAAGACTAAGTCCAACAATATATGCCGGCATAGTGGACGTGGCGTTGACAATCCGTTCTCGGGAAATTCGACCTTTTTTCTCGGCACGGAGTAGAAGCGGTATAACAAATTCTATCCCCGGCACACCGTAACACGAACCACTAGTATGCTCTGCTCCCCATTTTTTGGCTTTAGTGTGCGGTGCGTGGTCGGATTCGACTATATCAATGTACCCCTCTGCTAACAGGTGCATTAATTTTTCGGTGTCAGTCTGGTGGGCTAATGGCGGCTGCATTTTGGCGAATTCGCCCTCCGTCAGAACATCATGCGAAGTCTTAAAAATGTGGTGCGGACACACGCCGATTGTAACCGGTAGACCTTCCCTCTTCGCTCGGTGTACAATCTCGACTTCATCTGGATGATTGGTATGGCAAATATGGGTGCGATGCCCCAGTTCGCCAGCCGTAAAGCTTATTATTTCATCTAGGTCAGCGCTACCGCGGTGGATCATAATCGGTTTTTCTGGGGCTAGCAAATCCCAAAGCTGCCAAATATCTTTAAAGTCAGCAGCTGCATATTCTCTGCTGTTGCCGGTGGTTTCTCCCAAGTAAGACTTAAGACCTATACTTAAAGGCGCCATTTTAGGCAGTTCCCGTTCGTTATTTGATTCTGGTTGCGAACCGGCATAAGTCGCTACCGGAATATATGATGTCCGCCAAATACGATTGTGTTTATCCATAGTTCTTCTGAGCGTCCATGTAGGTCGGCCAGGATTATTAGACATATCGCAAATTAGAGCAAAACCTCCCAGTAAAGCTGCCTTTGAACCGCTCTCAATAGTTTCAGCTTTATTAGTACTCGGCTCACGCAAATGGACGTGTATGTCCACCGCGCTGGGGATGGTTATGGTTTCAGGCAACTTCGGCATAGGTGATGGGAGGTGTTAGACGTGTTCTACGATTGATTTGCCAAGATGCCGGGCGATAATAGCCATACGCATAGGAATCATATTGGCCATTTGTTCTACATCTTTCATTCTAGGGTCGCTATCAGCATCGGGGTTCAGCTCATCACGCCTCGGCCGTGGATGCATGACAATGGAGCCAGGCTTCATCCGCTGGAGCCTGTCATAATCAACTATCCAGCCTTCATAGTCTGCGGCCAACTGCTCACTCCGAGCCTTTTCTCTCCGGACTATTTCTTCATCTTCGTCATCTTTTTTCGTGTACTCATCAGGGTTACGACCCAGGTACAAGACATCAGTGTCAGCCATAGCTATGTCCAAATCCCCATGGCGAGCAACAAGATTAGCGCCAAGTAATTCCACTAACGATGAAGGTATGGGCGCGGCAGGCGATTCAACTACTATGATTTCCATGCCCACTGCTGCGGCGCCAAGCATCAAAGAATGGTGAGCACGATACCGCTCATGGTCACCAACCACGGCAAGTCTTAATCCTTCAAATCTTTTAAAGCGTTTGTGAATAGTAAATAAATCTCCAAGAGCTTGGGTGGGATGCTCATTGCGGCCATCACCTAAATTAATAACCGGCACGCGTTGCCAAAGTTGGCCATACTCCACCGCCTCATTAATGGCATGAGCGGCCAATGCCGGGCCCCAATCTTCTGCTGTACGTGTACCTATAATATCGGCCTGTGTTGCGAAAGCTACCCACGAGTCAGCTAACGTTTCCCCTTTAGCTTCCGAAGAGCTGTGCATGCCACTGATAAGTTCGGCCGTACCGCCCAGCTTCCTCATGGCTGTCGTGATACTTCCGCCAGTTCTAGTTGATGGCTGCCGCATGACGGCTTTTAAAACAACATGTGGCAATAAGTTTATACCGTTTCGCGAGCGATTTTTAATGATTAACTCGGCAGCGTAGGCTTCGTCAATGTATGGTTGTATACCTTCAGCGTTAAGCTGCTGCATGCAAAGTAAATTTTTACCGCTTGCATCACCATCTATAGGCTGAATTACACCTGATATATCAATTGTTTCACCATCTACATCCACTATCATTGTTTCTTGTGTTACTGCCATTTGATGTCCTTTACTTTAATAATTACGTTTATTATTCGCCACCCCCTTTGCGCTCTAATTCGAAAATATTATGTAGGTACCTCCTCTAACACCGAGTTTTGAACATGGGCGTATTCTTTAGCTATCCGGAAAGCTGTCTCGCCGTAACTCAAGCCTCTTGTTTCGTTCTCAAAAAATACGGTCGCTCCAGCCGTTAGGTCAGCCCCTTGATTATGGACGCGGTGAAATACCTCTTGTCCGTTAAATACGCCATTACAGCTAATAATACCAATGCGCCTTGGTAAGGCGTGCCGAAAAATGTCCAGTTGGTTTCTGGCCATGTCTACAGTTGCTGGACCGCTGAGACCACCTAGATTACCAGGTACGTCAAGTGCTGGTTCCCCACTTTCGGTAAAGACTTGTCGGTCGCCGATTGTATTTGAGACGTTTACGGCTATTTTGCCCCGTGCCTGGTGAAGACCCTTAACAACAGCCGGAATTAAATGCCGATATTGGTCAATATAGGGTGGCAGATTTATGACAATAATAGCTTCGGAACCAACCTCTTCGAAAACTTTGTCGTGTACCCCAAACAGTATATCGGGCTCATAACCCATAACCGGTTCACGTGAGCCATCTTCTCTGATAATATTCGGGCAGTTGTAGTTAATCTCAATTATTTTTGCGCCGGCTTTGGCAAAAGCGTAGGCCATTTTAGGCAAAGCCTCGACAGCAATAGCTCCTTTACCAACCGAAATGCTGGGAATCAGCAGCTTGCCCAGCTGGTCTGCCACATTTTGCAAACGTGGGTGAAGTTCTGTCCCTCGTCGGTAACCAATATTTGGCATTCCCATACAGTTGCCAGTTTCACCGGTAATCGGGTTGTGATAGTAGCAGCGGCCGTATTTAGCCTCGTTACCTTCTTGGTGATTCCATGTAAAGGAGCCGGTTTTAGTCAAATCAGCTGGCGAACGAAGTGAATCCAATGCTCTATGTAATAACAGTTCTTCATTGGTACCGTTAATCGTTCCAGCCGACGGACCAAACGGAAAATTAATTTCAAATTCAGAGAATACGCACTCATCTAACGACGGCAGCTGTAGTGCTTCGCTCATTTGTCCTCCATTCCGATCAGCGAATAAAAAAATAGCTCCGTTACCGGAGCTATTGCTTCGAGCTGCCGCCCTTTAAACTCTTCCCATTTTTGTCTGGTTTCTGATTCAGACATTGGCACTATTGTCAGAAAGTTTTAAAGATTTGTCAAGCCTTTTATCTTTTTACATTTAGATTTTTAGACTTTCGTTGTTTTGAAGGGCGTGAATTTCAAATGGCATCTGCAGGCGTTCGGCAAATTCTGCGTAGACGCCTGCATTGGCGCCAAGTTTGTCGTAGTGAATAGGAATGCCAATTTTAGCGTCGACTTGCTTCAAAAAATCAAAGGCGTCACGCATTGAAATATCCGGCCCGGTTATTGGAACTGCTAGGTTATTTACTTGTAAGCCTTTCAGTTCTTTTCCATCGCCAGGGTGGAATAATTTTTGGTTAATCAGATATCCTGTGTTTTGCGGACCGGCGCTGCCATTGGGCATCGGGCAATGCGGCAGTTCGATTACTTTGATTTTGAAACTGCCGGCGCTAAATTCTTGGCCATCTTTAACTACGTTTGGCTTGCCCTCGATCTGCTTGGCTGTGCTGGCGTTGACATAAACGGCAATTCCCTGCTCCATGAACTTTTTGCAAAGCGCCGGATCAAAATGATCGCCGTGTTCATGAGTATATAAAACGCCGTCCAGCTTACCAAAATCTACTGCCGAATCTTCGCCGCTCGGATCAATCAGAATCTTACTCCCGCCATCTTCAATCAAAAGACAGCTCTGCGTATATCTAGTTATTTTCATACAGCTTCCAGTTGTCTTCAGAAATAACTTCAATATTTCCGTCAATGATTTTAAGGGCAGAATTATCGTCGAGTGCATACATCGGGTAATCGAGTTTTGGGGCAATTTTGGCTAGATTTTCTTCTGTCACCATTGGGGAAAATTCGGAATTTAGGTGTGGCCGGAAAATGATATTGACCAGCTTTAGCGCTTTATCCGATCCTTCACCCGGAACACTTTTTTCATAGTAGTGCTCATCTATGTAGCCATTTTTAATGGCTTTAGATGGTAGCAGACTAGTACCAGCGATTATGCTTCCGGCGCTAATACCGGCATAAACCTTAGTTTTCAAAAACTTCGGCAACATATCAAAAAGACCACTTTGTTGCATCCAATAGCTTAGATAAAAGGTGTTGCCGCCACCCACAAAGATAGCATCCATTGGTTTTAAAATTTTGGTCAATTCCCTAGATTTGAATGCCGTTAATTCAACAATATCAACAAAGTAGCCCAGTCTTTTTATCCGATAAAGGTCGTCAATTAACCATTTTTTGTTGTTTCGTTCAGGATTGGCCGCCGTGGGAATAAATGCAACTTTTGCTTTTTCTGGTTTCTTATCTATAAGTTCTGCAAATGCTTGTGCAATTGAATCATTCGACAGACCGTTTGATGTAAGTAAAAGTTTCATTCTTTTATTGCGAGTATTAATCTGCTTGCCACTTCGCGCCAACGCGACCGATATTGCCGTTCAGCTCGAGCATATGTATTAACCAAATGTTCGTTCGGCGCTTCGGGTTCTTCGGGTGATAGCGGCAATTTCACAAGCAATTCTTGTCCGAAGCCATTTTCAACCCAGCCCCAGCCGTCACTAACGTAGGACGGACCGCAACTTTCTCTGCATCTATACGGGTCTTCCATCTTTGCTTCTATTTTACTCTCCACACGTGAGATTTTTCACCATTAATATGGTTTCACTTGGCTCGTCGCCTTCTGGATGAGCCAGAAAAACAAAAGGCTTGCCATTTAAGAGATAGGGCTTAAAACCAAGCCGGCTATTGGCTTTTATTGAGGCTTGATTATCAGGTTTCACGCACATTGCTATACGAACACCGCCGCGTTGCCTGATTTCCTCTATACGCGCCAGCATAACGCACGGTGCCAAGCCTCTGCCCCTGTAACCTTCGCAAGTCCACATATTGTGAGCCCACGGCCCTTTGCCCAGCAGGCGGATAACGTCAGTTTCGGTGATTTTATCCTGATCTTCAGTCGTTTCTAAAGGACCTTCGTACGTTATAGTGCCCACAGCAACTGGTCGATTATCTGAATACGCCGCGAACATTTTAATTTGATGATTTCTTATCCGTTGCGCATATGTTTCACGATAGCCGGGATGGATCCTTAGGATATTACCCAGTTCATGAACCTCGTCAGGCGTCATCTCCCTCACCTGCGCATCAGGATTTTCGCCGTCTTCGCCTCTTTTAGTCGACCCAATGCCTTGTAACTCCCTGATAAGTAAGCCCGGGTCAAAATGTCCCTTGGCTTTTTCTTGAATAATTTCTATTTTGTCGGAATCGTTTTCCAGCAAACTGCATTCGCCGCGAATTTTTTCGCGTTCATTATACTCCCGCCGGCGGCGCTCAAAATCTGTTACGTAGTCCAGCAGCTCAGCAATCTTAATCACATTTTGAGCACCAGTAGCAAATATGCCATATCTTCCCAGCGCATCTGGATCAGCCTTTAACCTCTCGACGACTTCAACGAGCGAATCGGGTGTAAACTCTGCTAAACTACCCTCTTGGTACCGGCCTTGGAGCGGGCATGGACAAAGCTCTTCCACTCCTTGCCGGTGAAAATTATAAAAATGATCTGTCAAGCGATTAAAGCCGTTGGTAACGAAGCGAGGTTCTTGGATATCATGGTCCCAAGCTATTTTCCCGACCATTCTTGCGTCCGTGACGATCAACCCGTCCGTATTTTCTGAATCAGATATTAAAAGCTCCTTGGCGTAGCCCTGTAGTATGAGACCCTGAACTAAGCGGTCTTTTTGGCGATCTTGTTCAGCTGCGGTTTCGCTCATGGTTAGTTTACCCTAGACAATTAAATCATTTAATTATACTGCATGGTTTTTACTGGGGCAAATTTTAGTTTATCTCAATCGTTTTTGTCTTGCTTGAAAAACCGCGAATAATTTTAATGCGCGTTTTGGCTACATCGAAATGGTCGGCCAAAATTTTTATGACCGCCTCATTGGCTTTACCGTCCACCGCCGCCTCGCGCACATAAACAACCAGCTTTCTGTTTTCGGCTGACTCAACCAAGGGTCCCTTTTTACTTCCAGGCTTTACCCGAACATTAACTTTCAAATTCTATTACCTCAGTAAATAGACCAATATTCTTAAAGGTAAGATCGAGTGTAAGTTCTGCCTCTCCATTACGCACAGAAAGGGCCAGACTCGAAAGTTTCTTATACTCTTCGGGTAAATATTTTTCTGCGTTCTCAGAAATCTCTTTATAGCTAGTTGGAAAATCACCGCCTTTTTGCAATATCAGATCGCGCAGGCCGAATAGACATGACTTCACGAACAGATTCTTTGCCAGCTCTTCGTGTTCATGTCTTTTGGCTAGCATCGCATCCAGGGCTCGTGCTTTATGAAATGCAATGTCCTTAGCTAGGTCTTCTTTGGTGATTTCTGGAGCTGGTATCGTTGATACGATATCTTGTCCAGCAATCGTCTTAGCTGTCCTGATAATTTCGTTCATCCAGACCGATTTTATGAAGGGGGTTTCTGGGTCAGCGTTCGTGATATCACTGAGTTTGAACGGATAAATTGATATGCCCTCCGGCGCCAATGCTGCCAGCTTGGATCGTTGCACATACTTGGTATCTTCAAAAATTACGCCCAATTCCCAATCGCTGTTTGCCAACGCGTCACCAATTACCCGCGAGCCATAGAGGAAAACCGAAAGTGCGCCCTTATTTATAAGTGACCACGCAATTTTCGTGATTTTCTTTTCTGTTTGGTTGCTCATTTTTATTCCATAATCTTCTTGATGTTATTCAACTCATCCTTCACCCATTTAAGCTGCTCGGCGTAATCTTTGTTGCTAACGGTGGCTGTTTGCTGATTGGTCATAATAAGTTCACTGCCCTCGCCGTTTGGTACGACACGGTATGGAATAAATTGCTCCTCGCCGCTGGGGATAATACATATTTGGTCAAGCAGTAAGTGTCCTTTATCAAACTTCGGAATTACTTTAATGTCCCCTTGAGATGTATGAGTGACCCATTCGTTTTCGTTAATTTTTTCTAGGTTTTTCCCAAAATCACTAAACTGCTTCCAGTTATTGAGGTCAGCTACAAATTCCCAAACCCTTTCCGGCTTGGCATTGATTGAAACTGAAACAGTATCGAACCTAAACAACCTAGTCATTTCTTCACTTCGATTACTATCTTGCCCATCTGTTTGCTTGCCTCTAGCCGTTGTTCAGCTTTGCGGAAGTTTTTCAATGGGAATACTTTATCTATAACGGGTTTTAGTTTACCCTCGTCAACAAGTTTCAATACCTGTTCAAACTCTTCGGGCGTGCCCATCCGAGACCCTAAAATCGTCTGCTGGTAATAATAAATGTCGCTCAGATCCTGACTGGCTATTTCGCCGCTGGTCGTACCGGCAATAACCACTCTGCCGTGTGGACGGAGTATGGCTAAAGTTTTGGCCCAAGTTTTAGCACCGACACTTTCAAAAACAACATCCATCAATGTGCTGTCGTTAAGCTTCTTAACTTCCTCGACTACATTGCCCTTAGTGTATATAACGACTTTGTCAGCACCTATAGCTTTAATTTTTTTGGCATCTTCCTCGGTCTTGGCTGCGGCAATGACTTTCGCGTCTAAGTGTTTAGCAATTTGAATTGCGGCAGACCCTAACCCGCCTGATGCTCCCCAAATAAATACCGTTTCGCCCTTTTGTAGCTCAGCGCGGCCTACTAACATGTGCCAAGCGGTTAGGAAAGTCAGCGGAAAAGCCGCGGCTTCAACGAATGATAGGTTCTTCGGCACAGGATATACTTGACTAATTGGAGCTGTAACGTATTCTGCAAAGCCGCCGGGAGTTTTGTAGCCGAAAATTGTAACGATTTCGCACGATAAGCTCTTTTTACATCTGGCGCAGATGCCGCATGGAATAGCCGGATTTACCACCACAGCTTGCCCGATTTTGAGCTTACTAGGTCCGTTGATTTCCTCAATGATACCAGCTACGTCTGAGCCGCTTACATGCGGCAACGGTATATTGAGCTTGGCATTTCTAAGATGTAAATCCAGATGATTTAGTGCGGCCGCTTTGATCTTAATCAACACCTCGCCCTTTTTAGGTTTAGGTTTCGGCAGATTGCCATACTTCAGAACTTCCAGCCCACCCTGTTTTTCAATAAAAACAGCTTTCATGCTCTAATTTTACTCTCCGGTCGGGTTTTTACTTACTATCCGCTTTCTGTACTCAGAACCGGACATAAAAGTGCTTGTGTCTTTGACTTTATCTACAAACAAAATACTATGCAGATGATCTATTTCGTGCTGGATAACCTGGGCCAAGAGGCTATTGAAAATTTTTTTGTGCCTCATAGCATTTTCGTCTAGATATTCCAACTCGACCTTTTTATAGCGAGACACTTTTGCAAAAACTTCAGCCAGACTAATGCAGCCTTCCCATGTCGGTATTTTGGCTCCATAAGTTTTGATAATTTTAGGATTAATAATAACTAAGTCGGCCCATTTAGCCTTAGGCAGATTGGGCCGGGTTTTGGTTGGCCTGATATGGATTACACTTAAGCAAATATTGTGCCCGACTTGGGGAGCAGCCAGGCCTACGCCATACTTACGATTTTCCAAAGTGTGTCGCATGCTACCTATCAACTCTTGGATTGGTTCGGACAAAATTTGTTCTTCCGATAACTCAGCCGTCTTTTGGCGAAGTATTGGATTGCCAAATTGCTTTCTCCGTAAAACCCTTTTCATCTGGTTTTATTTTACGCTGCCCTTAACGAATTCAATTATTTTTTAACAAAGGCGATTTTTTTATCCATAGCGGCAGCCACCCGTCTGAGCGTTCGATAGCTTGGGTTCGATTGTCCACTCTCTATTCTTGCAATCGCTTCCTGCTTCATACCGGCTTTTTTAGCCAGCTGAGTTTGTGTTAACTCTGCTTCAAGTCGGGCCGCAAGTATCATCTCCAGTAGCTCAAATTCTTCGTCAAGCTTATGATATTCCCGAACGAACTCCGGGTCCTTCATTTGTTCTTTTCGCCAATCATCAAATGTCGTAAATGTCTTTAGTCTATTCTTTAGTTTACTCATATCTGTTATAGTATAACGTATGTGTTATATTCCTGTCAACTCTTTTTGTCTGGTTCTGGCTACGGCAAGTTCTTTAGCTGGGATTTTTTGAGATTGTTTTTTGAACGCATGCAGTAACACAACTTTTTGCTGATTGCCCGAAATCCAAATGTAGAAAATACGGACTTCATTTTTACCGCGCAAGCGGAGTTCATACATGCCGTCCTTAAGGTACTTGGCATACGGCATCATTAATTCTGGACCGTAGATCTGTAGTAAGTTGAATAACTTGGCAAATTTTGACCGGGTTGAAGTGTCCTGAGCGTTAATAAATTCTTGGACCAGCTGCCTGCCGCGACTATCCTTATAGAATATGACTTGATATCGGTTCATTGGTGGGCACTTAAAGTGCCCACCAGATCTGTTATTTTGACTCTTTCTTGTTTGGTTGTATCCCTGTCACGAATCGTTACTGCATCATCCTTTAATGTATCGAAGTCGATGGTGATGGTGTGAGGAGTGCCGATTTCGTCTTGGCGGCGGTAGCGCTTGCCAATATTGCCGTTGTCGTCCCAGAGCACTTCGCCAAGGCTTCGAGCTCCAGGCATTCCTTCTCGGTTTGCCTTCTTTAGCATGTCATAAACTTCGCGGGCTTTTTTGACCAGCTCCGGTTTGTTTTTAAGTAGTGGAAAGACGGCGACTTTGACTGGCGCCAAATAGGCCGGCAGTTTTAGGAAAATGCGTTTCTCCTCAGCCTGCACGTCTTCTGAGTAGGCGTTTGAAATGACGGCCATGACATGCCGGTCTAGACCAAAGGTCGGTTCAATGACGTGCGGGATGAACGGCTTGCCCCCATCTTTTGGCCGGTACTCTAAATTCTTACCGGACTTTTTTTGGTGGTTTTTAAGATCAAAATCCGTGCGGTAAGCCAGTCCAGCAATTTCATCAAAACCAATGGAAGGAAAATCGTAATAAAAATCAATTGTGCGTTTGCTGTAATGCGCGCGGTCTGATGGCGGAACTTCATGTTCTTTAACTTTCGAACTATCGAGCCCTAGTTTTTTGAACCAAGCGTTCATGTCTTTGCGCCATTTTTCGAAATATTTTTCCCAGTCTTTTTCATTAAGGAACCATTCGAACTCCATAATTTCAAACTCACGGACGCGGAAGATAAAATCACGCGGGCTAATTTCGTTGCGGAAACTGCGGCCAACTTGGGCAACACCAAACGGCAGGTCCGGATGAAAACTATCAATAATATTCTTGAAGTTGGTAAACATGCCCTGTGCTGTTTCCGGCCGTAAATAAGCCATCGAATCCTCGTCATCCAGCGGGCCGACATTGGTTTTGAACATCAGGTTAAACCGCCGCGGTTTGCCAAAAGTTTTGGCTTTGCCACAATTTGGGCACTTGTTTTTATCGACTTTGTCGGCGCGGAAACGCATGTGGCAGTTGCTGCACTCCACCAGCGGATCATGGAATGTATCCAAATGGCCGCTAGCTTCCCAAACTTTGGGATTCATAATTATCGTGGTGTCGATGAGGTACATGTCGTCCCAGCCATCGACAAAATACTTTAGCCACTCATTAACGATATTGCGCTTGAGCTGCGCGCCCAGCGGCCCATAATCCCACGTACCGGCCAGGCCGCCATATATTTCACTGCCCTGATATATAAAGCCCCGCCGCTTACATAAACTCACAATATCCTCAAGCGAAATACTTGCACCGGCTGACCTGCTCCCAGGCGGAGCCTGAAACCCGCCAGCCCTTTGGTCCATAAGTTGTTTTTTGTCTGCGCTACTCATTCAACGTACCTTCCCGTACGTCTCACTCCGTTGCTCGCCAAGAAAACAGCTTCTAAATCCAAATGCAAGCGTTTCGTTCCTACTTTAATCATCTTAAGCACAGATTATAAACGTTTTAGTAAATTACGGCTATTTTTGCCTTGCATTAGCAATGCATAAGTGATATAATGAAACATATTGTAAGATTGAAAGAAAATAAACATGCGCTCACCAGGCAACCGTATACAACATAACTTTTTTGACAGCGTTAATCATCAACTAGAGCATAAAGAGACTAGAGCTCGACGAGAAGCTAATGAACCTCCAACAGTAGCTGTAGAACAAGATAGAGCTGAATTTGCGCATGATGTTGGCAAGCAAGCTGTCGCTCGACTAGTGCTTGTCCGCAATAATTCTGCGCCCGAATCCCGAAGAGTGGCTTAGCAAACAACAATTAGATCCACCGACCTAACGCGGAATCTTATTGCGAATTAAGTTTATGTGCGAACGTGGGATTTGAGCATGGTTTGGATAAGGGGCTGGCAGACAACAGCTACTTTGTCCGCGCCATTTATTCTATGAATAGTCTGAGGTTTAGACGCACTAAAACCGAGACGCAAAAATTTAATATCATTCGCAGTAAATGAACCGGTTCCTTGCGGGCGGGGTTCGAAGCGCATTTTTTCCAAATCAATACTATACGATTTTACCTTCGTCAGCTTGGCGCCGTAAGAATCGGTGCGTAAGTTAGGCATATGGCCGGCTAGCTTCAAAAGCTGCATGTCGAACCAAAGCGCTGTTAGTTCTGGCTCGAGCTCCAGATCATCGAGCGCTTCTAGGCTCCCGCCCAGCAGTTTAAAGTAAGCCTCTTCTGGTTTGTCCTCGGTGGCCTTGTTTATAACCCTTAGGAATTCGTAGGCCAGCTTGGTGCGCCCAAGGTCTTTGACGATATTTCCGCAGTGTCTAACTAGCCGCGAAGAAATAAGCGTGTTGATTTCGCCGCGTCCAACAATCAACGTCAGGTCACTGACAGAAAATAATTCGATGCCGCCAGCTAATTTACTTTGACTTTTGCGCACGCTTTTAGCGATAGCCTGCACCTTTCCATGGTCCGGCGTCAGGAAAGTTAAGATACGATCAGCTTCACCGAAGTCTGTCCGGGCCAGGATTATGCCTTTTGTAGTGAATTGACGATGTTTCATCGTGAAACTGGCTGCAAGATACGGTCGACGGATCGTAAGAGTTCGGCAATCGTGGCCGCCGGTTTGTAGTGGTAGGCGGCGATATCCAACTGGTTAAAGCCGATATAGTCGGCGTTAAACTCTTCGGCTGGGACACTGCTATAAATTATAACAGGCACCTCCGACCACTCCGGGTAGCTGCGGAATTCGTACAAAAACTCCACGCCGGAACGGCTGGCAAGCATCAAGTCTAGGATAACGATATCCGGCCGAATCGAATCCGCGCTATCCATGGCTGCCTGCGGGTCGACGTGCCAATCAACGCCGTGCCCTGCCCGCTTCATAATCCTTTTGGCGTTGGCGCCCAATATGCGATCCGGCTCAATAAATAATATGCGAGCCACTAGAAGCTCCTTTCAGGAGCAGAAAGTAGGAAATAGGAACTAGGAACAAGCATTTTTGCTAATTTCTGATTGCTAATTACTATTTGCTTAATCCGCAGCATTTTTAGACGAATTGCAGTTGTTTACTGATCGGCACGGCTGTTGCCAAGCCATGCAAGCCGCCATGGGCGGCGGCGCGCAGCGGCTGCCACATGGCACTGCAGAGCATATCGGCAATCAATACGCCGCTGGCAGCGCCGGCCGGAATAGCCGGCAGGGGTTGGCGGGCTTTGCCGACCAGCCCACGGGCGCTACGCAGGGTCTTGTCACTTAAACCGTGGATACTGCTAAATACTCCGGTTGATATGGCGTAGTCGGCGCTCCTATGTGCGCCGAGCAACAACTTGTAGCGCTTTTGTTGGACCTGGGCGGCTTGGGCACGGATCATACTGGCGCTCAAAACTTGCAGGGCAGCGCTCAAACTGGGCTGGTGGGCCAGGACCGGCGTTAGACGATGTTGTACATCAACCAAAAGATCAGTGTCGTATTTTTTAGCGTATGGAGTCAGCTGATGCGCCACTTCTTGCAGTACGGCGCCAATGGCTACTGGTTCAAACTCCTCGTGGGCCATTTCGCCGGCCTTGAGTACCAGTTTATAGGCTTCTATTAATTGCAAACCGTTGTCGGCGCTTAAATTAATCTTTTCGGCCTGCAGGCGGGCGGCCGCTCTGGCAAAACTGACCTGCTGCAATGCCTCAACGCTGTTTTTAATCTGCAGCAGCGGCAGGCTTAAATCGTCGCTCAAAGCGGAAAGCAGTGCGTACATCGGGGCGATTTTTGCGGCGTCATTGCCGATTTTATTTTTCCTCATCCAGAACACATACCCCTAAAAGTTAATAATCAAATTATAGCACTTACTGGAAGGTCTAACCTTGGATAAAAATAGGTAAAACGTAGTCGTTTTTACTAAAAACTCTTTGTTTTATCCAAGGTTGGACCTTATGCAGAGGGGCTAGGGGGCGAAGGTTAAAGAGGCGAGGATAGTATCGTTGAAGTCTTTAAGGAAATCGCTGCTCTGTGTATAAATTTGCAGGGTTTTGTCGCGGACTTTGATGATCACCATCGAGCCGGTGGTGTCTTGGTCCAAGGCTCCGTCCAGTTTGGTGCCCGGCTGGACATTAGCTACGCCTACAAGTTTAGGCGGGACATAAGCGTTAGCTGTAACGGTGCCGTCCTTTATTTGCGAATCATGCTGCTTAACAATCGAGCTGTAGTCGGTATTTACCAATTCCACACGAAGGGCATAAGCTGTTTTACTTTGCAAGCCGGGCACTATATGAGGATGGAAATAACCGTTAATCGGCTGGCTGGTAGAAGTCTCGTCAACATAGCCGCTCCAGGTCTTTGGATAATCGAACGTTACCGTGCCATATGTTGTAGAACCTTTGTAGGTTTCGTTCGGTTTCTTTTCATCTTCGTCAAACTTTAATTTCAAGTCCGATTCCTGGACTTTTTTGGCGTTCTCTACTGCTGCTTCAACCTTTTTGTCCGAATTGTTTTTGAAATCCTGGCGGCCCATGAATGCCCAGCCGGCAAAAACTGCTGTTCCTAGCAATGCTAAGGCTAAAATAAAAATAGTAACAAAAGACGCAACCGACCCATTTTGGTTTCTATTTCGCATACGCTTATGGTAATAGACTTCCCTTGGGTGCGCAAGGTATTAGTATTGGTATAAAAACAGGGCGCCGGATTTTTTGAGGTGTTTTTTGCCCGGGATTTTGAAGGCGTAGCTAACAACTGGAAGTGATTTTTTTGATTTTCGAACCGAAAGTAGCCTGTCCAACTGTTCCATTTTGTGGGTTATCAGAAAAACAAACACGCCATCGGCCTGGCTCAAATCTGCGCCCCAAAATGAGCGGAGTTTAATTTTGACTCTGCGCCCGTAGCGCAGCGTCCGCAGGCGTGAGATAAGCCATAAGAATGGGTTGATTTCATAACCGACAGCTTTCAACCCCCGCTCGGCCGCCAAAACCAGGATGCCGCCATCGCCGCTGCCCAGGTCAACTAGTGTTTGGCCAGGCTTTAAGCCAAGCAGGTCCAGGGCGTTTTCCTTCTGGCTTTTCATTGTCGGCAGATACGGAGCGCCAAAAGGCAGCACAAATGCGTATGCCAAGATTATTAAAATGAAGTGTCAATGAATAGTCAATGCTTAAATGATTCAATACATTAATACATTGCTTATTGCTGCATTCATTGAACATTGAGCATTGAGCATTGATCATTTTATTTGTATTTGGTGGTGATTTTTTTGATTTTGTTTTCGGCGGTTTTTAGATATTTTTCAATTTCGGCTATGAGCGCTAGGGCCTTTTCATACTTAACGATCGCTTCATCTAGGTTAACTTTGTCACTTTCAAACCAATCAATAATCTCCGCCAGTTCGGCGTCCATTGCCTGATAATCCCGCTTTGTTTCTTTGGCCATTCTCTTATATTACTAGAGGTCCGACCTTGAGAAAAGTTATGTAAAACTGGCGGCGGCTTTTCTCAGGGTTAGACCTCGTGGATGGTGGTGGCGGTGACGTTTATCTTGCCATCACTCATCTCAACGCCCAGGTTGTCGCCTTTTGCGACTTGCCGGACGCTGCGCACGTGTTCCCTGCCCTTGCTAATAATGGCGTAACCGCGTTTCAGTGCGGCGCGCGGGTCAAAGACTTTGATTAGCTTACGGCTGGCTTCCGTATTATGTTTGGCTTGGTCAAATGACGAAAATACTTGACTTGTTAAGTATTTTCGCTCGCCTGCTAAATCAGTCTGTATCGTGCCAATGGTGTCCATCAAAAATTTTTGCAGGCCCGATCCTACACTATCGAGCTGGGCAATAACGTGCTGGCGGTCGGGTACAACGATTTGGGCGGCGTTAGTCGGTGTGCTGGCGCGCCTATCAGCCGCCAGCTCGGCCAGGCTGATATCGACCTCATGGCCAATTGCCACCAGTGTCGGTGTGCGGCTGCCGGCCACGGCGCGCACCACGCGTTCGTCATTAAAGGCCACCAAATCTTCGGCGCTGCCGCCGCCGCGCGTTATTACCAAAACGTCAACCAGCGGGCTTATTTGTTCAAAATGATCCAGCGCGCCCACGATTGCTTCTGGCGCTTCCATACCTTGCACCAAAACGTCGGCCAAAATTATTTCTACCCCGCCCCAGCGCTCGTTAAGAATTTTTATGAAGTCGGCACATGCTGCGGAGTTGGCGGCAGTTATTAAGCCAATACTTCTGGGAATCTCTGGCAGCGGCCGCTTGCGCTGCGGCGCGAATAAGCCTTCGGCTTCCAGCTTGACGCGCAGCAAATCGGCGGCTTTTTTTATGGCGCCTTCGCCAACCGGCTGAATGGACTGGAATGTAATGCTAAAACCAAATTGCGGATGCAGGCGCGGCGTTCCAATAACGCGCAGTTTGAGACCGTCTTGAAGCGGTCCCGGTAATTGGTAGACACTGCCAAAAAATTTAATGCTGGCTAGCTCGTCTTTAATACCAAAGTAAACCCAGCGGCCTCGGCTAACGTGGAAGTTGGCCAGCTCGCCTTCGATTGTCACGACCGGATAAGCCAGCTCCAAAGTCTGGTTGAAGACCGCTACAAAATCAGTCGGCGTAAAGACTAATTCTTCCATAAAAGCCTCCTTTGGAGGCAAAAATTCAAACAACAAAAATCAAAAATCAAAGAAAAACCAAACATCAAACACCAAACTCTGAACTTTAATATTTGAAGTTTATCTGAAGTTTGAACTTTGAAGTTTGAAGTTTTTTGACGGTTCATACTTTGGCGCCCAGCCCCGAACGGACAGCGCGTTGGTAAAAGAAATATCCCGGCGGCAGTTGGATGAACATAGTTACAATGCGGAACATGATTGTTACCGAAATGCTTAGTCCTGCCGGTATGCCCGTGGCTACTAAAACGGCCGTCATAAGGCCCTCATAAATTCCAATGCCGGCTGGTAAAACAGAAATCAAACCGGCAAAATTAGCCACGGCGTAGGCTAAAATTACAGCTCCGATATTTACGTAATTGCCAAACGCTATATAAACGACATAAAGGGCGGCGATCTCAGTGATATTCGCCATTGTGGTATGCCAAAACGGAAGCCTCAGCGCCTGCCAATTAGATTTTAATATTTCGTAATTATCGTGCAGTTCGCCAAAAACTTTTTGGGCCCGCTCAATGTTTATAACTTCGCCGTTGCGCGGCTGGACGAGCTTGACCACCTTATTTAATAGCCTCGTTATGAAAGTCAGGAAGCTATTGATGCGCCGCCGGCTTTCGATAATGTAAATACCCAGCAGCGTACCGACAACTAAAAGAGTGATAAGTGAGGTAGAAATTACTAAAACGAGATTATTGGCATGATCGCGCAAAGCTAAAATAAATACGCCCAAAACCAGTAGCGGCTGGTAGCTAACGAATAATAAAAATAGCTTAGTAATCTGGGCCAGCGTAGCCTTGGCGGCGCTGACACCTTCGCTGCGCGCCCTAATAGTGAAGTAAGATATACCGCTTACTCCACCGCTCGGTAAAATGTAATTTACAAAATTTAATTCCAGTGACAATTTATACATTGCCCAGTGGCTAACTTTATTACCTAAGGTTTTAAACAGGTCCTTATACAAACGGGCGTAAGAATCAAAATTAATCACCTTGAGAGGGATAATTAGCAGCAAGGCCGCAGCGTTAATCCGGCCAAGTTCTTTGATAACATCGGCAATCTGTTGGCGCAGGCTATAAATTAGAACACCCAAAGCCACGAAGGTTGCAATTGTAACGTAAAGTCGCCACTTAGATCTTTTCTGCTCTCTCATCTGAAATTATTATAGCTGAGAGCGAGCACCTTACATAAAACAGACTTTCTGCTGAGTGCAGCCGGAGCGGCGTACGCCAGTGTAGCCGCCCCGCGCTCAAGCGGTTTGTTTTATGCATGGTGCGAGCGACTCTCAGTTATACTTTTATAAGATGAACGAGTTTGAAGCCAAGAGCCTTTGTATTTTGGGGCGCCAGCCGGCTTTGGGGCTGGCCGAGCTGGAGAGTTTGTATGGCGCTGAGCATGTTAAGCCACTGGCTAATGCCGCCCTGTTGGACACTCCAGCCGGTGAAATTAATTTTAAAAAGCTCGGCGGCACGCTAAAAGTCGCGCAGCTGCTTAGCGTTCTTCCCTCCTCTAATTGGGAATCGGCCTATGAATATTTAGCGGAAAATATCCCAAAGCATTTGCAGAACCAGCGCGGCGGAAAATTTACTTTAGGGGTTAGCGTTTATGGCCTTGATCTGAGTGTAAAAAAATTGAACACCGATTTGCTGTCGCTTAAAAAAATTATTCGCAGCCAAGGCCGGCCAGCCCGTATCGTCCCGAATAAAACACTCCAGCTGAACACCGCGCAGGTGCTATACAATAATTTAACTAAGCGAGGCGCTTGGGAGTTGCTAGTGCTGCGCCACGGCAGGCAAACATATCTAGCGCAGACATTTTTTGTTCAGGATATTGAAGCTTACGCGGCACGTGACCAAGTGCGGCCAAAGCGGGATGCAAGGGTCGGCATGCTGCCGCCGAAGCTCGCTCAAATTTTGATAAATTTGAGCTCGCCAGAAAACAGAAAGCAGAAAACAGTAAACAGTAAACCCAGACCAATAAGGATTCTCGACCCCTTCGCTGGGACGGGAGTGATATTACAAGAGGCACTTTTGATGGGCTATCACGTCGTTGGCACCGACATTGAACCCAGGATGGTCGAATATTCTAAGGTGAATATCCAATGGCTATTTAAGAAATATCCGCGAATAGAGGGCCATGTGGTTATCGAACAAGGTGATGCCACAAACTACCAGTGGCCGCGTTTCAGTGCAGTGGCCAGCGAAGTGTATCTTGGCCGGCCACTTAATTCCCTGCCACCATCTGACAAACTAAAAGAAATAGTTAATGACGTAAATACGATCATCAAGAAATTCCTGCAAAACCTGGCGCCGCAACTGAGAGCCGGCCAAAAAGTTGCGTTAGCCGTACCGGCCTGGCGCAATGTGAAAGGACGGACCTTTCACAGACTGCCGCTGCTTGATGCGTTCGACGGCGCTACGCGCCGCTCAGCATCAACCCTGAGCAAAAAAGTCGAATGGGTTGATAATTTAACTTCTCTCGGGTATAATCGGGTAGATTTCGTCCATGTTAAAAACGATGAGCTAGTCTATTTCCGCGAAGACCAAATCGTCGCCCGCGAACTTTTGATATTAGAGAAACGTTAACAATCCAGCCATTTGAGCCTCTTGCTCGGATGTAATACAAGGAAAGAGCGAGTAGCGGAGTGAGTCCCGACGTACCGTCGGGGTGAACGAGCAACGGAGCTTTTGACGCAGTAGTGCGCCGAGAAGCCAGCGGAGTTGCGTGCTCCGCAGGCAAGCAGGCTGGCTGGCAAGAGGTTCAAATGAGTAAGACTAAAGCAGGCGGTACAGCCAAAAATGTACACGATAGTCCCGGCCAGCGGTTGGGCGTTAAAGTCTTTGGCGGCCAAAGTGTTAAGACTGGTGATGTAATTGTCCGCCAAATCGGCATGACCAAGAGAGCCGGTACCGGCACGTTCATGAGCCGAAACTACACAATCCATGCCGCCAAAGACGGTGTGGTCAAATTCAACGACCGAAAATTCAAAAAGTTTAGCGGCCGCAGTATACCCCGCACCGAAGTCACCGTCGAATAAAACGACTGCGCCGCACCAACCTACCTGCTAGCCAAGCTAGCAGCTCCGCTGGTGCTCTTGGCACATTACTGCGTCAGAATTTACGCTGCTCCTTCATCGTATTACATATACGCCTCAGTCCGCTGCTCAACTCTTCCTTGTACTGCGCTCAAGCGCAGCCGTTTTGTTTTCGACGGATCATTACTTATTGAGGACGGCTTTGATGAGGCCGACGAATAGGGGGTGTGGACGGGTTGGGCGGGAGAGAAGCTCTGGATGGGCTTGAGTGGCAATGAAGTATGGGTGATCAATAGCTTCAATGACTTCTACAAGATGCCCGTCGGGGCTGGTGCCGCTGGCTTTGATGCCCCAACCTTCATACTGGTCGCGGTAAGCGTTAGCACACTCACAACGGTGGCGGTGGCGTTCAACAATTTTTTCTTGACCGTAAATTTTACGCGCTAAAGTGCCCCTTTCCAGAACACAAGGATAATCGCCTAAGCGCATGCTACCGCCAGTGTTGGCTTTATCCTTTTGGTCGGCCATGTAATCAATGACTTTGTGCGGACTGTCTTCGTCCAGCTCAACGGAAGTAGCCCCTTTTAATCCGGCCCAACGGGCGGCGGCAATAACGGCCATTTGCAGCCCTAAACAAAGCCCTAAATAGGGAATCTTGTTCGTGAGGGCGTAGCCCGCAGCGTATATCTTACCCTCCAGACCGCGCCTGCCGAAGCCGCCGGGGACAACTATGGCGTCAACCGCTTGCATTTTAGCCTGCTCTTTTTTGTCGCGAAGCAAATTTTCGGCATTGACCCAGACGATATCAACATTTACTTGCTGGTCCCAAGCCGCTGTCCGTAAAGCTTCGAAGACACAATAGTAGGTATCCTGGTTATCGGTGTATTTTGCAATCACGCCGATGCTTACTGTTCTGCGGTAACGCGTCAATGCGTTTTTGACCACTCTTTTCCAGCTATTCATATCCGGTTTGTGGCTGCGCAAACTCAAACGTTCGGTAATAAAATCGGCAATTTTAGCGTCTTCCAGTGTCAGCGGTACCTGATAAATAGTTGGCGCATTAGGTATCAGGACTATCGCTCTTTGTTCAACGCCGCTAAACAGGCTAAGTTTGGGTATAACCGCCCGCGCCGGGGGTTTACTTTCCGAGCGGGCTATTAAAATGTCGGGTGCAATACCCAGGCTCAACAGTCCGCGTACGGCGTTTTGGGCCGGTTTGGTTTTATATTCGCCGCTGGTACCTAGATACGGTAAGTATACAACCTGGACAAACAGGCAGTCATCCCGGCCGAGCCTGAGGTTCATCTCGCGGATGGCTTCCAAGAAACTAAGGCTTTCAATATCGCCAACCGTGCCGCCAACTTCGACAATGTGGACATCAAATCCCTTGCCGGCCTCACTTATAAAATCCTGTATGGCAGCTGTTAGATGTGGAATTATCTGAACATCTTCACCTTGATACTTGCCTGCCCTTTCGTCTTGAATTACTTTTAGCAGTACCCGGCCGCTCATTAAGCTGCTAGACTGGGTTAAATCTTCATCCAAGAAACGCTCGTAATGGCCGACGTCCAGGTCAGTTTCGGCGCCGTCTTTGGTAACAAAAATCTCACCGTGCTCCCGGGGGTTTAGCAAACCGGCATCAACATTCAGATATGGGTCGTACTTTTGGATGTTTATAGACAGGCCGCGGGCTTTTAAGATGTTGCCAATGGAGGCAGCGGTAATACCTTTGCCTACCCCTGACAAGACACCGCCGATCACAAATATATATTTAGTCTGCTTGGCATTTACCGCCACGCCATTCTCCGCTTAATAACTGATTAGATTCTACCACAGATGCCCAGACATCAGCCATTTACTGTTTACCATTTACCGTGCGTTAGCCTCAGGTCCATTTACCATGGATAACGGTGAACGGTGAACGTATAGTTAACGGAAAACGGTGAACGGTGAACGGTGAACGGTGAACGGCTATTGGATTTTACTACGTAAAATCTCAATGGCTTTGTCTTTTTGCGGGTCACGGCCGGCTTTTTGGTCCTCGTCGCTGAGGCTAACAGCCGTGTCGGGTGTTATGCCCTGTTTATCTATATTTACGCCCTTGGGGGTATACCAGCGGGCGATAGTTACTTTAAGCATTGGTCCCACACAGGAATCGCTGGTTTTGGTTATGCTAAGGCTGGCGATACCGAGGCATTCTACTTGCTGGACACTTCCCTTACCGAAGCTTTTTTCGCCAATTATCGTCGCCGCGCCGTTATCGCGCAGCGCTCCGGCGGTTATTTCGCTGGCGCTGGCGCTGCCGCCGTCGATCAAGACTACTGTCGGGATGTCTTTGAGGGTGGCGCCGCTTTTGGCGTACTCCGTGCTCAAAGTCTGTCCACCGCGTTTTTGGGAAACTACAACTTGTTTTTTGTCCAGCCAAAAACTGGCAATATCAACCGCACCGCTCAAATAACCCCCCGGGTTACCGCGTAGGTCTAAGATGACAGCTTTGACACCTTTGTTTTGGAAGTCGGCAACGGCGGCTTTTGCCAACTTGGTAGTGTCGTCAGTAAATTGAGTTATCTTTAAGTAGCCGATACCGGCGTCCACCGATGATTTAACGGTATCGATATTAATTTGCTGGCGGGTAATAGTTACCTCAAACGGCTTGTCTGCCCCCCGCAAGATGGTTAATTTGACCTGCGTACCGGCCGGGCCCCTTATTTTTTGGACGGCTTTGTCTACAGACAAGCCGGCGGTAGTTTCACCATCAATGGCGCCGATAATATCCCGTGATTTCAAACCGGCCTTTTCAGCCGGATAGCCGCTAAGCGGCGCAACAATGAGAATATTATTATCTTCGTCAGTTCCGAGTTCGGCGCCGATACCGGTGAAGCTGCCACTTAGCTCTTCATTGAAAGTCTTGGCCTCCTGCGCATTAAAGTAAACGGTATAGGGGTCGCCGGCGGCTTCAACCAGGCCGGCCTTGAGCCCGTCGATTATTTTTTGGTCATCCAAGGTGCCATCAAAATCACTCTTAAGCAGACCGTAAATCTGGTCAATCGAGCTATAGTCGAGGCTGGTCGGACCGGGTTTTGTTTTTGTCACGCTGAGCCCTTTCAGCCGCAGATCGCCCCTACCTACGGCTACGCCGCCGGCAAAAACTATAACAGTTAGAACAAGAACCGCGAAAATTTTAGGCAGTGTCCACTTTATTTTGGATTTCTGCGCCACAGGAACAGTAGGGTTTATTGGCTCCGTATTTTCCATAATTTTACTTACGCTTAATTATACCGTAGAAGTCTGAGTGTTTTCTAAGATCAAGAGATCAGGGGAAATGGATGAAAACAAGATTGCCAATAGGCATCCGCGGCGCAAATGAATAGGTGCCGTTCCAGTCATGATTAAACTGACTGACGGCAATAGTACCGTCGCCATTCACAGCTTCGACGTAAACGCTATGTCCGTAATAACCGCTGTTGCTAATACCTACGTCCCCAACTCTTGGATTGCGGTCTACCGGAATGCCGGCGGCTATAGCGTTATCGTCCCACTGGTTAGCGTTACCCCGCCCGCCCCAATAAGGCATATAGCGCCCCGACGCGGCTACGCGGTAAGCCGTCCACGACACACATTCGCGGTTGTACATACCCCAGGTGTCGACAATGCTGTCCATCGGCGCGTTACACCAATTTTGAGGGTATATATCACAGCGGCTGTTTTGGATTATCTCACCGCCGCCGTAAAGCCGGGCGTTAATGATAATTTGTTGTCGGCGTAAGTCGCTAATCTTAGTTTGGTTATCTTTGATCTGCTGGTTATAAGCCGCCTTTTGTCCTTCGGTATAAGCCAGCATTTCGTTTTGCTGGTTTTGGTCGGCACTTAAGATTGCTTGCTGTGACTGCTGTTCCTTAATCAAAACCTGGATTTGGCGTTGTTTTTCCTCCAGCTCTAGTTTCAGCTGAGTAATTTTTTCTACCGTCGCCTTAATCTTGCTTTGGACGGAATTTCGGTATTGTTGCCTATCAACAAACTCGCTTAAGTCCTTGCTGGCGGCCAAAATCTCGAGGGTGGAGATTTCCCCTTCCAGGTACATGGTTTTAATGTTTATGCCAAGAACCTGCCTCTGGTGCGCCAGCTCTACCTGCTGCTCTTCTATCTGTTTTTGAAGTTCGCTACTTTGGCGCTGGTTGTCTAGTATTGCTTGGCGTAAATTATTAATCTGGGCCGATAGTTTATCAATCGCATCTTGATAGCTAGCTGCTTCAGCCGCTAACTGATTGACCGCCACCTGATTGGTATCGTTTTGCTGCTGAAGCGCTCTTATTTGTTCGTCAAACTGGTCGGCCCGCGCCAAACCGCCAGCAATGAGGCCCAAAATTAAGATAGAACCAACAAAAATGGTGCTGATAGAATGCTTAATTTTGAATTTTTGTTTTAGCATAAAAGCTTTACCAATAATAGCACCTCCGTCAAGCAACTAGCAACTAGGCGTTAGAAAATATTAATCCCTTTTTGCTAGTTTCTATTTACTAATTACTAGTTACTATTTACTAGTTTCTATTTGAGTTTCAGGTACCGCCTGGCAGCAACGGCGGAACTGGCGGCTCCGATTATTATACCGGCGAGGATTTGAGTAGTCAAAATTAGCCATAAGTTTTTCTTAAAGTACTCGCCAGAGTATTTGATGTCTAAGAGACCTAGGGCGCTGGCCTGCAATGTCGAGCTGGCTACGGCGAACAAGGCACCGCTGATAGCTAAAGATATAGCAGCCGCTACCACACCGTAAAGCATAGTCTCTACGATGAACGGCCCGCGGATATAGCCAGGGGTAGCCCCCAGCAGGCGCATGATTACCAGTTCATCACGCCGATTAAAAATTGTCATACGGATAGTATTAAAAATAATGAGTATCGAAATGATTATAAATATGATAATTCCGACAATACCGGCTTGGCGGAAAAAGTCTGTGGCTTTGGCTATCTTATCGATGGCGGCCTTCCGGTCGCCACTATAACTAGTGGGATCAGACTGCAGGGACGAAATTTCCGGTTTATCCAGGTACTCTTTTATAGTCTCCAGCTTATTGGGGTCTTTGGGCGAGATAACCAGCGACGCCGGCAGAGGGTTGTCGGTTTCCGAAATGGCGGCCTGCAGCTCTTTGTTATTGATATTTTGAGCCCGATAATTTTTTAGAGCCTGTTCTTTGGAGATGTACGCCACAGCCTGCACATTTTCAATGCCCTTTAGGTTTTCAATCAGATTGGTACGCTGCCCATCAGTAACATCATCTTTCAAATACACGGATACGTCGATATGGCTGGTGATATCAGAAATAGTGTGGCTAAAAGTGGCATTAGCGACAACCGCAAAAAGCAGTATGGTCAGCGTGATTCCCATCATGGCGATGGCGGCAATAGCCAGCCAAATGTTGCGGCCAAAATTAACAAAACCGTTTCTAACAATACGCTCAAGCGTTACAAACTTATGGTCCTGTTTCAGTGCCGGCTCGGCCTTCTTTTTCAATCTCATACCAAAGCCTCTCTGGCACCATTAACAGTTAGCCATTTTCTGTTTACAGTGCATCCACCATTAGCTGTTAACCATTGTTCATCGATAATGGTAAACGGATAAGGCACGGTAAACGGTAAACGGTAAACGGTAAACGGTAATGACTTCGTCATATTTTGTATTTCCCTACTGCGTGGTCGGACACGATTTTGCCGTCTTTAATGGTTACTACCCGGCGCTTTAGATAATTGACGATTTCCTGATTATGGGTCGTTAGCAGTACGGTGGTGCCAAATTGGTTGATTTTTTCTAGCACTTTTATAACATCCCAGGCATGCTTAAGGTCCAGGTTGCCGGTCGGTTCATCAGCAATCAAGATTTTTGGCTGGCGGACAATCGCCCGAGCAATAGCCACGCGCTGTTTTTCACCACCGGATAGTTCGCGCGGGTAGTTTTTTTCTTTACCGCCTAGACCTACCACGTCCAAAACCTTCGGTATAGTGTGTTTAATTTCGGTGGTTGGCAAACCGGCAATTTCCAGCGCAAAGGCGACGTTTTCATAAACGTTTCTGGCTGGCAGCAATTTAAAATCCTGGAAAACCACGCCGATTTTGCGCCTCAGCAGCGGGATGTCCTTGTCCCGCAACTTATCGTAGTCCATACCACCAACAATTATCTTGCCGGAGGTGGGCTTTTCTTCCCTGGTCAGCAGTTTGAATAAAGTGGATTTACCAGCGCCGCTTTGGCCAACGATAATTACAAATTCCTTAGGCTCAACATGCAAGCTGACACGTTCCAGCGCCGGCTCATTGCTACCATAAGTTTTTGTTACTCTGTCGAGTAAAATCATTTCAGGCCTCCGCATCGCCACCACCTGCCAGCCCCGACCAGTCGGGGCTGCGCCGCGGCGGCTTTTGGCGCATCAGAACTATTTTCCTCTGCGGTACTCCTTTGACGTATTTCTGTATACGCCTCAGTCCGCTCCTCAAGGAGAAATAGCCTTCTGCATCCAAATGCGTTAGCCCTGAACATCTGACTTATTATAACAAACAGCTATAGCTTTTCGAGACAGGCGTCAATGAGGGGGTCGAGGTTACCGTCGAGGATTTTGTCGGGTTCGGTAGACTCAAAACCAGTGCGGTTGTCTTTGACTTGTTTATAGGGATGCAGGACGTAGCTGCGGATTTGGTTGCCCCACTGCGCCGATTGGCTGGGCCCCTTGAGCTGGCTCAGGTTCTCGGCATGTTGTTCTAGCTGCAGTTGAATAAGTTTTGAGCGCAAAATTCCAAGCGCTGTTTCTTTATTTTGCAGCTGCGAGCGCTCGTTTTGGATAGACGTCGTGATGCCGGTTGGAATGTGGGTCACACGAACGGCTGAATCTGTGGTATTGATCGATTGGCCGCCATGGCCGCCGGCGCGAAAAACATCAATTTTTAAATCTTTTTCATCAAGCTGGACTTCGCTTGGCTTATCAATCGCCGGCATAACTTCGACTTTAGCAAAACTGGTTTGGCGCAAATGGTCGGCATTGAACGGGCTTAAACGAACTAATCGATGCACACCGTGTTCGCCGGCCAGCTTACCGTACAAAAAATCTCCACCACTGATTTTTACAGTCGCGCTTTTTATTCCAGCCTCCTCGCCGCTGCTTTGCTCCAAAACCTCAACCTTAAGCTTTCCTGCCCTGAGCGAAGTCGAAGGGTGGCTCTCAGCCCATCTTAAGTACATTCGCAGCAGCATCTGTGCCCAATCTTGGGCGTCAGTGCCGCCAGCGCCAGCGTATATGCTTAAAATTACGTCGTGGTCGTCAAACGGACCGCTAAAGCGCAAATCGCGCATAAGAGCTGAGAGTTGAGAGTTAAGAGTGGAGAGTTGCTCCTCGAGTTCCTCTGTTATCTTGGTGTCGCCAATATTGACAAGCTCAAGCAAATCGTCAACTTCTTTTTGCAATTCTTTCCAGGGTGCCACCCTGGAATTAAGGGCTGCTTCGCGCTTACTTATCTCCTGGGCTTTTTGGGCATCTTGCCAAAAATCCGATTTCTGCATCTGCGCCAGTAAATTTTTTTGTTCAACCTCAAGCTGGTCCAAACTAATCTTTTCGGCTGTTTTCTTAACCTCATTTTGAAGCGCATCAACCCGTTTTTTAAGATTATCCATAACTCCTATATTGTACTAGGTTATTTTCAAGCTCAATTGTCCTGGCTGAGAAAACGCCAATCCAACTCTTTAAGTTTCTTATTCTTCTCGTGGGCTAAAATTAAGGCCCGGTAGCTAGCCACATTGCGGCTACTTAGCCGTCTATTAATTTGACGCCGGACTCTTAGCTGAAGCCTCTTTCCATTTGGCCTGAAATCAACACCGAGATAGGAAATACCTTTATAGGTTGGCCTTTGGCGGTCAATTTGAGGGTTGATAGTTAAAGATAATTCTTGCGTTAAAAGAAAGTTTTAGAAATTAAAGACTCAGTTTTATTCCAACACCACTGCGGGACGAAAACGCAGAGCGTCGTCGGCATAGTCACGAGGGCCCCAAACGTAATTCGGGTAGCCGTCCAGATTAACGAGGCCGGAATAGGCATTGAAGTCGTCCGCCGGTTCGCCGGTTAACCAAGTTTCAGTCCAGGGCTGATTGTTTTGGTCAGCTAATTGTGGGCTGTCCGGTAGCGGATTGGTGCCGCGGACCTTTTCGCCGTTGATAAAAGCCTGATAGACATCCCAAGTCATAGCCGTGCGGGTATCAACCTGGCGGCCATCAATTTCTAACATGAAGTCATCGCTGTTTTTATTAGCCATAACGGCGTTGTAGCTACCTTTATAAATGCCGTTACCGGCCGTCAGCATAACAACTGCTCGTGGCTCACCCTCTACAGACTCGACTAATACCACACTAAAGTCTTCTGCCGGGCGCTCAAATTTTTCAGCTAGAGCCGTAATCACGGCCTCCACCTGCTGACGCTGTTCCGGAGAGAATAGGCCTTCGACAGGTTTGTTGGGATCCATATTTCTAAAATCCTTTAATTATTTACGAACTTTTGTTATTAAACCATATATCTTCCAAAAATACAAGTACTTTTATTCTTTTTTTGAAATTGAGCTAAATAAGCAGCCGGAGCGAGCCCTCATCTTTTTACAAACGTGCGCAGCGAGCCTGAAGCAGTTGCCAGTGGCAAGTTTGTGAGGAGTTCCAAAGTCAAAGACTGGTTTTAGCTACAGCTGCATCAAGTGAACGGAGCGTTTGGAAAAAGATGGGGGAGCTACTTCCAGAGTGGCTGCAAATGTTCGTTTAGTTTTTCGGCAATTTTGGGGTCGGTGCCGCCCAGCACCCCTACTCCGCCCAAATTTTCGGCAAACAGTTTGCGCATTGCGCGGGCAATGTCACGCTTGGTGATGGCGCGGATTCGTACCGGTATGAAGCGCATGTCCTCAATATAGCCATCAAAAAAGTAGCGCGAGTAAGCATTAGACACATTTTGCACGGTCTGCAGCGAGCGCTGGAAGGAGCCCAGTGCGTATTGCTTGGTGTTTTCCAGTTCGGCTTCATCCATAACGGCGTTTTGGACTTTTTTAATCTCGGCCAGTACGATGTCGGCTAGGGCCAGCGCATTATCCGGCAGTACCTGGGCGCTTAGCCACCACTCTGTCACCTTTGAAGAAATATGGTGCCCGGAGCTAACGTGGTAAACCAGTCCTTTGTCGCGTGCCTGTCCAAATATCTTGGAATATAACGTCTCTGTCAGCATGATGCGGGCTAGCCCCAGCGCGTCATCATCTTTTTGGCCGATGATGTCGTTGAAATGTGTGCTGATAGTTAAATATATATTTGGCACCGTTTCGTTGGCGACAAATGTCGGCCCTCTCGGTTTGCTAGCACTTTCTTTCGGCAGCCTTAAGCGTGATGAGCCAGTTGGCAGATCGAGTTCTTCCAGCAAACGTTTAACTGAAGTGCGGCGGCCGCGCAGACTGCCGGCAATGATGAAGCGCAGGTTGCGGGTAAAATGTGTGCGCTTATAATGTTTCAGTAAATCTTCTCGAACAACATTGTTCATAAGTTTTGAACGCTCAAAATCCGTAGCAATTTTGAAGCCAAAGGCTTGGCTCATTTTGCCCGACAGCGCCCGAAAATGGTTATTAGATAAACTGATTAATTCATCATGTATATTGCCAAACTCGGCATTAAATTCGGCCTGCAAAAACAGCGGCTTGGCTAGCGATAGCTGCTGCAGCCGCATAACGCGCTCCCACTCAAAATCGGCAACCTCGCCAACATAGGCCACCGAGTAATAACTGGTGTAGGCATTGATGTAGGCACCATTTTTACTCATCTCGGCATTAAAAAGATTGCGGTCGGGATATCGCTCGTTGGCACCGGCTGAAACCATGTGCTCCAAAATGTGCGGTGTTTCCCATTTACTGCGCGGCATCAAAAACTCACCAGCCCTAAAATTAAGTTCATAGCTAGTCACTGACGCGCCGGGAACATCAATTAGCAGGCCTCGCGCACCGTTTTTTAACTGAACCTCTGCGACGCTATGCTTCATAAAAATAGTAATTAGAAATTAGTAAATAGAAATTAGCTGGCTTATTGATACTTGGTAGATTTAGATTATAGCTCATACTAGTTCCTATTTCCTAGTTACTATTTTCTACGGCGTTTAGCCGTTTTTTTGCGCTGGCGCTCGGCCTTGCGGGCTTTTTTGCGCTGGTTATGCAAACGGGCCTGAGCCACCTTTTCGTCCTTTGACGCAGAAAAGTCCGATTCCTCAAAAGTTTCGGCGTGGCTGATTTGTGTAGCATTGTCGACGGAGCGGCCGGCCGCCCGCGTCAGGTCGGTTTCGACAGTTTCCTCTAGTTGGGACTCCAGCGGCTGGGCGTGCATAATTGCCCTGACGATTTCGTGGCGCAAGTCTGTCTGCATTTCGTCAAACAACAGGCCGCCTTGGCGGCGATATTCCACCAACGGGTCGCGCTGGCCGACACTCATCCAATGGATCCCTTCGCGCAGATGGTCCATATTTTCCAGGTGCTGCATCCAAAGATTATCAAGAATCTGCAGATATACGTCGCGCTCGACTTTGCGCATGATTTCCGCGCCAAAAACTCTTTCTTGTTTTTTATAAAGCTTGCTGGCGGCTTGGTCCAGCGCGGCTTCGAACTGGCTGGCATCGGTGTCAAAAAGTTTATCGAGTGTTTTCTCGTCAAGCGGAAATGTTTCGGTCAGGATAGCTTCGAAATGTTCGCTTAGTGAGTCTGGATGGTTGGCCAAGAATCCGGCTTCTTCGGAAATGAATTTCTTAATCCGGACGCTGATGTCCTGCGCCCGCAAGACTTCGCGCCGCAAGGCGTAGGTCGCCCGGCGGTGCCGGTTCATGACGTCGTCGTACTGGACGACGTTTTTGCGGGCGTCAAAGTTAAAGCCTTCGACTTTTTTCTGGGCGCCTTCCAAGCTTTTGCTAATCATGCGGCTTTCGATAGGTGTGTCTTCATCAACCTTGAGCCGGTCCATGATTGAAGCAATGCGCTCGCCGCCGTAAATACGCATTAGATCGTCTTGGCAGGATACATAAAACTGGGTCATGCCCGGATCGCCCTGGCGGCCGGTGCGGCCGCGCAATTGGTTATCAATGCGGCGCGATTCATGGCGTTCACTGCCAAGGACGAACAGGCCGCCAAGCTTAACCACTCCTTGGCCCAGCACAATATCAGTACCGCGGCCGGCGATGTTAGTGGCCAGCGTAACGGCGCCCTTTTGGCCGGCTTTGGCGACTATCGCCGCTTCGCGCTCGTTATTCTTGGCATTTAAGACTTCGTGCGGAATTTTACTCTTTTTAAGCAGTGAGCTTAAAAGTTCGTTCTTTTCGACGCTAACGGTGCCAATCAAAATTGGCTGGCCGCGCTTTTGCAAAGCAGCGACTTCACGGGTGATGGCCCGCATCTTGCCGGCTTCGGATTTATAAATACGGTCGGGCAGGTCTTCGCGCACCATCGGCCGGTTGGTCGGGATTTCTACCACGTTAAGTTTATAAATCTGGTGAAATTCCTCGCTTTCGGTCATGGCTGTACCGGTCATTCCGGCTAGTTTTTTATACAAACGGAAGTAGTTTTGGAAGGATATGGTGGCCAGAGTCATGCTCTCTTCTTGGACTTCAACCCCTTCTTTGGCTTCAATGGCCTGGTGCAGGCCCTCGTTATAACGGCGACCACGCAACAGCCGGCCGGTAAAGTCATCGACGATGACGATTTCGCCCTCGCGGGTGACGACGTAATCTTTGTCGCGGTGGAAAAGTGCCTGGGCCTTTAGGGCTTGTTCAAGATGGTAGATGGTACGCAGGTTTTCGGTTGAATACAGACCTTGGATGCCCAAGATTTTTTCAACAAATTCCACGCCGGCGTCGGTCAAAACTACACTGCGGCGTTTTTCGTCCTTTTCAAAGTGCTCGGTTTCTTTAAGCTGACGCACCACGCGGGCGAACTGGTCATAAGCAGCGCCACTGGCGGCCGACGGCGCGCTGATAATCAGCGGCGTACGGGCTTCGTCAATTAGTATAGAGTCAACTTCGTCGACGATACCGTAGTGTAGCTCACGCTGGCGCAGCTGGTCGGTTTCGCGCACCATGTTATCGCGCAGGTAGTCAAAGCCAAATTCGTTGTTTGTCCCATACGTCACGTCAGCTTGGTAAGCTTCCTGGCGGGTGGCTGGACGTAAGTGACGAAAACGTTCGTCAAAGTGTTCTTTATTTTCATAACTCGGGTCATAAACATAGGATTCGTCGGGGATAATAACACCGACGCTGAGACCCAAAAAATGATAAATCTGGCCCATCCAGCCGGCGTCGCGCTGAGCCAAATAATCGTTGACCGTTACCACATGGGCGCCCTGGCCCTCTAAAGCATTTAAATAAATGGGCAGGGTGGCAACCAGGGTTTTGCCTTCGCCAGTCTTCATTTCGGACACGCCGCCCTCGTGCAAAACCATGCCGCCAATTAGCTGGACATCGAAGTGGCGCTGTTTAAGCGTACGGGTGGCCGCTTCGCGCACTGCTGCATATGCCTCTGGCAAAATTTTGTCGAGGGTTGCGCCTTTTTCCAGCCTTTTCTTAAACTCCGCTGTTTGGCCCTTGAGCTTGGCGTCGGTCATTTTTTTATACTTATCGGCTAGCGCGTTAACTTCTTTAACGCGCTTTTTTAGGCGTTTGATAGTTGATGCCTGGGGATCGCCCAGGACACGCTTCAGCGGCTTAGTGCTTAGTTTAAATTTGAACAAAAAAATAAACCTCCAATTAGTAGCCGTTAGCCATTAGCTAAAAATTTCTGAACTATGTGCTATCTGCTAGCTTATTATTTTAGCGCAATTTTGTATCAAAATCTAACCTGATGTTCAAATTATCACCCCAAGAGCCGAAAATACTTAACTCCGTAAAAAATTACTTAACTTAGCAGGTAATTTAAATGGCAAGTTGGCCTCCCATATAGGGCCTAAGAACTGTCGGGATACCAACTTTACCGCCAGCCGTCTGGTAATTTTCAATAATCGCAATTAAGGTGCGGCCCATTGCGAAAGCAGTTGCATCATTATTGTATACATATACAATGCCATTGGTTGTCTTGACGCGCGTTTGAGTGCCTTCGGCCTGGAAATCACTGATAAAATCGGCGGTATGTGTCTCGCGGTATTTATTTTGGCCGGGCAGCCATACCTCAATATCCACTCCGCGCGCATTAGGAAATCCAATATCAGCTGTGCACTTATTGAGTACATGATACGGCAGTTTGAGTTGTTGCATCAGATATTCCTGGATGGCAATCATAAAAAGGTGCTCGTTCATACCGTCTTCTGGCAGTGTGAAACTTTCCATTTCTAGTTTGTCGAACTGGTGAAGACGCAAAACACCCTCCATGTCTTTGCCGTAAGTCCCAGCTTCACGTCGAAAGGCTGTCGTATAGCCAACATAACGTAGCGGCATGTCTTTTTCATTTAAAATTTCCCGCATAAACATTGGCGCCAAAGTATGTTCAGCACTAGCGTTAAGCCACAGGTCACCATCTTCGATTTTATAAGTTTGCTCTTCCCTATTTAGCCTTCCGGTAGCTTCGTAAACATCAGTTCTGGCCATAGCTGGCGGTAGCACGGGCACAAAAGGTTTCGATGAAACATTTTTAATCTCAAATTCCTGAATAATTTTTTTAAGCGTTTCTTCGTTTGTTAAAACTTCAAGTGCAAACTGAATAAGCGCGAATTGCAGCTTTACCAAATCACCCATGACGTAAGCGAAGCGGCTGCCGGCGACTTTGGCGGCTCGCTCTTTGTCAATCAGGCCGCGTGTCTCTGCAATTTCCCAGTGATTTTTTGGCTCAAAATCAAAGCGTGATTTCTCGCCCCATTCTTTAGTGACTACACTGTCAGCTTCGGTTGTGCCAATCGGCACATCATCAGCCGGCATGTTCGGCACGGCCTTAAGCAGCTTAAAACGTTCTTCCTCAACTGACTTCAATCTAGCCTCGAGGCCTTTGATTTTTCCTCGAAGTTTTTTTGCCTCAGCGCGAAGCTCAACATCAGTTTTACCCTTTTGTTTGGCAAATTCATTCCTAAAACTCCTCGCAGCTTCGAGATCTTCAAGAATCGATTTCCACTTTTTATCAACTTCGAGCAATTTCGAGATATTAACATCAAAACCCTTTTGTTTGGCTTTTTCGGCCACCAGCTCGGCATTTTCCCGAATAAACCGGATATCTAACATAAACCTAATTATATCCTCTAGGGCTCTAAAAGATAAAGTTGTGGTAGTTGGCGAGAGGATAAACTATCTTTATATTATATAAAAAGTATGTCTGAACATGTGGAGAGTAATCCAACCCTTTCAATCATTAATCAACGCTTTAATGAGGGCTCTTCACCGCTACAAAGAACAGACAACTATAGCGTGTCTGCTCTCTTTGAAGGTGGCGCAATGGGTAGTATCGTAGTTGCTGCTGAGGCAGCAACTACCTGCTTCCTACAGCGGCACAAAGCTTTCGATAGGCTATCTGGTACTTCCAGCGGGGGGATAATTGCCATGTGTGTAGCTACTGGACAAGCCGATGATATGATGAAGGTTTTCTTGGAAAAAGTGCCATCTCCAAAATTTATTAATCTAAGACGAGTTCTTCGAGGTAATATTGCTGATATTAATTACCTCGTAGATGAAATCCTAGCCGGTGATCCATGTATAGAATGGGAAGGTGTGCGGGATTCGGAAATACCTGTCAATGTCATTGCGAGATCGGCAGTCACGAAAGAATCGGTAATTTTTAGTGATTTCAATTCCAGGGAAGATGTATTTGGATCGCTGAAGGCTGCTGCCTGGATGCCCCGAATTGCCGGCTGGAGACCTCATGTCCATAACGGGCATCCCTATTGGGATCACATGAGTAATGGCCTTGAGGTTGTCGCAGCCCAAAATCCAACTCACGTTATTATCTTCAGAGGTAACGATAAAAAACTCAAATACCCAAGATCTGTACTTAAATCTGATGTAGAAATAGAAGAAATAAGACCTTCAAAAACAATAAGGCGATTAGAAAAAAGACAAAGGGTTCTTAAAAATGCTGTAAAAATAGGTGCACTAACCACGCTCGAAGCATTTGAACCGACAAAAGAGGAAATTGATTTAGTTACAGAGAGATTTAGTTATCTAGGTGTCGATATATAATTTCTTCGGCTTTGATTGCAGAGCTTCCAGAGTAAGTTTAGTGCGCGATTTGGCGTAAGCGCAGTGTTCACAGTCGGCGGCCTCTTTGGGGATGTCGTCTTCCAGGCAGCTTTTGATTTTTTTAATCGTTGGCTCTACCCATTTGTCATCAATTTTCTCAGCAATTAGGGTAAGCTCGAACTCCAGTTTTTTATCAAATATTTTGTTATTTTTGATGGCATTGCAATAAACCCAATAACCAGTATTAGAAACTTTTAGGCCGTTTTGCCTAAGCAGCCATTGATAGACCGCCAGTTGGCGCCGATATTGGTCATGCCATTTTTCATTGCCGAGCTTATCGATCTTTTCGACTTTAGAGGTAGACTTATAATCCAAAACTATGTATTCGCCTTTGGAGTTTTGCCACAAATCGTCGATAGCACCAAAAACCAGCAGACTTGTCGGTTCATGCAGATACTGAACCCCTGTAAAGTTATGCCGCCAAACATTTAGTTTGTCATGATCAACCGGTTTAGCGTCAATGTCATACTCAACCTGTAGGTGGTGTTGTTTGCCGGTTTTACGCAGTGCATCAAATTCCTGTTTTAACAACTGATCGACAGCTGAATTTAGCGTAAAAGGCGGGCCTTTGGGCCTGCTGATTTTAAGCCTTGTGTCCAGCCAAAAACAGCGTGGGCACTGCACAAATAGGTCAATTTTGCTCCGACTAACCTTGTACGGTACTCTTTGTCCTGGTTGGTACGGCGCCGTTCTAAATTTTCTCCACTCATTCACAAGCAGCTCCTCGGGAAGAGCAACCCGAGCGTCGGATTTATTCCGCGCCCGGCGCGATGAGAAACCCCAAAGGGGTGTCTTATAAGGCGAAGCCGCTTATAAGGTGTTTTTTGCCCAGGTTCGTAAGGTGGACTGCGCCATCTATGATATGCCATCACCCTATTTTAGCAGGCCTGCCTGCCGGCAGGCAGACTAGCCAGTGAGCCCAGTAGTAGACTTTCGAGTCAGTCCGCTGCCGGCGAACTAAATATTCATTGTATACGAATAATCTCGAAAGCTCACTACTGGGCGAGAATGACAGCCAGCAAGGATACCAAGGCTAAAGCGGCCGCTATAACCAGGATTAGAATGCCGGTGCTTTGAAACGGATTCTGCATATGCTTAGTCTAACAAAAATCCAGCCCCAGTTAAAAACTGGAGCTGGATAAATCTGTTTTCGTTTTAATTTATTACTATCGGGCTATTTACGCACCCAGCGGCTAGCTAAGCCAACTACCAGGTAGCCGACGACGACCCAGAAAGCCATCGCAGCCAAGGCGACATAGTCTACCACCCAGCCACGGCTAACCACGTCTACCGAAGTAAAGACGTTGCGCAGCGGCTCAAGCAATACTTGCGTATTGGTGTAAACCCAGTGCACGAACGTCGCGTCCGGATTGCCATTGAAGAACCGAAGCACAACCCGCACTATTAGTAAAGCTTCCGCCAGCACTACAAAAAGGCTGACAAGCTGCTCCACCATTTGCCTATTGACCTTAGCAAGATCCATAGATCCTCCTTAATTAGTAATGACTTCATGATATGCCTCACTCCGCAAATTATCAATACATATCCACAGCCCGTCGACACTTAGACGCCCCGGAGGCAGAGCTTGGGTTTGGGCTGTGGATATGAAATACTAAAGATATGGCAGAGCAGATATCAACGTATCAGGCAAGGATTGAAAAGCTCTTTGCTAAAGCTAGCACCAAGAAATACCCAAAAAATCAGCTAATTTATTACGAGGGCGATGAACTTACGCATTTTTACCTCATAAAGGAAGGGTATGTGAAGGCTTACACTATACTAGACAGTGGCGACACCCGGACTATTTTTCTCTTAGGCCCCGGCGATATTTTTCCTATTGCTTTTTCCGTCTCATTAGATTGGCATAACTACAAGGTTAAGTATTTTTACCAATCGCTTACCGATGTTACGATGCGCGTTCTGTCTCGCGACACCTTTAAAGAAATTATTGAGGCCAGCACTGAAAGTATGAAAGTTTATTTGGCTTATGTATCGGCCACCAACGAAGCCATTATGAAGCAGCTAGAAGTTATGAAGAGCAAAAAAGCCATCAATAAGGTAGTTATGCTGCTGCCTTACTTCATTTCTAAGTTCGGCGAGCGCATCCGTCCCAATGCTTACCGCCTAAAAATTAAATTGTCGCACCAAGAAATTGCCGACTTGTCCGGTGTCACCCGCGAAACTACCACCACTCTTGTCAAGCAGTTGGAAAAACGGGGGATACTGGAGCAAATTAAAGGACGGCTGATAATCTATACTAAAAAGAAGAAAAAATAACCTGAATTTTTTACAGACATAGATTGGCTATAACAGGTATTATTTATTTATGCGGCCAAAGTCGCTTAGGTTGATTATTATCGGCTTGCTGGTTGTAGCGGCCGCCACAGTATTGTTATTTGCTAAAAAGGAGGCACCAAAAACTATGGAAACCCAAACTAACAATCCGAAATCTAGCTTAAAGTTATTCAGTCAGGTTTTTCGTGACGGCGCAGCCATTCCTGTCCAGTACACCTGTAAGGGCCAAAATGTCAATCCGCCGCTTAATATTGTGGACGTGCCGGATGGTGCGAAAAGTTTAGCGCTGATCATCCATGATCCTGACGCTGTTGGTGGAGATTTTGTCCACTGGACGGCGTGGGACATTTCTGCTTCTGCTGAAACTATCGCCGTCAACAGCGTGCCAGCCGGGACTGTCCAAGGCATCAACAGCGCCGGCCGAGCTGGTTATATGGGCCCCTGCCCGCCGGCCGGTACCGGTACACACCACTATATTTTTGAACTTTATGCACTAGATAAGTCTTTGGGGTTAAAAAGTGATACTAATCGTGACCAGCTTAAGAGCGCCATGCAGGGCCACATATTAGACCAAACAATTCTAACCGGACTATTCGCCGCCCAGCCCTAATATCTTGATGCGCCAAATAGGGATATTCCCCCGACATGTGCGCTTCAGGAATTAGAGCTGGGCAAGCCGACTAGATTGGTTGGTACGGAGTGTGACAGGCACCCATACCTGTCTTTTGGGTATATTTTTGGTGGTACTCTTCGGCCGGCCACCACCTACCGGCCGGCCTGTCCACCGAAGCTTCAGCGAAGGCGGGTTCTAGCGTCGTAACTATTTTGTTCTTAAATTTCTGCTCGTTCAACTCGTTAATTATTATTTGGGCAGTCTTTTTTTGTGCTTCGTCAGTGTAAAAAATAGCCGAGCGGTACTGGTCGCCAATATCCGGACCTTGCCTATTTAGCTGAGTCGGGTCGTGCATCCGAAAAAAATGCCTCAGCAACTTTTCGTAACTGACTTTCCTTGGGTCGAAAACAATTCTGACGGCCTCAGCATGTCCCGTTTTATGTCCGCAAACTTGTTCGTAGGTTGGATTTTCGACATTACCACCCGTATAGCCCGTTTCTGTCTCCAGCACGCCCGGCACTTGGTCGAAATAATACTGGACTCCCCAGAAACACCCAGCTGCGAATATAGCTATATCTTTCATACACCGATGTCCAGTTTACTACAAACTAGGAAAAGAGCAGCCCGAGCACCGAATTCATTTCGTGCCCGGCGCGATGAGAAAAACGTAGTTTGTCTCATAAGGCGAAGCCGCCGATCGCCCCAGAAACACCCCGCCGCCAAAATAGCAATCTCCCCCATAATAAACTCCGTCCTTATTCCAATATTCTGCAGAATTTGAGAATTAGTTTGCCTCTGTCAGTAATCCTATGCTCAACTGACGTACCTTTATATTTTTTCAACAAGAGCCCTGCTCCCACTAATTTTCTAGTATGTTCGCTAGCAGTTCTAAAGTTAATTTTAAGCTTATCGGTAATATCAAGAAGTGTCAGGTTGGGCTCCTTAGCTACCAATTCAAGAATCCTTATGCGGTGGTGATTAGCAAAACCCTTAACTATTTTTTCCAGGTACTTAGCATTCATCATCCATCAAACCATAGCATATTTATTCCAATATTCTGCAGAATATTGGAATAATGATCGGTTACTTAGAGTTTTATTTTGCTTAAATCCCCGTTAATAATCTTGGATTGCATGGCTCGTACTTCTTCGTATATCGGGCTGTCCGCAGGAACGCCGTTAAAGATGTAAATTAACTTGCCTAAATGAAGCGCCAGTCCCATTTCCATTAGAACATTGGCTCCGATGTAGCCTTTTATGCCTCGCTTTTCATCGTTAACGACTAAGACCGCATCGCTTTTAGCGATTTTATTAAAATGGTTGCGCATTAAATAGGTTTTTCGCTTAAAGGCATCTGGGTTTTTGAACCAAATTCGATAATCCGAAGCATTAAAATTTCCGGAACGTTTCATCTTTTTAATAGTTATTGGGACGAGCGTTTTATAGCCCATCTCCTTAAGTTGTTCTGAGACTTCAAGTGCGTGTTTATAAAAATTAGCGCTGGAACAGATTACGATCGTCTTTTTATTGTTAGACATTTATGTCGCGCCTTCTAAAACTTAACCAAGAAATTACTCCCAAAATCAAGATGGCAATTGTGAAGATCGAGGCTACTTTCCAAGCGTAAAAACCATTTAAAACCTCAGTCGGGTTGTAATAATGATACGGTAAGATTTTTGCCGGCCAGCTAAGCCAGTCCACGACGCTTTCCAACGAAGCAATGATGTAACTGCCGAGCCCAACCAAGCTCGCCACACCAATACTGGCACCGCGGCCGGCGGCGCCCATCGCCGCCAGGCAAAAGGCTATCATGCCAAAAAACAGTGCCAGTAAAGCGGCCAATAAAACGGCGAATAAAATGCGCGGCAAAGGAACAACCAAACCAACCAATTTGACAAGTGCAGTTATACTAATCGCTGATACCAAAACGACAACCGCACTGACTAAAAGTCCCGCCAAAGCTTTAGCCAGCAGCAATTTGCCGCGTGAAACCGGACGGCCTAGCAGCAGCTCAATGGTTCCATCTGTTTCTTCGCGAGCAATTAATGAACTACCGAGACCAATTATTAAAATGCTCAAAAGCAGCGGCAATAGTAAGTAAAACAGCCGCGAATTAAGATAGCCCACCGGTGAAAAAAGGTCGCTGCTGCCACCAATCAAGGCCCGAACAGATTCCGGCAGGTGTGATAACGCTTCGTTTAGCTGCGCCGCTTGGCTTTTTACGGAAGGATACACCCCTAGTTCCAAGCTGACAAAAGCTGTAATACCAAGACACCACCAAAAAACTGACCAGCGGCGCTGCCAAAAGTTCCAGCGAATAATATGCTTCATCTTTTGCCTCCGCGGTAAAATCTCAAGAATTCTTCTTCCAGGTTGGCCTCTTCGCGCCCCAAGCCGATCACTTTGTGGCGCGCCAACACCAAAAACAAAGGTTTTAAATCACCCTTTATGCGGACTGTCACATGACGCGGCGTGTTAATTTTAAGACGTGCCGTAGGTATTGCGCGCAGCTCGGCCAGCGGGGTAGCGTCGGCAAAAGAAATATTATAGGTTTGCAGCGCTTGGCTGGCGAGTTCAACGATAGTTTGCTCGGCTATCAGTTTACCATCGCGAATAAAACCAACCCTGTCGCACATTTTTTGCACTTCGCTCAAATTGTGACTGCTGATAAAAAATGTCGCACCTTGTTTTTTGCCAGCCCGCACCATCTCGAAAAATACTTCCTGCATCAACGGGTCGAGCCCGGCCGTGGGTTCGTCCAGGATTAGAACCTCAGGCTCGTGCATTAAAGCCTGAATCAAACCGATTTTTTGCCGGTTGCCCCTGCTTAGCTGACCGATTTTCATGTTAAGGTCAAGGCGGAATAGGCGCGCCAAGTCGCGCTGATAGCGACGGTGTTTTGGCGGCTGCAGGGCGGCCATATACTCCAGAAATTGGGCGCCGGTCATTTTGTTATAAAGCGCGACTTCGCCAGCCAGATAACCAACGGCTTTTTTAACTGCCGGCGACTGGCTGACAACATTGAGGTTACTGACCAGCGCGTGTCCCTCGGTTGGCTGGATAAAATTCATCAGCAGGCGGATGGTCGTTGATTTTCCGGCACCGTTAGGGCCCAAAAAGCCGTAAATTTCGCCGGGCAGAATGTTAAGGTTTAGGTCTTTAACAGCATATCTATCGCTGCTCGGGTAGCGTTTGCCCAGGCCGAAGGTAGCTATCGCCGGCGCGCTGTCTATCATTGGGCCTAATTATAATCCTAAGTGACGGGCTTTGGGATGTTTTGAAACACAAGGGTTGTTTTTTATATAAAAGCGCCAGGGCATTTCGGTAGCTTGGCGAATGCCAATCCGGGAGCTGGCGACAATCTCTTGGGCTTTGACCGGTTTTTGTGGCGGCTCGAGGAAAATACTTGACAAGTCAAGCTTTTTCCCCGACAGGCTGGTGTCTTTTATGCCCAGCGCTTGTGTTAACTTTCCAGGCCCATTCGCCAAGTTGTGAAAGGACGGACCTTTCACATTTCCAAAACGGTTCTTTATTATGATTTCAATTCCTTCGATTGGCTCAGCGACTCGGATCAAAACAGCCTCACCCCTGCCCCGTGCGCCAGTTACAATATTCAGGCAAAAATGCCTGCCGTAAGTGAAATAAATATACAGCCGGCCGCCGGCTTGAAACATCGGCGCCGTACGGATTGTTGGGCCGCGGAAACTGTGGCTGGCCGGGTCATCTTGATGATAGGCCTCCGTTTCAACAATGCGTAATTTTATTGTTCCTGCCTGAGTTTGGCGAACTAATGTCCACCCCAATAGCAGCGGGGCCGCCTGCAGCGAGTTTTTTTGTAAAATTGCCCGCAACTGTTTATCCATCCCGTTAGAACTCATAGAGCCTCCAAAATTAGTCGCGCGTTTCGAAGTAAGCACCGAGATCCAGACGTTAACCAAATTGCGGAAGTTAAGTGAGTTCTAACGGGATCCATTGATAAAAATTTCGGCGGCTGAGGGAAAACTGTTGTAGCCGACGGCCCGCATACTGGCGCCGTATGCACCGGCGCCGCCGACAACCACTAAATCGCCGATGCTTGCCCGATTAAGTTTGCGGGGCTTAATTGCTTCAGGGTCGCCCGGCGCGGGCGTAAATATATCGCCTGTTTCGCAGTTATGGCCGACCACAACGTAATCCGCTGTTTTTATGGAATCGTTTAATATTTTGACCTCGTGCTGGGCGCCATACATCGCCGGCCGCAGCAGATCATTCATACCGCTGTCCAGCTTAATAAAATTAAAACCATTTTTGCCGGTATCAACTATGTCGACTATCCGGCTCAGCAGCAGGCCGGCATTGCCCACCAGCCAAGTGCCTGGTTCGATTTCCAGCCGCAGTTTACGACCTGTCCGCGTAGCGAAATTTTTAATTTCAGACCCAAAAATTATTATTATTCTGCCAATATCGGCTGATTTCTCGTCTTCTAGGCGTGCAATTTTGTAGCCGCCGCCCATATTCAATATTTCGACGGATGGTAGTTGTTGTATTAATTCTAGCGACAGCCTGATTGCCGTACGCCAGATTTTGCTGTCACCACCAGAGCCAATGTGGATATGGACCCGATTAATATTAATTCCGGATTTAGATTGCCAGTCCAAAACCTCTGGTATGTATTCGTGCCAGATACCAAAGCTAGAAGTTATCCCGCCGGTAGTTGTCCGACGATTGTGGCCTGTCCCAAGACCAGGGTTTAATCTAACGGCAATGTTGTCTTTCCAGCCCGTTTGCTCAACTATTCCCAGTTGATGAAATGAGGTCGCCACGAATTTAATGCCGCTTTGCAGTGTTTTTTTCATGTCACGCGGAGGCTGTTGTGAGCTGAGACTGATTTTTGCAGGATGTACTCCCGCGGCGATAGCTTCATCAGCTTCGTAATCTGAGCTGGCATCAAAGTGCAGGTCAAGTCTGCTAAATAATTTAATAATATCTCGATGTGGATTGGCCTTTATGGCGTAACGCGGCGTGCAGCTTAAGGACTGACAATATCTCAACAGCTCTTTTGCCCTGTTCTCTAAAGCATTTAGGTCATAAACATATAGCGGCGAGCCGTGTTTAGCAATCAGAGTTTTAGCTCTTTGTTGATCTAAAAAGATAGCGCTAGACATTGTTTACATTGTCTACGGTTTTTTGGTACAAGCCAAGCCCAGCAATAAAAGTACTGCTTTTAATAAAGATAGCCTGAGGATTTCATCGATAGCTGGCTTCATCGTCACCTTGTCTAGCGACCTTTATAAAGTCTGCGAGCGTACGCAGACCCAAGACTTCCAAAGTCGTCATTTTTTTCTCGGGCGCAGGTTTATCTAGCGATCTAGGATGCTCCCAAGAAAAAGAAGGTACGCCACTTACTGGTATTTCTGGATCTGGTTGCTCTGACTTTTCTACAGCTGCTTCGTTGGACATAATTTTCTCCCAAGTTATTAAAACCGCCCGGTCGTGACCGGGCGGTTATTTTCTAATTAAAAGCCTGTCACGACCAATGCGCGATTGTTGTTGTCTTAATCGTGATAGCTATGCGAACCATGCGTTTATTTATAGCAAACCTATCAACGCTGGTCAACCTTCTAATTTTAATCTTTTCATAAGCCAGTCGCGGGGTAAGATGGAGAGAAACCAGCCAGCCCGCGGGCCGCTAGTTTTACCAATGAGGGCTCTATAAAGCGTTTCGAACATGGCTTTAGGCTCCATACCGACAGTGTCTTTAAGGTCGTAAATGGTTTTGTGAAACCAATCGCCATCGGCATTAGCTGGCACGGCAGCTATTTTCTCTGCTAATGCTTTTAGAAACTTTTGTTGCTTTGCCGAAAAATCATCTTTATTAATTTTTTTTCTTAGTTCAAATTTAATATCTTCCGGCGCCCACTTATCCAGCCAGTTATCAATATAAGCCAGTTCTTTTTTAATAATGCCTGCTTGGGCGCCGGCCACATCGGCATGTTCTGTACGCTTAATCACTTCAATCGTTTTTTCGCTATCGCGCAAGGATGCTTGATAACTGCCAACCAGGTGCGAAAAAGGCACGCTGCTTATCACTGGCGCAGATCCGGCTTGGGAAAGACTGATAACTTTTGAATCGGGTTCTTTTTGCATCAGTTCGGCAAAATCATCAATCAATTGGGCTACGCCTTTTTCGCTGTCAAAATATAAACGTTTCTCCGGCGGAAAGCGCAACATAAAGAAACGAACTATTTCGGGCGGTAAGACATCGACAACCTCAGCTGCGCTTAGGCCGGTACCTTGACTGGCGCTCATTTTTTTAGTGTCGCCGGCCCGGTTTACAAAATCATAGGGTACCGGCAGCGGAGCCTGGCCACCGAAAATTTCTCTAACTAGCGCTTCGCCAGTGTCGTAACTGCCGCCGGCCGAAGCATGGTCGCGGCCAAAAGGCTCCACATCAACGCCCAGTAACCACCAGCGCGCCGGCCAGTCAATTCGCCAATCGAGTTTGACTTCGCCCTTTTGATAGCTAGTCGTTTTTTTCGCGCCATCTTTATCAAAATAAGTTATGGTTTTGGCGTTTGTGTCGATTGACTGGAAAGCTCTTTTTTTTAAATAGCCGCCTTCATTTACCTGGATCGGCGACCATTCTTTGCCTAGTTTCCGCCCCGAAACCGTTTCTAGTATTTTTTTGGCTTCGAGAGCTTTGGCCAGTGACTTTTCAATGGCATCAGTAAAAAAACCGGCGCGGTATTTTTCGTGGCTGCGGATGACTTCCATATCGACGCCGAGGGCTTTGGCGCTACGCAAAAAGCTGTCAAAAAAATAGTCGGCATATGAACCTTTGCCGCCTGGAGCCGGTATATCACAAAGAGATTGTCCGAGATATTTTTCATGCTCAGCCGGAATGTCCACAGGAGTTTTTCGCAGGCCGTCGAGATCATCGACATAGTGCAGGTGTTTAGCCTGTCTGTCCCTATTTTGAAGTTCCCTTTTTATGGCGTCACAGATGATAATTTCGCGCAGGTGGCCAATATGATAGCTGCCTGACGGTGATGCGCCGGAAGAAACTAATATTTCACCTTTAGGGTGCCTGGTAATTACCTCATCGGCGATTTTATTCAGCCACTTCATACTACTAGTAAATAGTAATTAGTAAATAGAAACTAGTATAAAAATATCACGATGATTTTTCGTACCTAGTTACTAATTCCTAGTTTCTAGTTGCTTCTCTAGGAGATGGAGGTGATTTTGTAGGTGGAATTTTCGTTTGGGAGCTTTATTACTACCTTGTCGCCGACTTTATTGTCGATTAGGACTTTGCCAATTGGTGATTCGTCGCTGATTTTGCCGCTGAGCGGGTCGGCTTCCATAGTGCCGACTACTTGAAATTCTTTAGATTTGCCATCAGCGCTTCTTAACTTAACAGTGGAGCCTAACTTTACACGACCATTACTTTTGGGTTTTTTGATTAGTTTACTATTAAACACCACATGTTCCAGCTCGCCTATGCGCGTCTCTAATCTATCCTGTTCTTCGCGGGCCGTCTGGTATTCGGCATTTTCGGATAGATCCCCCAGCTCGCGGGCTTGTTTAATCCGATCAGCAATCCCGTGGCGCTGATCCAGCAGGTGTTTGAGCTCCTTTTTTAGCTCGTCTAGCCCGTTTTGGGTTAAATTGAATAGTTTCTTCATGAGAGTCTAAATACAGACCTTTCTTTCAAAGAGTCACGTCTCCTAATTGTGGCTGGGCCTTAATTATATCAAGCGTGTAAAGCTCCGGCCAGTTCGTCAAGTTTAAACAGGTGCACTTTTGGATCCTGGCGGGACTTTAGCTCGAACGAGTCTTTTTTGATTGTTTGTTCACTCACCACTACCCTTTGGGGCAGCCCGATCAAATCGGCGTCGGCGAACATTTCGCCGGGTCGCGCACTACGGTCATCATATAGTACCGAAACTCCAGAATCTGTCAATAGGCTATAGGCTTTATCGGCCGCTTCTACCACTGTTTTTTTGTCCGACAAACGGGCTAAATAAACATCAAATGGTGCTACAAGCGCCGGCCAAACCAAGCCTTTATCATCAGCGAAATGTTCAGCCATAACCCCCATCAAACGCGTTATGCCGATACCATAAGAGCCTAATGCCACTGCTTTTTCTGCTCCGCGCTCATCTGTGTAGGTTAAGCCCAGTTTTTGGCTTTTAGCGGTGCCGAAGTTAAAGATATTACCAACCTCTGCAGCAGTAGTTTTCGCCAGTTTATTTTTATCAAGACCCAGCTGTTTTATAACTTCGTCGCTCATTACTTCTTCGTTGATAGCCGTTTTTTTAACCTTATCTAGATAAATTACATCCTCACCTGCTGGCAAGATTGTTTGAAACTCGTGGCTAAATTGAGTAAATGGTTCGCCTGAGGCAAATGTTAGATATGTAATATCATCCAGCCCAAGCCGCTTAAAAATTTTGTGGTAGGCAGCGATTACTCTTTGGTAATAGGCTTCGTGCTCTTTGGCATCGCGACTGAAAGAGTAAAGGTCTTTCATGATAAACTCGCGGGATCTTAAAATTCCGCTTTTGGCCCGAGGTTCGTTGCGTAGTTTGGTCTGGAACTGATAAACATAAGCCGGCAAATCGCGGTAACTGGCAATGAATGCGCTCATCATTTCAGAGATTGGCTCTTCGTGCGACCAAGCTAGTCCAACTTCCGAATTGTTTTTAAGTTTGGTTTTAAACCAGATATCAACGGCCTTATCGTCCCAACGCTCAGTCTTAGACCAAAGTTCCTTTCGCTGCAGGGTAGTCATTAACAACTCTTCACCGCCGATAGCGTTCATCTCCTCGCGCACTACTTGCTTAATGTTCTCAACGACTTTCAGCCCCAAAGGCAGCAAGGCATAAACGCCAGCGGCGTCTTTATGAATGTAGCCGGCCCGAATAAGCAGTTGGGCGTTACTAGCCTTCTCATCAGCCGGCGCCTCTTTACGGGTTTTCAGAAATATTTGTGATCTACGCATCGCTTAACTTACATTCTAGTACAGTTTGCCGCCAATGGGCACATCTTTGTCAGGTGTGACTAAAATGCAGTTACCTTCTTGGTCCGGCACGCCTAACGTCAAAACTTCAGATACGGCCGGCCCAATTTGCCGAGCCGGAAAATTAACCACACCAAGAACTAATTTGTTCTTAAGTTCGGCTTCGGAATAGTTTTGCGGCAATTGGGCGCATGATTTTTTGGTTCCAATTTCAGGACCAAAATCAACCGTTAGCTTAAAAGTGGGCTTGCGCGCCTGAGGAAAATTTTCTACTCCTACAATCTTACCGACCCTAATGTCTAGTTTTTCAAAATCTTCGTACGTTGCCATTTTTTAATCCTTTCAATGATGTTCGCAGACGGCGAGCATTAAAAATGCCCCTTCGTCGGGGCCGCCTGCGTTAATGAAATACAAGATACCCCGACTGCTAGGCAGGTCGCGGGATGGGCAGAACAGAAAACGTACTTTGGTATCTCATTACACTTAATTAAATCTGTTTGTTTGAAAATTGGCAAGTAGAAATTCTAGCCGCTTGCTCCTAGGCTTTGCATGTGGATGCAGTACAAGGAAGAGCCGAGCAACGAAGCGAACTGTATAGGAAAATACAGAGAACGAGTAGCGGAGGCTCTAACGAAGTAATGCGCCACAAGCGATTAGCGATGCTGGCAGCTTCGCTGGCTGGCAGGCTAATCGCGGTGCAAAGTCTAGGAGTGGAAGTGGACCAAAAAGGCGACTAAATTATTAAACCCGTGGACCATAATCGGTGCATATAGCGCGCCAGTGCGCTCGCGCAAATAGACTAAAACCACAGACAAAATAAATGTCGATACACCGGCGGCCCACAGGGCGCCTTTGACGCCGGTAGTTAGGTGGGCCGCACCAAAAAGCAGGCTGGTTATAATCATCGCCGGAAAAAAGGTCATGCGCAGGCGTAGTCCGGAGTAGAGATACCCCCGCATAAGTATTTCCTCGCCGATTGATGGCAGTGCTACCAAAGCCACCAGGGCGATAATTTGATCTAGCGGGGTTGATAAATAATTAAAGCCAACATCTTGGGCTTGGTCCGCGTCAAAACTAGGAATAAATATGGTTAAAAGCACCGTCACGGCCACCGCCAGGCCGTAAAATGCCAAAAAACCAGCCGCAGCCCACTTGAAGTCACGCCAGGCCAGCTTCTGCCCTAGGCCGATGGCAGATAATGTAAGCCCCCGCCGCTTGAGCAACCAATAGATACTGCCAATAGCCACGCCCTCGGCTAGCAAAATATAAAAAAATTGGGCGGCGGCGGACTGGTCTATGTTTTGCTGCACGCCGGCAAAATTCAGACCGATTCCTATCAAGAGCACGGCAATAAACTGGCTTGCAAGAAATATTCCAAAGGCCGCCAGAATTACCCGAACCGGCCCCCCGAGATCAGCTGTTAGCTTTCCAGCCCTGAGCGAAGTCGAAGGGTGGCTTTTAGCTTTTGGCTCCTTAGAAAAATCTGCGGACATCGACAATAGTAATTAAAGCGAACAGCACTAACAATAATGCCATGCTGGCGCCCACTAGGCGTTCCTCGGTCTTTTTGCTAAGCGGCCGGTGCAGGACGCCGCGGCTGATTAGCATCATAACTAACCGGCCACCATCAAGAACAGGCAGCGGCAGCACGTTCATCAAGGCGAGGGTCAACGATAACACAGCTATGACCATAATTACGAAGTTAAAACCCAAACTGCCGCCGCCCCAAAGAATTGCGCCGATGGCCACCGGCCCGCCAACTTGGTCAGTAGCCTGTGTCTGGCCTTTGATGCGAGCTTGTTCATTGCCAGTCACAGTTCCGGCGATTGCCGACCCTAGCCCGCTAAGCGCATGGCCTAGCCCCTGGATGGTTAGTACCACTAGCTGTTTTGTAAAACCAAGCGCGACGATCGGCGCGCTCCACGTGGCCCGGTAGGCCGAAAGTTCGTTGGGGCTGATACCCAAATAGCCTTTGGGATTGTCCGTGTTTTTGGTTGGTTCAACTTCCGCCGCGCTGCGCAGAGTTATATCTTTTACCTGCTCTTTCCCACTGCGGCTAATTGTCAGCTGTACCATTTGGCCGGCAAAAGCGGTCGTAGCCTTGTTCATGTCTTCGGCAGTCGTAATATTTCGGGTCTGGCCGCCAGCACTTATCGACTTAATGGTGTCGCGGCCGGAAAGTCCGGCTTTTTGGGCAGGCGAATCCGGTTCTATATAACCTACTAGCAGCTGGCGGTGGATGACTTTAGTGTCACTAGGAACTGAGAATTGGTTATCAATCAGTTTGGGAATGCCAATAAAAGCTAAAGTTGTTAGCAATACCAGGCCGGCAATAAGATTCATAGTAACCCCGGCCATCATAATTTTGGTCTTTGCCCATAAACTGGCAGCGCCGAGACTGCCGGGCCGGTCATCACTGTCGTGTTCGCCTTTTAACTTCACAAAGCCGCCCAGCGGCAACCAATTTAGGCTAATCACCATGCCAGACTTTAGTTTTTTGCGCCAGGCTCTGGGCGGCAAACCTAGGCCAAACTCTTCTACTTCCACGCCATTGCGGCGGGCGATGATAAAGTGCCCCCACTCGTGGATTAAGACCAGTCCGATAAAAAGGGCAAAACCTAAAATAGCCAGAAGAATCTGCATATGCTCTAGTATATCAGGGCTCAGTTGTCAGGGTTCAGGGTCCAGTTTTTGAATACTGACCACTGATTACTGACCACTGCCCCCCTAGACTGTTAGAATTTCTTGTTCTTTTGATTTTGATAGTTGTTCGACTTGGGTCTTTTGTTGGGCAACTAATTCATCGGCTTGTTTTTTGAACCGTTCTAGCTCATCTTTACCGATTTCTTTGGCTTTTTCGGCTTGTTCCGCCTTGTGAAAAGCGTCGTGGCGGGCTTGGCGCACCGCCACAAAGCAATCTTCGACTTTTTGGTTTAGAACTTTAACCATAGCTTGGCGGTTTTCAGCTGTCATAGGGGGTAGATTAATGCGTACTACCCGGCCGTCGTCGGTTGGTGTTAATCCGAGTGACTGGTCATTTCTGATGGCTTCGGCGATGGGCTGTAAGTTACTTGGATCAAAGGGACTGATTTGCAGCAGCTGCGGTTCAGGCGCGGTTATTCCCGCCACGCTTCTAAGCGGCATAGTTTGTCCGTAAGCCTCGACCATTACGCTATCGAGCATGCTGGGGTGGGCCCGGCCGGTGCGCAGTTTTTTTAACTCATCTTGTAAATGCGCCGTAGCGGCGTCTATTTTTCTTCTGACTTCCTCCAAAATCTGACTGGGGCTCATGTTTAAATTTTATCAGATTGAATAATTTACGCTTTTGTGGGTTAATTACTTTATCGTCAACGCGGGCCAACACATCCGTGTTGGCCTGTTCTTTCCGGTTTAAGGAGGAGAAGTGGAATTCCTGGCTGTAGGACTGTCACTTTTCGCGCTCATCGCGCTCGCTGTGGCCGCATTGGGCTTCGCCAATGGCTCCGGTTGGTGCGATGACCCTGGCAACAGCGAAATTCTGCCCCGCGAAATGAAGGTGAAGCTTCTCCGGCGTGCCGTGGTTGCGACTGGAGTATCGGCAGCTTGCGCTGCCGGTTCCGCGGTCGCGATTACGAGCCTGTCGTGGGAGTTTGTGATCGCTGCCAGTGGCGGTGGATTGGCATTTGCTGGCCTGTTCGCCCTGGTTCTCATGGATTGGCAGGGCTTCTTCGAGCCACGACCCTACTAGCAGGAGACGTGATGATAAAGAAGCCGTACTACGCAGAGAACGCCTTTACGGACACGATCGCTGATGCGCTCAATGGCGACCAGGATGCTCGCAACATGCTTATCGGACTTGCTTGCACAGGAGTCGGACTCATAGTCATACTCCTGGCGCTACCAGACGCCATCAGTCGCCGATTAGGTCGAAAGAAGCGAGCATGATCGCCTTTTCGGTTTCTCCTCCGCCCCCGACGGGAACGCACCCCAAGGTGCACCCGTCGGGATAATGGCGGGTGCACCTTCGTGGTAGCAGTTGAAAAACTGCTCCGAGAGCACCCGTCTTTTTAATTTACCTCGCCTAGCGCCATGCGTGCAAAGCGCCTAATGACAATGTTTTCGCCCAGTTTAGCGACATGTTCTTTAATATAATCGCCTACGGTAATTTCTGGATTTTTGACGAAAGGTTGGTCAAGGAGCATTTTTACATCTTCGGGTTCGCTGGCGGCGATATGTAGGCACAAATCCTTGACTAATTCTTTAAATTCATCAGTTTTAGCCACAAAGTCGGTCTCGCAATTTACTTCTACCAAAACGCCGATGCGGCCATCATGCACGTAGCCGCCAATTAGCCCCGCTCTGGCCTCGCGCTCGCTGCGTTTATCTGCCTTCGTTAAGCCTTTTTTGCGCATGGCTGCCAGCGCCTTGTCAAAATCACCTTCGGCTTCCACCAGCGCAGCCTTCGCGTCAGTGATGCCGACTCCTGTCAGCTCGCGCAAACGCTTTACTTCGCTAATATCAATATTTGTCATGATTCTAGCCTATACCTTTCACTGGCGCAGTTACAGTTTCTTTTTCTGTCTTCTGTTCTTTGCCATCTGTTTCTTTGGTCGCGGCTGCAATTTTAGCGCCGGCCGCTTCTGGTTTTTCGTCTGTGGCTGTTTTTTTGACCTTGGTTTGGCCATCAGCAATAGCTTGTTGCACATAATCCAAAACTAAATTTATGGTCTTAGTCGCATCATCGTTACATGGGATTGGATAGTCGGCAATGGTGGGGTCAACATTGGTGTCGGTCAGACCGACAACTGGAACACCTAACTTGCGGGCTTCTTTGACGGCTATCTCATCGTTTTGCATATCAACTACAAAAACAGCACCGGGCCTAGCGTGCAGTTCTTTGATACCGCCATAGAGGTGGTTCATCTCTTCGATTTCTTCGCCGTAGTGCTGGACTTCTAGCTTGCTGTAGCGGTTTTCCAGCTCGCCGCTGGCCATCCGGTTTTCTAGGTCGACTAAGTACTTAATACGTACGCTGATGGTGTTGTAGTTTGTCAGCATGCCACCTAGCCAGCGCTCGGTGACATAAGGCATGTTGGTGGCCAGCGCGACTTCTTTGATTTTGTCCTTGGCTTGACGTTTAGTACTAACCAGCAAAATTTGTTTGCCGGCGGCGGCTGTATCACTTAAAAAATTTAGCGCGCTATCCAGGGCCTCGACTGTTTTAGTCAGGTCAATAACATGGCTGCCGCCCCGTTTGCTGTGAATATAGGGCGCCATTTTGGGATGCCAGCGGCTAGTCTGATGACCAAAGTGCGCACCAGCCTCTAACAACTTTTTAATGTCTACCTCGAAAGAAGTCCGCTTTGCATCTGACGAAACGGCAGTCATTACAGACGATTTACTTTTAACGTGACCTACATTGGCTACTGCCATGTATATATTAATCCTTCCACTTCGTGAAGTTCTGCCCGTCTGATCCTACACGGATTCAGCTAGGAGGATTCTCGCCCGCCTGAACTTTCAAAGAAAGTTTGGTGGGTAAACCTCACTGCTTAATTTAACCTCAGAAGTCTAACAGATTAGATGGCTTCTTGCAAATCACGTTCTTCGTAGTGTCTGCGGACTCGCTCGGCCAGTTCAGGATCATTTAAATCAGGATCTTTCGCCGCTTCGATAAGCATGGCTAGAGTTTTAGGAGCTTCTTCTAACATGGTGCCGACCATTCCATCTACTGCTGCGATATCCCAACTATCCCAGTGTTCACGATCTTGCCAATATCGTGAGTCTATACCAAAGACCTCATCTATTACTGGGAAACGTAGCATAGAGTCTATGGAACGTAAGCTATAGTGAACAGTAAAATTGCTTTCTGGACCCACTCCGCCAAACGCTAGTAAACCATGTCTATTACCAACTTCTATTTGGGCGATTGCCATGCCGGATGGCTGGTGAATAGTACTTTCCATCTCTCCTAGGTTAATTTCCGAAGATTGCAGAAGGGTTGCAAGCTCCCCGAATTGTTGAATTATAATTCCATAGCCTTCGATCATCTTCGATTTAAACCACCTCTCGTCCTGTTTTTCTTTTTCAGCTGTTTTAACTTTTAAACCTTCAAAATCCATAAGATCTCCTTGTAGAACGAAATTAACATGAAATTTCAAACAAGTAAATTGCTTATGCTGAACAATTGATTGTTAAGCAAGCCTGATAATTTTTGGAGCATGGCAGAGACTACCAAGGTAGTGAATGATGTAAAACAGTAGCTGTCAAGCGAGCCCCTAGCTTTTCCGGGCATCGGAGCTAACCTGAGTAGATGTTGTTCGCAGGGTTACTAAGCGAGCATTATTCAACAAGAGTGGGTCAAGCGTAGTGCAGCCCGAGTCGACTGACCTGCGGGCGGGAGGCTACCCGGCGCGAAACGCACACTTTTCTGAATGGTGCGAGCGTCATTGACCTAACAGAGTAAAAAAGTTATACTGTGCGAGCTATGAATCCCGTTAGAACTCACTTAACTTCCGAACTTTGCGCGGTGTTTGAACACGCGTGCTCGTTTCAAAGTGCTGATAAACAATGTAGGTCTTTTGAGGTTCTAACGGGATGAAAAAAGATATACACGCCAAGAACTACCGGCCGGTTGTTTTTCAGGATAGTAACGACGGTACTACTTTTTTGACCCGCTCGACCGCCGAGGCTGAAGAAACTATCACTTTGGACGGCGTTGAATACCCATTGGTCAAAGTCCATATTTCTTCCAGCTCACACCCTTATTTCACTGGCGAGGAGCGTATCGTTGACATCGAAGGCCGTGTAGACAAGTTTAAGGCCCGCCAAAAAGCTGCCGAAGCAGCGAAGGCAACCAAAGCTGCATCGTCAGCTAGTCGTAAGTCGAAAGTCGTTAGTCAAAAATCGAAAAAACCTCAAGCTCAGAAATTGGGCAACGGTGAGGCAGTAAAAACCGAAGAAGCCCGAGAACAATAACTAATCCACGCTAAAGCGTCCGGGCATATCTGTTTTCGGTCGTTTTTTATATACTGGAGTTAAAGAATGAATCAAGAAGAAAACTACAGAAAAAGGTTAGATGAATTAAATCATCTGTTACAGGACACAGCAATAGCAATAACTCCTGAATATCCTACCATTGCAAAAGAGCACAAGAATGTTGCTAGAATTGTATCTTTGTTCGACGAAAAAATGAGAATTCAGAAAAACCTTGAAAATACACAGCTGCTTTTGAAAGATATAGAACCTGAATTAATCCAAGTTGCAGAGGACGATATCGAGGAGTTAACAAAGCAGCTCAACGGGGTTAAGAAAGAGCTAGATGAGGCGTTGTTGTCTAAGAATCCGAATGACGAAAAAGATGCGATTGTTGAAATTCGGGCGGCTGCCGGAGGTGATGAAGCCAGCCTGTTTGCTGGCGACCTCTACCGCATGTACGCACGCTTCAGTGAAGTCCATGGCTATAAAATCGAGATTTTAAACCAAAGCCCGTCTGAAGCCGGCGGTTTTAAGGAAATTGTCTTTATGGTCCACGGCGAAAATGCCTACAAAATGCTTAAATTCGAAGCCGGTGTGCACCGCGTCCAACGTGTACCAACTACCGAAAGCCAGGGCCGTATCCATACCAGTACGGTGACTGTGGCCGTGCTACCGGAAGCCGAGGAAACAGATGTGCAAATCGTGCCAGAGGATATAAAAATTGATGTTTTCCGCAGCAGCGGCCCGGGCGGCCAATCTGTTAATACTACCGACTCGGCGGTCCGTGTTACCCACTTGCCTACCGGCATGGTAGTCACCCAGCAAGATGAAAAAAGCCAGATCAAAAACCGCGAAAAAGCTATGTCTGTATTGCGTTCTCGGCTGTTGCAAATGAAGATTGAAGAAGAACAAAAACAACTGGGAGACGCCCGCCGGGCACTGATCGGTAGCGGTGACCGCAGTGAAAAAATCCGCACTTACAATTTCCCGCAGGACCGTATAACCGACCACCGCATCGGCTATTCGCGCAGCAACCTGCCCGGCGCCCTCAACGGCGAAATTGACGACTTAATCGAAAAGCTGCAAAGTTACGAGCGCCAACTGATCCAAAAAGAGTCATGAAATACTTAATAACGGGTAACGCCGGCACGGGTAAATCTTCCGTTGTCGAAGAACTTAAGCAACGGGGCTTTACGGCATATAATACCGATGATTTGCCGGAAGTAACGCGTTTTGAATATAAAGCAACTAGCCAACCAGCCGTGCGGCCAGAACCTCCAACAGATTGGTCAACTTATGCATGGAACTGGCAAGAGGGAGGCCTTAGAAAATTACTAGAAAGTGCTGATACTGTGTTTGTGGCAGCAATAGTTTCTAACCAAGAGCGATTTTATTCACTTTTTCATAATATATTTGTCCTAACCGCAGATGTGGAAACTATCCGTCACAGATTGCAAAACAGAGATACAAATGATTACGGAAAAAACCCTGAGCAATTAAAAGAAATACTAGAGGGCCATGAGGAGTTCCAGAGAAATTTACTTAATGTGCCTACAGCCACAGAAATTGATAGCCGACAGCCGCTAAAAAAAGTTGTTGACCAGATAATTGCTCTTGCCAATGAAAATTAACCGGTGGTTGATTGTAACTACTAAAAAATTGTCGAATTCCAACATTGCTTCATCGCGACTGGATAGCCTAATTCTTCTTGAGGATGAACTGGGACGGGATCGGGCGTGGGTTTTGGCGCACCCGGAAGTGGAAATAAAACCCGAGCAGCTCAAGAAATTGAATAAAAAAGTAGCTCGGCGCGCCAGTCACGAGCCGTTAGCATACATCCGTGGATTTAGCGAATTTTACGGCCGAAAGTTCAAAGTTAATAAGCACGTTCTAGAACCCCGGCCGGAATCCGAGGCGATGATCGACATGCTAAAAAACTTACTCCACCACAATTCCCCTATTTCCAGGGTGGCACCCTGGAAAATAGCGGATATCGGGACAGGTTGTGGAGCGTTGGGGATTAGCGCGGCGCTGGAATTGCACAATCCGGAGGTTGACTTGTATGATATCGACGCCAGCTGTTTGGCTGTGGCGCGCCACAATGCCCATATGCACGAACTACACCTGCATTGCTATAAACGCGATTTGCTCAACCGTCCGGCCCGTAAGTACGATATTTTGCTGGCCAACCTGCCCTATGTGCCAGATAAGTGGCAAATTAACCCGGCCGCAGCCCGCGAACCAAAGTCGGCCATCTTTGGCGGTCCTGATGGGCTAGATGTTTACCGCCGTTTATTTGACCAACTTAACTCCTCTAAGGGTCGTACCCGTAGAGGGGTTAAGTATGTATTTACTGAGGCCCTGCCGCCCCAGCACCAAAAACTTAGGCAGATAGCTAGACATGCTAATTACAACCTGTTGGAAACAGACAATTTTATACAGCTGTTTAAGCAGGGTGAAGCGTTGAGGGTGAAGCGTTAGGGGAATGATTTTTTGACCTTATCCCTGCACGCTTACCGCTTATCCCTATTGATTTGGTGCTTCTTCCAAAGTTACGTTCACCGTTATAGTTTTGTCGTCGCGCACCACCGTCAATTTGACTATGTCACCGACTTTGAATTGACTCAGAGCGCTGGTGAGGCTGGTTTTATCGTCAATCGAAATATCGTTGACCTTGGTAATGATGTCTTTTTCTTTCAAACCGGCTTTTTGGGCTGGACTATTTGAAACTACCCCGGAATTATCATTGCTAGGCACAATGTAGGCGCCGCGGGTAACATCCAAGTTATTTTGATAGGCCAAATCGTCAGTCAGCGAGACATAGCGAACACCTAGGTATGGCTGTTTGAGCTGACCGGTGCTTAACACGCCATTAACCAGGCCCTTGACGTCATTGATTGGGATAGCAAAGCCGATGTTTTGGGCGCCGCCGGCAATAGCCGTATTGATACCTATGACTTCCCCGTTAATATTGACCAGCGGGCCGCCGGAATTACCGGAATTAATGGCCGCGTCAGTTTGGAAAAGGTCGCTTAAGTTCTCGGCGACGGTGCCTGATTGGTCGCTGGCTACCACATCTCGTCCGTGACCGGAGATAATGCCGGCCGTGACGGTGTTTTGGAACTGGCCCAGGGCGTTGCCGATGGCTATCACCCGGTCGCCGACCTGCATCTTGGCTGAATCGCCAAGTGTCACAGCCGGCAGTTTTTTGCCTTTCAAGTCGCGGATTTTAATAAAAGCTACGTCCAATGAGTTGCTTTGGGCGGTACGTCCCAGTACCTGCACATCATTGTATCTCGTACCATCGGACATAGTCACTGTAACTTTCTGCGTACCGGCTGGCACAACATGGCGGTTGGTCATAATTACGCCGTCATCACGTATTACAAAACCTGTACCAGCGCCTGATTGGCGTTGTGGGAAGACAAAACCGAAGAAGTCAGTTACGTTAGTTTCGCTGCTAGTATCGATAGATACCACGCTGGAACCGACATCCTTGGCAATTTGGGCGATCAGCTGGCTTTCGTTAGAAATAAATTGTTGTTTTTGAGCGGTTGTAGTTTGGGCCAAGTTGTTTTTATTAACTTGAGCGCCCAGCAGGCCGCCGGCAAAACCAACCACGCCACAAATAATTACCAATAGGCCGTTCTTTGCCCGCTGGCGGATATTTAGGGGCCGTATATTTGGTAGATCAGGCTTGTTAAATTGGATAATTGCCATACCACTTACTTTTTAAACATTTTAGCTTAGAAATGGCTTAAAAAGTAAGCCGTTTACCTTTCACCATTCACCGTTCACCCTGCGTTATCCGTTTACCCAGCACTTAGCTCGAGTCTCTAAGATACTTAAGCTAAGTGCTGGGTTTACCGTTATCCATGAAGCTCAATGGTTAATGCCTGCCCTCCGTAACCTTCTTGACCTTCCGAAGCTTTTTGGCGAAGGAGGTGGTGAAGGAGGGGCTAATGGTAAATGTATGGCCTGCCCCGCACTAAAGCCTGAGCGTAGTAGTCTGCAATCCACGGCATGTCGCCATGGCATGCAGATTATGGAGCTTCAAGATTTAGTGCTGGGGTAAAAGGTAAATGGAAAATGGATAACGGCACCGTTGTTAGACGGTGCTGCCGGTCCAGTCGGAAAGGACCAACACTATAACTAATATAGCAGTCATAATGCTCAGCATCTGTCGCTGCAGGGAGGCGCTCAGCCGCTGCGTGGCGTCCAAATAGTAAAGTGCCGCCAGGCAATAGCCAATAGTCGTTAAAATGACGATTGTTTGGGCTACCGTGCCGTAAAAAAGCAGCCAGTGGCCCAAGACAAACGCCAGCGAAGCCCCAAAAAAGGCCCAGGCGTGCGCCAATAGAGCCGTGTGGGGTTCTTCGAAGCTGGCCAGAAAGTGGCGGGCGGCCAAGTAAGTCACTGCCCAAGTACCCGCTACCAGCCCCGCCAAAGAAGCGTCGCCGAATTTAAGGTAGATGACAGCCAACCCCAGCAGCTGACCGGCCATAGCCTGGGCCGAAACGCTCAAGACATCGCTTCTAGGCTTAAGCCATATCAGCCATGCGGCGTAAAGAAAAGTCCAGAACAGTTGCCACCAGGTCACTGAGGTGTTGCTCATGAATATAATAAACGAAACGCCGACCACTATATCCACACCGTTAGCTATAAAGTTGGCTAGCCAGTACCGGGGCCTTACGGCTACAATTCGCCACTTACTAATCAGAGTTAGACCGATGGCTACAGACACAAAGTTAATACGCACTAAGATATAAGCCAGGATTGGCAAAAGAGCTAGTAGCGCTATGTGGATGGCGTGCGAAAAGCCCTTGGCTGGTTTAAATTTGTTAGGAAGTATAGAGCGCATCAAATAACTCCGGTTTCAAATTAGGATAAATCTTGTGAAACCACGACTTACGCATCTGGATGCAATGCAAGGAAGAAACGAGCAGTGGAGGGAGCTGTATTTGACATACAGTGAGCGAGCAGCGCAGTTTCTGACACAGCAGTGCGCCAGAAGCAATAGCAAAGCGGCCAGCTTTGCTGGGTGCTTTGCTATTGCGGTGCGTAGGTCGTGGCATCTTTGCCAAGAATTATAACAAATTTGGTCCCAGCCGGCGGTGATACACCTACGTTTTTAGATAGACTGTCTTGGGCTATGGTACTAAACCGCTGTTCGAGATAGTGACGAGTGTACTTAGCCAAGCCGCCGCTTTGGTCGACTAATGCTGTTTTGGCTGGATTTGTCGCTTTGGGCAAGCTGTCGACGGCCGTTACGTTATAGCCGTAAGATTTGAGGACATCTGCCTGTTTGGTGGCCAGGCCCGCTATGTCTGTTGCGTTGTAAACAGCGACCGGCGCGTTTTCGCGGGTCAATAAGCCATCCCGCAGGGCGTTACGGATATAGTTTTGCAATGGCCCGTATTCATAAAGCCCGGCTTTAGGCTGGACGACGGAAAAACCGTTTAACCCATTAGTGGTCAATAAGTCGTGTGGCGGCGTTACCAAGTCCAGTGAACTTATATCTTTTGACGGGATCTTCGAGATAATTTCATATAGCCGCTTTATGTCGTTGAGTGAAAAATCTGTATAAATATTGTCGCCAAAACTACTGAGCAGCTGCGATATTTTTATTGGGTTAGAAAAAGTCCCAGCCGACAGTATTTTATCTTTTAGGGCGACCATCAGCTGGCGCTGGCGTTGGCTGCGGGCGAAATCGGTAGAGGTTTCGCGCGATTTGGCGTATAGTAGCGCGCGCTGCCCGTTGAAGCTTTGCAGGCCTTTTTGGGCAATCGTGGGATTACCCTTGTTTTCCCAGGCAATGCTAGGGTCATAAAGAGTTTCGGGCACATTAAAGCTAACCCCGCCAACGGCGTCGACGGTTTGAGAAAAAGCCTTGAAGTTAATAACCGCATGGTAGTGGATAGGTATACCGATAACGGGGGTCAGCGCTTTGTCGAGCAAGGCCAGCCCATCTCTTTGCTGGTCAATAAGATTTTTACTTTTTGAGCCCTCTTTGCCATAGGCAAAAGCGGCGTTAACCTTTTGCGAGCCATTACCTGGTATTTTTATCCAAAGGTCGCGCGGCAAACTTAGCAGTGCCACCTGATTATTGATGGGGTCAATACTGGCCATCATTATTGTATCGGTCAGGTCGGCGCCTTCATGCCCGGGACCGCCGATACCCAAAACCAGGATATTGATACGGCCGTCACCTTCGCCCTTGAGTTTGTTGATATCTATGTCAGAAGCCAGTGCCGGCGCGCCGCCGCCGCCGCGGAACAGGTTCCGCTCTGTTATATAAAACTTGATACCTAAAAACAGCGCGCCGGCCAGCAAAATAGCCAAAAGCGTTAGTGCGGTCCGTTTGAGCCCGATTTTTCGCAGAAAAAAACGAGAACTTTTCCGCTCTTTTTTACCGAGTGCCGGTTCGTCTAAAACGATAGGTTCGTCTAGCGCTAAGCTGTTTTCGGCCGCAGCGGCCGTTACCCCAATGCTGCCCGAGCCGGAGCGCATGGGATGAAAGCCTTCAGCTCGGCGCAGACTGCCGCCAAGTGTATCCGTCTGACTATGCGGGTGAAACGGCTCGGCAGAAGGAACGCCCAGACGGCGGCCATCAGATACAATTCCATCTATGGAGCGTCTGCGGCCAGCGGACACTTTTGATTTCCTTTTACCATGTATCACGTCTTGACCAGTATAGCATTAGCAGGACCTACGCACTGTGCCAACCCTGATGGGTTATAATGATGGTTTATGGGTCCCGACAATAAAATTCCTAGCGGCGATTTGCTTTTTGGTCGCATCCGCAGTCAGTGGGCCGGTTTATCTCACCGTTCCAAAGAAGTTATTTCGACACTCAGCATCATTGCGGCGGCAGTTGTCCTGGCTTTTGGACTGACCAAATTTGTTATCCAGTCCTACCAAGTGGAGGGTAGCAGCATGGAAACAACCCTCCAAAACAACGACCGTTTAATTGTGAATAAAATTCCCAGGACTCTGGCGCGCCTGGGCGGACAGGCCTATATTCCCCATCGCGGCGACATAATAATCTTTAACCAAGAGGGTCTTAACTTCGGTACAAACCGCGAAAAACAACTAATCAAAAGGGTAATAGGGCTGCCCGGCGAGCGAGTGGTGGTTAAAAACGAACAAGTTAGCGTTTATAACAAAGACTACCCGGGTGGTTTTGATCCAGACAAAAGCGGCTTATATCGCATCGCTTCGCCTACCACCCCAGGCAATACGGATATCACACTTGGCAGTGATGAAGTGTTCGTTAGCGGTGATAACCGCACTAATTCTGAAGATTCGCGCTATTTTGGACCAGTCAAGGCAGAAAAAATTGTCGGCAAATTAGCGCTACGTGTCATCCCGCTAAGCAAAGCCCAACGATTTTAGAAACTAGGAAACAGAAATTGGTAATTAGGAACCAGCGACTAGAATTTTTGTTGAGTAGATAAATTGTGCGGCATACTATTTGCTATTTTCTAATTTCTATTTGCCTTTAGCAAGCTGCTCTGCTAGCTTGCTTAGGTCTTTTTCGTTTTTAAAATGAATAATCAACTGCCCGCCTTTGGCTGTATGCCTGACTTTTACATCGCGATTTAGTTTTCTGGAAAGACTCTTTGTAATTTCTGACTCGTTTTTTGTGCGGCCTTTGGCCTGGTCCAAAGAAGCACCAGCTTTAGCGGCAACTACAAATTGTTCGGCCTGGCGGACAGTCCAACTGTTGTTTAATATACAATCTAGTAATTCTTGTTGTTTATTCGACTTCCCTCTAAGGGCTAGTACTGCCCGGGCGTGCCCCTCGCTAATTTTTCTATCTTGTAGCGCCTGGCGGGCATCGTCCGGCAACTCTAGTAAACGGGCCATATTGCTTATGGTTGAAGGGGCTTTGCCTAATTTTTCAGCGATGGCTTCCAAAGTTAGGCTAAATTTATGTTGTAATTTATACACGGCCATGGCCTGCTCCAGCGGCGAGAGATCTACCCTTTGGATATTTTCGATTATAGCTAGTTCCAGCTGTTCGAGTTCTTGTAGTGAACGGACTATTGAGGGTATGTGCTTAAGGCCCGCTGCTTTGGCGGCCAGCCAGCGCCGCTCGCCAGCCACAATTTGGTAGTTATCATCTTTACTATGGCGGACAACAATTATGGGCTGCAGCACACCGTGTTTTTTAATGGAAGCCGTGAGGCCTGAAAGCTCGGTTTTGTCAAATCCGCGGCGCGGTTGGGCCTTATTAGGCACTATTTCACTAATGAGTAATTTATGTATACGAACACCTTCTTCTTGCAGGATTGCAGTATCAAGTTCTGTCGGTATTAATGTATCAAAGCCGCGGCCCAGTGATAATTTAGCCACAAACGCCTCCCAGCCGGTTTACAATTTTCAGTTTTCGGTTTTCAATATGTTTTCTGTTTTCTGTTTTAAGCTTTTCACTGTAAACGGCCAATCGTAAATGCACGGTGAACGGTGAACGGTGAACGGTAAACTTCATGATTGTAGTCTTCTTTCTAGTTCCTTGGCTAATGCCTTGTAGGCTCGGGCGCCTTTACTCCACTTATCATGTTCTATTATAGTACGCCCGAAACTCGGCGCCTCGGCCAGCCGTACATTACGCGGTATTAACGTCTCGAAGAGTTTGTCGCCAAAATGGCGTTCCAGCTCAGTCTTTACCTGCTGTGATAAAGATGTGCGGTTATCGTAAAGCGTAATAACGACACCTAAGATGTTAAGATTGGGGTTCAGGGCCTGCCTGACCTGCTGGATGGTGGCCAGAAGCTGGCTGAGGCCTTCCATGGCGTAATATTCGCTTTGTACGGGAATTAGGACGTCTGTCGCCGCGCTTAAAGCGTTAACCGATAAAAGACCGAGCGATGGTGGGCAATCGATCAAAATGTAATCAAAGTCCAATTGATCGAGTACTTTTTTAAGCTGAAGTTCTCGGGCCGGCGTATTTACTAGTTCCACTTCGGCGCCGGCCAGGTTGGCGTTGGCTGGTAGCAAATATAAGCCAACGCGGCCTATTTTTTGGATTGTAGTTGATGCTTCGGGGTGCGAAAACAGGACGTCGTACAACGTAGAGTCCAGCGAGTTTTTATCCAGTCCCAAGCCGCTGGTGGTGTTAGCCTGTGGATCGGCATCCACGACCAGCACCGACCGCCCGGTTTTAGTCAAAAAGGCCGCCAAATTAATTGCGGTGGTAGTTTTGCCTACGCCGCCTTTTTGGTTCAAGATCGCGATTACGTTTTTAGCCATGTTTGTTTGCCTGTTGGTTATCCCAGATTCATATGTTAGCATAACATTTTTTGATTACTCAGCCAACACCTATCCAAGACTACAACCCCCACCTAAGGGTACGACCCATAAATAAAATAAAATGCTGGTGCTTGCAACTAATGGGTCGTACCCGTAAAGGGGGGTGGGTTAGGAGGCCCAGAAGAAGCTTTGTTCGGCGCCACTGCAGAAGTAATTGCCGTGTCGCATTAGATCATCGGTCGTCGGCGAGCCACAGCCAGCAGCTGCCATCTTATAGGTGGCAATCATACCTTGAGCGCCGTGAGTTGCATCAAGAGTGATTGTAGAAGACTGAGTTCCTGTTGCCGTTAGAATTTTGTATTGAGTAGCAAGCCTCTTATCTTGCCCATCACCGGTGAGAGCTTGCTGGGTCCAGGTTGTAAAATCGGTGTAGCTTGAGTCGTGTGTAGCGGTGACCCCAGAAGGGTCGGCTGATATATTGAAAGCTGTAACTGCTAACTCATCATTTTGTGCAGTAGTAGCAGTTGTTCCTGTGGTTTGAGTAGTGGAGCTGGCATTAGCAGAAGCTGTGACATCTGCATAGTTTGAGGTGGCCAGACCTGAAAATTCCTCCAACACTGCTAGACGGGCTTGGTTTGGTGCAGTATTAAAAGTAACTGTTATTGTATCGTTAGTCTGTAAAGTTGCCGTATCTTGCCTCGTCGAGGCAATAAAAACAAGATTATTATATGTATTCAGCGGACCTTTATCTATAGTCCAGGTGTTGCTACGGCCGTCGGCAATGCTATCCACAGTCGCAACAGTATCGCGGGTGGCGAAGACAAGAATAATCGTATTACCGGCCGTGGCGTTAGAAGCCATGGTAACAGCTTGGGTCAAACCGCTGCCATTATTGACATTGAGCGTGCCGCGTTCACCGACATAAACTATGGCGTCAACGGCGATTTGCCAGCGGCGCGATTCTTGAAAAATTTGTTGCTCGTCCGAAGAAAGTGTCAGCGGACCGATGAAGTAAAAGGCCGGGCTGACGAGCGGGGTTTTAAAATGGTAGCTAAGCTCATAATCGCCGCCGGCCGCCCAGTCTACCTGCCATTTAACTTGCTTTTTTACCTCGCCTTCCGTTATCACCTGCCCGCCATCGCCAGGAGTAATTTGGAAAGAAGTGGGCAGAGTCTCCGTTACCGTGCCGATAAAGTCTTGGTTGGCGTGGATTTGGAAGGTCATGGCGTAGTCGACTGGCGGGTAGATGCGGGTTGGGCCAGTCCGGGTGATATCAAACGCTACGGTTGGGGCCACTTCGAAGTAATCGCTTAGCGTGTAGTCGCTGTCGGCCAGCCGCAGGAGCATTTTGTAGCGGCCGGGTTCGCCTACCTGATAAGAGGTGGTGTAGTCCGGCTTTTGTACGTAAGTGTCGCCCTGGCAGATACCCGAAGCTTGGACCGCGGGCGTGGTTTCTTGGCCATTGGGCGCCGTAACCGTTAGCGACAGCGGCGCGTTACAGATGGTGTGGCCGTCCGAAGATAGCACGGCCATTTGGATGAGCGCCGTTTCGCCGGGCAGATAGGTGGCTTTATCAGTGTTAACAGCCAGCACGCCCCAGGCAAAATTCTGGCTGGTAGTACGGGGACCTTCGTCGGTGTTAACGGTAGCTTTTAGGGTGTATTTGCCGGGCTTGATCGGCTCCTTTGGGTTAATAGTCAAGTCCAACCCACTGCTGGTTTCGGTTACCACAACCGGCATATCTATAGGCTGGCCGTTATACAGCACTTCGGTTTGGACCGGCTCGGCCGCTAAAACTTTTTGAGTCGCAAAAGAGGAACTTTGGGTCGGTGAAGCTTGGAATTTAAGCGTAAAATGCGGTTTTTCATCGGGCAAATAAATGCGTTTAGGGGTTGTTAGGACTGGTTGCCCCTGGCCAACCGCCGGTTTTTGGGGCAGCCAGCCGGGAGTTAAAACCAAAGCCAGAGCCGCAACTATTATTCCTAGGCTGGTCAGTGTTAACCTTAATGTTTTTTTCATTCACCTACCCCTACCATTTACTCAAGTAATCAAAGTAGAGACTGCTGATGCGGGTGTCGCCAGTGGTGGCAGCCCCAGTTATTTTTATATCAATCGTTATTGTGCCATTGGCGGCGTAAGTGCCGGTATCTAGACAGGTAGTGGCAGTTTTGGATTGCCAAGTAGTAGTCGCTGTCGGGGTAAATGAAGCAGATGTACAGTCTGCTGAGTTATTAGTATCATAAACCGTAACTAAGACGGTGCCATTGGTCGTATCTGATGTATACGTATCAAGACTAAGCGTTGGTGTGGCGGCCATGGCCGCAAAGTCCGACGGCAGCGGAATCCTGACCCAAATATCATAATCCTGGGCCGTTCCCTGGGTATTAAGCCATTTATAAAAATTACGGAATGGAGTACTGGTCATATTATCTGAGGTCATGGTGCCGGTGTTGCTGGCACCGTCAGCGGTCATGGTGGCACCGGCGTATTCCGGCGACAGTATCATGCGACGGGTGTGACGGGCATTGCCGTTGAGGGTCAGCTCGTGGGTAGTGCCGTCAAACTGGGCGTAGTTGGTGCCGTCGCCCAGTCGCAAGGCCCCAGAAAACTCACCGACCGTGGCAAAGAGAGTTGTGCCGGCCTGTGTCGGGCTGCCGGCGGTGGCGACTTTAAGAATAGTGTTGGTGGTGTCCGCAATTAGTAGGTTGGAGCTGCCGGCGGCGTTTTGGATCTGGAAGGCGGTGGTGGAGTCGGTGGAGTTTTTGGCGGTTACTGCACCTGCGTCTGCTATCGTAAATATGTCGGTGGTGTTATCCTGGAGCTGCAGAATATTTGTAGCTATCGTGTTGTTACTGCCGTAAATAGCTGCCCCAGTACCGGTTGATGCACTATCAAGTGTAAAGTAGCCGCCGTAGGTTGTGGAGCCTGTCCCACCCTTAGCCTGACCAGCTACGCCTATTGCAGTATAAGCCGCATTGGCATTAGTGGTGGTTACTCCCCGCACGCCTTTGTAAAAGTTCCCGGCTGTAGCAACAGCATTGTTTACACCAGAAACACCGTTGCCAAGCGTATCGCTTAAACTGGTTCCGGCCGCTGAGGAACGACCGGTCACACCTGTGCCGGCTGATGAACTTCCGCATACCCCAATTGATGTGGTAGTAAGAGAACATGAGTTATTACCGGCCGACGCACCGGTCGAGATACCGGAAACGCCTACTCCACGGTTAACACTTCCTTCCACCCCGATCTGAGACTGAGCTGTATTGGTTCCTTCCATACTCACCAGTAGTCCGGCGTTGACACTGCCCAAGGTATTATTATCTGTTACCGTTATATGCATACCTCGGCTGATTGAAGCTGTCGCGCCAACTGTCACGTTTTGTACAAAGCTATCAATCGTACCGGGCCCGTTGGTAGAAATGGTTTGAGTAAATGCCGACTGGCCACTTAGAAGTGTTGCCGGGGCATGAGTAATAAGTCCGCCATTTAGGGTGTCTATACCAAGCACCTTTGTCCCCGCCGCATTCTGCACCTGGAAGGCAATGGTGGAGTCAGCGGCGTTTTGGAAGAGCGCCGCGCCGAAGTTGCTGGCGCCTAGGACGGCTAGGCCATTAGCCAATCTGGCTTGGTCGCGCACCTGCAGGCTGCCAATAATGCTGGTATTGCCGGCAGTTAGACTGCCGCCGCTGCCGCTATCGGCCAGTGTTTGGCCGCTAGTGCCGACCAAATCCAGCGAGCCGGCCACTTTGATACGGGAGGCCGAGGCATAGTAGACAGCCGAGGTTGGCGTAGTGCCGGCCGCGTTGGTGTACCCGCCCAGCGAATATAGGTAGCCATTATAGGTAGCCGCGCCGGAGAATTGAATCGCCGCTGGCAAGGTGTTAGTGTCGTTGGCCCAAGCGTCGGTGGTACCGTTGGCGTTGAGCTTGGCGTAAGAAACCGTGCTACTGGGGTTACCGGAAATTTTGCCACCTATAGTATAAAGGTAGCCGTTGAGCGTTGCGGCCGGTACATGCGTGGCAGCGCTGGGCAGAGTCGAGGTGGTAGCCCATGCCGCCAAGGTGCCATCGGTGGCGTTGATCTGGGAGTACTGGACCACGTTGCTGGCGGCGGCGGCGGCATCATCGCCTCCCATATAGTAAACATAGCCATTGGCGACGGCCGCGCCGCCAAAGGCCCGGGCGACAGACAGCGCCGAAGTGGTTGCCCAAGTGCCCAAAGTTCCATCAGCATTAATTTTGGCATAGTACACTGTAGTTTGAGCGGTACTGTTATAGCCGCCAACCGCGTAAACATAACCGCCAGCGGCCACCACGCCGGGTTGTCCCCTGGCCGCAGTTAGCGAAGAAGTGGCTGTCCAGCTGCCCAAGGTACCGTCAGGGTTGATTTTGGCGTAGTAGACCGAGTCTACTACTACTGTGCCATTCCAGCCGCCGACCGCGTACACATAGCCGTTGACCGCCACTGCCCCCTGATCCGAAAGGGTGGTAGGCAAAGCGCTGGTAGAGTTCCAGGTACCAACTGAACCGCTGGCGTTGATCTTAGCGTAAATAACAGAGGTGACGCCGGCGCTGCCATCCGGCGAACCGCCGATTCTATAAATATAGCCGTTAGCTGCGGCGGTGGCTAACTCTCCGTAGGCCGTAAAGCCGCTGGAATCGTTGGTCTGCCAGGCTTGCAAGGCGGCGCCGTTGACACCGTTTAAGGTAAGTACGGCGTTGGTGGTATCTATATTAAAGAGCTGCCCCCCTGCGGAGTTTTGCACCTGGAAGGCAGTAGTAGAGTTGGTGGAATTTTGGAATAGTCCCGCACCGGCTTTGGATAAGCTAGCCACCGAGGTGCCATTGATCTCAACGTTAAGTCCGTTGCTACCATTGGTACTTAGTGTCGCTACGGCGCTATAACCGTAAACTTCAGCCGCACCGGTTTTAAAGGTACCAAAATAGAGCTTGCCATTATAGACGGCCGAAGCCTGAACGCCAGAAACAAGCGTTGTTCCGCCGCTCATAATTGTTCCGGCAGTAGCTTGCGAGACTTTAGTCCAGGTGGTGCCGCCGTCGTAGCGGTAGATCTCGGCGGCGTCGGTTTCAAGAGTGCCAAGGAAGAGGCTACCACTGTAGACTGCCATAGTATTAATACCATCAATACTTGCGGTGCCGCCGCTGGCAATAGTGCCAGCCGTGGCTTGGCTCACCTTGGTCCAGGTGGTGCCGCCGTCGTAGCGGTAGACCTCGGCGGCATTGGCTTTCTCGGTGCCAACGTAGAGGCTGCCGTTGTGGACTGCCATTCCATGAATTTGATCAATACTTGCGGTGCCGCCGCTGGCAATGGTGCCAGCCGTGGCTTGACTCACCTTGGTCCAGGTGGTGCCGCCGTCGTAGCGGTAGACCTCAGCGGCGCCGGTTTTCTGAGTGCCAATATAGAGGCTGCCGTTGTGGACTGCCGCCGTATGAGCACTATTAATACTTGCGGTGCCGCCGCTGGCAATAGTGCCAGCCGTGGCTTGGCTCACTTTGGTCCAGGTGGTGCCGCCGTCGTAGCGGTAGACCTCAGCGGCGTTGGTTTTCTGAGTGTTAATATAGAGGCTGCCGTTGTGGACTGTCATCCCATGAACTCGATCAATAAGCGCGGTGCCGCCGCTGGCAATAGTGCCAGCCGTGGCTTGACTCACCTTGGTCCAGGTGGTGCCGCCGTCGTAGCGGTAGACCTCGGCGGCACTGGCTTCAAGAGTGCCAACGTAGAGGCTGCCATTGTAGATTGTCATAGTATTAATACCATCAATACTTGCGGTGCCGCCGCTGGCAATAGTGCCAGCCGTGGCTTGACTCACCTTGGTCCAGGTGGTGCCGCCGTCGTAGCGGTAGACCTCGGCGGCGTTGGTTTTATCGGTGCCAACGTAGAGGCTGCCATTGTAGACTGCCGTCATCCCATGAACTCGATCAATACCCGAGGTGCCGCCGCTGGCAATGGTGCCAGCCGTGGCTTGGGATGCTTTAGACCAAACGTCTGTAGATTGGCCAATCTTCAAGTCGCCACCAACCGTCACCAGTAAGTTTGACGTATCGGCTGTCAGCAAGCTCGTCCCCGCGGCGTTTTGAATCTGGAAGGCAGTGGTGGAGTTGGTCTGGTTTTTAAAGGTGGTGGCGCCACCGTCAGCGATTGTCATTACGTCACTGGCGGTAGCGGTGGTATCAGTAATAAGCAAAAGGTTGCTGGTGCCGGCCGATTGGATGGACAAGCCGCCCCTAGCGCCGGTGGATAGTTGATCTAAGGTCAGAATGTAAGTGGAGTCACTGCCGCCGGCGGCTGGGTTACGGAAAATGAGGGAATCGTCGGCAGTAGTCAGCGCGATTATGCTGTCACTGCCATCACCGTCGTTATCGTAGGCGTTTTGCAACGTGGTTGTGGCACCGGCACAGCTGCCCCAACTTGGGGCAGCGCCAGTGGTAGCGATTAAACACTGGTTAGTAGTACCGGCAGCCGTTACCTGGATGGCGCCAGTAGTATTGCCGTACAGCACGCCATTAGCCGTAAAGGTGGTGGCGCCGGTGCCGCCCTGGCCGACAGCCACGGTGGTGAAGCCGGCCGCCAAGGAACCAGCCGCTAAGGCCCCAGTACCAACTATGGCCGTAGCCACCGCGTCATTGGTGTCGACTAGGGCCACGTCGTGGCCATCAAGTAGGTTAAGCTCAGCCCCGGAGATTAGGGTGCCGGCGTTGTCAATAATGGTGGTGTAACCGCCGCCGCCGGAGTTTTGGATAGAAATAGCGGCTGGGATGGCTAGGTTAGTGTCGGCATTGTCGATGTACAGGGCCTGGTCTAGGCCGTTAGTGTTGGCGCTGTCAGCTTGTTGGATGAAAAAGCCTCTAGTGGTGCCGGCACTGGCAGAGGGTGTGGCAACTAGGCTAAGGACGTTGACGGTGCCAGCTAGATCAGAGGTAATAGCCAGGTTTTCGGTACCGGCTAGGGTAATATCTACATCTGTATTGAAGGTGGCTACACCATTAAAGCCGGCCGTACCAGCGAAAGTAGTGGCGTCTTGGACATCCAGGCTGCCGGCGCCATTGATGACAATGTTGCCAGAGGTGGTGGTTTGCAGGGTTAAGGCGGCATTGGTAGCACTGAGGATAATGGCGCCGGTGCCGGTAATGTTACCAATATTAACCAGGTTGCCAGATAAATCTATTCGCTGAGTGCCGGCCCCGGCTCCGGTGTTAATACCGGTAGTACCGTTGAGGGTGGTGCCGGTGATGGTGTTGGCGGTGGAAATAGTGCCAAAGCCGGCAGCGATAGAGCCGCTAGCTAAGGCGCCGCTGCCAATGATAGCCGTAGCCACCGCGTCATTGGTGTCGACCAGGGCCACGTCGTGGCCGTCCAGCAGATCCAGTTCGGTGGCGGCGATGGTAGTAGTGGTGGTGGTGATGGTGTTGGAGCCAATAGCTAAGGCGGTGACGATCTCCGGGTCAGTGGCGTCAATGGCCGTAGTTAGGCCGCCGGCGGCACTCTGCAGCTTTAAGCCAATTGGCTGGGCCCGATCAAGGTCTAGGTTGTCTATCAGCAGCAGCTGGGCCGGGTCAGCCGTGCCGGCGCCATCAGCTCTAGAGATGGTGGTGAAACCAGTCGAACCGGTAGCTGTGGAGACGACTAGGTTGGCGTCGGTGGCCGTGTCGGCGAAGGTTAGAGTCAGGTTGCGGGCATCAGAGGTGGTAATGGTGTTGCCGTTGTCGTAGGCGTTTTGCAGATTGATCAGGCCAGCACAAGCTACCCAAGCAATGCTTATCGCGCTGCTTTGTAAACAGTTGCCGTTGGCGCCCCGAGCCAAACGCGTGGAGTTAGCTCCGTCATAGTAGAGTAAATCGCCAGTGGTGGTTAAGCCGGAAAGATTATCTATGGCGGCCTGGGCCGTACCGGCGCCTGTGCCGCCACGGGCGATAGCTAAAGTACCAGAAGTCAAATCGGACGCTGAGCGGGTAGTTAGATCGGCCAAAGAGGAACCGGCTTTGTTGATTTTACTCCAGTCAATGGCGGCGGCGGCGGCAATATCAGCGTTCACCAGCGTAGCGTCAGTTATATCGGTGCTGACAACCGAGCCGGCCAGATTCAATTTACTATAAGCTATAGCTGCGCCCGTGGCTATGTCGGTGTTAGTTATCGAAGCCGCTAAGTTGAGTTTGGCATAAGTAATCGCCGCACCGGCCGCAATGTCTACGTTGGTGATCGTGCCATCCAAAATCTCGCCTGAATCAATTGTTTGTCCAAGCAGTGAAACATTGGAACTCAAGCGCGCATCAGCCAACGTACCGGTGTTTAAATTACTGGCGTTGGTAAAGAAACTGGCGGCGTTGCCTTCCAGTTTAGCAGCATTAACTCCTGTTAAACCGGCACCGCTGCCCGAAAAATTACCGGCCGTGACCGTTCCCGAAATGTATATGTTGCCAATCTGTTGGGTGCCAAGTACCGCATTTTGCAATAACACATTGACGCCGGCTACGTTGCTGGCACAGCCGGCTGCCGTACAAACTACCACATTGTTGATGGTCAAACCGGCGTTACTGAGCGAAGAGCCGCCGCCGCTGGCAAAAATAGTGGCGGTGGATTGGATGTCGCCGGCCACTTGAAGACTGGCATCACCGGTCGGCACGGTGCCAATACCCAGTTTAGTGACTATCGTAGTATCGAGGTTTAGTGTCAGCTTGGCGTCTTTGACGTTAAGTAAACTGTCATCGGTGGTATCTTGCTGCAAGCTTAAGCCAGTCTGGTTTTCCGGGGACCCGCGCAACAGACCGGTAATAGCAAAAACGCCCGACGCCAGACTGATAAGTACCACAAAAGCCAGGGTAACGCTCAGCGGTTTATTTTTGAACCAGTTAGTTGGGCCTTTAGGCGCCGCCGGCATTTCAGGCACGATCACAGGAGACGACGGCGCGTTTTCAAGGGTCGGTGCCTCATACGGCGTAGACTCTAGGAGTGCGGGTACCTGAATCTCCCCGCTTCCAGGAATGGTTGGCGCCTGGGCCGGTGCGTTATCAACGACGGGGGCTTGTGCCTGTGCGTTTTCCTGGGGTGCCGGAACAACGGCCGGGTTTTGCCAGGAATTTTGCAACTGCTCCCATTTATCCGGGGCTGGCGGCGGCGGTTCCAGTGAAATTATTGGCGGTTGTGAGAAAACCGGCTCTTCAACCGGTTGGAAGGATGTTTGAACAGAGGGCTGAACAGGATCTTGGCTCACAGGTGGTGCAGCTTGAGTCTCTTTCGGTGCCATAACGGCCTGCGAAGAACTTAAATCATCTAAAAATGGCGGCTGGTTATCTGTGGGACTTTCTAGCTCGGAGTCTTCCGCAACCTCATCAGCCACAGCTGGCGCCAATTGCGGCAGTGACAGGCTGCCGTGAATATCTTGCTTTATTTCATCGCGCAGCTCGGCTAGCTTTTCGACTTCCTGCTTAACGGCCTGACGGGCCCTAAAAAAACGTTTGCGGCATTTCGAAGAGCAGGCCTTGGCATTCGGGCGGCCCTCGAATTGCTTACTACAGCCTACGCATATTTTGTTTTGCAGAGCCATTTTTTTCTTTGTGTACGTTTTGGTTTTCTATACGCGCGCGTATATAAAAGTGTACGCTTTCCAGTATTAAGCATAAGCGTCCCGCTGTCAAGTGTTACGGAACGTTTTTTTGCGACGGTTTTTGCGAACTATTTTTTGAGGGCAGATATGCTTATCTTAGCAATGCGAATCCTGGTCAATTTTTGTCTGTGGCCGCGTCGTTTGTGCACCCGTTTTTTAGCCTTAAAACGGATAGCCACGATCTTATCAGCTTTGACCTCTTCCTCAACAATTTCGGCAGTTACTTTCACGCCAGCAACCACCGGCGCACCGATGCTGATATTTTCACCGTCAATCACCAGCATGGCCTCAAACTCAAGTTTTTTGGTACTATCGAGCTTCTCAACCTCGAGTTCTTGACCTTCCCACACCAGATATTGATGTCCGCCAGTCGCAATGACTGCCTTTTTGGCTGTTTTTTCTGCCATTTTCTTCTCTCAAAAATAATATTAGTCAGACTAGAGCTTAACAGATGAAAACCCATTTTACAATGGTTGTAGGGTTGTAGGGTTATAGAACTTTGGTATAAAAAAGACCCTCCCGGGTCATCTAAAGTGTTGCGCCCGAGAGGGACGAAGGGGGACGCCGCCTGCGTCCGCCCCTTCGTCCTCCCGGGGATTTTGTCAGATTGTGTCGCACGTGCCGTTCTTGTGGCCTATGTGCCATGACACGTCCTGACAACCAGCACTTCTCCGCCTCGAGCGGCCCCGCGACTAGCGGATGTTCATCCGGTAGTTGGGCCTACCAGCGGGAGTGTGCTGGATCTAGTGAAACCTAGATGAGCGCCGGGCGGCGCTCCGTTTGGAGGAGCGCGCTCCTATCAGTCGGATCAGCTCTCGAAGGAGCCGAACCAAAAAGCGCTCAAATCTTTCTCAGTCGGGTCCCGAAGGACCCGTTCCCCCCTTGCTAGGCGGCGATGGTTGCCCGACGCCGCTCGGCCAGGACTTCCTCGACCGCCCCATAGGCGATCTCGTTGGTCTCGACCAGTCCGGCCAAGATGACCGGGGGGCCCTGAAGTCCGTGCTCCAGGGCCAGCTTATTGAGCTCCCTCCGATTCATGTCGAGGGAAGACAGAGCGGCGAGCTGGCGAGCCCGCTCCTCGGTCACCGTGACGTAGGTGACCTCGGCGACGATCCGCCGCGCCGCTGCGCGGTTTAGAACCGTCTCAACCAGTGGTGACCACTGGTTGACAAGCACTGGCCCGACGTAGCGGACTACTCCGCCGTCGGGGAGATGCCAGTGAACCGGCCTGTGGGAGGTGCTGTCTGACAGTATCTCACGGCCGCCGACCTTCTTCGCCTCTTGCGAAACGAAGGGGTAGGCGGAGAAGCGGGGCTTGATCCCGGAGTGTTTCAAGACTCCGGAAAAAAGCCGGGCGACTTCCTGATACCTGTAGTCATGAATCATCTCTCCTCCTCTGGAGAAATTGCTTCGGCGGGATTGCCGAGAGCAAATTGCAGATCAATATCGATCTGCAATTTGCTCCCGGCAAACTCTAGGCTTCAATCTGTAAATGTGCTGCCCAACCACCTCAGTGATTAAGCAAAGCACATATTAGCATAATCTCGTTATTTTGTCAATACCCTGCTTATGTTTCCCCTTTACCCCTGTTATTTACAAGAAACCTCCTTGCAAAGGAGTATTCCAACCCAGTTACACCTCAGAAGCAGTAGGCTGTAGGTTTTTTAATAACCTCTTAGGCAGCAACTTATTTCTCTTTAAAACATGAATAATTGGTTCGGCACAAGGTAGGCAAATTTCTATCCTTGGATACATTGCACGGCTAATGTCTAGATAGTTCCTTTTTTTGAAAATCTATAACTTTTTTACAAATGTCGCAGCGTCGCACCATCATAATTGCCCCCTTTTTTATTTGTTATTGGACCTTGAATTATACACCGCAGATAATCAAGCTAAAATGGTAATAAATACATTAGGGCGAGGGCTGTAGGGTGAGAGGGGTATAGGGGTATAGTTTTCTCTAACCCTATGACCCTATGACCCTATGACCCTATGACCCTATGACCCTATGACCCTATGACCCTATGACCCTATGACCCTTTTTAGGCTGATTTTTACTTCTTGGTCTTCGACTTTGACAGTTTCGGAGTAATCCCCTTCTCCTGTTAATTCAGCTATGGTCAAGGTTTCAGCAAAGATAGTGTTGTTGAACTGTTTGATAGCTTCATTAACCTCTTTGGAGTCGGTTTCTAGGCGCAATTTTATACGGTCATCGACGTTCAAACCGGCCTTTTTACGAGCATTTTGGACATGCCGCACTAATTCGCGCATTATCCCCTCGTTTTTGAGCTCACTCGTTAATTCAGTATCAAGTATTACACCTATTGCAGGTCTAATATCTGCAGGCTCGCTGTCTATTGCAATACCGATTTTCTTATACTCGGGATCAAAAGTAATTTTTTTCACATTAGCTTCATCTAAAATGATCGATTCTATCTCTTCGTGCAGCCTTTTCTCAGATGAATATGTTAGTAAATTCAGAGGTTGTCTAACCTTAACCTTTTTATCTGCTCTACTTGATAAAGTGATACGAACTATGGCCCTGGCGATATCCATATCTTCTAGTACTTTAGTACTAGCCTTATCTGGCTCTTTTACAGAGGTCGGCCAGTCACTAAGGTGGACTGATTCTGGCTGGTTGGTGTTTTTGGTCAGTTCGCGCCACAACTCATCGGCTATGAACGGCGCCCAGGGAGCCAAAAGCTGACTAATTACGGTCAGAACGTAGTGTAGAGTTGTATAGGCTTGGTTTTTATCCTTGTCGTTTTCTGATTTCCAGAAACGGCGTCTGCTCCTGCGGATATACCAGTTAGACAAGCTTTCCAACAGTTCAACAATCGGGCGGGTGGCTTTATTGATCTGATAAGAGTCTGCACCGGCTGTCACTTCTAAAATCGTTTGGTTTAGTCTGGCTAAAATCCACTTATCTAACAAATTATCTGAAGATGGCGCCTCTATCGCGTCCCTACGGGTACGACCCGTAGATCTACGGGTCGTACCCGTAGGGTGCCATTTGTCAACTTCGGAGTAGGTCTTAAAGAAACTAAAACTGTTTTGCAGCGTCATAAAAACATTGCGCTGAGTGTCGCGCAGATGATCGGCAGAAAAACGTACTTCTTCCCCTACCACTACCGGTGAACTAAGCATGAAGAAGCGAAGGATGTCAGAACCGTAGGTGTTAAATACTTTATCCAGCGGCGGATAGTTGTTTAGGCGTTTACTAAGTTTCTTACCGTCACCGGCCACTACAATACCGTGGCAGACGACATTTTGGTAGACGCGCTCGTTAAATAGGGCCGTTCCCAGTACATGCAAGGTGTAAAACCAACCCCGGGTTTGGTCTAGCCCTTCAGATATAAATTCCGCTGGAAAGCTTTTTTTAAACTCTTCTTGGTTCTCAAAAGGATAATGAATGGAAGCGTACGGCATAGCGCCCGATTCAAACCAGCAGTCGAAAACTTCTTCTACTCGTTTTGCCGGCCGGCTGCACTTGTCGCACTTCAGCTCGATTTTATCAATGCCGGGGCGATGTAAATCCAATTCTTTTGGCAAACTAACCGCTTTTTCTTTTAGCTCTTTCAGGCTGCCAACCACTGTTACGTGTTCTTTATCGCACAGCCAGACCGGCAGTGGCGAGCCCCAAAAGCGGTTGCGTGAAATACCCCAATCACGGGCATCGGCCAGCCAGTTGCCAAAACGGCCGTCGCGGATGTGCTTGGGTATCCAGTTAATTTTTTGATTATTTTTAACCAGATCATCTCTGATATCAGTCACTTTGATTAGCCAAGACGGCGTGGCAAAATACATCAGCGGCGTGTCGCAGCGCCAGCAGAACGGATAGGTGTGCTTGGCGGTTTCGGCAGCAAATATGCGCTCTTTTCTGGTGAGGTCAGCAATTATGTGCTCATCGGCTTTCTTGAAAAACAAACCTTTGACTGATTCAGGCCAGACCATTAGCCCATTACCGTCGACACTTTCAAGCAGTGGCAGCCTCTCTTTTAGGCCAAGCGCCAAATCGGTTTCTCCATAGCGTGGTGCTACATGCAAGATACCTGTTCCGTCTTCTAAGCTAACGTTCTCATCAGCATAAACATGCCAGGCTTTTTCTGTTTGTTGGGAAGTAAACTTATGGTTTTTGGGCAACGGATACAATGGCTGGTATTTTAGTCCGACCAACTCCTTGCCTTTGACCGTTTTTAAGACCTTATAGTCGCTTTTCCGTAAATCCAGTACATCGAGGCGTTTTTTGGCTAAAACGAGCACTGAGCCGTCTTTTTTGAGCTGAGCATAAGCATAATCGGCCTTGGCATCGACTGCCAGAGCGGCATTCGCCGGCAGTGTCCAAGGCGTCGTCGTCCAAGCCAGCAATTTCACCTTTGGATTATCATTCAGCGGGAATGTAGCAAAAACACTGGGGTCTTCTATGTCGTCCTGGTAGCCCTGGTTAAGCTCAAAGTTAGACAACGGTGTGGCACAGCGCGGGCAGTACGGCATACTGCGAAAACCCTTGTAAACCAGGCCCTTTTTGTAAATTTCGGCAAAGACCCACCAGACGCTCTCGATGTAGCTATCATCTAATGTGGCGTAGGAGTTATCCAGATCTACCCACCGGCCCAGGCGACGGATAAAGTCCTCGAACTCGCTTTTGTAGCGGAATACCGAGTCCCGGCAGGCTTGATTAAACTTATCAACGCCCATTTCCAGGATCTGTTTTTTACCTGATAGGCCCAGCTGTTTTTCGACGTCGTACTCAACCGGCAAGCCATGAGTATCCCAGCCAGCCACTCGAAGTACGTAGTATCCCCGCATTGTCTTATAGCGGGCAACGGCATCTTTGATGGTCGAAGGCACTACATGGCCATAATGCGGTAGGCCATTGGCAAAAGGCGGGCCGTCGTAAAAACTGAAGTAGGGCGCTTTTTCGCGTAACTTTAGGCTTTTTTCAAAAGTTTTTTCCTTAGCCCAAAGCTTCAGCATCTTCTCTTCGGCCAATGCCGTAGCAGACTTTTTCACTTTATTCATTAATCATAATTTTAACGGAAGAAAGTCATAAATAACAGAGATAACATACCACAACATATTTTCTTCATTTACAAGGAGCCTTCTTGAAATCAGGCGGTCAGAGGTTGGATGATACGCAGGCGGTGGCTACTGGCCCCACTGTAGTCATGTAGGTCTTGGTCGCGGGTGTAATAGTCGAGTTCGTCCATTAGCGGCAGCGGTATGCCCTGCCACATACGCTGCATAGTGCCACCCTCGGCAATAGCTAAAAAGGCTGGATACTGCGTAATGCCATAAAGGTTGGCGTAATCAGCGCCTTGCTGGGTCTCCAAACTGATAAGCTCCAATTCTTTGCCTTTAAAGCGTTTATAGTCGCGGCTAAATTCTTCTACCAAACCGATATGGTCACTCTGTTTATGGTAAAGCACAATGACTTTCATAAGTCTAGGGTATAGGGGCTAGGGTTTAGGGTCAAGGGTTAAGAACAGCCAGTTGTGCTTCCACAGGCAGTGCAGACGTAACAGGAGCCGGAGCGCATAGTCTGGTTACCGCAGTTATAGCAAAGCGGTGCGGTGGCATCGGGAAGCGCGTTATTGGACACGGTCTGCTCCGACGCTGGCTCTGATGCTTCGATTGGAGCAGGTGGTCGGGACTCCGACCCCCAATCTTTCAATTGAGGCGTCGGAGCGGTACTAGCCGCCACGGTTGTAACAGCTTCGGAGATGGCCGCCTCGGCGGCAGCTACTGTTTCCAGGGCTTGCTCAACAATAGTGTCTTGGGGCGCTGCGTCAGCCAGTAAACTGGTCTGCCCCTTTGGCTGGTCGTCCACGGAAGCCAGGCCAACCTCCAAACGCTCGTCAAAGCTCAGGTAAGTTTTACCTAATCGGCGGAAAATGTAGTCGATTAATGAGCTAGCGGTACGAATCTCCGGATCATCGGTGACACCAGCTGGGGCAAAGCTGGTGTTAGCAAATGCCCGGACGTAACTTTTAAGCGGCACGCCGTACTGCAGACCGTAGCTGACAGCAATGCCAAAGGAGTCCAGGACACCACGTAGGGTTGAGCCCATCTTGGAGCTACTAATAAATAGCTCCCCGGGTGAGCCGTCATCGTATTCACCAACTATCACGTATCCGCGGGTACCGGCGACAACAAACTTGAAAGTTTTAGAGTTACGCATCCGCGGCAATTCATGGCGAACGGCGCTACGGGCTACAAACGGCTGGTTAACAGCCTCTATAGCTGCGGTAACAGCCCCGACAGGCACTTCTTTAGAAGAGCCCTTTCCGACGTCCGCCGCGGCGGAGTCGGAACTCCGCATCTCGCCTTCGGCGAGCGTCGGGGCTTTTTTGGCCATCGACAGCGGCTGGGCAACTTTACAATTATCTCTATAAATCGCCACGGCCTTTAGACCCATCTTCCAAGCGTCCATGTGCAGTTGCTGCACATCTTCTACCGTGACATCTTCGGGCATGTTGACAGTCTTGGAGATAGCCCCGGATAAAAACGGCTGGACAGCTGCCATCATTTTGACGTGCCCGCGGTAGTGGATGGCAAGCTCGCCCATACTGCAGGCGAATACCGGCTGGTGATTTTTTTTGAGGTGTGGCGCGCCCAAAATAGTCTTTTCGATATCAATGAAGTTAACGATATCGTCAATTTGGCTGCGGTTGTAACCCAGCGCCTTTAGGGCCCTTGGCACAGTCTGGTTAACAATGCGCATGGTACCGCCGCCAACCAATTTCTTGACCTTCACCAGACCCAGGTCTGGTTCGATACCGGTGGTGTCGCAGTCCATCATCAAGCCAATAGTACCAGTCGGTGCTAAAACTGTCGCCTGGCTGTTGCGCACGCCATAAAGTTCCGCCAGTTCGACCGCTTCATCCCAGGCGCTAGCGGCAGCCGATAGCAGTTCTTCGCTGACCATCGAAGGGTCAATCTTCTTGACTTCATCGCGGTGCATTTTTAGAACCTTATTCAGGCCTGCCTGATCTTTTTCATAGCCGCCGAAGGTACCAACGCGCTTGGCAATCCGGGCGCTGGTCGCATAAGCATGACCACTCATCAGCGCCGTGATGGCGGCCGCCTGGGCGCGGCCTTCGTCACTGTCATAAGGCAACCCCTGGGCCATCAAAAGCGCGCCCAAGTTGGCATAACCTAAGCCAAGTTCGCGGTAGATCTTAGCATTTTTAGTGATATTTTTAGTCGGATATTCGCTGTAGCCGACTAAGATTTCCTGGGCAGTGAATATCAGCTCAACGGTGTGGCGGAAAGCCTCAATGTCAAAACTGCCGTCCTCTTTTAAATATTTAAGCAGGTTAATACTGGCCAAGTTACAGGCCGAGTTATCTAGATGCATATATTCACTGCAGGGGTTGGAGGCATTGATGCGGCCGGCATTGGGTACCGTGTGCCAACGGTTGACAGTAGTATCGAATTGCAGGCCCGGATCGGCGCATTCCCACGCCGCTTCAGCGATCTGATGAAAAATCGAACGGGCTTTGACCGTCTGGATAACTTCCCCAGTGGTAACTGCGCTCAGACCCCAATCACCGTCGTTTTCTACGGCGCGCATGAATTCATCGGTTACCCGTACCGAGTTATTGGCGTTTTGATACTGCAGAGAAAAGCTGTCTTTGCCGTCCAAGCTCATGTCAAAACCAGCTTGTTCCAGCGCGCGGGCCTTGCGCTCTTCCAGTGCCTTACACCAGATAAATTCCTCGACGTCGGGGTGCGAAGCGTTCAAAATGACCATTTTGGCGGCCCGGCGAGTTTTACCGCCGCTCTTAATAGCGCCAGCGCTGGCGTCGGCGCCGCGCATAAATGACAGCGGCCCCGAAGCCGTACCGGCGCTTTTGCCTAGCGGTTCCTTGGAACTTCTAAGAGTGCTGACATTAATGCCAGAGCCGCTGCCGCCCTTGAAAATCATGCCTTCTTCAAAGTACCAATTCAAAATGGCTGGCATGGTGTCATCAACAGCTAAAATAAAGCAGGCGCTGGCCTGCTGGGAGCGGCCTTTAGCACCAATGTTAAACCAAACCGGCGAGTTAAAAGCGGCGCGCTGGGTGGCCAGGATATATTTAAGCTCCTCGCGGAAATCTTCGGCCTCGGCCTGATTGACAAAATAACCGCCTTGTGCTCCCTCGCGAGTAATGGTGTCTGCCACTCGATTGATAAGTTGTTTTAGCGAAGCTTCACGAGAAGAGCTGCCCGGTGTGCCGGTAAAATACTTTTGGGCAACAATATTTATAGCGTTTAAGCTCCAGCCTTCAGGAAAGTCGACGCCTTTTTGTTCGAAAACCGGTTTGCTCGTCGCCGGGTTTACGATGATTGAGTCGCGCTTGACCCACCGCAGTTGGTCGTACGCTTGGCTTTTTGGCTTGGTAAAAAGCCGCCGAACAGATAACTTGGTAGCTTGTGCCATAATTTTACCCTCTCTTTGATTAGTTTGTTTTTAGATTTTTATTTACCCAGCCCGTATTTTTATCGCGGACTGCGCTCCCTTAGTACTTTTTATGGTAACCCATAAAAATCACACGTGCAATACATTTTTTTGCAGCTCATGGTTGTTAAGCGAGTACTGTAGGTAAAACTGGGTCCAGCGGAGTGCAGCCGGAGTCGACTGACCTGCTCAGCGGGAGTCGACGCCGCGCGAAACGCACAGTTTTACTTATTGTGCGAGCGCCCTTTGCGGATCCGCGATAATTCTTTTTCAAAACTAGAAATATCGCGGAACTTGCGATAAACGCTGGCAAAACGCACGTAGGCAACTTCGTTGAGCCTAGAAAGGCCCGTCATAACCAGCTCACCGATGTCGACGCTGGTAACCTCGGGCTCGCCGCGGCCATAAAGCTCACGCTCAACACTAGCCACAAAGTTTTCCAACTGCAAACTGGATAAAGCAGTTTTTTCACTGGCGTGCTGCAGGCCGCTCATCAGCTTGTCGCGGGAAAACAGTTCCCGCGTACCATCGCGTTTGATAACGACCAAGTTGGGGCGCTCAATTCGTTCGTAGGTCGTAAAGCGATAATTGCATTTCAGACATTGCCGCCGGCGCCGAATAGCCTCGCCTTCGGCGACATCGCGAGACTCAACTACCTTATTATCCGTCGAATTACACTGCGCGCATTTCACTTTCCTACTCCTGCTGTAATACCGCGAGTATTGGTCGCGTTTTTTTGTTTAATGTGCCAGCACTACTACATTTAGTGCCCGTGGAAGCTATAGTAACCCCAGCTATAGCGCAATAGCAAGTTTTTATTGATGTGCTTTTCACAAACTCAGTTTTAGATCTATCTAGTCGGACTTCTCCCGACGCTTCGGTCGGGACTCCGACCCGCCTGCGGCGTCGGAGTCAGACTTTTTATCGTCCGTTTCGGCGTCGTTTGGCTTATCTTGAGTGTCTTTTTCGTCGGCACCTGGTTGCGGCTCTTCATCTGTTATTTCACCATATTCATTAGCGACCTTCGGCGGCTTGGGCGGCTTGTCGCTAGGTGTGGTGGCCACGTTATCATCATCGCCAACCGCGGCAGTGTCGTCAGCGGCGGCAGCGATGTCTTCATCGGCCGCTACAGCTGGTTCGTCTTTAGATGACTTTTTACTCTTGCCGAGTCCGAAACGACGCAAAAAAGACGGTTTATCAATCTCCTTATCGGCGAATTCGTCCGACTCGCGGCTTTCTTCGCTGATGTTTTGTTCGTCAGAAAGCGCCCAGATATTAGGCGTATCATCACTATGAAAATCATGGGCGCCAGCTGGCTGAGGCTTGAGGTCCGTTTCGATATCGGCCATGGTGGCTTCATCTACCGGCACCGCTGGTGTTAGCGGAGCGCTGCTATCGCTGACTCGCTTAAGTAGTCTAGCCGTAGCTTGGTCGCGACGAGCGTAATAGGCATCGTCAAAGCCGGTTGCCACTACTGTTACAATCAGTTCGCCCTCCAGGTCTGGATTGATAGTGGCACCAAAGATGATATTAGCCTCTTCGTCAGCGGCGGCAGTGATAGTCTCGGCCACGCTGTTAATTTCGTGCATCGACATATCTGTACCGCCGATGACGTTAAACAAGATACCGCGGGCGCCATCGATCGAAACTTCCAGCAGCGGCGAGGAAATAGCTTGGGTAGCGGCTTCTATCGCGCGGTTCTCACCGCTGGCGCGGCCAATACCCATTAAGGCGGTGCCGGCGCTTTGCATAACGGTCTTAACATCGGCGAAGTCTAGGTTAACCAAGCCGTGAACGGTAATGAGATCGGAAATACCCTGAACCCCTTGCCGTAGAACGTCATCGGCGACTTTGAAGGCCTCCAACAGCGGCGTGCGGCGGTCAATGGTTTGCAACAGCTTATCATTGGGGATAACAATCAGTGTATCGACGTTGCGGCTGAGTTTTTCAATGGCTATTTCGGCGTTACGGCGACGCTTTTCGCCTTCAAAAGCAAACGGTTTGGTCGAGAAACCGACCACCAGCGCGCCGGCGTCTTGAGCGGCTTTGGCAACAAGATGGCCGGCGCCGCTGCCGGTGCCGCCGCCGGCGCCAATGGTTACAAAGACCATATCGGCTCCGGCTACGGCTTTTTCTATTTCGGCCATTGATTCTTCGGCAGCTTTTTGGCCCAGTTCGGGGTCGGCCCCGACACCCAGTCCCTGGCTGGTTTCCTGGCCAATGTGCACTTTGTGGTTGGCCTTGCAATGATGCAGCGCTTGGGCGTCGGTGTTGATGGCTACAAAATCTACTCCTGTTATTCCAGCGTTTACCATACGGTTGATGGCCGCGCCGCCGGCGCCGCCGACACCTACTACTTTGATACGCGCAAAAGTTTCAATGGCTGGCTCTACTTTAGGCACAAAACGCTCCCTTCGGTCGCTCCAGTGAACAGTAAGCAGTGACCAGTGGGCAGTGTAGCTACTGTTAATTGATAACTGTTAACTGATAACTGCTGGTGATTCGTATTTGTTGACATTCTTACCTCACAAAACTTATTAGTTAATTATATGCAAATCACCAGCCTGAATGCAATTAATACTCAGCCATCGCGTTAAGCTAAATTTACGAGCAAAAATATAATTCGCCGCTGAAGTGGACAGTATTCAATGCCAAATGGTCAATAAAAAATCAATGCCCAATGGTCAATGATCAGTGTTCAATAACTTTTTGTATACATTTTTTATTGCAAGGCTATTTTCGGGTTTTTAATCTGTTAAACACTCTGCCAAACGGCGCTTTTACGGACTTGAAAAAGCCGGTTTGGATCTCGTCAAACATTCCGCTCGAAGCCGGTCCTAGGTACATATCCAGCAGCATCAGCCCGGCCGCCGGCGCAAACTGCGGCCCGTCAAAGCCGTCAATAACTTTGGGGATTTGCTGCCAACTGCCCACCCTTGCCGGTAATTCCAAAGCTTCTTTGGCAAAGTCGACCAGGCCCGGCAGCTGAGCTGTGCCGCCGACGAAGACTACCCCGCCAGGCAGTTTCTTACTGCGGTGTATCTTTTTGAATTCCTTATCGACGTACTCTAGTATTTCTTCTACACGCGCACCGGCAATCAGGCGCATCATTTCACGCTCATAGCGTATTTCTTCGCCGCCGCGCACAAAACTGCCCTCACCTACGGCGGCCTTGCTTAAGGAGGCGTGCTTGACTTTTATAAGGTCGGCAACGTCCAGGTCGGTTTTAAGGCCAATAGCCAGATCATTGGTGACATGGTTACCGCCCATCGGTATGACGGCAATATGTTCGACTTCGCCGTCTTCAATAACCACTACATTGGTTGTAGCCGCGCCAATATCAACGACCGCTACGCCCGATTCTTTTTGCTTGCGGTCCAGTACCGCTTCGGCCGCCGCCAAACTGCTGACAGACCGGTGTGAGGCATGCAAATCGGCCCGGGTAAGTACCTGGTCGAGCAGTTTCAGAGCTGGCGTACCAGCCAGCAGCATGTGGGTATCGACTTCCAGGCGTACACCGTGCATGCCGACGGGATCTTTGATATTTTCCTGCCCGTCCAGACGGTAATTTTTGGCAAAAACCTGAATTATGTCTTTATTCGCCGGTAATTGGATAATCGTGGCGGCCTCTTCAGCGCGCAGTCGGTCATCAACCGATATCTCACGATCCGGTGAGCTGATGGCAATCACGCCTTTGCCGTTAATACCTTGAACATGCCCGCCGTTGACATTGATAGTTGCGACTTTTATTTCCTTACCAGAGATTCGCTCGGCCTCTGTAACGGCGTCAATGACAGCTTGGGCTACTTCATCGACATGAGCCACATTGCCTTTGCGCATACCGCCGTTTGGCGTTTGGGAAAAAGCGATGATGCTTGGCAGGGCGGCGTCGCCGGCCAGCCCCGGCGTTCCCGTCGGGGCCAGCTCGCCAACCACGCACCTGACAGCGGTAGTACCGATATCCAGGCCGACAAAATAAGAAAATTTTTCTTCTGACATTTTTGTTTATTGCTTATTGTTTACTGTTTATTAACCTATTTGCAGTATAACGCTACTGCTTTATATCTGGCAAGTTCTAGGTTAATATTGCCTTAATATGCCAAATCCATGGGGTGGTAGGAATACAGACCGCAACTATGCACCTCATATGTGGGTTTTGGGTCCTGAAGGAAACCCTGCCAACGACGAAGATTATATTTTTATCGGCAATGTTAGTGGTGAACGAATTATTGATGGGCGCCGTTATCGTATGGGCGCCGATTCGATAGGGCAGCTATTTTGTGAACACGTTCGTTTAATGGAAGGGTCAAACTCCCCCCAATGGGGCAGCGAGGAGCATGTTCCCATGAAGGAAATACCGCTGCCAGTGGTATATGCGGCATTAGAACGGGCAACTTCGCAACACGACAAAGGCTTACTGGCCGCACTTGGTGTAAATGTTAGTCTTCTAGAGGAAATCGGAATTAACTACGATATTTTATTTAATGGGAGTATTGAAGAGAAGCTGGCTGAAAAACAAAAAATCGCTCAAAACAACAAGCTGCTGCAAGCTCTGCAACAACAAGTTGATTACCTTTGGGATTTCTTAGGATTAGATCGCGGTTAGGACCTCGGCGCCATCTTCGGTCACCAGTACCGTATGTTCGAAATGGGCGCCAATAGAGCCGTCGCGCATGATTACTGTCCAGTCGTCGTTGGCTGTGTCTATGTGCCAATCACCCAGTGAAGCCATCGGTTCAACCGCAATTGTTACGCCGGCTGGTAGTACCGGTCCGGTGCCGGCCACGCCGTAGTTAGGAATGCTTGGTTCCTCATGAATTTTGTCACCGACGGCGTGGCCGACCAAGTCGCGAATAACACCCAGATTATAGCCATCTAGGGTGTTTTGGATAGCCGCAGAGATATCACCGACCCGCGTACCGTCCCCTTTAATAGCCCTAATACCGGCCTCTAGCGCCCGCTTGGTGCCCTCCAGCAGGCGTTTGATGTCCGCCGGTGGGTTTTTGCCAGCGTAAACGCTAATAGCCGAGTCTAAAATAAGGTTTTTATAACCGACAGTCAGGTCCAGATTAACTACGTCGCCCTCTTTTATCGGTTTTTTGCCTGGCATACCATGTACAATCGCATCGTTGATCGAAATACACATTACAGCCGGAAAACCTTCATAGCCTTTTAAGATTGGCCGCAGGCCGGCTTTTTTGACCTCTTCTTCAGCGATGTTGGCAAGCTCTCTGGGTGTAATGTCTGGCTGGACTTTGACAGCCAGTTTTTGGAGCGTTTGAGCCAATTTTTTGCCGCCCTCACGCATAATTTCAATTTCTGCTGGAGTCTTTGCCCTCATCAAGCACCTCCTTCGGAGGCAAAATTCAAAAACCAAAAATCAAACAACAAAGAAACACCAAAAATCAAACAACAAATTTTGAAGTTTGGAGTTTGTAACTTATTTGAAATTTGAAGTTTGTTGTTTGAAGTTTCGACTTTAATTCGTTTCATTAGCCCAAAGCTTTCTTTATACTGGCAGAAACCTCCTCTACCGAACGGCTGCCGTCAATTTCAATAACTTTAAATCCCTGGGACTGCAGATACTCAATTGTTGGAACAACTGATGTCTCATATTCTGCAAAACGTTGCCTAATTCCTATGGGGGTGTCGTCGTGGCGGCCACGCAATTTCAACCTTTCAAGTGCGGTTTCCTCGGTTAAATTTAAGCATAAGGCCACAGAGAATTTAAGCTCGCCGCGTCTTATTTTGTCTACCAGCCATTTAGCCTGATTAACCCGCCGCGGGAAGCCGTCCAGGATAAATTCGTTTTTATCTGCCCTGATCCTTTTTAACTCTTTTTCCAATAGCGGGCAGAGAATTTCGTTGCTTACTAATTTCCCGGAGTCCAAAACAGCTTTAATTTTTGGGTCACTGCTGCTACGCAGCAGCTGCCCGGTTGATATCGTTGGGTAATTCAATCTTTCGGCTAACAACTTGGCCTGGGTACCCTTACCAGAGCCAACATTTCCAAAAATAATTATCACAGGCCGTTTTCCGTTTTCCGTTAACCTTTTACCGTACTTTTACCGTTTTCCGTTATCCATTGTGAACGGATTATGGCTAATGCATGGTGAACGGTAAAAAGTAAATGGTTAAAGTAGCTCATTTGTTGAGTCCTTCTTTCACAATACGTGCAATTGTTGCTCCGTCTGCACCAACTCCCAGCTTAGATTTCACGGCGCCTATTATTTGACCCATATTGGCCATGCTCGGGTTGTCTATCTTGGCAATTTCTTCTTTGACAAGATCGGCAATGGCTGCTTCACCCATTTGCTCTGGTAAATACTCTTCAATTATCTTCTTTTCGGCCAATTCGGCCTGCGCCCGCTCGGCCGAACCACCTTGGCGGTAAATATCGACCGCTTCTTGGCGCTTTTTGGCCTCGCGGGCCAGGACTTTCTGAATCTGTTCGTCATTTAGCCGGCGATCAGCGGTATTTTGAGCTACCGCTTCGTACTGCAAGGCGTTTTTTAACCCCTTTAAGACTTCTGTACGTACTTTGTCGCCAGCCAGCATCGCAGTCTTTAGGTCGCTGTCCAGCTTTTCTTGCATGACTTTCCCTATCGCCCGAGTTTGAGCTTCTTAATTTTGGCCGCCTTGCGCTGGTTACGCAGGATAGCTTTTGTGCGGCGGTCGCGCTTGCTCAGCGGCTTTTCAAAATACTGGCTCTGCTTGGCCTCAGTCAGGACGCCGGCTTGTTGTACCTTGCGGCCGAAGCGGCGCAACAAGTTCTCGACAGATTCTTTATTATCTTTACGCGTAACTTGGATCATCGGCCATATTGTACATTACAGGTGTAATTTTACAAAACCAATCTGGCCGAAGAAAGTAGAAATTAGAAAATAGGAAATAGCTAATTCCTAGTTACTATTTACTGGTTGCTAATGTTAGAGTTGTTGGCGTGGTTTCGCGGCGCGCTGGGACTTCAAAACGATGCTTTGCAGTTCTTTAAAGATTGGGAAATGCTTATTGGTGTAGTAAATTTTAGTGTTGCTCTGGCGCTCGGAAATCAAAAAACCAATCTTTTCCATCCGTTTCAGCTCGCGCTGGATATTACCGGCGTCTTCCTTGATAAGCTTGGCCAAACCTCTTACATGCGTCTTAAAATCGGGGTACTTGGCATAGACCACGATAATTTTTCTGCGCACCCTTGAAGTGATAAACGTATCTAACACTTACCCGCCTCTTTACTTACTTTAAGTCGAAGTAAAGTATACATCATTTGCCACTTCCGCGGCAAGCTAAAAGCTGAAAGTCCCTAGCTAAAAGCTTTTTTGTCTCGGATTTTGTCAGATCGGACCAAAAACGGGACAAAATTACTTAACAAGTCAAGTATTTTAGCTCTCAGCACGCAGCTTTTAGTCCCCAGCTAGTGGCTAATGGCTATGTGCTATGAGCTATGAGCTAAAATAGGGCTATGCCCTATTTTTATGAGGTGTTCTTGGCCGACAGCCATTACCACAGCAGTCACCCGCTGACTTATTCTTCAGAGGATAAACTTAAACCGCTGGCCGTAGTGACAGTGCCGCTACAGAAGCGCGTGGCCAGCGGCTTTGTCATACGCGAAGTCGCTAAACCGACCTTCAACACCAAGCCTATTAAAGCCCTAATAAGTAACACGCCCCTGCCAACACATTGTCTCAAACTAGCCCGTTGGCTAGCGGATTATTATTGCACCACTCTCAGCGACGCTATGCGCCAGTTCGCCCCCACTAAACCCACGATTCGGCGCACCCATCCCGAGCATGACCAATCGATTACAGCCACGCCAGCCGTCCAAATCGAGTTTGATTTACCTCTTACCAAAGACCAAAAACAGGCAATTTCCGGCATCCAAAAGGTAAAAAGCACAACAGTTCTGCTGCACGGCGACACTGGTACTGGAAAAACAAGAGTTTATTTGGAACTGGCCCGCGAAGTATTGGACGCCGGATGCTCTGTTATGCTTTTGACGCCGGAAATTGCCCTGACCACTCAGCTGGCGGCCGCCGTCGAACAGTTACTGCCGCACCCGACTTACGTCTTGCACTCACAACTTTCGGCCGCAAAGCGTAAACAACTATGGTTTCAAATACTCGAAGCCACCGAACCGGTCGTCATAATCGGGCCGCGTTCGGCTCTTTTTGCCCCCGTTAAAGACCTGGGCTTGATAGTAGTTGACGAGGCCCACGAACCGTCCTACAAGCAGGAACAATCGCCGCGCTACTATGCTCCGCGCGTCGCCAGTCAATTGGGCGCAATCAGTAAGGCTAAAGTTATCTTAGGCACCGCCACACCTTCGGTAGTGGATTATTACGTAGCGCGACGTCACAATTCCGTCATACGAATGAAGGAATTGGCCATCAAGCACGTCCATGGCCAGCCACAAGCCGAAGTGGTAGACATTAAAGACCGCCGGAACTTTACGCGCAACCCCTATCTGTCAAACCAGTTGATCGAGGCCGCAAATCAAGAGCTGGCGGCCAAAAAGCAAGTCATGGTTTATCTTAACCGCCGCGGCTCGGCGCACCTGATCCTGTGCGACAATTGTGGCTGGCAGTTGCTCTGTCCGCACTGTGATGTGCCGCTGGTATATCACCAGGATAAACACCAGGCCCGCTGCCACATCTGCGGTTTTAGGCAAATGCCGCCGCTGGAGTGCCCAAAATGTCATAACCCCGATATTATCTATCGCAGTATCGGCACCAAGGCACTGATCGATAATATCGCTAAACTATTTCCGCAATATCGGCTGGCCCGTTTTGACAGCGATAACGTGGCGGGCGAACACGTAAATGAGCTTTATTCACGCCTGCGCGGCGGCGAGGTAGACATTTTAGTCGGTACGCAGTTGCTAGCCAAAGGTTTTGACTTACCCAAACTAAACCTTGTTGGAATAGTGTCGGCCGAAACTTCTTTGGCCCTGCCTGACTACACCAGTGAAGAACGGGCTTTTCAACTGCTTTACCAAGTCATCGGGCGGGTTGGCCGCGGCCATGGCCGCGGTCACGTAATCATCCAAAGCCTGGATCCAGGCAATATCGTTGTAAAAAGTGCTACTAATCGTGACTGGCTGACGTTTTATAAGCACGCTTTAGCCGAGCGCCAAGCCTATCGCTTTCCGCCGTTTAGCTATCTGATGCAGTTGACATGTAAACGCGCCACACTGAATGGAGCGCAAACGGCCGCGGAAAACCTCAAAAAGAAACTAACACTCAAGGAATTGCCAGTCGAAATCACTGGCCCAACACCTAGCTTTTACGCCCGCCGCGGCCGCTACTTTTACTACCAGCTGGTTTGCAAAAGCAAAGACCGCGACCACCTGGTGACGCTAGCTAAAAGCGTCCCCGCCGATTGGCAAATAGACCTTGACCCCATCAATTTGCTATAAGCAAATTAGCAAACAGTAAACAGCAATTAGGAATTAGTAAAAAGTCCTGTCGGTACTATTTTCTATTTCCCAGTTTCTAGTTGCTCCTTGCTTGTTTATACTATCTAGGATGTCAAGCAAGGATTTAATTATTACTTTGCCTCATCCGTATCTGCGCGAAAAGTCGCGCAAGGTTAGCACCATTACTGATGAAGTCCGCAAAATCATCGCAGACATGAAAGCCGCGACGCTGGACTGGGAAGCTAATCGTCCTCACGAAGTCGGTGTGGCTCTAGCCGCTATCCAAATTAACCAGCCTTACAAAATTATCGCTATCCGTAATAATTTTGACAACAAAAAAGACAAGACTTTTAGCGTCTTTATCAATCCTCAAATTATAAAAGCCGACGGTGATGCTTCGGAAGATTTTGAAGGTTGTTTAAGCGTCAAAGACATCTATGGGAAGGTTCCTCGCTTCAGCAAAGTCCGAATGAAAGCGCTTAACGAAAGCGGGCAATCTGTGCGCGTGCGGGCCGAGGGGTTTTTGGCCCGTGTTATCCAGCATGAAGTTGACCACTTAAATGGTAGGCTGTTTGTCGACTATATTAAAGGTCAGCCCGATGCCTTTTACAAGCTGGCTGAGGATGGAAAACTAATATCTATGGACTATGAAGCAGTCAAAAAAGCTGATCTTTTTCGGTAGCGGCCCCGTTGCCGCTGCCAGCCTGCGCCGGCTGACGCCGGACTTCAGTTTTGAGGCCGTAATTACTAAACCGCGGCCGCCGCGTCACCGCGGCCCTGTGCCGGTTTTAGAGCTCGCTCAGCAGCTCAAATTGCCAGTTTACACCGCCGCTAATAAGACAGGGCTAGATGAGCTTTTTGATAGCCGTAAATTCGAGTCTAAAGCGGCGATCCTGATAGATTTTGGGATTATCATCTCGCAAAAAGTTATCGATAGTTTTCCTCTGGGCATCATCAATAGCCATTTTTCGATATTGCCGGAGTGGCGTGGTGCTGACCCGATTACTTTCGCTGTTTTATCTGGGCAAAAACAAACTGGGGTCAGCCTGATGCTGCTGGTCGAAAAGATGGATGAGGGTCCGTTACTCGCTTACGCTCGCTGCGACATGCCGGCTGGCATTACAACGCCCAGGTTAACGGACGTATTAATCAAGCTTAGCCACGTTTTATTAGTCAGCACCTTGCCAAAGTACTTTAACGGACAGCTACAACCATTTCCACAAACAGTTACTAAACATGAGGTGTCCTACTCAAGGAAACTTGTTAAAGAAGATGGAGTGATTGATTTCAAAAAGCCAGTCAAGGTATTGGAGCGTGAAGTCAGAGCTTATGCCGGCTGGCCAAAAAGCCAGGCCAAGATTTTTGGCTATGATGTAATTATTACAAAAGCTCGCGTGGCCAGTGGCCAAAACGACGGCGATTTAGTCATGCAGTGCGGAGCCCGCCTGCCTGCCGGTAGGCAGGGCTGGCTGGAAATACTGCAGTTAAAAGCCCCGAGCGGCCGGACCATGAGCGGCAAAGACTTTTTGCATGGATACAAGAAGTAATTTACAAAACTACTATTTCCAATTTTCATTCAAGACACAATGAAACAATAGCCAAACATTTGAAAATTAAATTATTGAAAAATGATTGTAAATTGCAAAATTGATAATTGAAAATTAGGCTGCAGCAGCCTGAGGCGGCTGCTGGCCGTCCAGCTCTTTCATGGTGGCTTCGATTATCGACGGGGCCTGTTGCTTAATTTCGATCTTCAATTTCTCTAATTCGTCAGCTACGACTTGTTTGTAATTGGGGAAGTTAGTCTCCAGCCATTTAAGGGCGCCGGCTTCGTCATTGTTATCTATAAATTTCTCAAATTCGTCCAGTTGGGCGTCAGTCATTTGCTCGGCCAACTTCATGCCGACCCTGAGTTCCAGGGTTTCATAGATATGAGCCAGCATCTTATTCTTTTCGGCCGGCGGTAAACTGCCCAGGCCGAGTTGCTGTAACAAATTATCGTCAAGTTGAAACATTATATGTATTATATCCTACATCACAACCGTCTTATAAATAACCCTCCAAATAACTTGGAATTGTCGGGCGGCGCGTAAGCGTCGCCCGACTGTGCCGACATGGTCGGCTCCCCTAGCTTTCGACGTAGTCAGCGGTGCTGGGGCGGCTCCGCTTCTTCCAGGTTCCGTCGCCCGGGTTGACACGGATGACGACGGCCCAGACGACGAGGTGGAGGGGGTTACGCGACCCGTGGGCCGTGCTCCCGCGATCCGGCGCCGTCACCGTCAGCACGAAGCGACGCACCTTCTTGGCATTTACCGTCGGCACCCGTAGGAGCCTGTGGCTCCCATCGACGTACCGCAGCCCCCGGACAGCGGTGACCTCAAGCTCGTTACTCGGGCTGGGACTCGCGTTATCCCACGCCCAGACAAGCACGAGCGTCAGGCCGCGAACGCGGTGATTCGCCTGGTTCAGGATACGACCCCCGATCTTCAGGGTGCCGCCATCCGTCACCGTCTCCTGGACCGCGATCTGCACGATCGTGGTCGTCTTATCCGGGTACTTCGGGGGCTTGGCGCTCGAAACGCCGGCACCCACCAGCACTGCGGTCACCAGTACGGCGACCGCCCAGACCAAATGCCTGGTCATGGTCTATACCTTTCGTCGTAGGGTGAAGAAAAGATGAGCGCTCTGAACATCCAGAGCCCACCTTGTCTCCAGAGTTAAAGAAATTATAGCACTTTTATTGACATATAACAAGGATTAGAGGGTAATAGTCATACTTTATACACAGGTGTTATATATAAAGGTGCTTGCCTAGTGTGGTAGTTCGGACTACAATTTACACTAGAAAAGTTAAAAAAGAAAAACACTATGGAACAATTTGTAAAAGATCTACTTAAGGAGAAGGGCTTGCCTGTTAATTTAGATCCGGCAGTTTATGACCGGCTGGTTAAAGATTTATCTGAGAGGGCGGAAAAGATTGTCAATAAAAGACTAATTGACTCATTAAGCGACGAGCAGTTTGACCAACTAGAAAAACTAACTGCTTCCTCCCCCAATGAGCAAGCTGTGCAAGATTTTATTAATACTAACGTACCTAATAAAGAGAGAGTTGTTGCTTTGGCCTTAGCTGAATTTAGGCAGCTGTATTTAGGGACCGCCCCAGTGCAATAAAGGCACGATATGCCTGAAACACTTTCCTCATCCTCACAACCGGCACAAACACCAGCTGAAGAAACCCAGGAAGACGATCCGCGGTTCCAGGTTCAGATTGCCGACGTATCTCACGCTGTTGCTTCTAACGCCGTAGACAGCGCTGAAGAGTTGATAAACCAGCAAACACAGGTTCAAGAAGGCCAACGACTAGGACGTTCTCGAGCTTTTCTAAGGCGGATCTGGTACGGCAACATCGCCCGTGATTTTTACCGCCAGAGACAGATTCGGCATGGCCGTGGTGAGATTATAGAAACTGGGAATATCTACGCTCTTGATGAAGGGAGCCAGGCGGACCATGACCGTGAAACTGGTGCCGTGGTGGAACGTTTGGCCTCGGACAACTTACACGAGGGTGAAAGGAATGAAGATCTGGAGAGTACCGAACATGGCCGAGCGTTAATGGATCAAGTCAGGCAGCTGATTGGTGAGTATGCCAGGGGTGCCATAGACCACGACGCGCTGGTGGAAGAACGGACGCGTATCTTAAGCGAATATGGTGCCCGCGTGCACGACCAAGATCGGAACCGCGGCTTGATGTATGCCGACAATATTTTAGAAGTAGCTGAAAATGTCCGCTTAGCGCACGGGCACCAGGAAGGTCTAGATCGCCTGGACGAAGCCATTGCCGGCCGTATCGGCGAAGCTCGAATGGGCGTGCGCACAGAGGTTAGGATGGAAGCTACGGATAGGATACTTAACTGGATGCATGAACACCACATGACTTTTGCCAACGAAGCTGTTATTGGAGCAGCTGTTGGTATTGCCATGGGCTTGGCCAAATTTACTACTAAGAAAGCTATTACGGCTACCGGAGCCGTGGTTGGACTGGGTGTTGGCGCTGGTGTCATAGCTGGTGCCCGCGAACATTTGCGGGTTGGTCAGGAGCGACGGACACATCTGCGTCAGCGAGCCGAAGGTCAGCAGATGCCGGAAGAAGAAGCTGTTCGTCGCGAGCAGTTTGAGGCTACCAGATACGAAACAGTTTCAGCCGAAGAACTGACTAATAATATTCAAGAGGCATTGGACGGCCTGGATCCGACAAGCCCTGATAGCGTACGGGTCTTGCTGGCCCATGTCAGTAACGCCCGGGCCCGGATTGCCATGTCCGATGAAAGAGACATAGACTTAATTGAATATTCCGCCAAAATAGCTGTTGAAAGTGAGCGGCTTAACCTCGACATCCTACTGGCTCAGGCTTCAGAAACGCTGCAGCAAGCCATTGATGATAGCGCGGAAGGTACCTTCCCCTCCCGGAACCTTGATGAACTGGTCGGGGCTAACTTTGATGCCATTAATGAATACTTTGAAGCCGACATAGACCAAAAAGACCGAGCCTTCAGACGGCTGCGTTGGTGCCGAACGATGAAGATGGCCGGCATAGCCTTTATTGCCGGCGAAACACTTGGTCTTGCCGCCCAGGAAATTCACGCACTGACCGACAGCGGCTTGCGTGGAGTGTTTGAAGGCGACGGTGGCGACCGGCGCAGTTTGTTGGCCGGCTGGCTATTCGGTGGCAGCAAGGCTTCTGACGGCTCGGAACTACACCGTGATTTTTTTGAAGGCCCAGAATATCTGACAGACCAGACTCATAAGGTGGGTGTAGATTTACCCGAAGGCTACCAATTGATCCATGCCCGGCCGGGAGAACAGTTCGGCTGGGATATCATCGACTCCGATAGTAAACCAGTCCTTGACAGAGGTTTGGAGTGGGATACACAGGGTAATCTGGCTAAATGGGTTAGACACGATCTAACTGAAAAAGGCTGGAACCTGCATCAAGACACCCTGACATATAACGATCCCGACACCGTTGCTCAATCAGTTACTCGCAGTCCCCAAGAGTTCATTGAAAAGCACCCGCGTGAGTTTATCCGTATCCATAGGGAGCTGTGGTACGACAACAACACACCGGCACCCAATTTCGATCTAAATGAATTGAGGCAGTACTGGGGCGGCGAAAGTGGTACAGGAATAGATAAAAACGGCAATTATGTCTTTAACATCGCTAATATGCGCCCAGATTGGTCGTTCCACGGCGCCGAGGCGGCTAATGCACCACAGCTTATTCAGGAAGGCAAAATGTATGTTGCCCTGTCCATGACCCGCGGGACCCAGCAGTGGGTAGAAATGATACCGGTTGACGGTAACGGTAACGCTATAATTGATGCCGACAGCTTCGCCGGTAAAAATCTGTTTGAAGCGGTTGATGGCCATGCCCACTTTAAAGGAGCATTCGCTGAGGCCGTACAAGTTACCGGCCAGACACAGGACGGCGGCGTATCGGCCCGGATGCTGGCTACAGTTGTCGGCGAAAACAAGGTCGGTTCGATTACTGACACTGTTCAGAGAACGGTAACTGAGCAACACACACACTTCCTAACAGTTCTAGAAGCGCCCTCAGAAGACCTGCCAGTTGAGATACCGCCGGTCTTACCTATATATGCCCGGCGAGGCCTAGAAGAGCTCACACGCCCCGAAGGCCCTGGTTACGGGTATTACCGTGGTGGTGAGTCTTATCTTGGAGGCAGCAGTGAAGGCCGAGGGCGCCGAGGAGTAGCACCCTTTGCACCAGAGTTAGAGGCCAATCCTGACGCAAAGATTGACGCCAACAAATCCACAACAAGATACTTACGTTCATTAAGACCAAGTTACAAGAAAACTTTAGGTGGTCTTAAATCACAGCTTGAAAAACAGCCCAAAGTAGACAAACCTAAAATAGTGATTATGGTTCCAGCAGCCGCCCATCAGGAAGGTAACAATATATATCGCACCTTGGAACAGTATGCAAAACAGCAAGGGGTACCTGAAGATGATTTCGAAATAGTTGTCTTTGCTAATAATCCCGCCGGTTCAAAACCGGATAAGACTATTAGGGAAATTAGACGATTCCAAAATGATAATCCAAACATCAAAGTCCGCCTGATGCATAAAGAACTTCAATCCAAAGAAGCTAACATTGGTTGGGTGCGTAAAGCTGTAACAGACACCATCATTACAGACTTAATGGAACGCGGTGTTGATTTGAATGATGTGCTTTTAGTGTCTAACGATGCCGATTCTCAATGGATTGATCCGAACTATCTTAAAACTATCGTAGAAAGGGCCACCACTCAGCCAGAAGTTGATGGTTTCTTAGGTTTTATTGATTGGGGCTATGATGCTTATAAAGCTCACCCTGAAACGTTAGCAGCCACCCGTTTGATGCAAATGATAGAAATATACCTTCGTAAGAAACGTAACGAAATAGGCTCTTCAGGTGCAAATTTTGTTTTCCGGCCAGGAATTTACACCGCGGTTGGAGGCTATCGTTCCGGCACTTCATTGGGCGAAGATGTAGAACTAGGCAGAATGATTAAATCTGTTCGGGCCGGTGCGCAGACGCGCAGGCCTATTGCTTTCTTAGGCAGAAGCAGTGAAATAAATACATCCGCCCGCCGAGCACTAGAAAAATTATTCAAAGACGGAGGCGCTCCGGCAGCCCAATGGGATGAAGTCTTCAGTGCATATGATGACCTTAGAACAAAAGATTTTAATTTAAGAGATCTTGACTTTAGCGATCAAGCGGCTGTTGATAGAGTAGTAGATAATACCGAGACAATGCTTAATCAGACATTGGATATGTACAGAAGTTCACTGACTACCGAGAGAGCGACCTCGTACAAACATGGCCGACTAAATCTTCTAAACTCTGAAGTAATGCGTAATCTGAATCGAATGCTCACAATCATCGGCGTAAAGGTCAACTGGCATCCTGATGGTAAATTCACAATTACGGATGCGTCTAGAATGGTAGCCAACCTAAGGCGGTGGCAAGCCGCACACTAATTCTTAAGAGTTGCTTTCTTGGAAGCTGGCTTCGTTCAATATATCAACCAATGCTTCCGCTTTCGCATTAGGCTCTGCGATTTTTGTAGCAACTTCTAAAGCCTTTTCGAGTAGTTCGTCGCTTGAAGCCGAGCGGGCAGCCGTCATCAAAATTTCGTATTTTCGTTCCGGTTCGCTATTTAAGGAGTCAATTACAGGAACAAGTTCCTGAAGGGCTCGCTGCTTAACTTGCTGGATTTTTGTGCCTGCACCGGAAACTTGTGCATCGTTCTGCGGCTGTTGATCAGATCGGTCTTCCGTTGGCTGACTTTGAGTATCATTTGAATTTGAATTTTGGTCGCCCATTTCCCACCTATTCGTTTATGCTTTGCTTAAATTGTAGCAAACAATGAAAAAAATAAAACTATAGATTTTATAGGGTGCGGGATTTGGTTTGGCGAGTAAATAATTCAATTCGGTCGCCTTCGGCGAGATCCAGCTTTTGCTCGGTTTTAAGACTTATGCCGCACAGCTGACCCTCGTTGACCTCTTTGACGTCGGTCGGCCCGCTTTTGAGATTAGTAACTTCCAGATTGTCGGCTATTAATTCCTTGTTGTGATAAACGCGAGCCAGCGCTGGAATCGCCAGTTTTCCCTTCGTTACCTCGCCGCCGGCGATAGTTGCGGTTTTAGTAGTTTTGAATATACCTTTTACAATCAATCGGCCCAGTTCTTCTTCGACCACTTCCGGCACCAGTAAAGTCTCCAGCTCTTTTTTAACGTCGTCAATTAGCTCGTAAATAACGCTGAAGATTCTAATGGATACGTGGTCGCGCAGCGCCAGGTTTTTTAAGCTCGGCGGTAAGCTAGTATGAAAACCATAAATAATAGCACCGGATGTGGCGGCGGTGTGAACGTCGTTTTCGGTAATTACACCGACGCCGGAGTCAACAACTTTAACTGCTACTTCCTCGGTGTCCAGGGCCTTTAGGCTGTCGACTACAGAAGTCAGCGAGCCCTGGACATCGGCTTTGACAATGATGTTAAGATGCGTAAGTTCCCGGGCCCGGCTAATAATGCGCAGCAGCTCACCACTGGTGGTGGCCGCTGTCGCGCCGCCGCCCCTTTTAGCTTCGCTGGCCGCGGCCGCCCGAGCTTTGGCCTCTTTTTCCGTGGCTACAACAAAAAATTCTTCGCCAAAGTCCGGCAACTGCTTAAGCCCTGTAATGATTACAGGGGTCGATGGTCCGGCAGACTGGAGCGCCTCGCCGGTAGTTGATTCCAAATTTCGGATTTTAGCGTAAGTGCCGCCAGCTACCACAAAGTCGCCAGGCTCCAGCTGTCCCTGCTCTACCAACGCGATAGCCACCCGGCCGCGGCCCTTTTCCATATGCGATTCAATAATTATGCCCTGCGCCGAGCCAGTCGCCTCGGCTTTCAGCTCTTGCACGTCAGCTACTAAAACGACCATATCCAGAAGCTGCGGCAGGCCTTCGCGGGTTTTAGCCGAAACCGGTAAAACGATAGTTTCGCCGCCATAGTCTTCGGGCATCAGCTTATTTTCTGATAGTTGCTGTTTTAAGCGGTTAATGTCAGCGCTCGGCTTGTCCATCTTGTTAGCCGCCACAACAATTTTGACACCGGCGCTGCGCGCAAAGCGAATAGCTTCGACAGTTTGCGGCATGATCCCCTCATCGGCGGCAATTACCAGTACAACCAAATCAGTCAGACGGGCGCCGTGTTCACGCAGGGCGGCGAAGGCCTCATGGCCGGGCGTGTCTATAAACGTTAGTAATCTGCCGTTGTGTTTAACCTGGTAAGCGCTTAGGTGCTGAGTGATGCCGCCGGCTTCGCCTTTGACCGTTTCCGCTTCACGGATAGCATCAAGCAAGGTGGTTTTACCGTGGTCAACATGCCCCATAACGGCAACTACAGGCGGGCGCGGCTGGGCCTTGTTGCTGGCTTCACGCTTTGGCCGTGGGACTGGTACCTCGTGATCTTTTTTTGCAAGCTCAACGTCAAGCCCCATTTCGCCAACGATAATTTGGGCCGTATCAAAGTCAATTTTTTCGTTAACGGTCGCCATAACGCCGTTTTTAAAAAGCTCCCCTATTAGTTTAGAGACTGGCAATTCCAGGAGTTCGGCCAGTGTTCCGACAGTGATTTGTTCGCCGATTTCGATGGTCTTAGCTGTGGGTTCGTTTGCCATATTTTTATTCTCCGGCCACTCATAACTCTTCTTTAACTTTTGGTCTGCTTGCCGTAGCCTTCATGGGGGCGGGCTTTGAGCTTTGAGTTTTTACGTCTTTGAGGCTTAAGGCGATTTTACGGTTTTCGGTGTCAATTTCCAGAACTTTGAACTTTTTCTTTTCATTAAGTTTAAAAAGTTTTTCCGGATCGATGCTGTCATCGTCGCTCATTTCCGAAACATGAACTAGCGCTTCTACGCTCGGCGAAAGCTGCACAAAGGCCCCAAAAGGAGTGATACGGGTAATCTTGCCCTCCACAACGTCGCCTTTTTTGAATTGTTTAACCTCAGCCATCCAGGGGTCTTCGGACATTTGCTTGATGGACAGGCTCAAACGATCTTTGTCGATAGCAATGATTTTGGCCTTGATCCGGTCGCCGACTTTGACGTATTTGCGCGGATCTTCCACGCGTTCCCAAGATATTTCAGAGATATGAACCAACCCTTCAATACCGTCGACATTAACAAACGCGCCAAAATCAATTACGCCAGTAACAACACCTTCGACTACGTCGCCGACTTTAAGGCTGGCCAGCCTTGATTGCATATCGTCGCGCACGGCTTCCTTTTCAGAAAAGATTAGCTTATTGTCTTTGCGGTTTGTATCTAAAATCCGGACGCGCAAGGTCTTGCCAACAAGACTGCCCAATTTATTTAAAATCTCATCTTTGTCGGCATCAGAAACACGCGGGTAGTGCTCGGCCGATAGTTGGCTAACCGGCATAAAGCCGCGGATGCCCTCCAGTTCAATCAGCAAGCCGCCGCGGTTGGCACTATAAGGTAATACTTCAACGATTTCTTGAGCGTCAAATATTCTTTGCAACTCGCCCCAGCCGCGGTCTTTACTGGCCCGCTTCATGCTTAGCAGGGCGTAGCCTTCGTCCAGCTCCGGGTCAACTACGCTAGCGGTTATTGTTTCACCTTCTTTAAGCGGCGCGGCGCTGACTTCACGCCGAAATATTACACCCACGCCGTTGGGGCCTAAGTCTACCCAAACCTCGTGTTTTTTGACCGAGCTAACAAGGCCCTCGACTACATCACCAGCTTTAATTTGAGCTATGTCGCTACCGGCTAAAAGCTCGTCCATAGTCAACTCCTTCGACTTTCTGCCAGCTGGCGGATCGCTCAGGCCTTCGGCTCTGAGGCTCAGGCTCGAAGAGGCTAACGCTGAGCGGCGCTTTGGCTCCGTCGAACGTGTCAAATTTTTCGTAGCCGTCTTTGACATTAAAAAATTATCTCCTTGTCCGCTCTCCGGAAAATAGCCCGAGTGTGCAGATTTACTTCCGCACCCGGCGCGATAAGAAACTCTCGATGCGAGGTGTCTTATGTTTTTCGTTAATAAAGCAGATTAAGCACTACTATACAGAGGTGTCCCACCTTTGTAAATAGTGCCGTTAACCTTTAGCTATTCACCTTTTACCTTGCATTATCCATTAACCCTTAACCACGGAAAACGGAGAACGGTAAACGTATGGTGAATGGTAAACGGTAAATGGTAAACTGTTTTTATGTATTTGGGGATAGATGTGGGCGGTACTAAGACATTGTTGGCTGTTTTTGATGAAAATGGCCAAATTTCCCGGCAAGCCAAATTTCCAACTCCGCCAGACTACGAAAATTTTCTGCAAGAACTTAAAAAAACATTAGCTGAGTTTAAAGATTTTCAGATAAAGGCTTGCTGCTGCGCACTTCCGGGTAGATTAGATAGGAGTCGGGGTATTGGCGTTAGATTTGGTAATTTGGGCTGGCAAAATATACCGATAAAACAGGACGTCTCTAGGTTATTGGGCCTAGATTATGTATTTATTGAGAACGATGCTAAATTGGCAGGACTTTATGAAGCAATAAATCATAAAGAATATAAAAAGGTCGTTTATGTGACAATCGGAACCGGAATTGGTATTGGTATTATCACAAATGGTAATATTGTGCCTGAATTAGCAGATAGTGAGATTGGTAATATGCTTATCAACCACAATGGAAGTCTGCAAAAATGGGAAGCTTTTGCCTCAGGTAAGGCTTTTCAAGAGCGCTTTGGCCTGAAGGCCTCAGAAGCCAACAACCCAACTATATGGGAGCGATATACAGATGATTTGGTTGTGGGTTTTGATGCTGCCTTGGCGGCCTTTCAACCAGATGTAGTAATTATTGGCGGGGGTGTTGGTGCTCATTTTGATAAATTTGGCTCCTTGCTCGCAGAAAAAATTGCCAAAATCAGAAATCGTATGGTCCCTATTCCGCCTATTATTAAAGCCGCTAAACCGGAAGAGGCAGTGATTTATGGCTGCTATGTCTTCCTTCGCCAAAAACTAGGAATTTAACATGGCAATAACCAAAAAGATAACCGACGCCCTGCCTAAAAAAATAGGCTCAAAAGTGCCGGCAGATCGTTTAAGCGCTACAACTAAGAAATTTATTGAGCGCTTAAGCCGTGATTATCCGGACTTTACGTTCAGTCGCGGCAAGCAAGAACACTGGTCGCCCAAAACCAATACAATAACCTTTAACCCCACCCTAACCCCAGAGCTTATCCGCTTTGGTGTGCTGCATGAATTAGCTCACGGCCTGCTTAAACACAAAAATTATTCAGGTGATTTCGAACTCCTTAAAATGGAGGGCGAAGCCTGGCATTTGGCGTCTAAAATAGGCTTGAAATACGGCGTGACCATTGGCGAAGACCACATCCAAAACTGCCTTGACACTTACCGCGATTGGCTGCACCACCGCAGTGAATGCCCGTCTTGCAGTACGCATGTTTTACAGCAAAGCACCTCAACTTATCGCTGTTATAACTGCGGCACAACCTGGAAAGTCAGCAGCGGCCGTTTTGTCCGGCCATACCGGCTGACAAAAAACAGTAAGCAATAAACAAAAAGCAATAAAGACTTGAGGCTACCAGTCTTTGCTCACTTTTGTTTTTTAATCTTTGTTTTTCCTTTCTAAGGTTTTTGTCTTAGCCCATAACATTCTAACTAACTCGTCACCTTTTTGAGTGACTGCATCGGCTTCAGTTCTAGTTATTAATCCTTCGATAAGCGCAAAATCAATTAGGTACTGACTCTCTTTAAGTGATCCATAGGCAAAACGCAAGAATTGAATCTCTGTTTTTATAGATTGTCTTGCATATCCTTCTACCATATTTAAAGGAACAGATATCGCAGCCCGTCGTAATTGAGAAGTAGTGCCGTACAACTCATTCTTGGGGAGTTCAAAGGTTAATTTATATACCCTGTGGGCATATTCATCTGCTTTTAATGAAAGTGTATCTTTTTTCATAAGTAAATTTCACTTTAATAAACAAAAGGCAGTGTTTATTAACTGCCTTTTGCCTATTGTTCTTTGTTTATTGTTTTCTGCTTTTTGTTCTTTGCCTTTAGGCGGCGACTTTGGCTTTGCCACGGCGCGAAATGCGGCCGCCAATAGCACCAGCCTTGCGGGCTAGGTCGCGGTTAGCGTAAAAGCCACCGGTGTGGCCCATCTTACCGCCCATAGCCCCAATGCGGGCGTAAAAGTCTTTGCCGTACTTGGTCTTGTTGGTGGCAGCCGCTTTGGCGCCACCTGCATGTGTACCAGCCATGTTATTTCTCCTCTCGCTCGCCTTCCGCCTATGGCGGATTGGCGGGTAAATTTATATTGTGTCAGAGGACTCAAAAAGGGTCTCTAGAAAAGACCCTCACTTTCCCCTGAAACTATGCTTATGGTATCACCTCATTGTGTTAATGTCAACTTTTATATATTTCACCTCGGTGCTGAACGCGCAAAATAATAACTTTTCTTCTATGGACGTCGAAGATTACGCGATAATCACCAATCGTCCAGCGGTAGGTTCCTTGCCGCGGATCCGACAGTTTCACAGCCCGCGACAGCGGGTCGTCTAGAATAAGCAGGAACTCCAAGCGGTCTTTCAACTTTTTTTTGGTGGCGTTGTCCAGTTTTTTTATGTCTTCGTACGCCGTTTTGGTAATGACGTAGGCTTTAAATGACATGGTTTAGAGGTTCCCAAAAGCGTCATTGAAATTAACAACCTCGCCTTTTTTGTATTCCTCCCGCGCCTTTTTGATACTCGCCAGATACTGCGGGTCGCTAGCCGCCAGCAAATCTTCGTACTTGTCTATATCAACAATGGCCCGCTCTTTTTTACCGCGGCGGGTAACGATTAGTACGTCGTTGCCGCCAAGCGAATTAAGCGCCGCAGCTAAGTTACTGCGAAGTTTACTGGCACCGATAGTTTTAGTACCCATGTTTACTCCTTAATTATTAAGTACAATTCAATTGTACGCTTTAATCGTACAAAAGTCAATAAGAAACTAAGCCGGGCTCTATTCCCTAAGCCTTTCCTCTAAAATCCCTCCCCGTTATTGACTGAGGCAACTACAACTGTTACAAGTAACCTATTATGTCGGTTGAGGTCGCAGCAAGCTTTCGAGACGCTGGTCTGTTAACTTCTGATCACCCTGATATCATCAAGGCTTCAGAGTCTAACTATAAGCTTGTAGCAGAAAGAGAGGGCTACAGCCCAGAGGATATTCATCAGAAGGTAGTGTGCGCCTGGATAACAAAACCAATGCGGCTTAGTTTGAAAGAGCAAGGGTACGTATTTTACCCTTTCGGCAGGAAGCTAAAATGGTGCTGGCCTCCTCACACATATTTGATTTCAGAAGCTGCCCGAGGATTAATACTTGTTGATGGCGTTTGGCAACAGTTTGTCCCCCGTCTAAAAAGAAACCCAGAACTACCAAAAGTTTTAGTCGGTACACCGGACGAAGTAGTGGCACTCGCTAAAGACGCCGGAGTAAGAGGCAGATATCTTGATTACTGGCGGCAAGAACGCTCATCTAGAGTTAGTGCGGAAATAGATGAACGGTTCTCCTACGGCCTAATAGATTAAGCCAAAAAGACCCTGCCCTATCCCCTCTCCGCGCTTTATTTCTCTGGTATTATTTACGATAAGGCTTCAAAATAAATTTATCTTATGACTAATACTGCAGAACTAGCTGTTGCCGCACCAGAATCGCTAGAGGCAGAGGCCCAAAGACAGGCAGATAGTCTAGAAGGCAGAAGAAAAAGGATTGTTACAGGCTTGGGCTTTGCGGGACTAGCCTTAGCCGGTGGTTTAGCTGAAAAATATCATTTGATGGGTGGCTTGCCTGACGCTGCTGAGACTATAGGTAAAACCCTAAAGCACCCTGTTTTGGGCTATGCCGCGGCTTGGGCAGCCTTCAGATGGTCGAATAGACGCAGACTTGCAACATCTTTTGCCGCGGCCAGTGCGGCTGATTATATAGTCGAGGCTGGACAGGCAGTAATATTTGATCCCGATCATGATCCTTTCGAACCTTTGGCTCATGATGCTCTGCAAGCAAACGCCGAGGATTACGGAGCCGCCTTAGCGGGCATGGTTTGGTTTTTTGTGCAAAACAGAACCTACATGCGACGACTGAAATAAAACCCCAGGCTGGCTCCCACCTTCGCTGGAAGCTATGGCGGACAGATTTACCCAGCACCAACGTGATGGTGCTGTGGCTATTCGCTCCGTTTACCCAGCTCTAAACCCTGAAGGCCGAAGAGAAGGAATACTTCTATTTCGGTCCGTCAAGATTTAGGGCTGTGGCCCCTTCCCACGTTCAATTTAATATTGACATTTTTATACAATTTTCATACAATACTAACTGGAGGACAGCGACAGTGAGCGTAAAAACATTCAACGTATCTTTTCCTAAGGAATTGGCTGACCAAATTGATAAAAAAGCCAAGCAGCAATTCGGCAGCCGCAGTGACTTCTTGCGGACAGCAGCTATAAAGTATCTACGTGATGAGGAAAAGATAGAACAATTTAAAAAACTTATGGCGGAGGCCAAAGAATTTGCGAAAGACATTTCCTACAAGTCAGAGAAAGAAGTGGCTGACGAAATTACAGTGGAACGCCGCAAGCGCGAGCCGTGGCGCCAAAATATCGCCAAGTTTAAGAATCGTACTTGATACTAACGTCTGGTATTCGGCGATAGTCTATGGCGGCAGGCCGGAAGAGGTAGTGTTTTACTGCCTAGATAACTGCACAATCATTGCTTCCGAGTCACTAATTAGCGAGATTATGAGCCAGTTGCGTGCTAAAACTTCCGCACCTTATAGATGGAGACGTCAATTCAGACTATATTTAAGTGAATTGTGCGAGATTATTAGCGTTGAAGAATCTGACATAAAATCAGACATTCGAGACCCAAAAGATCTTCATATCTTAGCCGCAGCAGCTGAAGGTAAATGCGATTTAATAATCACCGGCGATAATGACCTGCTCGAGCTAGAAAGATACAAAGTCGTGGAGATTATTAAACCATCTGATTTCTGGAAAGCCGTCCAGCAAAAGTAAAGACAGCTAGCGAGTTACCGTCTCCGCCATCTCCTTAGCTGAAGCTACGAAGATCAAAAAAGCTGCGGCGGACAGGCCCGTCCTCCAAAGCCTTGGCGAAGGAGGGCTATTCGCTCCGCCCCCAGCACATAAACTATGTGCTGGGCAAGCCCTCCCCGCGTATAATTTGAGTATGGCCAAACCTGAACCAATTCCTATAGACCAGAATTGTCCACTCCTTGGGGTTGATATTGAGGATCACGATAAAATTGCACTCAGAGATAGAGCCGCTCAACTAGTATATGACTCATGGCCGCCCGTCGAATGGTCTGAGGTTTCTGGAATAATTCAAAGTGAGTTTGATGTAACACCAGAGATCGCTGATCTCACCGTCGAATGCATAGGCAAGATATCAAGAAAGTATTGTTATAACTGCGATTTGGGTAGCACGCCATCTGGAGAATTCACCCTAGTCCATAGGCAGTAGCCGCAGGCTCTATTCGCTCCGCCTTTTAGCCCGTGGAATTCTGCCAGAGGCAAACTATTCCACTGGGCCTCTCCACACATTTATATTTTTTTGTAAGCAGTGACTGCTTTTTCGAGTTCAAGTAGAAAAGAAGGAATGTATTGATTTTGGTGCTCGGCAACAGTTTTTGCCAGTTGTCTGTGCGGAACTGCCTTAAACTCGTCCACCTCGTCGCTTTCTTTCGGTATTTCGTCGCTAACACCGACATAAAGGTGTGAGAGACGACGATAAGTTCGGTTATCTTGGCCTGGGAATTCATTCAAAAAGCTTTCTACGAACACCAATTTTGATTTGATGCCCATTTCCTCGAGCGTTTCTCGCCTGGCCGCTTCATCGGGTTTTTCGCCGCTGGTTACATTCCCGCAGGCCGAGATATCCCACTGCTCTGGAAAATGTTTTTTGGTCTTTGCACGCTTCTGAATCCAGACTTTGCCTTTTGAATTAAAAATAAATACTAAAACATTCTGAGTTAGATGGTTTAGCTTATCGGCAGCCTCACGACTCATGGTATCAACGACCGCACCGTTTTCATCAATCACGTCAATCATCTCCTGAGCCATGAATCAATGATACCAAACGACGGCCGCAAAACTGTCCGCCCCCTCCCCTCCTGCGCATTCCTTATGCTTGCAGTTGATTGGCTTTCTATGCAGCAGCTCGGAGCTCGTCACCGAAAGGTCGAATCTTCCCAAAATCTGTTGGCTCGCCAAAAACACCCCTGGAGGCTAATCGGTAGACGCCCACATCCCAACATCCATCACCGAGTTTGCTGACATCTTCGTAGCTATACCACGAGAAGACACGGTCAATCGCTAAAGTAACTTCTCCGTCCCGTGTCCGCTCCAAGTTGACCACCAATCCATCGTCACGCTTGAGCGTTACAGGCTCCAGCAAAAAAGCCATTTCACCTTCTGGCGGCGTATCAGCTGTATACGGCTGGACACCGCGAAACAGCGGATAGAGCGGATTCTCGGCTTCCCGCTTTTCTTCCTCGGTAATTTCTGCAAAAATCTTATCAAGCACCGGCGCAACTCGCGCTTCTATCTCAACTTCTTCGGGTGTTGGGACTCGCCTGTGTGCTTCCAGCATAGTTTCTAAGCTATCGAACTTAATTATCTCTCCCATAAAACTCCTTCGAACTTATTGTAGAACTTTAAAACCAAACTGCAAGCACGAGCGTAATCGGACCGGGCTCTATTCCCCAGCCGTAGTTTAAGAAACTACATCTGGACAGGCCTTTCTTCACCCAGCACCAACGTGATGGTGCTGTGGTTTATCCAGCTCTAATTCCTGAAGGCCGAAGAGAAGGAATACTTCTATTTCGATCCGTCAAGATTTAGGGCTGTGGCCCCTCCCCGCGTATAATTCGTTTTATGAAAAGAGGGTTGGTTTACCTGAGTACGTTAATATTGCTGGCTGGAGCAAGCGTTGGGGGCTATTTTTTCTATAAAGACTATAAAGAAAAACAGGATTTAAAAAATCAGCTGGCGGATGTTGAGCTAAAAATTCAACAACTTCCCGAACTCGAAGAAGACATCTTCGCAAAATGCATGGAGGGTAAGTCGGGAACGAGCTCAGACTTGAGGTCGTGCCAAGAGAGCACCCAAAGAGCTATATTCACCCTTTCCCAAGACTTAAGCAACCTTAAATTAACTATTGAAGCGAAGTTGTGATTTATACATTACGAGAGTATTATGGCGTATATGTGGAGAATTAGTTTCCTTTCAGGAATTATTGCTTTTGTCTTGTTATTAGCGCCCGCATCCGTAAGTGCGGGATGGGTAAGTGGTCATTGGAGAAATGGCCAATATGTAAATGGGTATTGGCGTTCAGATCCTAATGGCCTCAAATACGATAATTACAGTTTTGATGGTGACTGGTCTAACGCATACAACGACTCCTATTACTCTCCGACAAAGAACTATAGCTCAGATTGGTACACTCCGACTTGGATTACTCAAGAAGATTATTATATCGGCCAGTCCTTTTATGATACGAAAAGTAGTTACAAATCTTACGACTATAGCCTTTTTGATTATGATTACGATTTTCGGACTGATCCGATCTACAAATATACTCCCAGCTATAACTACGGTTATCGCGCCGACGACCTGTTTGATTCGGGCGTGAATAGTTATAGCAGTTCGTATAAAAGCTTGAGTGATTATGGAAGTAGCTATCTAAAGCCTTACAGTAGCAGCTCGCTATATAATTCTTATACTCCATACAGCAGTTACAGCAGCCCTTATAGTAGCCATGGATCTTCTTTATATAACAACACATACTTAGACGATTATTCATCTGACGATTGCTACACATTATATTGCTAAGGAGATATATGGAATGGATTAAAGCCCATAAGGTTTGGTCTGGGGTAATTGCCCTAGTTGTTTTTATAATTATTGTTGGTGCTGCCACTGGAGAAAAAAAAGAAGACAAAAACACGCAAACAAACCAACAGCCAACAACCCAAAGCCAACCAGCAGAACAGAAACCAAAACCAGCCTTCGATATACCCGGATTAATGGGCAAAAATATTGATCAAACCAGAGAAATTTTAGGTGCTCCTGCTGATGGCTCTCTTACCGAACCTACTGCAGCGCAACCAAGCGTAGATGTATGGGATAACACTTTCAAAAAAGATGGTAAAGAGCTATTGGTAACTTACAAACCCAGCACAAGAGAGGTAATTGATTTCTTTGTTTCTACAGATGATCCCTCTGGTGCAACCAAAGACACGAAAAAACTCCTCGAAATTTCAGGGTTATCCGAAAATAGCCCGTCTTACACAATTGAGTTCGTAAAAGTCATCAACGATCCAAATAGCTACACTGGCATAAAAGCCACCCCCAAATAGTGGGTGCTATCGCTTTCCATAGAATTATCCAGGCCGATCGAGGGAATAATTCTGGATTATTAAATAATTGAGAAACTTTTTTCCTCTATCCGTTATTTTGTACTTCAGCTCTTCTTGATTCCAAATAATAAAGCCTGCGTTAATGAGAAATTTAAGGAATTCCGTGATGTTTGTGTATACCCTACCACCAGTTTCACTGACATGCTTATCTAGAAACTTTTTTAGACTTGGTAGATCTGCCCCATTCTGCTCATTGATATAAAACAATACACTCAGCTGTGACCCAAAAGAAATTCCATACAATCGTTCAAAGTTATACATCTCTTTCCAGAACTCTGCCGCTCGAGCATGGTCATCCTCTTGAACAGAGGAAACTTCATATTGAATTTCGGGTGGAGAATCCGGTGGTTCTGGATTTTCTTGCTTTTTTTCTATTTCTTCAAATTCAACACTTGCCTCGCCTCCTCCGAATTTCAGTACCACTCTCTTAATTTTACTTGCGAGGCTACCCGCCCAACCCGGTACTTTTTTTCTGAACAAAAGCGCCAAAAAGACAATTAGCAGCGGCCACTTTAACGAATCTGTAAAGCTCAGAATAAAATGCCAATCAAGATGGATGTCACTAGCGGATAAAATTGCACCTAGTATATAAGTGACTAAGAGTATGTACCCAAAAATAATGGAAGCGAGCACTAAACATGCAAAAAATAAGTATAACGTTTCATTGTTCTTGTTTTTTGTAGGTGTGCTTTCTTCCTGCATATTAGATCTTAAGCCACCCTTTATTAATTGAATTATATACTACTACGGGCATGCGGAGTGAACCGCAGTAGTAGAACAAGTTCACTACATGGCAGGCATCGGCTCAAAACCGATGAGCTTTTGTAGTATACGCAGATTTATGTTAAAGTTCGCTTCATGGCAGAAGTAGCAGAGAGGCGTAGTCATAAAATTGCAACGGTCGGAGTGGCAGGAGTATTGCATGAATCTATTTGGAGCATTGCAACCATGGCTACCGACGGAATCTTTCATGAAATTCGCTCTAGAGAAATAGATGGGTATATGAATCAGGCTTCCCCGCCTATTTCTAGGCAGGATTTTTTAGCTCGGGCTGAAGGCTGGGTTCGGCAAGAAGATATGGAGAAACTTTATCTGGAAGATTTCAGAGAAGCTCTTGGAAGATTAGTATCTATACTCCTCCACCGCCACGAAGAGGCACCGGAAAAAGTCCTGAAAGAAAAAGGCATCCTCTAATTGCGGACTCGACCTTCGATGGACTCAGGTTAAAAGAAAACCTCATAGGAATATTCTCCGAATTTCACGAGGCAAGCAGATAAAATAAGGGTATTATGACTTCGGTTCTCTTGAAAATATTGGTCTAGGCTTGACCAGACCATACTTTTTTGATAAGATCCTATTATGAATGATGTGGTTAAAATCTATGAGGCAAAGACCAACCTCAGCAAGCTGGTTAAAAAAGCCCAAGCCGGCGAAACTATCTATATTGGCGCTTACGGCCAGCCGCAGGCAGTTATCTCGCCTGTTCCAGTCAAAAAACCAATCAAAATTGGCATCTGGAAAGACAAGAAAATAGGTTATAAGGATGAAGATATTGTTGGTCCTGATCCAGATATAACCAAGCTATTTGAAGATAGCAAAGTTATGCCGGATGGCTCCTTCTAGATTATTGCTCGACAGCCACGTTTTTTTGTGGTTGCTCCAAGAGCCACAAAAGATAGGCAAACTGACGATGGCATCGATAATCTCGGGCGGCGAAGCTTGTTTATCTATAGTTTCCATTTGGGAATTAGCAACCAAATATTCTCAGAAACATTTAGATTTTTCGCCCGATCAGCTACTGAAAGCAGCTGATAGCTCTCGCCTTACTCTGTTGCCGCTTGAGGCAAAACATGTAGTCGCGCTACCAAAAATCATAACCAGCCACGGCGATCCATTTGATAAGATGCTGCTGGCGCAAGGGTTGGTCGAAAGCCTGCCGCTAGTTACAGCCGACAATGTGCTACTAAAATCCAAGTATCAGACTTTTGACGCCAGCCAATAAAAACAAACGGCTCCCGGAGTTGACCTTCGACCTACTCAAGTTTAAAGAAATCCGAATTTTATTCTATCTTTCTAGCTTCAGACACGGGCATAAGGAGCCGGTCTGACAAAAATACTTAACAAGTCAATCTGTTCCGGACTCGAGAAAACAGAGAAATAAAATAAAGAAAGGCCATCCGTGATGGCGGCTTTTCTTTCCTCATAGTCTTAATGCTGGCGTTTTGCTATTTTCCCAGGGCTAAAACCCAAGTATTGTAACCGCCATGGGGCTTAACTGCTGTGTTCGGGATGGGAACAGGTGTTTCCCCCACGCTAAGAACACCAGCATAAAAACTACGAACGTTGTAAAGCAAACGACATAATCAGCCAGTTTACAGATTGCTGATTACCAATAGCTAGTCATGCGATGCATAGCATCGCAATTACCAGTTTACAATTAACGATTCACGGTGGGTTTACAGTTATCCGTTTACACTGAAAACAGAAAACCGAAAACTAACCGAAAACTGAAAACTGCTAACTGTTAACTGCGGTGCTACACACCGCGTATGCACATTTCCCAAAGCTCACGCGCAGGCTGCACGCATGCTTTGGTTCACAAAAAGTCAATGCCTCTATTAGTACGCTTTCGCTCCATACCTTGCGGTACTTCCACGTTGCGCCTATCAACCTGATAGTCTTTCAGGGAGGTCATAGGGAAATCTAATCTTGAGGTCGGCTTCGCGCTTAATATGCTTTCAGCGCTTATCCGTGCCGCACTATAGCTACCCAGCAATGCCCTTGGTAGAACAACTGGTACACCAGCGGTGCGTTCAGGCGGGTCCTCTCGTACTGCGCCTAACTCCTCGCAAATTTCCTGACGTCCACAGCGGATATAAACCGAACTGTCTCACGCGTGTCAACCATGAGGGACAACCTAGGGTTTTCCCTCATCGCGCCGGCAAAAATGGAATACATTTTTGTCGGGCTGCTCCTTTTCCTCGGAAAAAGAACGGCTTAATCCAGTATTACTACTGGCACGGACTATATCTTCATCCTCAGCCAAAGTCTTAGTAGCTAAGGAGCTAACATTTGATCCGACGTATCGTCGGATCTCACCTTACGCTTGATGACTAATCAAGCCTAGGGATCAGTCTCTACGGGATTTCCGTCTGCGACGGAACTTACCCTCGGTGTTGCCCTCTTAAGCGTTCGATGAACTTAAGTTTGGGTTTCTCCGATTTTAGTTAGTTTGCTGCTTTGGATTACTCCAAAGTGACGCAATGATTTACGTTCTGAACCCAGCTCACGTACCTCTTTAACGGGCGAACAGCCCGACCCTTGGAAGGTGCTCCCCCTCCAGGATGAGATGAGCCGACATCGTACTCGAGTCCATATTCTCGTATGGCGTAGACTATATCTTGTTCCTATCTCCGAACTTAGGCCTAAAAACCAGCCATATTCTGGAATTAACGATAGGACGCGGCGTGTTATCCTGGCATATCAAACTACCAGAATCTTGTCTTTCGACTCAGTCGTTACGAGGTCATCGGCCAGCTTATACTTCATACACTCAATTACATGCGGTTCAATCAGCTTTCGCAAGCTTTTTGAACTATCTGTAGTGAGCCTGATTCTGAAGTATTGTTTATCTCGATTTAGAGTACTCTGTAATCCAAACGTGTCGAGCAATAACTTTTGCAAGAAGACTTGTTCTAACAAAGTGAATTGCTGAGTATTTAGATAGAGAGCCGAACGAATCTTACAGCCATCATCCATAAACCAAACGGCTAAGGACAATGAATCTAGTTTAAGATCTTTCGGAATCCGCTTGATGCCGTTTACGTAAAACCAATTATGGTAAGCCGTAAATACCGGCAAGCTGCGGGTTGTAAATCGATATGCAATTCGTACGCCCCGGCCCTTACGGGTTTTAGGCGAACTTAAGATGTAGTCTTGAAAGTTTTGATGCTTCCAATCTACATATGATTGGTGTTTATAAGAATGGTTTACTTCGAACAAGGCATTCAAACGATTGCCTTGCCGCCGAAGCGTACCATCACCAAGTAAACTCCCCACCAAAATTGCATGTTGAGCTGAACTTAGACTTCCCACGGTATTGCCCTCATCCCCTTTATTATCTCACAAGAGATGGTCGGGTTTCACCGTTATAAGCCGCATTTTTGGTACAGGATTACTCCTGCAGCGCC
>JACOWW010000002.1:0-2833 GCA_016176605.1 Candidatus Saccharimonadota bacterium | reverse complement strand
CTAAGGTGCCAAACAGCGCCGTCTATGTGAACTATTGGGCGCTATAAGCCTGTTATCCCCGGGGTAACTTTTATCCGTTTGCGCTGCCGATACCACTTTCGCCGTGCGCAGCACGGCAGTTATCATTTTACAATTCACATTTCACAATGATTTAACAATTTAACATTTAACAGATTAGTTGTCTGAAAAATGACAAATGAAAAATTAATGCTAAATGGAAAATGGTCAATGGTAAATGCTGTGCTACGCACAGTTGTGACACCGATACGATTTCCATCCGTATCTAGCCAACCTTTGAACGCCTCCGATACTCTTTTGGAGGCAACCGCCCCAGTTAAACTACCCATCAGACACTGTTCACGACCCTGAATTTGAAGACCAAATTCAGGGTCCGTTAGCCTTTCACTGTTCACCTTTTACCGTGCCTTAACCGTGATCCATGGTCAATAGAAAACGGAAAACGTATGGTAAATGGAAAATAGTAAATGCTAAACGGCCCAATTTGCTCCGCAAATTAAGGGCCATGTAAGAACAAGAAGTATACAAGGCTGGTATTTCACCGATGGCTCCACCCAAGCTAGCGCCTGGGCTTCACAGCCTCCCAGCTATCCTACACATGTATACCCCTGGCTCAATGCCAAACTGTAGTAAAGCTCCACGGGGTCTTTTCGTCCTGCTGCGGGCTGCGGACAGACGGCATCTTTACCGTCAATGCACTTTCACCGAGCTCTTCGTCGAGACAGTACCCATATGATTACTCCATTCGTGCGGGTCAGAACTTCAACTTGAAGGACAACCTACGGTTTTCCTTCAACACTCGCTATCGAAATAAATTCGATTTCGCCTAATCGGCGAACCGCGAGCTACTACCTTTCCCTTCGAAAAGCAGCACATGTTTTTATTGCGCAGTATTTAACGCACTCTATGTCGCCATAGAGATCGGACTATATCTTCATCCCAAATACCTGGGAGCACGGCGTGTAGTCTCTGAGGGGTCAATTACGACTTCCCTGCTGATTGTCTCCGTAGTCCAACCGGTTGCCCGTTGGAATTTTAGAGAGTTTCCAGCATATAGCCATGTTTGAATGGAATTTCTTAAAACTGTTTAATCTATTCACGTCTTTTACAAAACGTCCAGGCAAGTTCATTTACCTGACAAGGAATTTCGCTCTGAAGTGTTTTTAACAACATCTACTGATGTCCTCTATGTCGCCATAGAGATCAGACTATATCTTATCGCTTGTAGCGACTTCGGCGTGTAGTCGTTGAGGATTTCCCAATGTGGGACCTTTCCTGCTGATTGTCTCCGTAGTCCAACCGGTTGCCCGTTGGAATTTAAGAGAGTTTCCAGCATATAGCCAAATTTTCTTCCAAAACCTCTATGGAAAGAGGGAAACGGAAGTGAGTCTTTCACCCAACTAAGGCAGCATTCCACCTTAGGACGGTTCCTGTGTGTTAGCTACATGTCGCCATGCAGAGCGGACTATATCATCCCACTCGCGTGGGCTTGGCGTGTAGTCTCTGAGGATTTTGCATAACATCTGCCATTTGGTATTTACGCTTGCGATTACTGATCATTAATTCTCGAATGTTGAGAATTTCTTCGATGCCTTCACTGCTTCTATGCGCCTTGGCAGCCATAATGGCTACGACGTTTAGCAGTTGCTCCAGCCTCTTTGCTTGACGCGCAGAACGGAGCGGAAAGCGGGTGAAAAATTCCCGCACGTTTTTATCTAAATCAGATAATCTGCGTACTTCAAAGTAGCAGACTCCATCTTTTCGGAATCTGATAGTGCCACAACCAAGCGTTTGCTGAAATAGCAAAGGAATTGCTGAATCTCGCTGCGAGATATTAAAACTCGCGACGATTTTCCAGCCACGCTGATAATCAGACTGACGTTTGATTACCGAAACGTTAAAACTTCCCTCGCCGTCTGCAAAGCCGGCTAAATAGTGGCCTAGTTCCGATGAGATGTCATGCAACCTTTCCTGCTGATTGTCTGCACGGACTTGATTGTCACTGGCTTTCATTACTTAAATGATAGCCGAGTACAGTCCGATTCATCCCCTTAACCTTCCAGCACCGGGCAGGAGTCAGCCCCTATACATCCACTTTCGTGTTAGCAGAGACCTGTGTTTTTGGTAAACAGTTCCATGGGTTCTTTTGTTGCACCCAGCCCTAGTTTTGGGCTCAAGGAGTAATACTCTCCTTAAGTCTCACCACTAGCTTTTGCTTGGCGCTGCCATGTTTCTTAAGCTTACGTTCACGAGCTTTGGCATCTTCTTCAGACACAAAAGCTTCGTAGTACTTTAGAAACCATTGACCAGTCTTTCTGGTCGTAAACTTGGTACCTTTTGCATTGTGCGCCAAAACGCGTGTCTTTAGATCGGCCGTATAGCCGATGTAAATCTCGTTTGTCTCACTATGTTGCAACAGATACACATAGAACATGGCAACAGTATAGCCCAAAACTAGGGCTGGGGGACCTTATCCCTAAGTTACGGTCGCTGTATTGCCGAGTTCCTTGACGAAGAATCACTCGTACACCTTGGGCTACTCGCCCTAAAGCACCTGTGTCGGTTTGCGGTACGGTCGGCTTGTACCATAAGTCTTTAGACTTTTCTCGTCGGTACTTTGACGAAACTCAGCGCCCCGAAGGGCGCCTCGCATTTCTGGCCCGTTAGACCAGTTAGACGGATATAACCATGAATCCGCTTTCGCTATCATGCCGCGCATCTAAAGACAAGTACACGCCGGTACGGGAATATTAACCCGTTGTCCATCGCCTACGCTGCTGCGCCTCGGCTTAGGACCGACTAACCCTGGGATGAT
>JACOWW010000005.1 GCA_016176605.1 Candidatus Saccharimonadota bacterium | reverse complement strand
CCACTGAGCGTCTAAGTAGCCGCCGCCGTTAAGGTCGGCAAAGATGCTGTTGATGTTTAAGGCTACGTCATCCTGGACATATTTTTGGAAGGTTGGCTCGGAAATTGTCGTGCCGTCTTTATTGGTTCTGGCAAATAGATAGTAAGCCGTGTCACCGATACCTAGGAAAGTCTGGCCGTTGTCGGTCATCCACTGTTTGGAGTTGGTACTATGTTTACGCAGCATACCGCGCAGCTCAGAGCTTGTCGTGCTGAAACTGCCATTCTGACCGTCGAGTCCAGGGTCGGCTGCCGAAGCTGACGACCACGTCCAGTCACCGACTTCGGAGGCATAGACCCGGGCCTTCCAGGTATTGCCGCCATCATAAAAAGCCTCAATGGTCTTGGCACTGCCCGAACCCGATGGAGGGATGAAGGTCACTGTGGCCACAGTGTCAAAAGGGTTACTGACTGAGCCATCGCCAGTCAGAACAACCTCATAGACACCGTATTTTGGAGCCGGGATGCTGCCGGTTGCAAAATTATGCGGAGGGTCCGATACTGATGTCGTATAAGTCATGTAAAAGGAATCATCGTAATTACCTCCGGAAATAGTGGCCGAGCCAAAGGGATTGGCTGGCCCATCAACATAACTGTCGGTATTGTAGTACTCCTTGACACCGGAAACCGGGTTAAAACCGTGCTGCCCACTGTTGGAGTCGGTGATCATAATCAGGAAATAAGTACCAGGCTGGAGAGTTGGCGGTGTAGCAAAAGTCAGGTCACGCCAGCTTCTGGTTGCCCCGGCAGCCAATGTCAGTTCATCAGTTGTAGCCACCAACGCGCCGGGCATACCAGAGCCATCAGCGTCGTAGATCATGCCCTTAACGTGAGCCGTCGAGCTGCCGCCTACAGAATCCAGCGTCAGCTTAGAAACCTCAGCGACGTCGCTAAGAACACGCTTATTGCCCCACTTGACGTCTTTGGCAAAGGCAGCCAACTGGGTACCGACAGTAGTATTGCCAAGGGTTTTGGTAACAATCAACGCCCGGGCGCTGTCGCCGTACATGCCAACAGCTAGAAACAATAAAACCAAGGCCACCATATGTCTTCCCGAGAAACGCGTTAGTCTATTTAGAAGCTTTATAAACATAATATTTCCTATCAACCCCCAACCATAACATGATAACTGGCGGACACTAGCCCACCCTAAAGTCCTTACATCCAAGTATTGGCAAGAAACAGGAAGGAGTCAAGCAGTTATTAAAAACTCTCCATGGTCCATTACGAAAAATCCTCGAGCTTAAACTTAAGTACTTTTGCCGACAAATTGCTAAAAAAGACCAGTATTGATCCAGATGCTCGCGCCCAAGAACTCTCCCTCGAGCAATGGTATAAACTGTCGGAGTTGGTGTAGAGCGAGCACATTACCTAAAACAGGGTTGGTTTGCTGAGTGCAACCGGATCCGCCCTAGGCGGACCTGCGTGTAGCGCCCTGTTTTGGATAATGTGCGAGCGACCCCCTGCTCTATTTGAAAATACTTGACTAGTCAAGTATTTTTGGTTTACACTTATGCTATGAATGCTATAAAAAAACGCGGACCATATTCTCCTCTCACTTCCCTGCACCGCTTGGAGTTTATTTTACAACATAAATCAGATACGCTTTTACGTAATTCCCTTAGGGTAGGCTTTGGCCAGGTACAAATTTTGCAGGCCCTGCACCGCTCCGTACCTCTGAGCCAGCGCGCCATTGCTCAAAAACTTTACCAGACAGAAGCCAACGTCAGCCGCCAGCTGCAGCTGCTCAAAAAGAAAGGCTTGGTTAGTATTACCCGTAACAGAAAAGATAAACGCCTGCGCGAAACTGCCCTAACCGCCAAGGGCGGCAAAGCTTTCGCTAAAGCCGAAAAAATCCTGTCAGCCCAGCATAAAGAGTTACTAAAACTGCTCGATGATCGCGAAGTCAAAGCCTTTGACCGCGCCGTCTCCCACCTCCTAAAAGCCCTCTAAAAACAAAAAAGCCCGACAAATCGTCAGGCGTTTTTGGTGGAGCTGCCGGTGATTGCAACCGGGTCCGATGTTTTATCTAGCTAGTCTTCTACAGGTTTAGGCCATTTGATAGGGTCTGCCATGTAAGGTACTCAAGGTTTGAGAGCAATAATTTGGCGATAAGCAAGTAATTTTCTTACGACAAAGCGTATCTGAACGATACGGTGAGAAGCAAAAAATTGCTTGATTGCGTCAAGGATTGTTCACAGATTGAGTAATCTTGCATGGCAGGCCCTTATTTGGAAATGCTACCGGTAAATGGTCAAAAAGTGGCGTTTCCTATTCCGAAGTCTTAACGAGACTTATGGAAAGTAAGTCTCGAGCAACCAGATGATATGACACGCATTAACTTCTATCTGGTGTCGATGTATGCGCGGCTAAACGTGTTTTAGACGTAAGCTGGTGCGAAAGCCAAAGCCTTGAAAGGATTTGAAAATCGCTTTCGGAAAGCAGCTAGTAAACCGCCTCCTGAAATAAATGCTATTGCATTTGTTTGGTTTGCACCGGATAACGTTCAGTGCATTCCGACCTGCAAACTAGTTGGTAAAGTACACCGTCAAGCTGAAATCAGCCCCTCGTCGAAGCCTACGAGCTTGCCTTGTTTTGCCGGATCGACAAAAGCTTCGGCTTAGCGCTGTGGCTACTCCTCTCAATTTTGCAAAAACCTGCACTGCGTGTTTTCACAAAATTGGTAAGCCCCAAAGAGGGAATGAATTCATAAACTCAAGGTACGTTGAACATTATAACACTTACCTAAAACATAAGCAAGAACTTTAGCTGACAACTACCCCCTGACAGCAAGTAGCCTCAAGCAATTATTGGGAGATGTTACGGATGATATACTTTGGTTAATGCATACTGGGACTGAGCTAAGAGCTTTAACCTATAAGAAAATTAGGACCATAAAACGCTTAATTAAAGAAGAGGAATGGGAGGTCGCCGCCTATTTAATGGGGTATGTCCTTGAATGTGCATTGAAAGCGGCTTCGTGCAAAGCATTGAGACTCGCAACTTACCCTCCACTAAAAAGTCGAGGTGAAGTATTAGGCTTCAAAACGCATGAATTTGAACAATTGCTTGCAGTGAGTGGACTTAGTGATTTATTTGGTAGCGTTAGTTTATCGCCAGCGTATAATAACTGGTCGGCTTTCACTATTAACTATCCTGGAGCTTGGACGATTATGCGGTATGAGGACGTGTCGGCTAAATTCGATGAGATGACTGTTAAGGAATTGGCTAAAACCCTGTATGATGATAGTGATAGTATTATCGAAACCATCAAAAGGAATAGACGATGGTAGAAAAAATAAAAACAATCTTAAAAGAGCTGAAGAAGGCTAATAAGCCTGTGTCCCTCTTGGCTATTCTTAAAATGGACGACGTAACAGACCGTTGGTCAGTTGTTTATAGTGCGTCAGATTTACAGGACGCAAAAAAGAGAAATGCAATGTTCAGACATTTAGTCGACCTTCTTATTAAGTATTTGAGTAAAGCAGAACTACAAGAAATTGCGAGAGTAGGTGTATTTCCATTAGATAATCATTTAGTTCAGAACTTAATGAAATATAAAAAGGGCTACTCGTTCCAAGAACCAACACCTATTAACGGGAATGTTGTTCATGAAGGGCATATACTAGAATCAAGCGATACAGAAAAGATACCACAATTACTATGAGTAAAAAACTATTCAAACGACTAATTAAAGTTGTATTTTTGTGAGTTATTTTTTGACAAAGTAAACCGACCTCTTGGCGGTTGTAGAGGACTTCAAGCTGGCGCTGTGCTAGAATATAGACAGCGTGCAACTGAGAGCCTTTTCGGAGGCTCTCTACTTTTTTAAATTGTATGAACTGAAACCTGAGACGGGATTTGAACCCGTGACCTGAAGCTTAGCGTGCAACTGCTCTATCCACTGAGCTACTCAGGCATCATCTAATTGCAGCACAAAACTGCTAACGGTAAAATAGTCTGTTAACACTTCTAATTTTGGGTACAAAAAAACACGTCGTGCAGACGTGTTCTTCTAGTTACATATTACCTTCAGTGGTTACTCTGTTGCAATAGTGCGCTACAATAAATAAACAAAGGAGGCTTATGGAGGACAAAAGAACTGCAATTGGTGGCGGTGCATCGCTAGGACTTTTAGTTGGTCTGATTTACGGTTTTTTTACCGACAATTATTGGAAGACCGTTATATATGCCTTGCTCATAGGTTTAGCTGTCGGAGTGGTTGCTGAGCTTCTGGGCAAGCTATCCGACAGAATGAAAAGTTAGGTTCTACTGTTTACTTGCTAATTACTTGCCAACTGCAAAAGCTACAGCAATAAACTTTAGTGTTCCGTCATAAATAGATTCAGCAGATTCGACCTGATACTTTCTGCCTTCAAATTTAAAAATGTCGCCTTTTTGAACAGCTTTAATCTGTCCAGTTACGTTAACTGTCAGTACGAATTTACCGTCTTCGCGTCTCTCAACATCAGTAATCATAACTTAACTATACTCTGATTACTTGCTATGAAGGGATAGTCGCCTTTTTATCTCAAAACCATCTGGAACTGCAAGCTGAAAGGTAAAAGTTATCTGTTGTTGCAAGGACGGTTCTTGCAAACGGGAAGAATATTGTTTAGTGAGTCAGATTTTTAGGCTTTTTTGTTTCTGGTATCATAAAACTATGAACAACCAAACAAAACTCGTATTTTTCGATCTCGACGGCACGCTTGTAGATGGCATGGAATATATTTACCAACACCTTTGGGAATATTTTGGCGTAGATAAAGCTAAAACCAGAGAAGTTCTTAGGCAATATATTGCCAAAGAAGTTAGCTACTCCGATTGGGTGCAAAATGATGTCAAACTGCTTCAGGATGCGGGGGCAACCAGACGTGGAATATTAGACGCCATTATGACTCTGCATCCCATGCAAGGCGCTATTGCTACAATCCGGGCGCTTCAGGAGCGCGGTTACAAAATATTCGTTGTGTCTGACGGCATTGATTTGGTAGTCGAAGCAGTCTATGGCGATGAGGCCAAAAAACTATTCGAGGCAGTATTTATTAACCGCTTCCAATTTGATGAAAGCGGCAAATTAACAGGGGCTACAGCTACGGAATACGACATGGAACATAAGGCTGAGTGTATTAAAGATATGGCCCAAAAATATGGAGTAGATATAAAGAACTGCGTATTTGTAGGCAACAATGAAAACGATGTCCAGGCAGCTTTGACGGCCGGTACCTCAATTGCTTTTAACAGCAAGTCGGAGAAGCTGGTGGAAGTGGTTACTCACCATGTTGAATCCAAAGACCTGTTCGATATTTTAAAGTTTATAAATTAGGCGCGTCGCAGATAGGCGAACAGGACTGGCAGAGCCGATAAAATAACTATGACCAGGACTACCGGCAATAGGTACTTATCGATATTGGGAACTTTTTTGCCAAGAGTGTAGCCCAATATTGGGACGCCGATGCCCCACAGCAAGCCGCCCAGGCCATTGAAAAGCAGAAACTTGCGGTAATCCATCTTGCCGATGCCGGCGGCGATTGGTACAAAAGTCCGTACCGCCGGGATAAAACGGGCTAAAATTAGCGATTGCGGGCCCTGCTTTTCAAAAAATTTGTGGGCTTCCTCGACGCGTTTTGGTGAGAAAAAAAAGGATTTTTTGCGGTTGAACAGTGCCGGGCCAGTCTTTTGGCCCGTATAATAACCGACGTTATTACCCAAAACGGCGGCCGCCACACTGATAATTATCAGCCCGACGATATTTAAATACCCCTGGGAGGCCAGCAGGCCGGCCGTAAAAAGCAAACTGTCGCCGGGTAGAAAAAAGCCAAAAAAGACGCCGGACTCCAAAAACAGGGCGGTGAATATCCCTAAATAGCCAAAATCCTTAACCAAGTGGCCAGGATCGAGCAGATTATGCATTGATGATAATTATACGTTAAAGGTCACCCGCCAAGCGCCTTTCCCAAGTACAATCTGTTAACTGTAATTATTATCACTGAATTTCTGCCACCTTCAAGCCAAAATAATGCACGGAGGGAGAACCATATGGTAAACAATACGGATACTTGGAAAGATACCCGCCGTTCTCCGATAGATATTTTGGTGGCGATTAAAAAAGCTATAAGAAAACTCAAAAAAATAAGGCCCGCGCAACCGGAAGCAGAAGGAGTTGATCCTTCTGAAAGAGAGTTAAATAAAGTAACTTTGCGTTCTCATGAAATAATGTTCAAGGCAAAAACTGTCTTTCCATTTGACCTTTTTCCAGACACGGTTGTTATAGACAGGGAAAAGCTGACTATTGCCGAGCATCTCTTTTTCTTCGTTGGCAGGACAATTAGCGTTCCCGTCCGCGATATTTTAAGCGTCGAAGTAGATACCGGCCCATTTTTTGGGCAAATTAAGCTGGTTTCGCGCTATTTTTTCACCAACCCGCAATCCATACATTTTTTGTGGCGCAGCCACGCCATAAAACTTCAGTGCCTGTTGCAAGGGTACATTATCGCGTACGAACGGGATATCGATTGTCGGAATATTGAAAGGGACCATCTTGAAAAGCTGTTGCTAGATCTTGGCGAAGGACATGCATCGTAGGTGGTCAACCCTAAAAGGCTGGGCTGCCCGCTTTTTAGGGTTGACCATTAGCGCTCGGGGACGACAGACTTCATTATTTTTCGCAGTTTCTGACTATTCTTTTTGATAACTCTCGGGATGTAGCCGAGTATGACCCTTTTGGGCGTATCCGGTATTTCGGCGGCGCCGGCGCGGCCTTCGTCATACCACTCGTGGGCGTCAATGCCGGTGTCTAGGGCCGGATGGTTTTTAGGCAGTCGTTCCCTTTCTTCTACCAAAGCCGGCGGCGAGAAGGGCTTATCCCAATCTTGCTCTAGCTTTTCCAGCTTTTCTTCTTTGTTTGGCTCAATATCAACCGACTGCATTTAGCGCCTCCTTTCTAGCTACAGTAAAAACGAAACTCTTAAGTTTTGCAGTGACATAAATCACTTTTAGCAACGGTTGTAACAAGGCTCACTGTTAAATTATCGCTTAAAGACTAAAATAAACATGAAAGTAGAGGTAACATGGGAGCTTTCCAAAAAGGTATTAGCGAGCGGCTGCCAATGGTCAAGCGGGAAGACGTAGTCCAAGCGGGACCTTACGTATGGGAAATTCCCAAATCTTACCGCGCCGATATGCTGGTGCCGGCTATATTCTTTGCCAGCCCAAAAATGTTCGAAGACGCTTTCAAAGACCGCTCGTTAGCTCAGCTAGTGAATGTTGCCTGCTTGCCCGGCGTAGTTAAATACGCCTTGGCCATGCCGGACATGCACCAAGGTTATGGCTTCCCAATCGGCGGCGTGGCCGCTAGCCGGCTGCCTGATGGCGCTATTTCACCCGGCGGCATCGGCTACGATATTAACTGCGGCGTGCGTCTGTTGCTAAGCGATTTAGGCGCCAAGGATTTGCGGCCAGCACAAGAAACTCTGGCCCATGAGCTGTCCCGCGCTATCCCGGCCGGCACCGGCCGCGGCGGCAGATTCGACCTTAAATCTGCCGAGCTGGACAAAGTCCTTAATCAAGGAGTCCGCTGGGCGCTAAAAAATGGCTACGCCTCGCAAAAAGACCTCGAGCATACTGAATCAGAAGGCCGACTCCAAGCAGCTGACGCTACGGCCGTATCGGTGCAGGCTAAAAATCGTGGCCAGAGGCAGCTGGGGACACTGGGCGCCGGCAACCACTTTGCCGAGGTCGGAGTGGTCCAAGCAATCTTTGACGAAAAAATCGCTGAGTCTTTTGGCCTAAAATCAGGGCAAATTACGGTCTTAATCCACAGCGGTTCGCGCGGGCTGGGGCACCAAGTAGGCAGTGATTACATAAAGCTAATGCAGGCAAAAATGCCAGAATTTGGCATCGAGGTGCCAGACCGCGAACTGGCCTGCCTGCCATTTTCATCGGAGCTAGGACAAAAATATTACGCTGCCATGTCCGCGGCTGCCAATTACGCCTGGGTTAACCGGCAATTGCTGACATGTCTAGTCCGCCAAGTTTGGCAAAACATCTTTGGCGGGCAGGGACGACTGGAGCTGCTGTATGACGTAGCCCACAACATTGCCAAAGTGGAGGAGTACGAAATTGATGGTGCCCTGCAAAAAGTCTTAGTTCAGCGTAAAGGCGCCACCCGGGCCTTTGGCCCGGGCCAGCCGGAAATACCCAAGGCTTTCCGCGGCCAGGGCCAGCCGGTAATAATCCCCGGCAGCATGGGTACTGCTTCATATGTGCTGGTTGGCACAAAGGGCGCGATGAGCCAGTCCTTTGGTTCGACTTGCCACGGCTCCGGGCGGGCGATGTCGCGCCACGGGGCCAAAAAACTTCAGCTCGGTAAGGATTTACAAGCCGAGCTAGCCAAGCGCCGAATCATCGTTAAAACCCCGGCTGTTAAATACTTAAGTGAAGAAGCCCCCTATGCTTATAAAGACGTCGATGAAGTAGTTGATATTGTCCAGCGCGTCGGCATCGCCAAAAAAGTTGCCCGCCTTTTGCCGCTAATTGTTATTAAGGGCTAGATTGTGAGTGCCTATCAGGCAGCCCGCCAAGTGGCGCAATTACTTAGCGACGCCGGCTTCGAAGTTTACTTTATTGGCGGCTGTGTCCGCGACAGGCTGCTGGGGCGCCAGCCAAAAGATTTTGATCTGGCTACCAATGCTTTGCCCCAGCAAATTGAGGCGGTACGGGGTTTAGAATCAGCGATTTATAAAGATACCGCTCAGGCTTACGGAGTCACGCGTATCAAATTTGGCGGCCACGTTACGGAACTGGCGACTTTTCGCAAAGACATTGGAGCCCACCGCGGGCGCAAACGTACGCAGGTCGAGTTTGCCAGCTTAGAGGAAGACTTAGCGCGACGGGATTTTACCATCAATGCCCTGGCCCTGGATTTCCAGACTGACCAGGTCATTGACTTTGCCAGCGGGCTAGATGATCTAGAAACAAAAACAATTCGTTTTATCGGCCCGGCGGGCCAGCGGATTAAAGAAGACCCCCTGCGTATTTTGCGGGCCATCCGCCTGCGCAACGATCTGGGTTTTGCTTACGCCCCCGAAACCGTTAAAGCCATCAAGGCTGCCGTCGGCTCAGGCAGGCATAAGGCCATAGCCGTTGACCGTCTGCGCCAAGAATTAACGCTAATGATAATCCACCCCTCGCGCCGCCAAGCTCTGGAAGATCTGGATTATTTTGGCCTGCTTGAGGAGTTTCTGCCCGAAGTCGCCGCCGGCAAACTCTACCAGCAGCCTAAACAGTTCCACGCCGAGGGCGATGTCTGGGCGCACCAGCTCTTAGTAATGGAAGCCTTGCCAAAACATCCTAGCCGCCAGCTGGTCTGGGCGGCACTACTGCACGATATTGGTAAAACCGAAACCCAAACCTTGCCGGTCTCAACCGATGACCGGATCCGCTTTAACCGCCATTATGAGATTGGCGCCGAAATGGCCAGGAAAGTTCTCAACCGCCTGCGTTTTTCTAAAAGCGACATCGAAAATATCTGCTGGATGATATACCACCACATTAACATTGATGATTTACCCAAGATGAAGCCCAGCCGCCAGCACAAAGTGCTGCCTCATTCGGCATTCGGTGATTTATTTGAACTGCATCGGGCCGACGCCGCTGCTAGCTGGCATGGCCGGCTTAGGGCCAAACCGCGCTTTGGCCAAGTTGAATCGCTTTGGCGCGCCTATCAGAGCCGGCCGCCACAAAAACGCACCCCGTCGCTAAAAAAAGATTTAGGTATTGACGGTCATTGGCTGGCTCGGCACTTTCCGGATTTAGCCGCGGGGCCGGGCTTTGGCCAAATCCTGACCAAACTACAAGAAGCCTATCTCGACAGTGGCCGGCGTGACCCAGAGTATTACCTCCGGCTGGCTAAAAAACTAAAGGACTAGCCTTTACTTACCTGCGCCCTTCTAAAATTTCTATGTGTGTAGGATAATTAAGGCGTTGACGGCCATCCATAATATAACTGTGAAACATCGGTTTAAACTACCGTATCTGTATATGGTTGCGGCTACTGTCGGCTTAGCGGCTTCATTTGTGCTGACCTATGACAAAATCCACTACCTCAAAGACCCGTCCTATGTGCCGTCGTGCAACATCAACCCGATAATTAGCTGCGGTACGGTAATGAAAACCGAGCAAGCCGATTTGTTGGGACTGCCCAATACCGTTTTTGGCATCGCTGGTTTTAGCGTACTGTTATTTGTCGGGTTGCTACTGGCCACTGGCTCAAAAGTTCACAAAAAAATTTGGCAGCTGCTGAACACTGGAGTTTTAGCTGGCTTTATTTTTTCTTTGTATCTGTTTTTTGAGGGGGTTTACCGAATAAATGCCATTTGTCCGTATTGTTTTGTTGTATGGGTGATAATGCCGCCGGTGTTGCTTTACACCACCCTTTATAATCTGCAGGCCGGTAATATTAAGCTTGGACTAGGCGAAAAAATCAAGCATTTTTTGCTGCGCTTCCACTGGGAAGTTCTAACTACCTGGTATGTTATATTCTTTGGCATTTTGTTGACCCACTTTTGGTATTATTGGCAGACCCTGTTTTAAAAACCAGCTTAAGGGTAGGTTATAATAAATCTATAAAAGCGGAGGTTTTTAGATGGGTAAATCAGGCATAATCGTAACTGGTCTTGTTGGCATAGCTTTGGTGATAGCTGCTGTCTTGGTTTTTGGCGGGAACAATGACGACGGTGGTCAACAAAGCACAAACCAGCCGACAACCTCTTCGCCGCAACAGCCAACCACTAATAATGCCGAGCCTTCGGCGACGAACGAAGCAACGGTAATTACTTATAACGGCAGCCTTTTCAGCCCCAGCCAAGTCACGGTTAACAAAGGCGACACTATCACAATTAAGAACGATTCTTCAGTTCCTGTCGATGTTGAATCTACTCCGCATCCGGTACATACCGACAATACGGAATTAAACCTGGGCCAGATAGAGGTTGGCAAAAATACTAGTTTTAGTATTAGCCAAGTTGGTTCCTGGGGTTATCATAACCACCTTGATCCCACTCAAACCGGTACTATTGTTGTCCGTTAAATAAGGACGGATGAAACTTTCTACGCAATCTACAAGGATAATTGCGTGGTTTATTAGTACGTTTGTGGCGCTATTGGCAGTGGTTGCCTGGGGGCAGGGAGTGCGTTGGAATTTCAACGACCTCTCGACCTATCGAATATTTCCTCTTTTCGGCCTGCTGGCCTTTAGCCTGATGCTATCCGTGTACGCGGTCGGATTTTTGCGGCGCCGCTTTAAAATTGAAGCCTCGGAGCTGGGTAATTATTACAAAATCCTTAGTATTTTGATCTTAGCGGCTATTTTGGCACATCCTGGTCTACTGTGGTGGCAGTTGTGGCGTGACGGTTTCGGACTCCCTCCTGAGAGTTATTTGCAACATTACGTAGCGCCGCCACTAAAATGGGTCGCTATTTTGGGCACGGTTAGTTGGTTTGTCTTTTTGGCGTATGAACTTCGTTTTAGGTACAGGGGCAAGAAGTGGTGGAGATATTTCGAGTACGCCGGTGATGCTGCTATGGTCGCCATTTTTTATCATGGCCTGCGCCTGGGCGGAAACCTCCAGCACGGCTGGTTCCGCTGGGTTTGGTATTTTTACGGAGTAGTTTTGCTGTTGGTTCTGATTGACATTTATACCAGAAAATTCAAAGTGCTTGACAGGTTAAGTGTCAGAGGCGTATAACAGTACGCATGGTCCAAAAGCGCGTATTTACAGGTTTTATCATCCTCGTCATGCGAGATGATGCTGTAGTTCGCGTTTAAGAACCATTCGACCAGAAGAAGCAACAAACCGGACTCTACAGCAAAAAGAGTCCGGTTTTTTTGTTGCCTCCCGACCCACGCACCGCACTAGCCTGCCGTCCCCGCCGTGGCGGGGCCGCACCGCTAGCGCTTCTGGCGCATTGCTGTGTCAGCTTCCTGCGGGGCTCGCTTACCGTATGTCTGTATACGGCTCGCTCGCTCCTCGTCGCTTCCTTGCACTGCATCCAGATGCGTAAGTCGGGGCTCCATCCCTCACCTTTTTCACTACGGGAGGTGAGGGATGGGGCCGCAAGGCTCCAAAGAAACGGGACCCGCTAATGTGAGGTGGGTTGTACCACACAATCTATAAAGAAAGGGAGGTGACTAACACTCGATCCGCAGGCAGATTTGTAAAGGCAAAACTGACAGGAGGAGTGATGGCGAAAAAGATTCATCCGCTGGCGCTCGAGGCAGCAAAGTGCTTCCTCAGTGGCGACCAGGCAGCCGGTCGCCGCCGTTATCGACAGCTTGGCGCTCGGATATCTAAGCGAGAGCTGAAACGACAGATGTCTGCTGCAAAGGCCGAAGTACGCCTTGGGCTCAAGGAGCAGACGCAAACGGTGGCAGAATCGGCTGTTGTGTAGGGCCAGAGAAACCCAACAGAGAGGAACTGGCTGGCCGCCACACCTTCGCCAGCGCCGCGCGCTGAAGAAGCTGCACAAGTTCTCGCCCAGCCGTAGATGCTCTGAGCATCTACGGCTGGGTTCGCCCCATGGGCTCCCTCCCTTTCTTTTCTAAATTAGTACCAGCTAATTGACTAGCTGGCCCATTAGGCATAACCTAAAAATGTGGTTTTATCCAAAACAAACAATTTGACAAAACACCTCCCCAGATTATTGAGGATAGTCGACAAAGAACTGACTGCTGCTGATGTTCGAGCGGCCCGCGAATACATCGCTGCTTATTGGCCAAAACTGACTCGCTTCCACCCTCAAGATAACGACAACCTGCTGGGTCTTCCGGAACCGTACTTAGTGCCGGCCCACGAGGCAGGCCACGAATTTGACTTTGACGAACTCTACTACTGGGACAGCTATTTTATCATCCAGGGCATTCTTGACCAAGAACACAAAAAACTAGTACTCGGTATCTTAGAAGATTTACTCAGCCTATTCCAGCGTTTCAATATAATCCCCAATGCCTCTCGCACTTATCTAATGGGCCGTTCCCAACCGCCGTTTCTGACTAGTTTCATTATGGATGTTTACAAAGTTTATAATCTGGATAAACAATGGTTGGCCAAGACCATGGCCGTTGCCAAAGATGAGTACCGGACTGTCTGGATGGGCGATAAAAAACCAAACGCCCGCCTAGTTTACCAAGGCCTTAGCCGTTACTATGATATTAATTACCTTGATAACTTGGCCGAGACCGAAAGTGGCTGGGATTTCACGCCGCGCTTCAACCACCACGCCCTAAACTATTTACCGGTAGATTTAAACTGCTTACTTTATAAGTACGAACGGGATTTTGCTCGTGCTGATCGCATACTCGGTAAAGATAAAGAGGCTGACCAATGGGAAAAGGCTGCCCATGACCGACGGATGACTATCAACCGACTAATGTGGAGCGATTTGCGCAGCTTTTATTATGACTACAACTATGTCAAGCGAAAGCGAAACAACGTTGATTCGCTGGCGGCCTATTACACTATCTGGACCGGTTTAGCCAGCAACAAACAGGCACTACATCTAGTTTCCGATTTACGCAAATTTGAAAAAAGGGGCGGTTTGGCTACGACCGATAATGCGCAGGTTAGCCAGTTAATGCCGGGTGCTCAGCCTATGCAGTGGGCTTATCCCAATGGTTGGGCACCACTGCACTTTATTGTGGTTAAAGGCTTACAGCGTTATGGCTATCACGAAGATGCTCGGCGGATTGCCCTAAAATGGCTAAAAACTAATCTTGACTGGTTCAACAGATACGGCGTTTTTTTGGAAAAGTACAATGTAGTAACGCCTGGTAAGCCACCGGCCAAAGGGGTATATCCAAGCCAGACGGGCTTTGGCTGGACTAATTCCATCTTTGAACTTTTCTGCAAAGAATTCATCGGCCCTATGAAATAACTTCACCAAGTTAACGGACTGAATTATTCACACAACATTCGTTTTAATCATGAAACCATGTAACAAAAATCAGCGATCGCTGATTTTTGTTACATGAAGCAAAGAGATCAAACAAGAATATAATTTAGATATGGATGATATTCCAGGATTAGAGTGCGCCGATAAACTAGCTTTCGACAGCGAAAAAGAGGCGCAGGACCAAGCCCGGGTTATCAAGTGGCGGCGTGACATGAAACTCAAAGCCTACAAATGCCGCCATTGCAACCTTTGGCACCTCTCAAGTAACCCGTAGTTTATAATTGACACATGGCTAAAAAACAGAGTGCGGGGATTTTGTTATACAAATTTGACGAAGGTGAGTTAAAGGTTTTGATAGTCCATCCAGGGGGACCATTTTTTGTCAAAAAAGATAATGGAAATTGGTCTATACCAAAAGGCTTGTATGAGGACAATGAAGATCCATTTACGGCCGCCAAACGTGAATATGAAGAAGAAATTGGAATGCCCCCGCCAAGCGAGCCATATCTAGAACTGGGCGAAATAAAAAGAAAAGATGGCAAAACCATACACGCCTGGGCAGCAGAGGGTGATGTGAATGAAAATAAAGTCCAAAGTAACGCCTTTGAGATGGAGTGGCCGCCAAAATCCGGTAAAATGCAAGAATTCCCAGAAATCGATAAAGCGCTTTGGTTCGATATCAATACAGCTTCGTCAAAACTTCAACCGGCCCAGGTTGAATTTCTAAAGAGATTGGCCAAGCAATTGAATGTTAACTTTACGCCCAAAATAAGCCAGCAGGGCACGCTGTTTTAATCCGTCAAAAGTTTCCGTGAAACTTTAGGAGGGTTAAGATACAATAAAACAGATGAAGTTTTATGTTGCGACGGCAATCCCGTATGTAAATGACAAGCCGCACCTGGGGCATGCCTTGCTGCATTTGTACGCCGATGTTCTGGCCCGCTACCACCGTCAGCTTGGCGAGCAAGTTTTATTTAGCGCCGGAACAGATGAACACGGCGGCAAAGTCGCCGAAGCGGCCCAAAAAGCCGGCCTGCCGCCCAAGCAATTCGTCGACCAAGTCAGCGTGCAGTTTCGTGAGGGCCTCAAAAAACTCAATATCAGTAACGACCGCTTTATTAGAACGACTGATTCGGGACATGAACAAAGGGCGCAGCTTATTTGGCGGACGCTGGCTAAGGATATTTATAAAAAGGCTTACGTTGGTATGTACTGTGTCGGTTGTGAAGAGTTTAAAAACGAAGCCTACGTCAAAAAAACCAAAGGTATCTGCCCGCTGCACAACCGCCCGTATGAAAAGGTCGAAGAAGAAAACTACTTTTTTACCCTCAGCAAATACACGGCCAAAGTCAAGCAGGTCATTGAAACCGATCAATACAAAATTGTTCCTGCCTCTAGAAAAAATGAAATCATGGCAGTCATAAACGAAGGTTTACAAGATATTTCCGTCAGCCGGCCCAAAAATAAGATACCTTGGGGCATCCCAGTGCCTGGCGACGATACTCAAACTATGTACGTCTGGTTTGAAGCGCTGATGAATTACATTACGGTTATTGGCTATCCGGAACACGCCGACTTCAAAACTTACTGGCCGGCAGACGTACAGGTAATCGGCAAAGATATCTTGCGCTTCCATGCGGCTATCTGGCCCGGCATGCTGCTGGCGCTTGGCATCTCAGTGCCAAAAATGCTTTACGTGCACGGTTTCGTGACCAGCGGCGGTAAAAAGATGAGCAAAACTCTAGGTAACGTTGTTGATCCTCTGGAAATCGTTGAAAAATACGGTGTTGATGCCTTCCGCTACTTTTTCCTGCGGCACATACCGAGCTATAGCGACGGTGATTTTACATGGGAGCTTTTTGAAGCGGCCTACAACAGCGAACTGGCTGATCAGCTAGGCAACGCTGTTTCCAGAACGGCTGCTATGATAACCAAATATCAAAACGGCATAATCGGCAACACCCCGCCGCCGCAGCATGACATTGCTCCGTTCCAGCAAGCAATGCTTTCGTGCCGTTTTGACAAAGCGCTGGAGCTGGTTTGGGAACAGGTGAAAGGCCTTAACCAATATATAGACGAAGCCAAACCGTGGGAAATCGCCAATCCGCCAGCTGGCGGACGCGACGAAGAACATCTGCGCGAAGTCCTGGCCAATCTTGTGGCCAACTTGCTGGAAATTGCCGGCTTGCTGGTGCCCTTCATGCCCGAAACAGCCGCCAAAATACAATCAGTTTTCAGCACGGGGATTTTAAAACCGTTACCGAGTTCATTATTTCCCAAAAACGAAGCCGCTTCTGCATCGGCAATTTGATTCATGGAATTCGTAGATACGCACTGCCACCTACAATTTGATAAGCTCGCCGGCAATATCGAGCAAGTCATCAAAGATGCTAATGACGTGGGCGTAACTCGGCTCATCTGCGTCGGCACAACCGTATCCGACAGCCAAAAAGCCACTGAATACGCCGATAAGTATAAAAATATCTGGGCGACAGTCGGCGTCCACCCGCACGAAGCCAAAGACTTTAATTTCCAGGGTGGCACCCTGGAAATGGGAAAAATGTTGTCTGGTAGTAAAAAGGTTGTGGCAGTTGGAGAAATTGGCCTGGATTTTTATAAAAACTACTCACCAAAAGCCGACCAAGAAAAACTATTTAGGCTCCAGATAGAAACAAGCTTAGATAGCGGCTTGCCGTATATCTTCCATATTCGCGATGCCCAGCACCAAGACAAGTCTGGTGCTGGGCAGGCTTGGGCTAAGTTTTTTGAGATTATAGACTCTTATCAAGGAGTGCGCGGCGTTGTCCATAGCTTCAGCGCCAGCCAAACAGAGCTGGATCAATCTTTGAGCCGCGGGCTTTATGTGGCACTCAATGGCATCATGACTTTTACAACTGATAAAGAGCAACTGGCAGTGGCCAAAAAAGTGCCCAAAGACCGCTTATTATTAGAAACCGACGCGCCTTTTTTGGCGCCCAAACTATACCGCGGCCAAATCTGCGAGCCAAAACATATATTCGATATCGCTAAATTTCTAGCCGAGCTGCGCGGCGAAGATATAAATGAGCTGGCCAGTTATACCACCCGTAATGCTATCAACCTCCTTGGTTTGCAAGGACGGACCTCGCAAACGGGGAAAATATTGTGAAATATATTTATTTAGATTACGCCGCGGCGACTCCGATGGATCCAAGAGTGGTAATGGCTATGCAGCCATACTTTTCGCAGCAGTTTTATAACCCCTCGTCAATTTATCTGGCTGGCAAAGCGGCTAACCAGGCACTGGCAGCCGCTAGGAGCACAGTTGCTCAGATACTGGGCGCGCGGCCGGGCGAAGTCGTCTTTACAGCTGGTGCCACCGAAGCCAACAACTTGGCAATCCAGGGCGTTATGTGGGCATACCCAAAAGGTGAAATATTGGTTAGTGCCATCGAGCACGAATCTATTTTGGCGCCAGCCAACATCTTCAATCACCGGGTCGTACCTGTAGACAACCAGGGTCGGGTAGACCTTGGCAAATTAGAAAAAATGATTAACGCTAAGACCATTTTAGTTAGTATCGGCTTGGTCAATAACGAAATCGGTACCATCCAGCCGCTAGCCGACATCGCCAAAATACTTAACAAGTTAAGTAATTTGCGCGGACCAAAGGATCTACCGTTATATTTACATACCGATGCGGCCCAGGCGCCGAACTATTTTGATTTGCACATGTCGCGGCTGGGCGTCGATTTAATGACCATTAACGGCGGTAAGATTTATGGACCGAAGCAAAGCGGCGTTCTGTACGTCCGGGCAGGCGTTAAGCTGCAACCTTTAATTTTGGGCGGCGGCCAGGAAAACGGGCTGAGGTCCGGCACCGAAAATGTCGCCGGCGCCATCGGTTTTACGACGGCGCTTAAACTGGCAAACACAAAGAGACTAAGTGAAGCCAAAAGAGTCACCAGCCTAAGGCAGCTATTTATATCTGGTTTGAAAGAAAATGTGCCAAAGGCGACCATTAATGGGTCGGGTAAGTACCACGCGCCGCACATATTGAGCGTCACCTTTGCAGGTTATGATAACGAGCGGCTGATGATGGAACTTGACGAGCGGGGCGTGCAGACGGCCACCGGCAGCGCTTGCAGCGCCCTGCACCAGACGGTACAGGGCAGCGCTAGCAGCGATGAACCATCACACGTCTTAGCAGCTATCGGCCTGAGCGAGGCAGAAGCCCGCTCCACCTTGCGCTTTAGCTTTGGCCGCGCTACTACCGAAGCTGACATCAAAAAAACAATCCAGCTTTTAGGCGGGTTCACCTCTTATAAAAAATAAGCGGAAGCAGTATAATTAGGCTTAAGATGAAGGGTCTGCCCTTGAGGCGAATTATCAAATTATGCTTACTCGCGGCGGTTTCGGCCGCCTTGTTCGCAGCCCCAACTTATGCGGATACCATCGCCCGTAGTTTCTATGCCAAGGGCAACGTGGAACCAGGCAGGGTTGTGGCACTTAGCGTTTCAGATAACACCATCGTGGAACTGGCGCCGGCGGACGACCCAAACCGGATCTACGGTGTAGCAATTGAACAAAAGGCTGCGCCGGCGACAGTTGAGCAGCCGGGTCGGACAGTCTTTGTGGCCACCGGCGGTGTCTATCCAGTAGTAGCCAGTACCGAAAACGGTGCCATAAAAACCGGCGATTACCTTTCGATGTCTTCCTCGGACGGCGTGGCAGCCAAGGTTACCAGCCGGCAGACGTTCATAATCGGCCGGTCCTCGGAAAATTTCGATGGCAGCACAGGGGTTATTGGCACTGGCAACCGTGGCGCGAAGATTGGTAAAATCAATGCCGAAATTATTCCCGGCAGAAACCCGCAGCTGCGTGAGAGTACGGCCGTACCGCTTCCCCTTCGGCTATTTGTCGAATCGATTGCCGGCAAACCGCTTTCGGCGGCCAGGATTTATTCAGCGCTGCTGATCTTTATCATAACCGCGGCTATCGCTTTCGGCTTGCTTTGGGTAGGTGTCCGCAGCGGCATGATATCCATCGGCCGCAACCCGCTAAGCAAGCACTTAATTATGCAGAATTTGGCACAAGTCATCGTGGCCGCGACGGTCGTTTTTGCCGGCGGCTTATTCGGTATATATTTATTATTGAGGGTATAGATGAATAACGGTGGGGTATTGATGATAACAGGCGGGGCGCTGCTGGCAATAGCAGTGGTTCTTTACTTCGACTGGCGCGTAAAGAACCCTCGGGCCAAAAAACCGGCTGCGCCCGCTCCGACAACATCACAGGCTAAGAAACTCCCTATAGACGCGCAGCCCCAGACCATAGTCAGTGCTAAAGAAGACGTTGAGCATATTTTTAATGATGAATTCCGCGAGGAGCTGCGCAACCGCGGCCGGCTGCACTTCGAAAAAATCATTGGCGAAAACGCCATGTTCCTACAACAGGACCTACGCCAAACCACTACCCAGCTTAACGATTATATGCGGGCGGAAATCACCCGTACATTGCAAGAAGAGTTTAAAAAATACGAACAATCAATAGTTGATGCCAAGCAAATCGCTCTGGACTCAATTGAAAAAACAGTCACTACCATCGAGCAGCAGCGCCAGCTGATGGAGACTCAAATGCAGACCCAGGCCCAGGCCCAGCGCAACCAAATCATCGCCCGTTTTGAATCCCAAATGGCCGCCATTATCAACCACTACGTCATGCAAGCCATAGGTAACCAGATAGATTTGACCGACCAACTGGAATTTATTTTGACTGAACTGGAAAATAATAAAGCTGACATAATCGAGGATATAAAACGTGGTTCTTAATAACAAGAAATTGTTCAATTTGCCGCCAGAAATTGTCGGAAAAGCGGATATCAGTAGTCTACTACGCGAACTGGAGTTACTTGAATCTGAACTGATAAAGCTCAAAGGTCAAACCAGTTTGTCTGCCAGCCAAAAAAACACACTGCTAAGAGTGACAAATGAGCTGGCTCAAACCGCTGCTGGCAATAGTTACGATTTGAAAATAGCCAGCGATCGCCAAAAACTCACCCGAATACTAACTGATGTCCGTGACCAGGCGCCGATGGTGCACATTAGTTTCGCGGCCGAACCTTCGCCCAAAGTTACGCAAGCTATACTTTCTTGGCTGCGCGGCAATGTCCACCGCTACGTACTGCTAGATATTGGCTTACAGCCGGCTATCGCCGCCGGCTGTATACTGCGCACGCCCAATAAAATCTTCGACCTCAGTCTGCGCGCCTCTTTTGAGAAACAGCAGCCATACTTAATCGAACTTATAAAAGGCGCAGCCCTGAACCAGATAGCGCCAGGTGCAGCGGTGGAAGAATAATGGAGACCCAGGCCTCGCAACATTTCCAAAAACTGGTCGATGCCGGCCGTCCGGTAGGCGAAATTGTGGCCATAAACAGTTTCTTAATAACGGTTAAAGGCCTCCAGCCGGTGAGTATCCATTCGTTAGTAATTTTCGAAGATGGCAGCCGCGGCTTCACGCGCGATATATTGGAAGATCGGGTAATGGTGCTAAGGCAGGGGACATCACAACTCAAAATAGGTACCTTAGCGGTTGTCGCTGAAGAAAATTTAACGGCTAAGGTTGGCAAGGACTTTGTTGGCCGGGTAATTTCAGTAACTGGCGAACCATTGGACGGCAAGGGCGCCATTGCCGCCGACGCTTACTGGCTAGTTTTTAATTCTACGCCGCCGATTTACCAAAGGGAACTTCTAGATACTCAACTAGAAACCGGCGTTACGCTAATAGATACAGTGTTCCCTATCGTGAGGGGCCAGCGTATAGCGCTTTTGGGTGACAGTAAGTCTGGCAAAACCACCCTGGCCACCCAAATTGCCATTAACCAACGCAGCACAGACCAGGTCGTAGTCTATGTTCTTATCGCTAAACGCCGCAGTGACGTAGATATCTTGTTGTCGCGCTTAAGCGATGCTGGCACTCTGCAAAAATCTATAGTCGTTGTTTCGACCATTTTCGAGTCGTTGGTGAATAGTTATTTGGCACCCTATATCGGCTGTGCGCTGGGGGAATACCTCTGGCAGAAGGCCGGCCAGGACGTAGTTGTGATTTATGACGATCTGACCGCCCACGCCCACGCTTACCGCGAAATCTCACTGTTGCTTGGCACCAACCCCGGCCGCGACTCTTACCCGGGCGACATATTTCATGCGCACTCCGGCTTACTGGAACGGGCCGGTAAGTTAAAAGCTAACCACCACGCTATGACGGCGATCCCGGTGGTTTTGACAGAAGCTGGTGACATAACAACTTATTTACCCACCAACATAATGTCAATAACCGATGGCCAGTGGATTTTAGATATGGATGTCTTTAGGTCGGGCCTGCGCCCCGCGCTAAACTCGGGTTTATCAGTAACTCGTGTCGGCGGGGTTGGACAAAATGCCCGGCAAAAAAGTCAAAGCGCTACGGCCTTAAAACTTATGGCGGACTACGCCAAAGCCCAAAAATTTTCGCACTTTGGCACCGAAATGGCTGCCACTACCCACAAAGTATTAGCCGCCGGTAATCAGTTACATCAGTTGTTTACACAGGTACCGGGCGAAACATACGGGCTGATAAGCCAACAATTGATGCTTGATTTGATATTATCTGACACGCCTATACCGGGCTTAAGGGTCGACCGACTGAAAAAAGCCGCCGCCGAAGTTAGCAGCTATATTAAGTCCGGTGAAGCTTATGCCAAAGTTCTGGCTAGGTTAAAGGAAAAAGCTGTGGTGCCCTTGCAAGGAGCCCAAAAATGACTACATCACTCCATTTACCATTCACCATTCACCATTCACCGTTGATTTCACATTTGCCATTTAACAATTGGAAAATGATCAATGATAAATCATTAAAAATTGCTTGCCCCGCATTAAATCCTGAACGGAGTAGTCTGCAATCAGATTACGGAGCTTCAAGATTTTATGCTGAGGATAATTGTAAATTGAGATTTGCCGCCGGTCATTCGACTCTGAGGGATGAGCCCTCAGGCTCAGACTCGAAGAGAGGCGGCCTGGGGTGAGGCGCCTAAATGATTTGCGCTCGGAACTGGAACTATCAGTTGTGATGGTTGAGCTGACAAGTGCTTTTGAAGGTATTGCTAGTACTCGTATAGCCCAAATCAAAGACCAAGTACTGCGCAGTGGGCAATTCTTCGACGATTTGTGGCGTATTTATGAACAGATACGGGTAGGTAGCTCGTTTAATTTTGGACGTACCCAACGCCACGCCGCCGAAAACAAGGAGCTGATGATCCTTATTACTTCTGAAGGCGGCTTTAGCGGTGATATTGACCTAAGGCTTATTACTGAGGCGCTGGCGCACTACGATCCAAAGAAAAACGACATTATAGTTATCGGCTACCACGGCATTGCCCAACTGGCCCAGCGCCGCCTGCAGGCCAAGCTAAACTTCAAGTTACCCGGCAGCGAACGCAATATCAATATCGCACCGATTGTCGCCCAAGTCCAAAAATACAACTCGACTGTGGTTTATTATCAAACTTACGTTTCGCTCATGCAGCAGGACGTTAAAACTATAGCTCTGGGCGCGACCATAGCCGCGCGCGGCGCCAATGTTAAACCAGGGGAAGAAATCATCAGCGAAAGCAACTATATTTTTGAGCCCACTACTTTAGCCGTAGTGGGTCACCTGGAAAGCGCCATGACAGGCATTGCCCTATCTGAAGTTATTTTGGAATCAAAGCTGGCCCAGTACGCCAGCCGTTTTCGCGCCATGCGAGTAGCACACGAAAAGTCAGACGACACCCACTTTGACTTGAATTGGACCTACTCTAGAGCCAGGCGACAGCTTAATGTTCAATGAATGCAGCAATAAGCAATGTATTAATGTATTGAATCATTTAAGCATTGACTATTCATTGACACTTGACACTTGTTCATTGAGCATTGCCGACGAAGGAGACTTGTTGTGAGTGCTGGTGTTATCCGTTCTATCCGCGAACTTGTGACTTTGGTTGCCTTTGACGAAGACAGCCCCCAGATCGGCGAGATCTTGCTGGTGGGCAACCAAAATCGGACGCCTTTAATGGTCAACCACCTGGCCAGCGGCAATATTGCCGTCTGCCTGAATATCCTAAACGATCATACTTTGCAAAAGAACATGGCAGTGCAGCGCAGTGGCCGGAGTATCGAAATACCCGTTGGGTCAGCTGTTATGGGCCGGGTGTTTGATGCCCTTGGCCGGCCACTCGACGGTTTACCTCTGCCTGCCGCAGAAACATTGAAGTACAAAAATATCTGGCAGGTACCTGTCCAGGGTATGTCATTTAAAGCAAAAAAGCCGGAACTTTTGGAAACGGGGGTCAAGGTCATAGACTTTTTCACGCCGTTCGTCAAAGGTCATAAAATGGGCATCGTCGGTGGCGCCGGTGTAGGCAAAACGGTTCTGATAATGGAACTTATCCATAACGTAGCCAAATCCGGCGAAGCCTTGAGTTTTTTTACGGGTATCGGCGAACGCATCCGCGAGGGACACGAACTTTATGAAACGCTCAAACAGCGCGATTTGCTAAAAAACACCTCGATGTATTTTGGCCAGATGGACCAAAATCCTGCTCAGCGGGTGCTGGTAGCTTTAGCCGGCCTGACGGCCGCCGAATATGCCCGCGACAGTGAAAAAAAAGATATACTTTTCTTCACCGACAACATGTACCGATATGTGCAGGCCAAGAACGAGCTGTCAACAATCCTGCAGCAAATACCTAGTGAAGGCGGCTATGAGCCCACCATATTTTCGGATATAAAGTTGTTTGAGGACCGCTTGAGTTCTAATGAAAACGGTTCGATCACCGCCGTGCAAACCATCTACGTCCCAGCCGACGACATGACCGATCCGGCGGTACAAATGATCCAGCACGAACTTGATGGGACTATAGTCTTGTCGCGCCGAGTTGCCGAGGAAGGCATTCGCCCGTCGGTTGACCTTATCAGGACTACGTCATCTTTGTTGAGCCTGGATATCGTCGGCGAACGTCATTACGATTTGAGCGTGAAGGTCCAGGCTATTTTGCAAAAACACGAATCGCTAAAGGGCATCATAGCCATCATCGGCGAAAATGAACTATCACCAGATGACCGGGCGGATTTTGCCCGTGCCCGGGCGCTAATTTCCTTTTTCAGTCAAAGCATGTTCGTAACCGAACAAATTACGGGCAAGAAAGGTATTTACATCGCTCGAGAAGAAACGTTGCGCGGCGTAGAGGCTATTTTGGAGGGCTCAATGAATGCCTAGCGTCAAAACAGCGCAAAAAACAATGCGCGTCAAAATCTATGCTCCTTTCAGCATCTACTTCGATGGACCCGCAGACAGCGTTTCGGCCACTAATGACACTGGTCCGTTCGACATCCTGCCGCGCCACAAAAACTTCATAAGCCTGCTTAAACCTGGCAAAGTCACTGTCCGCCGCGCCGGCCAAAAAGACTTCTCCATGCACGTCAACCAAGCCGTCATGCATGTCAAAAGCGATAGAGTAACAGTTTTTTTAGACGTCTAACCACTGCCAGTCCGAGGTCCGACCTTGGATAAAGCCAAAATATAAATTAAAACTGCAAAGTTTTACCGCTCTTTATACAAGGTCGGACCTCTGTTAAGCTGGTACAGCATGGAAAAGGTATATGTCGGATTATCCGGAGGAGTGGACAGCTCTGTGGCGGCTTTGCTGCTCAAACAGCAGAGCTATGAAGTTGTTGGCATCTATATGAAGAACTGGAGCCAGGATTTTCCGGGAGTTAAGTGTCCATGGAAAGATGATTATCAGGACGCTAAGCGCGTGGCCGTACAGCTAGGCATCGACTTCAAAATGTACGATTTCGAAAAGCAGTACAGGCACAAAGTTGTTGACTATATGCTGGCCGAATTCAAAGCTGGCCGCACACCAAATCCGGATATCATGTGCAACCAAGAAATCAAGTTTCGGCTATTTTTGGAAACGGCAATTGATGACGGAACGGATTATATAGCCACCGGCCACTACGCCCAAATAGAAAATAGCAATCAGGAAATAGAAAATAGTAAAAAGGCAGACAAAAAGCTAATTCCTAATTCCCAATTACTAGTTCCTCGTCTTTTGCAAGCAAAAGACGCCAATAAGGATCAGACATACTTTTTATACCGCATAACTCAAGAAGCTCTACAAAAAACTATCTTCCCGCTTGGTAATTTAATCAAGCCGCAGGTTCGGGCGCTAGCCAAAAAGCACAAACTGGTTTCGGCCGATCGAAAAGAAAGTATGGGCATTTGTTTCGTAGGTAAGATTGGCATTAAAGATTTTTTAAGCCAATATGTTGATAAAAAGCCGGGCAAAATCATTGACCAATCCGCCGGCCGGCGGAGGTGGACAGTTGGCGAGCACGATGGGGCTATTTTCTACACCATCGGTCAACGCCACGGTCTAGATGTGGGTGGTGGTTTACCATACTATGTCACTGGCAAGGATATGAAAAAGAACGAAGTTTACGTAACGACCGACCTCCAAGACAAAAAGCTCTGGAGCAACCAGATTAATCTGGCTGATATCCACTGGATTAACGAAGCACCGTTGCAGGAACAGTCCCTACAGGTGCGAACACGCCATCGGGCAAAACTTATTCCAGTCAAAAAACTTAACTTGTTAAGTAATTTTGAAGCTTTAGTTAAACTTGATGAAGAAATCCGCGCCCTAACTCCCGGCCAATCCGCCGTCTTCTACTCTGGTAACGTCTGTCTTGGCGGCGGGATTGTTGTTTAGTTTCTACCTCTGCTTGCCCCGCACCAAAACCTGAGCGGAGTAGTTTGTAATCAGATTATAGAGCTTCAAGTTTTTGGTGCGTGGGTTACAATAGACCTGATGAACGCGCAGGAGATACGTAAAAAATACTTCGAGTATTTTCAGGAAAAGGGGCACAAAGTGATTCCACGAGCCAGTTTGGTGCCGCAGGATGACCCAACAACCCTGTTTACCGGCAGCGGCATGCAGCCATTGGTACCGTATTTACTGGGCGAAAAGCACCCTGCTGGTAAAAGGTTGGTTAATAGCCAAACCTGTTTCAGGGCAGAAGACATGGACGAAGTCGGCGATAACCGCCACACAACTTTTTTTGAAATGCTCGGCAATTGGAGCTTGGGCGATTATTACAAAGAAGAACAATTGCCGTGGTTCTGGGAATTCCTGACTAAAGAATTGAAATTGCCCAAAGACCGGCTGTGGGCGACTTGTTTCGAAGGCGATAAGAAATTAGGTATACCGCGCGATGATGAATCGGCTGCCATTTGGAAAAAGCTCGGAGTTTTGGAAGATAAGATTGTTTTCTATGGCGCTGAGCATAATTGGTGGAGCCGTGAGGGCGAACCGAGCCGTATGCGCGATGGCGAGCCCGGTGGACCTGACAGTGAAGTATTTTATGAATTTACGGGGGTAGAACATGACAATAAATACAGCGAAAAATGTCACCCTAACTGTGACTGCGGGCGGTTTGGGGAAATAGGCAACAGCGTCTTTATGGCTTACAAAAAAAAGTCCAAAGGCTTTGAGCCTTTGCCAAAACCTAACGTTGACTTTGGCGGCGGGCTGGAAAGGCTGGCGGCGGCGGTTAACAACAACCCCGATATGTTCAAAATCAGCCTAATTTGGCCAATTATTGAAGGTTTAGAAAAGTTATCTGGCAAAAAATACGCCGAACATCAACAAAGCATGCGGGTTATAGCTGACCACATGCGGGCGGCTATCTTTTTGGCGGTGGACGGTGTTATGCCGAGCAATAAGACGCAAGGATATGTTTTACGGCGCCTACTGAGGCGGGCTATCAGGTACGCGCTAGATATAGGCATCGAGCACGATTTATGCGAAAAAGTCGCAAAAATAGTTGTGGATATCTATAAACCTGACTTTCCGGAGGTCGAAAAGGCTGAGAAAGAAGTAATCGAAGCCTTTATACGAGAGGAAAAACTCTTCCGCCAAACCCTCCGCCACGGCCTCCGAGAATTTGAAGCATATTTCAAACCAGCAAAAGAATATGATACAAAAACAGCTACCCAGGAAGAAAAAATTAAAAAAATGGGGCACTATAAACCTGCCCCATCGACTTTGACTGGGGAGCTCCTATTCAAGCTTTATGATCAAGACGGTTTCCCTGTCGATCTAAGCAAAGAAGAATCACGAAAAAGAGGAATAAAAATTGCGGATGATGCTGATAAGGTGTTTAACCAACAAATGCAGGAACAGCGAAAGCGCAGCCAAACCGCCAGCGCCGGTATGTTCAAAGGTGGTTTGGCCGACCACTCTGAGGCGGTGGTTAAACTGCACACCACGACCCACTTAATGTACCGCGCTCTAAAAGATGTTTTGGGCGACCATGTAGTCCAGCGAGGTAGTAATATCACAGCCGAACGTACCCGTTTTGATTTTAGCCATCCGCAAAAAGTTACACCTGAGCAGCTTAAGAAAGTCGAGGATATAGTTAATCAAAAAATCAAGGAAGATTTGCCGGTCAGCTGGAAAGAAGAAAAAACGCCCGAAGCCTTCAAAAAAGGTGCGTCGGGCGCCTTCGGTGATAAATACGGCGACAGAGTTAAGGTTTACACGATCGGTGATCCAGCCAGACCATTCAGCCGCGAAATTTGCGGCGGCCCGCACGTGGAACACACTGGAATCATTGGTGAAGGCGGCAAGCGTTTCAAAATCGTCAAAGAAGAAGCCTCTTCTGCTGGAGTACGAAGAATTAAAGCAACTCTCCAATAGTTGAAACTATTCTAATGTTTTTAAGAACTCAAGAACAGTTTGGCCGCGCTTGGTTAATTTATGCGGCACACTACCCGTGTGGCGACCTTTGATAATTAACCCGGCTGAAGTAAGCCGCTGCAAATGATCAGCTGTCGTTTTGAAGTTCCATTTTAGGCGCTCGGCGATGTCCAGCAGGGAAAGTCCAGGGTTCCTTTCTAGTAATAAAAGAATGCTGATCCGGCGATGGTTCGCTACACCCTTCATATGCCTTTGCAGCCTCTTAGTGCTTAACATACCTCCACCCTACCATATTTCTATATTTCTTAAGAAACATAGAAATATGTGGAGAGTTGGAAGACGGAGAGTAGAGGTGTTGGTATGCTATAATTCAACCTGAATGACGCCTATGCTTAACAGGGTAAAAGACCTAAAAAGTAAACTACCAAATGTCACAAGAAAGCGGGGCAAACCCCTCCATTTCGGTCGGGGTAAACCAGTTGAAAATTATCTGGTAGCGCTGGATATCGGTACAGAATTTATAAAAGCGTTGGTTGGCCGGGTGGTGGGTAACGAAGTGGAAATTATTGGTGTTGGCCGGGCCCACCAGGAACTGGCCGATATGCAGGCTGGTGCCATCGCTGATATTGCCGCAGTTACGGCCAACTGCGACCAAGCGCTGGCGGCCGCCGAACAACAGGCTGGCGTTTCAGCCCGCACAGTTATTATCGGTATAGCCGGCGAACTGGTCAAAGGCACCACCTCGACTGTGCGCTTTACTCGTAATAACCCCTCTAAAGAACTGAACATTGAAGAAATGGAGCGTATTATCGAGCTGGTTCAAGAACGCGCCGAGCAAAAAGCTCGCCAACAGCTGGCCTGGGAGCTTGGCGGCCAAGACGTACAAGTACGCCTAGTTAATAGCGCTTTAGTGCGCATCGATATTGACGGCTATAAAGTGACCAACCCCGTTGGCTTTCAGGGTAAAGACGTGGTGGTTGAAATGTACACCGCTTTTGCGCCGATGATACACATTGGCGCCTTGGAACGTACCGCCACAGAACTAGATCTGGAACTGCTGGCGGTAGCGGCCGAACCATTCGCCGTGGCGCGCTCGGTAGTCGGCGATGACCCCAACACCAATGTCAGCGCCGTGCTGATGGACGTCGGCGGCGGCACGACCGATATCGCGGTAGTTAACGAGGGCGGCGTGGAGGGCACTAAAATGTTTGGCATCGGCGGCCGGGCCTTTACCCATGCTATTGAACGGGAACTGGACATTGACTTTATCAAAGCCGAAGCCTTAAAAATTGGCTTGGGCGGCAACTTGGTAGCCGCTAAACAACAACCGGCCATCGAAAAGGTGCTCGGCAGGACACTAAATGTCTGGACCTCTGGCGTCGAACTAGCTTTGGCCGAATTGAATAAACTAGATCACTTACCTCATCGAATTTTGCTGTGCGGCGGCGGCTCCAGTTTAGAGATGTTAGTACATAGGCTGGAAGATAGCGATTGGCATAAAAACCTGCCGTTTACCAAAAAACCTATTGTGCAGCACATCCAGCCCGATGAAGTTATTGGAATAACTGATGCCACAGGCGATGCCTCTGATCATACCTACATAACAGCAATGGGCTTACTGCGCGTCGGCATGGATACGCTAAACTCCGGTGCGGCCGACGAACGGGCTTCAGTTAAAGATAAGATTAACAAGGTACTGCGTGTATGAATTCGTTATTCAAAACTTCAAACTTCAAACTTGCCTACTTCGCCGAAGCAAGCTTGGCTGCGAAGGCCGGGCAAACTTCAAATAAACTAAAATTACCAAATTTCAATTTTTGGTGTTTGGTGTTTGGTGTTTGGTTTTTGAACTTTGCTTCTGGAGGAAGATTATGACGACAGAGGCCAAGAAGCCAGGTAAAGACACCGTTTATATCGACCTTGACGACGAAATAACCTCGATTATCGATAAAGTCGAAACTGCCGGCGCCAAAGTAGTCGCGCTGGTTTTGCCCAAGCGGGCAGCGGTTTTACAAAGTATCGTCAATATGCGTTTGCTTAAACGCGCCGCCGAAAATGCCGGTAAAAACATCGTTTTGATAACCAGTGACTCAGCAATTTTACCGTTGGCTGGCGCAGCGCAGCTCCACGTCGCTAAAAGTTTACAAAGCAAACCACATATTCCCCCTTCGCCAGTGCCGCTGCACGAAGCTGCGGCGCCGCCCAGTAATGAGGCGCCCGAGGCCAAGACCGAAGAAGAAATTGATGAGGCCAACGCCAAAATTGACTATGGCCGCAGCATTGGTGAACTGGCCGCCGGGCACGAAGTTGAAGAGCCAGAGACTATCCCGCTGGATAGCGAAGACGAAGCCGCTAAAGAGGCGGCAGGGACATCGACTGCCAAGCCAAAAACTCCTAAAGATAAGCATTTGAAAGTTCCAAACTTCAATAAGTTCCGATTATTACTAGGGCTGGGGAGTGTTGGGCTGATCTTACTGATTGTATTCATTTATCTGGCCACTTCCGTGTTGCCCAAAGCGCTCATAACTATCAAAACGACCAGCTTGCCGGTTTCTGCCAATTTTAATCTAACGGCGGACACGGCCGCCAAAACTTTGGATGAGGAAAAAGGCGTTATTCCGGCAGTCCTTCAAAAAAAAGACCAAACCGCCACTTCTACCGTTAACGCCACTGGTCAGCAAAATAACGGCGATAAAGCTAAAGGCTCAGTAACAATGTCTGCTCAGGTATGCAATAGCGTAGCCACGCCAGCTGACGTACCGGCCGGCTCAGGTATAAGTGCCAGCGGGCTGACTTATATAACTCAACAAAAAACCTCATTTGTTTTTGACCAGATAAAAAATAGTTGTATTTATTTTAAATCCAGCGGGTCTACATCTATTACCGCCCAAACCGGCGGCTCTAAATACAACATTGGCGCCGGAACCGCTTTTAGCGTAGCCGGTCGTTCGGACGTCAGCGCCAGCGGTAGTGCCAGCGGCGGCACGGACAACATTGCTACGATATTGAGCCAGGGCGACGTTGACGGGGCTAAACAAAAGATTACTGCTGCCGACACCGACAAATTTACCAAAGAATTCAAAAAATCCCTGGAGGACCAGGATCTATACGTTATCGAATCTACTCTAAAACTTGGCGACACTGCGGCAACGTCTTCGCCGGCGGTCGGTTCGCCGGCGACAACTGCTAATATCACCGTCAAGATAACCTACAGTATCCTAAGCGTTAAAAAAGACGACCTTAAAAAGGTTGTCACCAACCAACTTAATAAGCAAATCGATTCCAGCCAGCAAAAGCCAAGCAATGAAGATGTACTAAAGGGCCTGAGCGTTAGCGTCCAAAACCAGGAGTCGCCAAACAAAGTTACCCTGCAGCTTGTCGAAGAAACTACAGCCGTGCCAATCATAGATGAGGTGAATGTCAAAAAGACTGTCGGCGGCCAAAAGAGCGGCGATATCCGCTCGACACTATCGGTCCTGCCTGGCGTCAAAGAAGTCGATGTTAAACTTAGCCCCTTTTGGGTCAGTAAAGCTCCCAAAAAACCGGGTAAAATAACGGTTATTCAGCAGCAGGTTGACAGCAATGGAAATACTAGCCCTTGACGTCGGAGCAGCTAAAGTCGGGATGGCGCGCGGCTCGAGTGCGGCGCGGCTGGCTGAGCCGCTAAAAACTGTTAAAACCAGTGAGGCTTTAGCCGGGGTGCAAGAGTTAATTAAACAAAATAAAGTGGAAGCTATTGTGATTGGTCTCCCCCGGAATCTATCCGGCGAAGACACCGGTCAAACCCGTTGGGTACGGGAGTGGGTAAAAACTGCCCAAAAAGAGATTGGCTTGCCTTTTTACTTCCAGGACGAGGCATTGACCAGCATCAAGGCTAAGAGCTATGAGCTAAGAGCTAAGAGCTCCTATGATGAGCATGCGCTGGCGGCGGCAGCCATTTTACAGGATTTTTTAGACGCGCCCCCTCACCAACGGATAATGTGCTAACCTATGCAAAGCATGATCAAGCTACCGCGCAAGTCATCCAAAATATTGGCGGTAGTTATTTTAATAGCTGCCTTGGCTTTGGGTGGCGTTATCATTGGCCTGCGCAGCTGGTATAACAATAACCTGATGCCGGTTTCAACTTCAGCCGAAACCCGCTATTTTACAGTTACTAGCGGGTCCAGTTTGCACCAAATCGGCGTCAAGCTTAAAAGCGCTGGTTTGATCCGTAACACCCGGGTCTTTGAAACTTACGTGCGCAGCAACGAACTGCACAACAAATTGCAGGCTGGAACCTATTCTTTGAGTTCCTCGATGTCCGTCAGCCAAATAGTTAAGAAAATGGTTGACGGCGATGTGGCTAAAAATTTATTAACCATCCTGCCGCAAAAAAGACTAGATGAAATTAAGCAGGCTTTCGCGGCGGCTGGGTACTCCAAATCGGAAATTGAAACTGCTTTCAACCCGGCAGCTTACAGTGGCCATCCGGCGCTGGCAAGTTTACCGCTGGGTGCTTCACTGGAAGGTTATTTATACCCCGACTCTTTTCAGAAGCAAGCCGACACACCGGCCTCCACTATCGTCCGGGAATCGCTGGACGAAATGCAAAAATATCTTACCCCTGAAGTTATTAATGGCTTTGGCGCCCATTCACTTAGTATTTTTCAAGGTATAACGCTGGCTTCCATAGTCGCTCAGGAAACGGATAACCCGAGCTACCAGCCGACAGTCGCCCAGGTATTTTACAAACGTCTGTCACAAGGTATCCGCCTAGAATCCGACCCCACTGCCTTTTATGCCTCAGCCATCCAGGGGATGCAGCGCAGCCTGGCCATTGAATCTCCTTATAACTCTTATAAAAACGACGGCTTGCCGCCCGGGCCGATCAGCAACATGACCTATGACGCTTTACGTGCGGTTGCCAATCCGGCGACTACCGACTACCTCTTCTTCGTGGCTGGGGACGACCTTGAAGTTCACTTTAGCCGCACCCAAGTCGAGCACGAGGAAGCAGTTAAAAAATACTGCACTAATCTATGCCTCAGGTAGGACTTTGTCAAGGGATACACAAACAGTGGTCAGAGGCGCCTATTGGCGGAGTGGATTGATATAATAATACCTACGAAAGGTCTTTGTCCTGCCTCTAGCTTACCTTTCGTATTTTTAGGATGAATATTTCTAGGCCGCAGCTTAAGAAACCCCAGATCAAACTTTCCGATATTAGTCGAAAGGTCCCTTCGCTGGACTCTATTTCCTCGTTGCCCAAACAAAGATACGACAGGCTTGATAAAAAATCCAAGCGGCGCGTGACCCGCTGGGGGCTGGTCGTTGGTAACTTGGTACTGCTTTTGGGAATTGGCACTTTTATTATTAGCAATCGCTCGGCCAGCCAGACCATCCGCACTGGTACGGTTAATAGTGTGAGCGCGACGGCCAGCGCCCAACAAAGCCCGCTGGACCAGTTATCGGCCGCCCAAATCGCCCTGACTGCGGCCCAGATGGCCCAACTGCCTGAGATAAAAGCCGTCCGCAGCCAAGCCGACAGCGACAGTATCTTACTGGCTATGACCCCCAGCGATACCACTATTTTAGCCAAACCGCAGATTGTGCCAACTGTCCAAAAGTCCAAGCAAGGCATCATACAGTACACCGCCCAAGCTGGAGATACTATCGCGAAAATCGCCGATAAATACGGCATTAGTGCCGACAGCGTCCGTTGGTCCAATAACCTGTCGGGCAATGCCATTGCGGCTGGCACCAAATTATCGATACCGCCGGTTAACGGGATAGTCTATACGGTCAAGGCCGGTGATACGCCAGCCGCTTTAGCCACCAAATACCGCGCCGATGAGAGCCAAATCATTACCTATAACGATGCTGAAATAAATGGCTTGAAACTTGGCGAACAAATAATAATTCCTAACGCCAGTAAATCCGCGCCTTTAACCTATGGAGTATTCGTGGCCAGTTATGGCGGCAATGGTTATGACTTCGGCTACTGTACTTACTACGTGGCTGGCAAGGTTACCGTGCCCAACAACTGGGGCAATGCCAACACATGGGATAATTATGCGGCAGCTTCCGGCTGGACTGTCAGTACTACTCCACGTCCCGGTGCTATCGGCCAAACCAACGCCGGCTGGCTAGGGCATGTAGGGGTTGTTAGCGAGGTTTCAGCTGACGGCACGATGATTAAGTATTCCGATATGAACGGCCTGGCCGGTTGGGGCCGGGTTGGCTTTAGTGACTGGACACCTATTACTCGCTTCCAAAATTACATTTATCAATAGGGCGCTCACCCCAAAACCTCACAAACCTTTCGCAAAGCACGATTGAATCTAAACTGGACCTGCGCCGCGCCAAAAGGACTCCTTACAGTCGGCCCTTCACTTTCTTTAGATGAGGTTCAGGACTATCTTTTGGCTTTATTCGGCTCTCGCTTGAGCCTAGCTTCATCCGTTTGCTCGGGGTTTGTTCATTTTTGGGGCTCGCTTGACAGTCAATGATGGGGGGTTAGCTGTGGACTAAGGACTAAGGACTCGGTACTCTTTAGGTATGAGTTTTGTGGACCGAGTTAATGTGACCGTAAAAGCGGGCGATGGCGGTGACGGCATTGTCAGTTTCAGGCGGCGGTTTAGAACACTTGGTGGGCCTAACGGCGGTGACGGCGGGCATGGCGGCGCTGTTATCCTGCGCGCCAGTCATGATCAAAACACACTAGCCGCCCTCCGTTATAAAAAATTACTAAAGGCCGAAAACGGCCGACCGGGGATGCGCGATAAAAAACACGGCAAAAACGGCGCTGATTTAGAGGTGGCTGTGCCAGTAGGCACAGTTGTGGTCGACCAAACCAGTCGAGTTTTGGCCGATTTTACAGTCGATGGTCAGTTGGAGGTTTTAGCACGCGGCGGACGAGGGGGGTTCGGTAACGCCCATTTTGTGAGCTCCACCCGCCAGGCTCCTAAAGTCGCAGAAAAGGGCGAGCCGGGAGAGATGCTCCAAGCTGCACTGGAGCTGAAAATGATTGCCGATGTCGGGCTAATTGGCCTGCCAAACTCCGGAAAATCGACTTTGCTATCTGTTATCAGCAACGCCAAGCCGGAAATTGCCGACTATCCTTTTACAACTTTAGTGCCAAATCTGGGAGTGGTAGACATCGACCAAAAAACCAGTCTGCTGTTTGCCGATATCCCAGGTCTTATCGAAGGTGCCAGTCAGGGTAAAGGTCTAGGCGATGAATTCCTGCGGCACATCGAGCGCACCAGTCTGCTGGTCCATTTGGTTGACGTCTACAGCCAAAATATCGCCGGGGATTACCAAACTATCATGCAGGAACTGCGCGACTATAAAATAGATTTAAGTAAAAAGCCGCAAATCGTGGCCCTAACCAAAATAGACGGGGTAGATAAAAGCAAGGTCGAAAAACAACTGGGAGCCCTTAAGCAGATTGCTGGACGAACTGTGATAGTGACGGCCATCGCCAGCCCTACCGGCGAAGGGGTGAAAGCGCTACTGCGTACGGTGCAAAAAAAGGTTGAACAAATCAAAAAGCAGCCCCCGCATAAAAAGGCCAAAGCCGAACTGCCTGTCATTGGCTTGCGTGAGGATGAGGATGTCTGGATAATCAAAAAGACCAAAGAGGGATTTGTGATCACCGGCAGAAAAATCGAACGCTTTGCGGCTCGTACTCACTTCGGCGACTATCACGGCCAGCAGCGCCTGCGTGACATCATGTATAAAATGGGGATTATGAAGGAACTGGAGCGCCGTGGGATAGCGCCCAGCCAAAAAATCCAAATCGGCGACCCGGTTATTGGTACTATTGACTACTAGCGGCGTGGAAGCAGCGGCTCAAAGCGGCGCAGTAAGCGCTGCTCGGAATGCCTGTCAATCTTGGAAACTTCCAAAAAGACGCAATATCTTAACACGTTGAAATGGCTAGCTATCTGCTGCACTTGATCAAAACAAGGGAAGGGATGTACCCAGACACTTCGCTGTAACATGTAAAATCCCAGCGAACTTAGTCGTGCTGTAAAACAAGCTCTTTGGCGTGATTGCTTGTTGGGCACGTCATAAGTTATCAGTCGCCATCTCATATTCCACTTTTTGGGCCGGGGTATTTTTAGTGCCTCAATGATGTGTCGTTGTAAGCGATAAACGCCTGCCGGTGTAAGGGTAAAAGTTGTCTCATTGCTAAACTGGCTAACGTGAACTAAGCCCTGCCTTTTTAGCTCGTAAAATATTTTTTGATTATCAAAAATTTTGATTTTACTATTTTTGCGAAGAAATATATCAAAGGCCTGCAAAGCATTGGGCGCGGCGATCGTTATACCAGACAGTCCGCTTACGCCCAGTAGTTGCAGCACAGCATTAATTGCCTTTTTAGTTTGCATAACAAAATTCTAACATATGTCAGAATTTTGTTATTAGGGGTTGATAAGATAGACTGCGGGTTGAGATGACCTTTTATTTTTACGATTTGGAGACTAGCGGATTTAACTCAAGGGCTGACCGGATTATGCAATTTGGCGGCCAACGTACAGATATGAATTTAAAACCAATCGGCCAGCCGGACAACATTCTAATTAAATTAACGGACGACGTTTTGCCCGAACCGGACGCCGTTTTGGTCCATGGTATCACGCCGCAAAAAACTAAAGCCGAAGGTGTCAACGAAACTGAGTTTGCAAAATACTTAACCGCTCAAGTATTTTCCAAAGATACAATAACTGTCGGCTACAACAATATCCGTTTTGACGACGAATTTATTCGTCATCTACTGTGGCGCAATTTTTACGATGCTTACGAATGGCAATGGAAGAATAACCGCAGTCGCTGGGACTTGCTGGATGTGGCGCGGATGACTCGGGCGTTGCGGCCAGAAGGTATTAAATGGCCGTTCGCGCCAGACGGTAAAGCAACTGTTGCGCTTGGATATCTGGCTTCCATGAATAAACTAAAGCACGACGGCGCGCATGATGCCTTGAGTGATGTTAAAACCCTAGTAGCTGTGGCACAGATGATCCACAACAGCCAGCCAAAGTTGTTTGATTATTTGCTTAATTTGCGTGATAAAACCAAGGTTGAAGTTTTGGTTAACAAGCGCGATCCGCTGGTTTATACCAGCGGCCGCTACCCCAGTGAACACCAAAAAACGACTGTAGCTGTAGCCATAGCACCACATCCGGAGGGGCGGGGGATGTTGATGTATGACCTGCGTATAGATCCTTCAGAATTTATAAAGTTGGATCCTTCAGAATTGGCGGCCAAATGGTCGGCACGCGGAGAAGATGTGCCATACTTTCCAGTGAAACTACTGTCATATAATAGATGTCCGGCTGTCGCGCCGTTGTCGGTTTTAGATCAAGCCAGCACCCAGCGCCTCCAGCTGGACCAGAACAAAGTTGATAAAAACTTCAAAAAACTAAAAACTGCCAAAGACTTTGCTAAAAATTTAGTCGCGGCGCTGGAAATTATTTATCCTGCGCGCCAGCCGGAACTGGTTGTCGATGAGCAAAAAGTTGACGAACAGCTTTACGATGGCTTTGTCAGTGACTTGGATAAAACCAAGATGAGCGCCGTGCGGGCGGCCGGCCCGGATGAGCTGGCCGACTTTGACCCCGGCTTTGCCGATGACAGGCTAAAATTTATTCTGCCGCTATATAAAGCCCGCAATTTCCCGCAAGTTTTATCAAGTTCCCAAAAGAAGTGGTGGGAAACTTTCAAAACTAAGCGCTTGCAAGGCGGCGGCGAAGCCAGCCCGGTCGCCAAGTACTTCAAGCGGATTGAAGAGCTAAGCAAACAGCCACGGCTTAATAAAGAACAAAAATACTTGCTGGAAGAGCTAAAATTGTATGGCCAATCAATTTTACCGCTGGCGTAAGTGGCGATAGCGAAAATAAATATAAAATGAAACTAACCCAAACCAGTAAATATATTTACGGCGCAAGGCCGGGCGGCGCCACAAACGTATAGCCAACCAGATTCCAAGGATACCAAAAACTAGCTGCCAAAAAGAGATTTGAATATTTGTGCCAGGAATCTGGCCTAGAACTAACAGAAAATCTAACATTTTTACATTTCAGCCGCAATCCGTCTAAGGCGGATGGCGGCCCAACCTTTAATCTGATTACATTCTACAACTAAATTGCAAAATAATCAATTACTTTATATTACTAATGCTTATTTTAATTAATTAAGACAAACACTGGAAAAAAACCGAAAAATTCTGTATAATCACTCCCTTGGTTTTATGAGTAATGTGATTAAAGTTGTTGGTGCGAGGGAACATAATCTCAAGAATATTAGCTTGGAGATTCCGCGCGAGAAGTTGGTGGTTATAACTGGTCTTTCTGGCTCCGGTAAATCTTCTTTGGCCTTTGATACTATTTACGCTGAAGGCCAACGTCGCTACGTGGAGTCACTCAGCGCTTATGCTCGCCAGTTCTTAGGCATCATGGAAAAGCCCGATGTCGACCAGATTGATGGGCTTTCGCCAGCCATTAGCATCGACCAAAAATCCACCAGCCGTAACCCGCGCAGTACGGTGGCAACTGTCACCGAAATTTATGATTATCTACGCCTGCTTTTTGCGCGCGTTGGTATCCCACACTGCCCTATCTGTGGCCAGCCGGTCACCCGTCAAACCTCAAACGCTATTTTAGACCAGGTAGTTGAAGCGACTAAGAATACCAAAATTATTGTGCTGGCGCCGATTGTTATTGATAAAAAAGGCGCCTTCGAACATATTCCCGAACAATTCCAACGCGCCGGCTTTGCCCGCGCCCGGGTCGATGGCGTGATTTACGCGCTTGATGAATTTCCGCAGTTGGACAAGAACTTCAAACATAAAATCGATATTGTGGTTGATCGTTTGGTCAATAACGAAGCCAGCCGCACACGGCTAGCCCAGAGCGTCGAACAAGCATTGGACTTGGCCGACGGCTTGCTAAGCGTTCTAGCCATCGACGATGTGAAAGGTCCGTCCTTTCACGCTAATGGCAATACCCTAATTTATACGGAAGCTGTGAAAGGACGGACCTTTCACAAGGAGTTTCACTATTCGTTGAAGTATGCCTGTGTCGATCACCCAGATGTGGCTATTCCGGAGTTGGAACCGCGGACCTTTAGTTTTAACTCGCCGCACGGCGCTTGCCCCGTTTGTACGGGACTGGGCAACCGGCTCGAGGTAGATCCAGAACTTGTCATCCCTAACGGCCGGCTGACGATTGCCGAAGGCGCTATTCGGCCCTTTAACCGTATTAACACTGATGCCTGGTGGATGAAAAAACTCCAAGCCGTGGCTGAGCGGTACCGTTTTAGCTTGCATGTGCCAACTGCTGAACTGACTAAGCCGCAGCTTGATAAAATCCTTTATGGCACCGGCAGCGAAACTTACCGAATTTCTCTAGGCATCGGCCGCTCGTTTAATACGACTTATGAAGGAGTTATCCCGAATCTCGAGCGCCGGCACAAAGAAACCGAAAGCGATTTTATCCGCCGTGACATTGAAAAATACATGCAGGAGCGGCCCTGCCATGTCTGCGGCGGCAAACGCTTGAAGCCCGAAGTTTTAGCAATTACAGTTGTCGGCAAAAACATTATGGATATTTGTGAGCTGGACATTGATAAAGCCGCTGATTTTTTTAAAAATGTTAAATTGGATAGCACCCAGACCCAGATTGCCCATCAAATTTTAAAAGAGATCAATGCCCGCCTGAAATTCTTGCAGGACGTCGGCCTTAATTATTTGGCTCTGGCAAGAAGTGCCGTTAGCCTAGCCGGCGGCGAAGCCCAGCGTATACGTCTGGCAACACAAATAGGTTCAGGGTTGCAAGGCGTGCTTTACGTACTGGACGAACCGAGCATTGGCCTGCACCAGCGCGACAACAAACGTTTGCTAAATACACTGGAAAGGCTGCGCGATCTTGGCAACACGGTCATTGTCGTTGAACATGACGAAGAAACCATTAGAAGCGCTGACTTTTTGGTAGACATAGGCCCCGGCGCCGGTATACACGGCGGCGAAATAGTAGCCACCGGTACTCCGATCCAAGTAGCCAAAGCCAAAAATAGCGTAACCGCACAGTTCCTGCGAGGCGACTTTAGGATTAAGACGCCAAGCCAGCGCCGGCCGGCCAACGGCAAAAAACTGGTTATTAAAGGCGCCCGTGAAAATAACCTTAAAAATATCAACGTTGACATTCCATTGGGTCAACTGATAGTGGTTAGCGGAGTTAGTGGATCGGGCAAATCGAGTTTAATAAACGATATTTTAGCACGTGAACTTTCGGCCCGCCTGATGCGCGCCCAAACGGTGCCCGGCCGGCACGATGACATAGAAGGCATTAAACAACTGGACAAAGCTATTGTTATTGACCAATCGCCAATTGGCCGTACGCCGCGGTCCAATCCGGCGACCTATACTGGCGTTTTTACTCCTATTCGTGAACTTTTTGCGCAGTCGCCGGAAGCTAAAATTCGGGGTTACAGACCAGGGCGTTTCAGCTTCAATGTTAAGGGTGGACGCTGTGAAAACTGCTCTGGCGATGGGGTCATTAAAATCGAAATGCATTTTTTGCCGGACGTTTATGTAACTTGTGAAGTTTGCCGCGGCAAGCGCTATAATCGCGAAGCCCTGGAGATTCATTATAAAGGCAAGACCATCAGCGACGTGTTAGAAATGACCTGCGAACAAGCCCTAGAATTTTTTGCCAATATTCCAAGCATTGCCCGCAAACTGCAAACATTGGTCGATGTCGGCCTGGGTTATATAACTCTCGGCCAACCAGCCACAACTTTGTCTGGTGGTGAAGCCCAACGTGTAAAGCTGGCCACTGAGTTGTCACGCCGGCCAACCGGCCGCACGTTATATATTCTGGATGAACCGACTACCGGCCTGCACATGGCCGATGTTGATAAATTACTGCATGTGCTACAGGCGCTGGTTGATGCCGGCAACAGCATGATTGTTATCGAGCATAACCTTGACGTCATAAAATCGGCCGACCATATTATAGATATGGGCCCAGAAGGTGGCGACGGGGGCGGCCGAATCATTGCGCAAGGCACACCCGAAAAGGTCGCCAAAAACAGAGTCAGTTATACTGGACAATTTTTAAAGAAAGTGTTAATAGTTGGGTAGAAATGTTGAATATAGAGCGTACTACTGGGTTAGTTTGTGATTTGGAAATTGCCCAATTAAAGCAGAATAATCCTTTGGTTAGCGATCAGGAACTGCAGTGGCGCTTAGATTTGCTGCCAGAGCAAACGCCGGAAAGCCTAATTCGGCTAAAAGAATCTGTTAAGTTTACGTTGAAAGAAGAGCTTAGACAGACGAAACTGCTGGCCGAAAGGGAGATACAACCTTTAGAAGATAAACTGATTTTTGGTACTATTGCCCACTTGATGATTTACGGTCAAAAAAAATCTGATTAGTCTTTACGGCTGCGACTGAAGTAATGGTGCCAATCTTCTTTTATCATCGCGGCAAACTTCCGGCGGGTATCTGGCTTGCGAAAAATATGCCAAAGAGCAATTATCAACAAAATGTGTGCGGAAATTATCAAAAACCAGATAAAATACTTGTCAATGTTGGGGAATGAACTGCCGATAAAATAACCGACCATTGGCAACCCGATGCCCCAAAGCAAGCCGCCAAAAAAATTGTAAAAAGCAAACAACTGCCATTGCATCTTTCCCATGCCGGCAACCACTGGCGCGAACGTTCGAATGTAGGCAACAAAGCGCGCCAAAACAATTGTTTTCCCGCCGTGGCGATCATAAAAGGCCTGCGTTTTTTGAATATATTCGCGGCGAAACAACAGGCCGTTTTTACGCTTAAAAACTTTGGGGCCAAGCCGGCGCCCGATACGGTAGCCGACGTTATCGCCAAGAACGGCGGCAATTACTACGACAACTATCAGCCAGACAATTGGTAATTTACCTTGTCCGGCAAAAAAACCGGCGGCCAGCAGCAGGGTGTCGCCGGGGAATATAAAGCCGAAAAGCAGGCCACTTTCGGCAAAAACGATTAAAGCGATTAATAACAACCCTCCACTTTGGATAATTTGTTCGCTGTCAAAAAACATTTGCTTTGATTGTAACCCAGCACCTAGGTCCCAGACTATCCCATAGATAGACGGATAATCTTGCGAAGCAACTGGGCACTAGGTGCTGGGTAACAGTTTAAATTACTGATAACATCTGTTATAATTCCTGGGATTTTATCCGCAAAAACTTCGAAGAAGTTTAGGCGGGCAAAGGAGAAATTAGTTGACCGATTTAGATGCGCCACTGCAGTTGCAGCAAAGAACGGTTGTCCGCAAACAACTGGTGTCTTTGCGCGCCCAAGGCATGGTGCCGGCCGTCATTCATAACCACGGACAGGAATCTATTTACGTCATGGCGCCAGCACTTGAACTCGGTAAAGTTTATCGCGAAGCCGGCAAGCACCACCCCTTAAATTTAGATGTGGGCGACCAAAAATTCTTGGCTTTAATCAAAGATGTGCATTTTCATCCAGCTAAACGCCGCATGGATCATGTGGTTTTTCAAGCTATCCGCCGTGACGAAAAAGTCGAAGCCGAAGTACCAGTCCACTTAGAGGGCGAAATACCAGCCGAAAAAGTTGGCCTGATGATCTTGCGCCAACTCGATGCTGTTGAAGTTGAAGCTTTACCTAAAGACCTGCCTGACGAGTTGAAAGTCGACGCTGGCAAACTGGCCGAACTGAACGATCAAATTACGGTCGCCGACCTTGTTGTTCCAGATGGTGTAACTATTTTGACTGATGCCGAGCACCCCATTGCTCGGGTCGTTGAAACCAAGGCTATGATATCTGAGGAAGAGCTAGCCGCGGAAGCCGAAGCCGCTGCGGCCCAAGCCGCCGAAGCTGCCGTTGCTGAAGGTGAAGAAGTCGCTGAAGGCGAAGCCAAACCCGCAGAAGGTGGTGAAGTCGAAGCCACCGCTTCTGAAGAAGCCCAAAAAGAAAAATAGCCTAGATATCTTATGAAAAGCTCAACCTCCTTACCGAAAGTCGGGGTAGGAATTATTGTCATAAAAGATGGCAGTCATGTACTTATGCACCGTCGAAAAGGAAATCTTGGCGGAGGATTTTGGGGAACCGGGGGAGGTCATTTAGAACTGGGAGAATCACTGCTGGAAGCAGCTTTGCGGGAATTCCACGAAGAGGCTGGCAGAAGCATAGTTATTAGTAAACCGCGCTTTTTGGCGGTTTGTAATTTTACGGACTTTTATCCCAATCACTATGTTGACGTTAGTTTCGTGGCGGATTGGATAAGTGGCGAGCCTGACGATAGCGGCCTGGACGAAGTTGAGCTTTGGCAATGGTTCCCGCTTAATAAACTGCCGAGTCCTATTTTTCCTGTTGTTAGCCATTATCTTGAAGCCATCAAGTCTGGCCAAAATTTCTTCGACTCCACCCTCAACAAAAATATTTAATTTGTTAAGTATTTAGCTGACAAGCGAGCTCCATTCAAAAAAGTGTGTTTCTGCGGAGTGCAGACCCGAGTTGACCGGACCTGCGGGCGGCGGGCAACCCGGCGGCGCAACGCACACTTTTTTGAATGGTGCGAGCGCTAGTCTTCTAAGAAGCCGCCGGATTGGTGGGCCCACAGTTTAGCGTAGACTCCGTCTTTTTCCAGTAGTTCTTTATGCGAACCTTCCTCGACGATTTTTCCTTCTTCCAAAACTACTATTCTATCCATACGCTGGATGGTGCTTAAACGGTGGGCGATGACAATGGCTGTCCGGCCTTCCATAAGTTTCCAAAGGCCGGCCTGGATGAGTTTCTCGCTTTCTGAGTCAAGCGCACTTGTGGCCTCATCTAACACCAAAATAGGCGCGTCTTTAAGCATGGCCCGGGCAATGGCTATCCGCTGTCTTTGGCCGCCAGAAAGCTTAACGCCGCGCTCGCCAACCATAGTTTCGTAACCGTAAGGGAGCTCCTTTATAAATTCATGGGCGTGAGCCATCTTCGCAACCCGCACTACTTCTTGTTCAAGCGCTCCAAATCTGCCGTAGCGGATGTTTTCGGATAAAGTTCGGTGAAAAAGCGCCGGGTCCTGCGGGACATAACCAATCGCCGCCCGCAACTGGCGTTGTTTAGTCTTGGCTATGTCTTGGCCGTCAATCAGGATTTGGCCGCTATCGATATCCATGAAACGCAGCAAAAGCATCGTTATGGTAGTCTTGCCGCCTCCTGAATGGCCGACTAAAGCAACCTTTTCGCCCTCTTTTATAGACAGGTTTAAATTCCGAAATAAGTGTTTACCGGCACTGTCAGAATACTGAAAGGTCACATCCTTGAACTCAACGAGGCCTTTGCGCGGCTTGAAATTGCTAGAGTCCTCAACATCGTTCACAGCCGGGGCTTCAATCAGCAGTTCGGTGAACTGGGCTGCATCGGTGATAGCTGACTCAACATTGCGGTATATCTGGTTAAATTTCCACATTACGCCGCTTATTTGGGCAAAGTAGCTGAACGACACGAAGACAGCTTCAATATTAATAGAGCCATTAGCGCTTAAGGCCAGCGCAATAATAAGGCCGACGGCGTTAGTAAAGACAAAAAGCGGCGAAAGGACCATTTCTATTCTCAGAGTATTGTAGTCCCAAGCCTTTAGGGTCTTGGACATGTAATCCTCGGCGTTTAGGCGATGCCTTTTGGCTTCGTATTTTTCCTGGGCGAATGAACGCACAGTTGCCATATTGGCAATAGTATCGGCAATATTACCGGCCATGACATTACTGGCAGCTTCTCTTTTGGTTACCAGTTTCTGCCGGCGCCGGATCAGCGGTGCGGCAATAAGGCCGGCAAAAATAAGCAGACCGACCAAGGCGACGACTAGCCATGGAGAATAACCCCACAAAATAAAACCGGCAAAAAATATAGGAATTAAAGCGGAGGTTACAGAAAAAGCCATAGTGTCCATGATATCTTCGTAACGCCTGCCAAAACCGATGGCTTTCTTTGTCAGCGATCCGGCGAAATTGCTGTTAAAGAAAGCCTGGTCTTTAGCGAATAAATATTCCATAGCCTGTATATAAAGACGCTTCATGCCACGGGTTTCGGTCCGGCTAAGCAGCAGCAGGGCTATCCGCCACAACGCTTCGCCCACTAGCCATAGTCCGGCAAATAAGGCTATATATGGGATAAGGTTGCCTATGGTCGGATGGATCCCACCTGCGTAGTTAGCAAGAATTTTGGCGACAATAAGTGGCGGTACATAAAAACCAAGGATATTGCCAAGGCCAGGCAATATCAAAGCTGGCCCTGCCAGATACCAATCATGCAGGACCTGTTGCCAGTAATGTTTTACGGCCAACCTTACGGCCTTGACGTTACGTTCTTGTTCCATGGGCGCGGCCTCCTAGTCGCGCGTTAAATAGCAAATTTTTGTTGAAGAAGTGTTTATTAAAGCAGTTAACAGGCTGCTGGAGCAACCAGGTCTGCTAGGTAATATTTTTCAATTTTCATTTTTGGCTGCTCCTTTCTTCCTGTTAGTTAATAGTCCGCTAAATAATAACACCTTACGTTTAAGGTGACAAACCTTTGTTATCATATTGGAGCAAATATGAGTAAGAAACTGGAGAATAAATTAGCCAAGCTACCGAGTTCGCCCGGGGTGTATTTTCATAAAAATGCCGCTGGGGAGATTATTTATATTGGCAAGGCGGCAAACCTTCGCAATCGGGTACGCCAATATTTCCACCCTTCGACTTCGCTCAGGGTTGCTGACGCAAAAACAGCCGCTCTGATTAAGGAAGTTGCTGACATTGATTGGACGCCGGTCGAAACCGAAGTTGACGCGCTGTTTTTAGAGGCCGAAATGGTGCGGCGCTACATGCCGCCTTATAACATCTTATTGCGCGATGATAAAAGCCTGAGCTACGTACGGATTGATTATAAAAGTGATTACCCAACTGTCACATTTAGCCGCCGGCCGCTGGATGACGGCGCGCAGTATTTTGGGCCATATATAAGTACCTTCGAAGTCAAAAAAGCCTTGCGTTTCTTACGCCGGGCCTTCCCCTACGCCATTTCTAAGCCGCTTAACCAATCCGCCAGCCGGCGGAGGGCCAGCTTGCATTACCATTTGGGCTTGGATCCGGGGCTGGAAGAGGACCGGACTAGCTTGGAAGATTACCGCGCTAACCTTCGTAAGCTGATGCAATATCTGCGCGGTAATCGGGTGGCTTTGGTGCGTGAAATCGGGCGAGATATGAAACGAGCGGCTAAAGCCAAAGATTTTGAAACTGCCGCCAAACTGCGCAACCAACTGTTCTCACTGCAAGCATTAAATCGCCAAGTAATATTTTCCGACCACGAGACGCTGGACGCTAGCAAGGACCTGGCGCTTACCGAGTTGACTCAACTGCTCAAACTTAAAGAACCGCCGAGGAGGATAGAAGGTTTTGATATCAGCCATATCCAAGGCACGGATACAACAGCCAGCCTGGTGGTTTTTATAAATGGCGTGCCGTGCAAAACCGATTACCGCAAATTCAAAATGAGACTGCCTGGCAACGATGACTTTGCCCACATGCGTGAAGCCGTTAGCAGGCGTTTTCGCGAAGTAAATCGCAGAAAATGGGGAATACCGGACCTGGTTTTAATTGACGGCGGTAAAGGGCAATTATCCGCTGCCATGCAAGCCAGAAATAATGCGAATCTATCGCAAATTCCGATGATTGGCCTAGCCAAACGCTTCGAAGAAGTAATTATCTCGAAAAATAATACTTATGAAGTGATTAATTTGCCAGCAAATTCCCATCTCGTGAAGCTACTGCAGCGCATCCGCGACGAATCGCACCGTTTTGCTATTAGCTATCACAGCACGCTAAGAGCTCACCGCCAAACAGCCAGCCAACTTGATGACATACCGGGCATCGGGCCGGTAACGCGCAAAAAGCTTATTAAACGATTTGGCTCGACGCGTGGTGTGGTAGTCGCCAGTAAAGCCGACCTAAGACAGGTAATAGGCCCCAAAATGGCCAAAGCCTTAGCAAAATACTTCGCTGTCATGAAATAACCAAGCAAGCCCTAGCTTTTTTCGGACATCTAACGAGCCCTGATTAGATGTTGTCAAAACTGAGCGGGCTTGGCCTCCTTTGGATGTTTGACGAACCCCGACGATACGTCGGGGGAGGAGTTCCAAAGGCGAGCTCGGTTTTGACCAACAGCTACTCACGGTGAGGCAGCGGCCGAAAAAAGATAAGGGCAAGCGCCTTTGATACAATTAGAGCAAATGCAGCATTTCTTAACGCATTTCTTTGTCCGCTGGATTATTTCTGGACTTGGACTGTGGATCGCCGCTTCACTACTGGGGCCTGACCGGTTGAGCGTAGGCATAGGTGTTGGTACGGTAATTGGCGCTGGGTTCTTCTTGGCCTTAGTCAACATGGCGCTAAAGCCGATTTTAGTTATCCTATCTTTCCCGGCCATCATCTTCAGCCTTGGACTGTTCATGCTGGTGCTAAACGGCTTTTTGATTTTAATTGCCAGCTGGTTATACGATCCTTTGTACGTCAAAAACCTCGGCGTGGCCATTGTTACTGGTATAATTGTTGGGTTGGTTAACTTCTTGGTAACCAAAATTATGGAGGAAACATGAATCAACCGTTGACCGTTCACCTTTCACCATTTACCGTGCGTTATCCGTTTTCCGTTATCCACGATCAATGGTTAATAGTTAATGGTAAATGTATGGCTTGCCCCGCATTAGAACCTGAGTGGAGTAGTCTGCAATCAGATTATGGAACATCAAGCTTTAATGCTGGGGTAAAAGGTAAATCGAAAATGGTTAATGGCGCCGGAGGTGCGTTGTGAATATTTGGAATTATGTAACCATCGTCTCGGTCGTGCTGCTGATAATTTTGATCTTGATTCAAACACGGGGCGCTAGCTTGGGGGCCGGTTTGGGCGGTAGCGGCGAAGTCAACACCATTCGGCGCGGGTCAGACAAAACATTGCACCAGCTGACTATCATCTTAGTTTTTATCTTTGCTGCTAGCATTTTGATAACAATTGTCGCCCAGTAGTAGACCATCAATGGAGCGAGTATAGATGGTGGATGACGCGACCAAAAAGCGCCTGCCGGCCGGCAGGCAAGGCTGGCGCCGGGGATTTCGTAAAAGCCGCCGCGGCGCGCTGGAGTTCTCGCAGGCTGCCGACCAACAGATCGAAAAACTGTTACTGAGGCGTTTTGACCGCTTACTATCAGTCCGCCGCTTTGTTTTTTTGTGGACTTTACTGTTCGTGGTGCTCATTTTGGCAACCTTTTTCCAATCGCGGGCGCTTTCGCCCTACTACCAATCAATGCAACCGGTGCCGGGCGGTATCTACACCGAGGGTATTGTCGGCACCTTTACCAATGCTAATCCGCTTTATGCTTCCAGTGCGCCCGATTCTGCCATCAGCCGATTAGTTTTTGCCGGCCTGCTCAAATACGATAACGCTAATAATTTAGTGGGAAATTTAGCCCAGGACTGGACAATGGGGCCGGCTCCAACGCACTACACAGTGCATCTTAAAAAAAACCTGGCTTGGCACGACACTAAACCGCTGACATCGGCTGACGTTGTCTTTACATATAACACTATTAAAAATATTGAAGCCCAATCATCACTTTATAACGCCTGGAAGGATATAGATGTTTCAGCGCCAGACGATCACACCGTCAACTTTGATTTGCCCAACCCGCTGGCTTCATTCCCGCACTCACTGACAGGCGGCATTATTCCAGAGCATTTGCTTAAAGATATTCCGGCGGCCTCTCTTAGGAGTTCGCCGTTTAATGCAGCGCCGGTGGGCGCTGGGCCGTTTGAATGGAAGTTTGTCGAAGTTTTGGGCAGTCCTACTACTGACCGGCAACAAAGAATTACGCTGGCGGCTTTTGATAAATACGGGGGCGGCAGGCCAAAATTAGATGGCTTTAATTTAATTACTTATGGCGATGAAAAGCTGCTTATAGCGGCCTTTAAAAAAAAGCAGGTCAGTGCTATGAGCGGCCTGGAAGCCATACCGGATGAACTGAAAAATGATAAAGGTGTGCAAGCTTATACCACGCCGTTGACCAGTATCGTGATGGCTTTTTTTAATAATTCGCGCGGTGCGCTGGCAGAGGCCCTCGTCCGCAAAGCTCTGGCTTCGGGGGTTGATAGGCAACAGCTGGTCACTATAGCCGGCCAGCCCACGGGGTTGGTAGATAGCCCGATTTTGCGGGGACAAGTAGGCTATAATCCCGATATTATCCAGCGCGGCTACAACTACGATGAAGCCAACCAGCTGCTGGACCAAGCTGGCTACAAACGCGGAGATAAGAATCTACGTTACAAAGACGGTAAGGTTTTGGAATTCACGTTGCGCTCGCAAGATACTCGGCAGTACTCTTTAACGTCTCAATATTTGCAGCAGCAATGGGAGAAATTAGGCGTCAAAATTAATCTCACTTACTACAGCGGCGATGATTTGCAGGGCCAGGTTGTCGCCACGCATGATTATGACATTTTGGTATACGGCATAAATATTGGCGCTGACCCGGATGTCTTTGCTTACTGGGATAGCTCGCAGGCTAGTATTACCTCACAAGGACATTCCAATCTGAGTGAATACAAATCCTCGTCTGCCGATGAGGCTTTAGAGGCTGGACGAACCCGGACAGATAATGCCGTCCGTGAGGTTAAGTACAAAGCTTTTTTGACTGCCTGGACTACAGATGTTCCGGCGTTGGCCCTTTATCAACCAAACTATATATACGTTACCCGCGGTCCAGTCTACGGTTATGACCGCAAAGTAGATAATGGAGCGGCGGACCGCTTTTATAATGTCGAAAATTGGATGGTCCGCCAAAAACGCCAAGCTATTAAATAATAAGCCACCCTTCGCTAAAGCTACGGGCGGCGCACTTCGCATTTCTCATGCGTGGCCTGCTTCCACCACCGCTTGAAGCTATGTGTGGCCTGCCACACGAAGCCTTGGCGAAGTGTGGTGGGCGAGGTGGGATTCGAACCCACAAGGCTTATTCAGCCGCTATTAAATTTGATAAGCTTACTTTCTTGTTCTTCCCTCGATGTGTTGGCTGCAAGCTATGGCAATTTGGACAAAGTATACGCAAGTTCTCTAACCGATTGTCTCTGCGAACTCCATTAACATGATCAAGTTCCACTGGAATTCTGCCATCTGGAGCTTCTTCAGCCCATCCACATAGTTCGCATTTGGGTTTTTTCAGGTCTTTAGCGAAGAGCTTCGCCTTGAGTTTGTAACTCTGCACATCACTATTCTCCACCAGTAAAATTTCCACGGGTGGTGCAGGCCTGGGAATAAACATTCCTCCAACATTCCAACCTTTTCCGGTAAAATGGTCTGTAGAAATTTGCAATTCTTTTACGCGGCGCTTTATTTGATCATAATTACCACCAGCAGGTATAAGCTTCAATTCAATTAAAACACTTCGGTAGCTTTTACATCTTGTTACGGCTTCGATAAGCTGGTTATCTGTCCAAGAACGTTTTTTCGGCATACTCTAATTATAATGGAGTAATTTCGTCTTTACCATAACAAAATTATAGTAGTATATACTATGTTTAAGGCGCGTTGGCCGAGGAGTTAGGCAAAGCTCTGCAAAAGCTTCAACACGAGTGCAACTCTCGTACGCGCCTCCACCGGGCGGGTGGCGGAACAGGTATACGCGCAGCACTTAAAATGCTGTGCCCAAAAGGCTTGAGGGTTCAAGTCCCTCCCCGCCCACCAAAAAGTTGCATAATTTATAAATAAGCGTTATCGTAAAGGCACAAATAGGTAAGCGGTGGGTAGAGGGGAATCACCTATGACTTGGGATTGGAGCTCGCCTGTCGCACTGGGCCTTTTTGTGCTAATGGCTGGCGTTGGCGTACTGCTTCTGGCGATTGCTATCGCGATAGTTAGCGGCAACGCCAAAGTATCTGACTTGCGTAGCCGTTAAAAAAAACCAAAACCACCTCACAAAACTCTTAATAAAAAATCCTCAAGTTTTGAGGATTTTTTATTAAGAAGCACTAGCCTTCAATTGGGTCACGACTAACACAGCCGGGAATAACGACTTGCGACTCATCATAAATATTACTATTCCCCTTATATTCCTCCCATGATTTTTGGAAGGCGGTAATTTTTTTCAGCAGATCATCTTTGATTGAATCATCAAGATAATCAAACGGACAAATGTGGGACGGCGGGTTACCACCCTTTAAGATACCGATTTCAAATAATCCCAAGCCACTTCCAGATTGTGAGCCAAAGGGACTTACTTCGGCAATAATATCACCCGCCTTGACTGTGTCGCCTTCTTTGACCTTGACGTTAACAACATGCTCGGCTTCAAATATAAGCTCGCTTCCCTCCGTCTGCACCTGCACGCTGTAATCATCACTATATAGTTTGGGCACTCTAAAAACCTTGCCATCTACGAGTGAATGCACCTTCGTTCCTAAAGGTAAGAAAAAAGTCGGTTGTGGGTTCCGCTTTGCAGGGTAGTCAGGCGAAGCAGGTATTAAGTACCCGTAGTTCATAAAAATCTGATTAGCAAATACTTCGGCATTGGTGAACAGAAAATCACCCGCTTTTTTGGTAGCGGGATCATAATAATCTAAATTTACGCCCAAATGCTTAATCTTTGCGCTGTCCGTTTTTGTGTTGGTTTCAGAACTTGTGGTAGAGATAGAAGTTGTTTTACCATCATCTTTATTTGCCGGTTTATTTTTAACAAAGAAAAAACCAGCAACGGCTATAATAACGATGACAAAAACAGCAATAAGCAACTCAAAAATGGCAAATCCACGCTGCGTTTGTTTCACCACCTAATTGTAAAAGCTGTTTTGGTTAATAACAATAAGCGTAGTGGAGTATGTTGGAGGAAAATACTTGAGGTGCCGCATCAGGAGTATTTGCACAGTGGGCGAAAGGTGGGAGTTTCGCTTTAACACTTACCATTCAATGCTGCCACTGTTGGATCTTCTGTAAAATGCCATCCATAGTATTGAGCCGCCAGCTGGTAAACTTCACTAGCCAATGTCCCAGTTACGAAGTTGGCCCCATAGGCATTGCAAACCTGTGAGGCTGTCGCGTCATAACCTAGGGTCATCATAACTGGCTTACCGCCTTCTGCCTTGGCAGCTCGTTCCCAAGCTACAATATTGAGATCGCCACTGCTGCAAGTTAAGTTGACGCTTAAGCCTGTAGCAACTTGTTGCTCTGTGGAGTCGCTACATAGCCTTGCTTTGGAAGGCACTGTGGCAGGCGGCAAGATTGCGTATGAGTTAGTTTTTGGATTGGAAGTGATAGTTGGTACTTTATGATAGTTGTTGTATACAATCCAGCCAACTACCCCTATAATCGCCAGAACGATAATTATTAATAAACCTTCAACTGCACCGAACCCTTTCTGTTTTTTGTTCATAAATTAATGGTATCAAAGATTTAACTACAACGCTTATGCTTGGTGCGGATTGCGGGACTCTAACCCGCGGCCTCTTCCTTGGCAAGGAAGCGCTCTAAACAACTGAGCTAAATCCGCGCTTTTGCCTTTTGGCAAAAGCAATTATCAATTATCAATTCACAATTTTCAATGAATTAACAATGATCATTGATCAATGAAAAATTAATGATAAATGCAAACTGTAAAATGCAAAATGCTTTGCCTCTGGCAATAGCCTAGATTGTAGCAAAAACCCCTGTAAAAGCAAAATGCGCGGGCATTTTTGCCCGCGCATTTCTTTAGGCTAAATTTATTTTGTTAATTTTACTACTGGCAGTTGGTATGGGAATTGTTGTAGCCCGTTGCTCCCGGCTCCTGCCCGACAGCACCGACATGGTATGTCGGAGTACCTGGGCCAAGGCTATTGACACCTAAATTAGTATCGCCGTCGAAGTATGCGAATGAGCCGTGAGCTTGGCCGCAAGCTGAAGCCTGCGAGTATCCAGGCTGCTCCCCATAACCCGGACGATCTGCCAAAGCTGGAACTGTTGCCGCTGCCAGCATGCCGATGGCTGCGACTGCAGCGATAATTAATTTTTTAAATTTGATTTGTTGGTGTTTAACTCCACTGCGGATGTCATATTGCATGAGCACCTCCTTAATTAGTGACTTCATTATATCGTCAAGATTTTGACCCCGGCAGGCAGGCCGCTAGGTTTGGCGTTGGCAATGTTATGTGGCTTGCCATCCGTAGCTTTATGCGAAGGATGGTGGCGCCTCTCGGACAGCGTGCTTCGCACTTTTCCCTCGCTGCTCGGTAAAATCATGTAAACACGATTTTGCTGCGCGGCTGCGTGCACCGAACTATACCGGTTCTCGTCCTCGAAACGACCTATCGATCCGCCATAGCTCGACCGCTAGGATCGAGCGACGGTGGATGGTGGCGCCTCTCGGACTCGAACCGAGGACACAAGGCTCTTCAAGCCTCTGCTCTACCAACTGAGCTAAAGCGCCCCACTATGCTCCGGCTATGCCGGAGCTCCGAGGGGCAAGCTTGCGAAGTTGGTAACCAACTGCCTGTCCGCCGAAGCTCAAGCGTATGCGAGAGCGAAGCGCGGGAGCTAAAGCGCCGTGGTGGGCGCTGAGGGACTCGAACCCCCGACACCCGCAGTGTAAATGCGGTGCTCTAGCCAACTGAGCTAAGCGCCCGACAAATGATTATTATAACAGATTGAATGGTATAATTTACATGATTAGCAGTACATTTCGGGTGAGTGGTGAAATCAGGTAAACACGCCAGATTGAGGTTCTGGTGCCGCAAGGCTTGGAGGTTCAAATCCTCTCTCACCCACCAGCCAAAATACTTGACCCCAGCACCATAACTTGATGTTTCGTAATCTGATTGCAGACTTCTCCACTCAGGTTTTGGTACGGGGCGTAGCTAGTTAAGTATTTTGGCTGGTGACTAACTTCGGGGGAGATAGTCGTAAAAGTTGGACAAGCTGTATTCGGTACGCAGGAGGGCCTTAACTTCTTCCGTCGAAGCCGTTTTTACTCCCGGATTTAAGATACCGTGCGGGTCGAAGATTTTTTTGACTTTCAGCATCAGGCTGCTCAGCTCTTCGCCGTACTGCAAAGCAAGATAAGGCGCCCGGACGCGGCCGTCGCCAGCCGCAGCGCTAATACTGCCGCCTAAGCGCACTGCCGCAGCGTATAAATGGTTCTGGATTTTGAACAACTTCTGCCGGTCGCCGGTTTTGCCCAGATCAAGGGGCGGCCACATACGTACCACGCCGCTGCCGGCCTGTCCCCACGCGGCCGGCGCTAAGCCCACTTCGTTATAAACGCTGTCTACTTCTGTCAGAAATTCGATTAGGCGGTCAACTGGGACCGAAACATCTTCGGCTACCGGCACGGCTCTGGCTTGGCCACGGGGCTCAATCAAAATGCTGCCCACGCTGTCGCGAATTTTACGGACGCGCTCCTGACTATCGGGTGTTTCGAAAACTTCCAGCCAGGCGCCGGCACTGCCAACAATCTTGGTTAGCTGTTTAACGGCTTTTTGGCGGTCGCCGTCTTTTGGCTCATCGAACTGTACAAAAAGATGCATGGCTGCTTTTTCGCGCGACAAACTGCCCGCCAGCTGATTGGGGTTAAGTTCCTTTACTTGCTCAACGGTCGTTCGATTGAGCATATCCAAAATGCTCGGTTTAAGTCGCAAAATTTCTGATAGTAGGTCATATAGGTCGCCAAGGTCATCCACGCTAATCAGGGCTATAGTTGTTTTTGGGCTATGCTTAACCACGTCCAAAGTGGCCTCGGTAATTATGCCAAGGGTACCTTGGGAGCCGACAAACAGTGGAGTAATGTCAAATTCGCCATTTTTTTTAACATTGCGTATGTTGTAGCCAGCCGCGTTGTGGCGGGTTTTGATGGAATTATGGCAACGGGTTATAAAATCGGCGTTTTCCTCTAACATTGTATCCAGCGAGCGGTATATTACACCTTCCAAGCTTTGTAAACCCAGCTTATGATTAAGCTCCTTTTTGTTTAGCGGGCCCGTTTCAATGACTTCGCCGTTTGATAAAACAACCCGCAAACTTTGGACAAAATTTCCGGTAGCGCCGTATTTGACGGATTTTTCACCCAAGGCATTGTTGGCTATGGCGCCGCCCAGCGTGGTGTAATTTTTTGACGGGGGGTAAGCTGGCAGTGATAACCCATGAGTATTCAGAGTCTGTTCAATTGTCCCGTAATTGGCGCCTGGCTCAATGCTGATAAAGCGTTTTTTGGTATTGAGGGCCAGCAGTTCGTTCATATGGGCCGGAAAAACTAATACTGCGCCACTGCCAATAGCCGCGCCGGAAGTGCTGCTGCCCATACCGCGCGCGGTGACGGGCAATTTTTTGCCACGCTCGGCCAGCTGCCAGGCGAAACGAACAGCTTTACGCACATCGCTTTCGCCTCGGGGATAAACAACCACGGCCGGCATAATCTGCATGATACTGGCGTCGTGGGCAAAATGCCGGCGTACATCAATGGCCGAAGTAACTTCGCCGTTCAAATGTTCCTGCAAATAATACGCTAATTTGTTCAAAACCCCTCCCGATACTAAAAGCTATGATATCATTTATCACTAATTTCTGTGCTAAAATAACAGAGGTAAGGGCGAATGGCGGAATTGGTAGACGCGCTAGCTTCAGGAGCTAGTGAGTGCAAGCTCGTGGAGGTTCAAGTCCTCTTTCGCCCACCAGAAATTCACAAATCCACCCCAACAAGGTTTGGTGTAGAAACTAATCGTTCTTCATGTTCCGTCGAAGAACCTGACGGTATCTTGCTAATCCAGCGGCTAGTATAACCAGAACGCTTAAAACGCCAAACATACTATTTAAAAATGTTTTTGAAGTTCCTGAATCGGTCACACCACCGGGAACATCAATAGCGAAGTTAAATATTAGCCAGAATATGAATAAAAAGGGAGTTAAGATGGCGACCAAACGATAAGCGGATTCACGAGCTTGTTTCTTCGCAAGTCCTGGGTCAATCATATATGAATTGTAACATTTCGCGCTTTGTTGCCCGATATATTCGGGCGAATGATTTTTAAAGCCAACTATCTAAAAATGCGCCAGCCTACTGATGGTCTGGATAGTTTATCTTTAAGAATTACGGGCACGTTTGAGGTTTTTTGGCCGGCCGTGGCTGTAACCGACCCGATATCAGAGTTGGTGTTGGCAGAAGCTTCAATCTGATTCAGTTTCACATCTGTTTTCAGCTCGGTTCCGCGCCAAACAAGCAAAGTTAAATCTTCTTTCGCCACGGCCTCAGCTTTAGCGCCCCACGGCGCCTCGTAATGGCCGACTACCTGGCCTTTTTTGACAACCGTAACAGCTTGGAAGGCTTTATCAACTGATTGCAGCAGCGTCTTGGAATCGGCAATCGCCGTGGCCCGGGTCGGCGCGCCTAAAACTACCCCAATGATCGTTATTGTTTTGCCGTCGATATCATGCTTTGCAGCAAACAATAAACAGCCGCCGGCTGCCTCTGTATTGCCGGTTTTTATCCCAATTACTCCTTCAGTGCCAACCAGTGTATTGATGTTTCTGACTTCGCCGGCTACCGGCAGGTTAGCGCTGGCTTTCTTGACGATATCGGCGACTACTTCATTTGCAAGAGCTAACTCACCCAGTTTTATGAGTTCAGTTGCCGTGCTGGCGGAACTGGCGGAAAATCCGCTGGCTTCTTCCACATGTGTTTGCGCAAAACCCAGATCGGCAAGCATTTGGTTGGCATATTTAACATAGTTGTCTACCGAGCCAAAAGCCCACTTTGCCACGGTGGTAGCCATATTGTTTGATGAAGGTATCAGCATTGATTGCAGACCGTCATATTCACTGATTTGCGAACCTTTAGTAATAGGCGTCACAGAACCGCCCTGCGAATAAAATTCATCGTAAATGGCGACGTCTTCATCAGTGATCGTGATGTTCGGTCCTTTTTCATCCAGCTTCAGCGGTTTTTGCTTTAGCACGGCCAGTGCCGTGACTATCTTAGTAATTGAAGCAATTGGTACCGGTTTTTGCTCGCCATGAGTGGCAAAAACGCCATAGTCAACCGCGCCAATGGCCGCTTGACCATAAGTCGGCCACGGCAAGGCCACAGCTGAACTGGTTTTGGGCTGAGCGAAATTGGTCTGCGGCTGGACCGCCGGCACCGGCCGGCTGTATTGATAAACGGATGCTAGCGGGAAAAGTACAGCTACAACTAAGGCTATTTTTTTGAATTTCATCTCCTTTGACATCATACAGCATCGCTCCTTCAGTATCTCTTTGCCTTGTGATAGGTTCAACCTATCACACAGCCAGTGTATAACTTCGTAGTTGACCTTCACTTACTTTTCAAAATATTCGGCTAAAAACGGATTGTCGCGGAGGCTCACTACGGGGTATAATTTATCTAGAAATATGTGGAGGTTAAAATGGTTGTCACGTTAATTATTATCGGCGTAATTTTGCTGGGTATTGTGCTTATATATAACAGCTTAGTTAGGGCCAAAGTACGTGTCGACGAAGCTTGGAGCGATATCACGGTCCAGATGAAACGCCGTTTCGACCTGATCCCAAACCTGGTCGAAACAGTCAAAGGTTACGCCAAACACGAAAGCACTGTATTCGAAAAGGTTACCCAGGCTCGCGCCAAAACCTTAGGTGCCCAAACCGTTGGCGAAGTCAGCCAGGCCGAGGGCGATTTCCAAAAAGCACTCAAAAGCCTGTTTGCCGTCGCCGAAGCTTATCCTCAGCTGCGAGCCACTGAAAACTTCCAGAAGCTGCAAGATGAAGTGACTGATACCGAAGACAAAATCCAGGCCGCCCGCCGTTTTTATAACGGTGGCGTGCGCGATCTTAATACTAAGATCCAGACTTTTCCGACTAACCTTTTTGCCAGCATGATGGGCTTTAAGTTACGCGAATTCTTCGAAGTAGGTGGGGCCGAAGCCGCCGCTGTTACCGAACCGGTCAAAGTCGACTTCGGTGGCACAAAAGCCTAAACAGCTATAGCTATGGGCTAATGGCTAGGAGCTAACTTATGTATGAGCAAGTAAGTTCTAATAAACGGCGCACGGCAATTTTACTGCTGGCCTTTTTAGGCCTGCTGTGGGGCTTTGCCTACATTATGAGCAAAGCCTATGATAATCCAGGATTGCTATTCTTTATTGGGCTGTTTTCTTTAAGCTACGCTATATTTAGTTATTTCGCCGGAGCCAAGATGGCGCTGGCCGTCAACCGGGCCAAAGAAATAACCAAAAAAGATGATCCTAGGCTATGGCGCACAGTCGAGAATTTGGCAATTACCGAAGGCCTGCCCATGCCTAAGGTTTACATCATGGAAGATCCGGCGCCCAACGCTTTTGCCACTGGCCGCGACCCTAGCCACTCAGCCGTTTGTGCCACCACCGGCTTGCTGAAAATGATGGATGATAGCGAATTAGAAGGCGTTATGGCTCACGAGCTTGGCCACGTCAAGAACCTGGACATGCGCGTTAACACCATAGCCTTTGCGTTAGTTGGGATAGTTTCAATGATTGCCGATTTTTTTTGGCATATTACTTTTTGGGGCGGCGACAATCGGCGGGAAGGCAACCAACTAATATACATCTTAGCGATCGTGGCGGTTATTTTAGCGCCAATAGCCGCGACACTGATACAGCTGGCCATCAGCCGCCGCCGCGAATACTTAGCCGATGCTACTGGGGCACTAACCACCAGATATCCGGACGGCCTAGCGTCAGCGCTGGAAAAAATCGGCAAATACGGCAGCGCCCTCAAAAGACCAAATACCGCAACCGCCCACATGTTTTTCGCCAATCCGCTGCACGGCGGCGGCATCGCCAACCTATTCAGCACCCATCCGCCGGTTGAAGCCCGGGTTAAAGCTCTCCACGAAATGAAGTTATAAACGTGAGCGAATTGACGGTCAAACCAAATACCGAATTATTGGTTCGTCAAATTAATTTTGCTGCCTTGCTAGGGGTAAATTTAGAAACCGTGCTTGATCTCCAGTTTTGCGATGCCTGTGGCGGCGAGGATTACCAATGGACCGATTGGTCGTTAACCCAGCTTGAGCTTGAGGAAGGCGTCAGCACCGATAAGGTGATGAAGTACAGAAATTATCTTGCCCAAACGGCTTGTAAGGGTTGCGGTGCTACCGGTTTCAAAGGCGGCAAAACACTTCTGACTCAGATATAATAATAGTGTGGCAAAAAAGAGGAAGGCTCCCAGCCTGGGTGGGCGTTTGCGCAAAGGCACTAGAAAGCAAAAGCAGGTCCAGGCTAAAAAGAAAGCCAGCAGACAAGCTGTGCCAAGCAGTTTTAGTGTGCTTGTTGATGTATCAAGACTGCTTAAGGCAAATTGGCGGTCACTCGGAGGTATTATGCTGGTATACTTAATACTAAATATTGTGTTCGCTAGTGGCCTCTCCAATGTCATCAATAATTTCAGCGTCGTCAAAGAGAACCTGGCCACCGACAATAGTTTTTCGAATGCCTTATCGGGCCTGGGTTCGTTGCTTGGCAGCAGCGCTAGTGGCGATTCCCAATCTGGCTCAGCCCTTCAAAGCGTCTTGCTGGTAATTGGCAGTTTAGCCATCATCTGGGCGCTTCGCCAACTGATGGCCAAGAAAGAATTTTCGGTTAAAGGTGCTTATTATAAATCAATGTTCCCACTGATACCATTTTTGTTAGTAGTATTCGTTATCATAATCCAGCTTCTGCCCATAACTCTCGGTTCGGCTATCGTCGCGCTGATATCATCAACGCTCGCCAGTAGCGGCACGGCTACTTTTATCATGGCCCTCGCACTAGTGCCGCTTTTTGCTTGGTCTGCCTACATGCTCAGCAGTTCGATATTCGCGCTCTATATCGTGACCCTGCCGGACATGCAACCGCGGCAGGCCTTGCGTTCGGCTAAAAAATTGGTAGAGTTCCGCAGGCTTAAAGTCATCAGGCGTATTCTTTTCCTGCCCTTATTTATACTTATTGCAATGGCAATCATCGTACTACCGCTTATAGTGTTTGTTCATTTTTTGGTCGTGCCGGTCTTTTATCTACTTTCAATTTTGGCGTTACTGGTTACTCACGCATATTTATACAGCTTATATAGGGGACTACTAAATGCTAAATAAAGATATGGCCAAGCGGGCCGCCAAACTACGTGAATTAATTAATAACTACCGTTATAACTATCATGTACTGAATAAGTCGTTAATGAGCGAAGCGGCGGCCGATAGCCTAAAGCACGAGCTGTCGCAAATTGAAGAAAAACATCCTGAACTCGTTACACCCGATTCGCCTACACAACGGGTTGGCGGCCAGCCGCTGCCCGGCTTCAAGCAAATCCGCCATAGCTCGCGCATGCTCAGCCTGAATGACGTCTTTAACAGGGAAGAGTTGGAGGCCTGGATTACACGCGCCACCAAACTTTTACCAGCTAGCGCCAATCTAGAGTTTTGGATGGATATTAAAATGGATGGGCTGGCCGCGGCTTTGGTTTATGAAGAGGGTGTATTGGCGCAAGCTGTTACCCGCGGCGATGGTTTTGTTGGCGAAGATGTAACCATGAATGTTCGTACCATCGAATCTGTTCCCCTCCGCCTCCGCCATGTGAAAGGTCCGTCCTTTCACAAATTTTTGAAGGGCCGGACCGAAGTTCGCGGCGAAATTGTGATGTATAAGAAAGATTTTAAAAAACTCAACGAAAAACGAGCCAAAGCAAGTTTGCCAACTTTCGCCAACCCGCGCAATCTGGCCGCCGGCACCATCCGCCAACTTGATCCAAAATTGGTCGCGCAGCGGCCGCTGCATTTCCACGCCTACGATCTTATTCGAAATGACCGTGGTGAGGTGCCGACGAACGAGTTTGCCTATAAAGCCCTACGCGAACTCGGTGTTATAGCTAATTCAACGGCCACAGTTGCCAAAAACGCCGAGCAGATCATGAAATTTTACAAATATTGGGAGCAAAAACGCCAAGATCTGCCGTTTAACACTGATGGCTTAGTCGTAAAGATTAACGACCGTCGTTTGCATGACCGTCTAGGCGTAGTCGGCAAAGCTCCCCGCGCTTCCGTAGCTTTTAAATACCCAGCCGAACAAGCTACCACTAAGGTTAAAGACATTTTCGTCAGCATTGGCCGCACCGGTGCAGCCACACCCGTAGCTATATTAAAACCAGTGGTGGTAGCTGGCAGTACCGTCCAAATGGCCACACTCCATAACGAAGGCGAAATTCATCGTAAAGATATTCGTATTGGCGACAGCGTTATTGTTCAAAAAGCCGGTGATGTAATCCCAGAAGTAGTTAAGCCGCTTGCCGAATTGCGCGATGGCTCGGAAAAACCGTTTGTCATGCCGACCCATTGCCCAGACTGCAACACCAAGCTAATTAAAGCCAAAGAAACCGAGGCAGTCTGGCGCTGCCCTAATAATGCTTGCCCGTCGCGCAGCTGGAAGCTAATCGGCCATTTTACCAGCAAAGGGGCGCTGGACATTGAAAGCTTGGGCGAAAAAAATGTCGTATCGCTGATTGGCGCCGGTTTGGTAAAAGATCCAGCTGATATTTACACCGTCAAAAAGGAAGATCTCCTTAAGCTGGAACGTTTTGCCGATATCTCAGCCGAGAAACTGGCTAAGGCGATTGCTGATAAGAAAAATCCGCCGTTGGCACGATTTGTCTACGGGCTTGGCATCCGTCACGTGGGTGAGCAAACGGCCATCGATCTCGCCAACCATTTCAAAAAGCTGACACGCCTGAGTAATTCTACAATTGATGAACTAAGCGAGGTAGAAGGAGTCGGCGAAGTCGTAGCCGAAGCGATTGTGGAATGGTTTGCCCGTCCGGCCAACCAGAAACTGCTGAAGAAATTTCAAAAAATCGGAGTTAAACCTGAAGAAGTTCGCCGATCAACTGGTCCCCTTACGGGTGTTAGCATTGTTGTAACCGGTAGTTTGGATTCAATGAGCCGCGAAGAAGCGGCCGAAAAGATTCGAGCGCTAGGCGGTATCTTCCAAAGCTCAGTCGGCCAAGAAACAGATTATCTGGTAGTTGGCGATAACGTCGGTGAGAGTAAGTTAACTAAAGCTCGTAAGCTTGGTACTAAACAGATCGACGAACAAGACCTGTTAAAATTATTGGAACGCAAATGAGAGCTGTATATGTTACGGGTAACGCTAACAAAGCTAGGTACTTTTCTGAGCTAATTGGTCTTCCAATTGAGCATCAAAAAGCCGACGTCCACGAAATACAAAGCCTCGACCCTCTTGAAATTAGCGAGCATAAAGCGAAGGAGGCTTACAAGCAAATTAAAAAGCCTTTAATTGTTGAGGATGTTTCGGTAACAATTGAAGCACTAAACAAATTACCCGGTCCGTTCATAAGATGGTTCATAGAAGAAGTTGGCCTGGAAGGAGTTTGCCGCCTAGCCGATAACGATCCTCTGCGAAAAGCTACCGCAAGTTGTGTCTACTCCTTCTTTGATGGTAAAAATTTCGAGCATTTTGAGGGCAATTTGGAAGGAAAAATTTCCGAGCATCCGCGCGGGCGTGAAGGTTTTGGTTGGAATCCTATCTTTATCCCTCATTATTCAAAACAGACTATGGCGGAAATGGACGATATGACATTCAAAGAAGCCTACCTCCAGATAAAGCCGATCAATCAGTTAAAAAAGTTCCTGAAAAGTATAAAATAAACATGCAAAATTTGAACATATGTTCAAATTTTGTTAAAGCGAATGGGGTTGACCCAGCACTTAGGACCAAGTGCTACGTAAGTATCCACCTCTAGTGGATAGTTTTGGATCTAAGTGCTGGGTTGACTTTAGATAAGCGTAAGCGATAATGGTGGTAGGCTTCGCGCACCGGGTTTTAAAAAGCCGAGAAATAAACATTATAAACATATATACAAACATTGCCCGGCTTACCCAGCCCTAAAATTTCTCGCAAATTTTAGGGCTGGGGCCCACGGGTGGGCTGCGCGAAGTTAAGTGACAAAAGGCCGCCTTCTCGCAAGCGCGGCCTTTTGCATTACTAGAGTTGATCAAATTGCACGTAAATGTTCTCTAGTTCTGCAGAACTAGAGAACTTGGGATAGTGGTTCTTAATTGTCGATAGACGGATTTTGCACAGCTTATTCGTAGGATAATATAGAATAGGTTGATGTTTGCGGGCCGATAGCTCAGGGGTAGAGCACTGCATTCGCATTGCAGGGGTCGAGGGTTCAAATCCCTCTCGGTCCACCAGACCTAAAACATGTGGCACTGGCGTTGCTAATTACCGCTACATTGATGGCTCTTAGCGATAACATAGCACAGTGGGAAATAAGCGTTTTTCGGTTTGTTAACAATTGGGTTTTTTAACTATACCAATTGTTTCGGTCATAGCCTTTTATTTTAAGAGGAAACGTCTGGCTATAAAACTACTAGGAGGCGGTGTTGGTATTTATTTTTCTGTAAATAACCTTAAAAATATGCTGAATGTTTTAGGTAACGAAAAGCTATCGCTCCGGGAATCATAGGCAGCCAAAAAGTCAGTAACCTAAATAGTAATACCGCAGCTATTGCGCCGCTAGCCGTAATTCCAAAGGCTATTAGCCCAGCGGCGTAGGCCACTTCTTTACCTCCAAGGCCGCCCGGTGTGGGAGTAGCTTGCCCAATCGTTGATCCGGCGACATAAACCACGAAAGCTTGAATAATGCTTAGATCGAGACTGAAAGCTTTAACAGAAGCAAACAGCGCTAAAACGTAGGTAGATGTTATCAGGATCGACCCTAAGAGCAGTCTTATGACCCTTCCGGACTGTGCCAATTGCCTCCCCGAAATGATGGCACTATTTAAGGCCGATTGAATAAACTGGCTGGTTTTCCTGCTAAAGACCATAAATATCAATGTGCCAACCGCCAATAGGCTGCCAGTGAGTGCTACAACCAGCTTGGCTTTTGAATCTATAGTTATCCCTTTAAGCAGGTCGCCTACGGCGCTAGGGGCAACAATTGCCATCAAAATGGTGGTAGTTATTGTACCGGCAACTACTGGGAGAGCGACCGAAGCAATGGATTGTGCTTTGCTGCTGCCGAAGCACTGCAAATATCTACTGGTCAATGCAAAACCGCCTATGCCGAACGGGGTAAACCGGTTAGCAAACGAACCGGCAAGTTCCGCTATGGATGTCAGGTAAAGCGGCACTCTCATTTGGATGCCTTGGGCGGCCGCCATTAACGTAAAAGCGGCGGCAACGTAAGTTCCGGCGCTGGCAATCAGGGCAAGGAAGAACCAGACAACGTTGATATTATCAATTCTTGTAATAATTTGCCCCAGTTGTCCAAATTGGGGTAAAACGAAGAAAATTCCGAAGAAAAAACCAAAAGCTATAAAAACGTTAGTCGGTGTAATGCGTGC
>JACOWW010000004.1 GCA_016176605.1 Candidatus Saccharimonadota bacterium | reverse complement strand
GGGTGTGGAGAAGTAACTCAAATCCTCTCAAATCCTATAGCTCTATTACCCTATTTTTAACCTCCTATGTTTTGGGATAGGCTAGCTATCGGACCCATAACCGAAGCAGCGATCAAACCAACAATCGCACCCAGCAGAACTATCATCACTGGTTCGATGATACTAGCCAGACCGTCAATAACAGTGTCAACCTCCTCTTCGTAAAACTCGGCCACCTTGAGCAAGATTTCGTCAATTTTACCGGTTTCTTCGCCCACAATAATCATCTGGCCCAAAATTGGCGGAAAGTATGGTGCCCCCAATATCTGTTTACCCAGTGACTGTCCATTCCTGACCTCAGCCGCGACGAGCTCAAGCTGTTTTTGAATTACACGATTTCCAATAGCCTTGCCGGTTACCTCCAGTGCTTCCAGTACGGTTACACCGGAACTCATCAAAGAAGAAAATGTCCTGGCGAAGCGGGCTATGGCTATCTTAATCAGCACGTTTTTAAGCACCGGCACGCGCAGCAGCAGGGCGTGGAACTTGTATTGTCCGTCAGGGGTATGAATATAACGCCGCAAGTAGACAACCCCTACTGCCATCAGCGCAAAAAGCACCGCGGCATTAGGCAGCGAGCCTATCAGCGGTATTTTGTTAAGCAGGGGAATAGAGTGTAGGACGCTGTGGCTAGTCAAAAAGCTGCTGATGCCAAGCATTATTTTTGTATAAATAGGGAACTGTGCGTCCGGGCCGGCTAGGTCGTGCAGGATTTTGCCGATTTTAGGCAGGATAAATAACATGATGCCAAAGAAGGCAACAACCGTAATGGTCAGGATGACGACGGGATAAGCCATGGCCGATTTGATCTTGTGCCGGATGGCTGAATCCTTTTCGACCTGCAGCGCCAGCCGCTTCATAATATCGTCTAAAATACCGCCGGCCTCTCCAGCGCGCACCATATTTATATAAACATCGCTAAACACACCCGGGAATTTGGCCATAGCTTCAGCTAGCGGTAATCCGCTTTCAACATCATGGTTGATAGAATTTACGACTCCTTTAAAGTACTTATTTTCGGTCTGATTGGCTAAAGTATCTAGGCCCCTCGGCAGAGGCACGCCGGCGTTTATCATTGTTGATAACTCGCGTGTAAAAATTACCAGATCTTTTATCTTAACCTTTTTGCGAAATGAAAAGCCCCGTTTTTTTGCCTTGGCTTCAGAAACAATGATCGGCTTGGCGCCTTGTTGATGAATAGCGGCAATAGCCGCTTGGCGGTTGGCAGCATTTAACACTCCCGTTAATTGCTGGCCGTCGCGGGCAATCGCCGTGTAATTGAACTCAGCCACGCGCAACCTCCGGTTGCTTCAATGAACAAAAAACAGAAAACAATGAACAGTTGAGGCTGGATTGCTCTTTGCTCTTTGCTCTTTGCTCTTTGCTCATTTATCTTTCGATGGTTACGCGCATTACTTCTTCAAGTGTCGTTTGGCCGCGGAGGGATTTTATCAAGCCGTCGGTTTGCATGGTTATCATTCCTTCTTTGACAGCCTGTTCTTGCAACAGTTCGCTGGTACTGCCGGCGACTATCATTTTCTGAATTTCCGGGCTGGTGGCTAGTACTTCATAAATGCCCAGCCGGCCGTGGAAAGAACTACTGCTCCCGCTATCACTTTTCAGGCGCCACAAGCGTTCAAAACTTTGCTCGGTGGTTGACGGTTCTTGACCACCGGTCCCAGAAACGCCGACGCGGCTGCTGATGGCCTGCACCTCGAGTTTATGAATATGCATCATAGCGGCCGCGTCGTTGATACCAAAGGCCGTCTGTATCCTCTTTGTTGTAGCCTCATCAGGCTTGTACGGCTCAACCCCTTCCGGAACTAGTTTGCGCACTAAGCGCTGAGCTACCACCGCCCGGACAGTGCTGGCGATCAAAAATGGCTCAATCCCCATATCTAGTAGACGCGGCAGGCAGGTCGCGGCATTGTTGGTGTGGAGCGTGGAAAATACCAAGTGCCCAGTTAATGCCGCCTGCACGGCCAGATTGGCAGTTTCGGAGTCGCGGATTTCGCCGACCATTATGATGTTGGGGTCCTGGCGAAGTAAGGCCCGCAAGCCATTGGCAAAAGTCATGCCGGCGACTGGATTCACCTGTACTTGGTTAACGCCGGGAATTTTGTATTCAATAGGGTCTTCGACCGTACTAATGTTAACCGATGGCTGATTTAGCCGTGACAGTATGCTAAACAAACTAGTGCTTTTACCAGAACCGGTCGGACCTGTAAATAAAATCATGCCGTGCGGCCGGGTTAGAGCCTGTTCCAGCCGTTCCAGGCTGGAACCCCAGACGCCCAGCTCTTCCAGCGTGGAAGCTTTGCTGGATTCATCTAAAATCCTCATCACGACTTTCTCGCCCTCGGCGATGGGCAAAGTACTTACTCTAAGCGCATACTGGCCGCTGCCAACGTCTATCTTAAACCGGCCGTCTTGAGGGGCACGCCTCTCGTCAATCTTTAGGTTGCTTAAAATCTTAATGCGGCTGACAAGCGAGAGCATAAGTTTTTTGGGTAATTTGTTGGTTTCGCGCAGTTGTCCGTCTATCCGGTAGCGGATAGATACATTGCCTTCGCGGGGTTCGATATGGATGTCGCTGGCCCCTTGTTTTACGGCGTCTTGAATAATTAGATTTACGGTCTGAGCAATCGGACTGTCTTCGGCCAGGTCTTCGGCCTTGACCTCTTCTTCGGCCTCAGCGACGGTTGGAGTAGTATCGGTCTCTATAACCTGAGTCAGTTCGCTGCTAATGTTGCCGCGGTATTGGTCCAGTGCCGCCAAAATATTGCTGCGCGTGGCCACGTAGACACGAATATTAGTGCCAAGTTGCTTTTGCAGGAAGTTCAAGGCTTGGACATCGTCGGGGTCCTCCATGGCCAGTAGTTTGCTGCCGTCTTCACGGACGTCAAACAACACGACATTGTATTGGCGGGCAATGTGTTCGGGGATTAGCTTAAGGATGTCTTTGCGCAAATCTTTCGGGACTATTTCGACAAAAGGCACCTCTGTTCGCTCGGCGTATTCCTGGGTCAGCTCTTTTTCGGTAATCAGGTTGCTGGTGATAACTATATCTTGGAGCGGCTTCTTTTCGCTGCGCTGCTGGTCTAACAGAGTTTTTATCTGTTCTTCGTTAACTTTACGGTTAGTTCTCAGTAAATCAAGCACTAACGCATCATTAATCCGCATACGCTTAGTATACTGACCTTCGGTCACAGAAACTAGCAAATAGTAACTAGTAATTAGCACTTGCCGGTTTACTATTTCCCAATTCCTAATTTGATGCTTTTTAAGCGAGAGCAATTTTCAAACTTCAGGAGTTGTTATACTGTGTTGCTATAATTAGTTAAACAGTTACCAAGGATTTAATTAGGAGAGTAGATGGCTAAGGTCAAAACGAAGGATGATAAAAAAGAGGTTGAAAAGGTTAGCAGCGGGAAAGCGCAGGCCTTAAAGCTGGCGGTTGATACTATTGAAAAGCAGTTCGGCGCCGGTTCAATTATGCGCTTGGGTGATGCCCATAAAGTTAGTGTCGAAACTATTCCCACTGGCGCGCTAAGCTTAGATATAGCCTTGGGCGGCGGTATTCCCAAAGGCCGAGTCATCGAAATTTTCGGGCCGGAAGCGTCGGGTAAAACCACAGTTTGCCTGCATGCTGTGGCCGAAGTCCAAAAAGCCGGCGGCACGGCAGCCTATGTCGATGCCGAGCATGCCCTTGATCCGGCTTACGCCAAGCGCATTGGCGTAGATACCGATAATCTATTACTATCCCAACCAGATAGTGGTGAACAGGCATTAGAGGTCGTTGAAACGTTGGTTCGTTCCAATGCCGTCGATATTATCGTTGTGGATTCAGTGGCGGCATTAGTACCACAAGCCGAGATCGAAGGCGACATGGGCGACGCCCACATGGGCCTGCAGGCCCGTTTAATGAGCCAGGCCCTGCGGAAATTAACCGGCATAATTTCCCGCACCAAAAGCACAGTCGTATTCGTTAACCAGTTACGCATGAAAATCGGTATCATGTTTGGCAACCCCGAGACAACTACCGGAGGTATGGCCTTAAAGTTTTATTCCAGTGTTCGTATGGACATCCGCCGTATTTCCCAAATCAAAACGGCCGAAGAAGTTATCGGCAGCCGGGTGCGTGTTAAAGTAGTGAAAAACAAGGTTGCGCCGCCATTCCGTGAAGCCGAATTTGACATTATGTACAACCAAGGCATTAGTCGCGAGGGCGACGTGCTTGATTTAGCCGCTGCCCACGAAATCGTTGTCAAAAGCGGTGCTTGGTACGAATACAAAGGCGAAAAATTCGCCCAAGGCCGCGAAGCCGCCAAAAAATACCTTCGTGAAAACCCCAAAGTCTTTGCTAGTATTGTCGAACAAACCCGCACCGCCGCCGAAAAAACCGAATAATAATCCTTTATGAAGATTACTGCTATCAGGCAGCCTTTCGACTTCGTTCACTCTTCGACCAGCTCAGAGTTTCGCTTTACTCAGGGTGACCGAAAATGAGAATAACTGCTATACGGCCACAGGTTAGAAATCCGGAGCGGGTGAGTATTTTTTTGGACGGCAAGTACAGTTTTTCGCTTAGTTTAGACGAACTTCTGCGCGAAAAACTTAAAAATGGCGATGAAATTGACCAAGCGGCCGAAAAAAAGTTCAAAAAAATCTCGGCCGATGGCAAACTGCGCGCCCGAACGCTGGAATGGCTGCTCAATCGGCCGCGCTCCACGCGCGAATTGCGTGACTATCTGTACCGCAAAAAAGCCGAACCGGAAATAATCAACTCCTTGGTCGAAGAATTTAGTGCTAAAAGTTATCTTGACGATGCAAAATTTGCAGTCTGGCTAGTAGAATTGCAGAAACGCCGCGGCAAGAGCGACCTCGCCATAAAATCCGAGTTATTCAAAAAAGGCCTTAGTGGGGAACTGGTTGATGAAATTATGCGAGGCGGGGAAAACGATGAAGTCGCCCGCCTCAAAGCGGTGATCGCCAAAAAACAAAAGCTCACCCGCTATAAAAATGACCCCCAAAAACTTACAAAATACTTAACAAGTCAAGGATTCTCCTGGAACCTAATTAAAGAATGTCTCGCTAAAAACGACCCCGAAGAATAGTGGTAATTCCCCACTACGCGGCAGGGGCGGCTTCAATAGCTGGTGCCAGTTCTTCTTCGGTGACTTTTATATCTGTATCACGCACCAAAATATAATGGTCAGTTACTTCTATAATCTGGTTGCGGTCAACAATCAAAGTATCTTCCTTGGCCAACAGTTTGGTTAGCGGCCTGGCAACGTAAAGTTTTTGGACCAGCATCCCGCTGTTTTCGTAAGCAAAATCGCTGACCCTACCAAGCTTATGCCTTTTGGTTTTCACTGTTTTGTCCAGCAGTTGAAAGTGAATCGTTAATATTTCGTTATGGCGGACCAGGTCGTCGCTGTGGCTTAGCACACCTTCGTCATTAACGGCAATCCCTTGCGGCATGACTTCCCGAACATCTTCCGATAGCAGTACTTGCTGCTTGGTTGCGCCACGCGTTTTGCACCACCAGCCCAGTATTTTTAGGTTGTGCGGGTTGATAATCGGCTCCACAGCCACAGCAATTGGCGCCCCGTGCTGTAAGCTCACCACTGGCCGGTTATATAAACTCTTACTCATGAGCAGCATATCCTTAAGTATAACTCTAAAATGCTAGTGATTGTAGGTACAAAGAAACCCTTAAACGACCCTTATGGAATAAGCATTAGTGTGATAGGTTGAACCTATCACACGGGGGTCAAAATACTTATGCTGAACCGCATTGGTTAAATCTACAACGGATTTTGAAGCTTGAGCAATTTTACTAAGCAAACGTCAATGTAATAATTGGACGCAATGAAGAAATATGGCGTGGCTATACTACTTATGCTTTGGGGATTAATTCCTGCGTCTGTATTGGCTGCCAGCCCGCCGGCACTGGCTGTGCCTGCTGGTTTGAGCATGGCTGAAATAAAAATTACTGGCAACGAATTTGTCATGCTGCAAAATAACACGGGCGGGGCAATTCCGGATCTGGGTAAATACTGGCTGTATGTATTCAACAATGTTAATCCGCTGGCGGCTGGGGTAACTAGTAATTCCCAGCAGCTGCCCGCCGGCAGTTTGGCCAATGGTCAATACATCTTGCTGTCCGCAAGCGGCGGCAATACCTGCGGTGCGGCAGTTACCGCTAAGCTATCGCTGAACTTGAATGATTCCGGCGGTTTCTTGCAGGTGGTGCAAAATTCTTTGAGCGGCAGCTCGTTGGTACAAACTGCCGGCGACTCGGTTTCCTGGAGTTCTAGCGTCAACGCCGCCGAGGGTATGATAAGCAAAGTTCCCAGCGGTGCTTCGGCGCCCAGCGGAGCCTTTTACCGCTATCAAAATCCCAGCATCGGCGCGCCATACCTTTGGCAGCCGGCCGATATTGACCCAATTAATAGCTGCCAGCTAAACGTTACGATTGCCAGCCTATCTAGCCCAGTATCAACTATTGGCCTGATAGCCGGTACCGCGCCGCCGGCAACAATTGTCAGCCTGGCTGATGATTCTGAAGAAACTCCGATAGCTGGCGCGCTGCCGCCGGCCGATGTTGGACTGGCCGCGCCGCAAATTAATGAACTGCTGCCAAACCCGGTCGAACCGCAAACCGATAGCGAAGATGAATTTATCGAACTTTATAACTCCAACGACGCAGTCTTTGATTTAACGGGTTTCAAACTGCAAACAGGTACAACTAGCCTGCATACCTACAGTTTTCCAGCCGGCACGAGCCTGGCGCCTAAAAGTTTCACAGCTTTTCATTCCGTCGATACCAACCTGAGTTTGTCTAATAGCGGCAGCGAAGCCCGCTTGCTAGACCCCGCGGGCAATATAATCAGCCAGGCCGATGCCTACCTCAAAGCGCCTGATGGGCAAAGCTGGGCGCTGGCTAATGGCAAATGGTATTGGACTACAACTCCGACCGCCAGCGAGGCCAACATTATCAACCAGCCGCTGAGCGTTAAAAAGCTTTCAGTCGGAACAACAAGTGCCGCGTCCACGGCAAAAAAATCTAGCGGTAGCTCGAAATCGTCGTCAACAAAAAAAGCGGCGAAACCAAAAGTAAAAGCTGCCTCTACGACTGCCAATAGTTCACCTACTCCCATCCAGCCAACCAAAAATTCCAGTCCGCTGCACCCGCTGATACTTGCGGGCGTAGGCACTGCCGCGCTAGCATATGCAGCGTATGAGTACCGCAATGATCTGGCAAACCGTGTCCACAAGCTCCGACGATACGCAGCGGCTAGGGCAGCTGCTGGGTCGCCTGATAAAAAGCCCTGAAATCATCGAATTACGATCAGACTTGGGCGGCGGCAAAACAACCTTTGTCAAAGGCTTGGCTCGCGGACTGGGCAGTAAAGACACAGTCACCAGCCCATCCTTCACCCTCAACAGAATCTATCAACTGAAAGGCAATAAACAAGTTCATCACTATGATTTTTACCGATTAAGCGAAGCTGGGATTATGAGCGACGAGCTGGCAGAATCCTTACAAGACCCAAATGTGGTCACAGTTATGGAATGGAGTGATATTGTTCAAAATATCTTGCCCAAAAAGCATTTGATCATTAAGTTTATGCCAACAGCAAACGATCCCAACGTGCGAAAAATAACCATTAGTTATCCCGAATCTAAAATTGGCCTGATGGGGCAGCTGGAAACTAACTGGACAGAGATCAAACCGTGACCCACGTACCTTTTCGAGGCATTCCACAATCTGATTACAGACTGTTCCACCCTGAAAAAGAGCGGGGCACAGTAATTCTAGGACTGAGGACAGATAAGCCGGAAGCAGAGCTATATTTATATGATGGCCAAAAGAAGTTGGGTGAAAAAAAATGGCAGGCCCACCGGGAACTAGCAGAAACAATACACAAACAGATAAACAAACTGCTTATGCTACAAGGATTATCCTTGCAGCAAATCGAGGGAATTGTTTGTTTTAAGGGGCCTGGCAGTTTCACGGGCCTACGGATTAGCCTGTCGGTGGCCAATGCCCTGGCTTATGCCCAGGCTATTCCGATAGTGGCTAAACACGGTGAAAAATGGATTGAAAGCGGCATTAAAGATTTGTTAGCTGGCAAAAAAGACAGAATTGCTTTGCCATATTACGACCGCCCGGCCGCAACTACGCCACCACGAAAATAATCCACAGGCCATTTGCTAATTTTATCCGCCGGTTTTATATTATATGTAGGATTTTCTGTTTGTTTTGGGATTATCCATTCAAGAATAAATTAATTTTTTTGAACCCTCACGTTTAATCTAGCCGAGCTAATGAAGTGATAGTGATCGCAAGGTAGACAAACGTATCGGTCCTAAGGAGGACGCATGATTATACTTACTATTGTGCTGGCAATAGCCGGTCTTTTAGTTGGTGGCGGTGGCGCGACTTACTACCATCGCCGCAGCCAGGGCAAAGTTGCCGAAGAAGCCAAAAAAGAATTACAAAAAGCCAAAAAAGAAGCCGAAACGCTAGTTCGCAAAGCCCAAGAGGAAGCCGATAGACGGGTTGATGAAGCCCGTAAAGACGAGCAAAAACGCCGAGGCGAACTAAAAGATTTAGAGAACCGTTTGCTGGAGCGCCAGGAAGCACTCGATAAAAAACTCGATGAGCTGGATAAACGCTCTCAAAGCTTGCGTAAGGCCGAAGACGAAGTCGAGGCTCTCAAAAACGAAATTCGCGATATTCGCAAAAAACAACAGGACAAGCTCGAGAAAATCGCTAAACTAACCAAAGCCGAGGCGACCGAAAAACTGATGCAGACGACGGAACGAGATATCCACCACGATCTGGAAGGTTTGGTCGCTAAATTGCAAAACGAAGCCAAAGAAAACGCCGAAGAACTTGCTGGTGTAGCTTTAGTTACGGCTATGGAGCGCATGGCTAGTGAAGTAACCGCCGAACGCACGGTTACCTCCGTCAAACTTGAGGACGAAGAGATGAAAGGCCGGATTATTGGCAAAGAAGGCCGCAACATTCAGGCTCTGCAGCGGGCCACTGGCGTTGATATTTTAGTGGACGAAACTCCGGGCATGGTCGTGCTTTCCGGTTTTGACCCAGTGCGCCGCGAGGTGGCCCGCCAAGCCATGGAGATGTTGCTCAAAGACGGCCGTGTGCACCCGGGCCGCATTGAAGAAGTGGTTGAAAAATCCCAAGCCCAGGTTCAAAAAGATGTCGTGCGCGCCGGTGAAGATGCCGCCCGTGAGGTCGGTATAGTTGGTGTTCCAAAAGAAATATTGCAGCTGCTGGGTGAACTTAAGTATCGTACTAGCTATGGTCAGAATGTCCTTAAACACAGCGTCGAAATGGCCCAGCTAGCCGGCGTACTGGCAGAAGAAATAGGCGCTAATGTCAAGATAGCCAAGTACGCGGCGCTAATGCACGATATTGGTAAGGCGCTGTCGCACAAAGTCGAGGGTAAACATCATCATATCAGTGGTGAGATGCTGCGTAAGTACGGTGCACCCGAAGAAGTTGCTCACGCCGCGGAGGCTCACCACGACGACGTCGAGGCCACAACGGTTGAAGCTTTGGTGGTACGGGTGGCAGATGCCATTTCCGGCGCCCGGCCAGGTGCTCGCAACATCAGCGCCGAGAATTTTGTCGAGCGTTTGAAAGACCTAGAAAACACCGCTAGTAGTTTTGACGGTGTTGACAAGGTTTATGCCATCAGCGCTGGCCGCGAAATACGGGTAATTGTCCAGCCCAAATCAATTGATGACTTACAAGCTATAAGACTGGCGCGGGACATTGCCAACAAGATTGAATCGACTATGCAGTATCCAGGCACCATTAAAGTCAACGTCATTAGAGAAACCCGCGCCATCGAATTCGCCAAGTAGCTACGCGCCGCGCCGGCCTGCCCACCGGCGGAGCCGGTAGCATCGCGCCGGCGCTTTTGGCGAATCGCAGCGTTGCAGGCTGCGATACTCCTTCAGCGTATTGCATATACGCCTCAGTCCGTTTCTCGCCTGCGCCTTGCGCTTCATCCAAACGCGTAGCTACTTGTTGGCGATAAGTAAAAAATAATGAAATAATAATTATATGATCAAGATTGTTTTTGAGCCACATGCCACAACGGTTGATAATGAGGCGAAAAGAGCATCTGGCTGGAATGATGTAGAACTTTCAGAGCTTGGAATTCAGCAGGCCAAAGAACTAGGTGAACGGCGGAAATTAGATGACTTTGATGCTGTTTTTTGTTCCGACCTTCAGCGGGCTTATAAGACAGCAACTATAGCATTTGACGATAACCCTTTAAAAATATTTATGGATTGGCGACTGCGCGAATGCAACTATGGTGATTTTACTGGAAAGCCGAGCAGTTTTATTGAAGTCGAACGTCCTAGAAGAATTACTGAACCCTTCCCGAGTGGGGAAAGCTACGAGCAAACCGCAGAAAGAATGTGGAGCTTTTTAGGCGATCTGTCACAAAAATGGCAAGGTAGAAAAGTCTTACTAATCGGTCACCGTGCCACGCACTACGCTCTCGATCACTGGATAAATGAAATGCCACTCGATGAGGCTGTCGTTCAAAAATTTGTCTGGCAGCCTGGTTGGGAATATGAGTTAGAATAAAGCTATGGCGCAGATTTTGTTTTTTGGGGCGAGTGTGGTTTATGGCGTTGGCGGTGAGGTCGGCGGCGCACCAGACATAATAAAGGCAGAGTTGCATAAACAGGCTTATGCGCCCAGCGGACCTGCCGAAGGTGTGGGACACGAGATATACAATCTAGGGGTTTCGGGTGCGACTTCAGCCATGTTGCTTAAACATGCTCAAAATGAATTGTCGGCTAGAGCCAAAAGCGGCCGCAAGCTAATTGTATTACTCTCAGTTGGTGTCAACGATTCAAAAAATACTGACGGGCAAGGGTCGCATTTAGTAGACATTGTCACGTATAAGCAAAATATTGAAAAAATCTTGGCTGTCTTTTCGGAAGCCGGCGCTTCGGTAATAGCCTATGGTTTTACGCCGGTTGACGAAACCAAAACTTCTCCATTTTCTGGTTCTACTGCCGCACCGGCCGCTTATTTTGTTAATAATCGTATAAAGGAATTTGAAAAAGTTTTTATGGGGGTAGCGGCCCAAAATGGAGCCCAAACATTGCCGCTGTTCGAACAGGCGATTCAAGAAAGCTGGGTCCGCTTTTTTATTTACAGTGACGGCCTTCACCCCAACAGCGCCGGTCATGCCTGGCTAGCCGAAAAAATAAAGCCCATTCTTTGGAAAGAACTCCAAACTTAAGGTGTTTTCCTGTTATAATACCTCTGTTCTTTAGGTTTTAAGTGAAAAGTAGTAACCGTGGTTCGCCTTAGGTGGATTTGGATTTATTCCAAAAGCGGCGTTGAAGGAAAACCACAGCTTGTCTTTCAAATTGTTGGACGGGGATTGGCGCAGTCTGGATTAGCGCGCGCGCTTTGGGAGCGCGAGGTCGCCGGTTCGAATCCGGCATCCCCGACCAGGAGAAATATGGCAAAAGCTAAGACAATTGACCCCTATGTTAGAAAGAATGGCCATCTTAGTGTGGGCGATGGTCATGAAATCTATTGGGAAGATTGGGGAAATCCTAGAGGATTTCCCATACTACATCTGCACGGCGGCCCGGGGGCTGGCTTTAATGAAAAACATAAGCTTTTGTACAACCCTAACAAGCATCGCGTGATCTTTCATGACCAGCGAGGCTGTGGGAAAAGTAAACCCTTCGCAGATATCAGCGATAATACAACTCAACATTTAATTTCAGACATTGAGAAATTGCGCGAGCACTTAGGGATAGATAAGGCTTATATTTCTGGCGGCTCTTGGGGCTCTACGTTAACAATGCTTTATGCAATTGCTTACCCCCGTCGCGTAGAAAAGATGATGATGTGGGGAATCTTTTTATTGCGACAGTCGGAGATTGATTATCTTTATCAAGGAGTACCGAAACACACTTTTCCTGAAGCTTGGACAAGATTTATTAGTTTAGTGCCGCCAAGGAAACGGACTAGCAGCAAAAAAGTTATAGATTTTTATGCTGCTAAGATTCAGTCTAAAGATAAAAAGACAGCCTTAAAATACGCAGCCGAATGGAACCTGTGGGAATCCAGCACTATATCGCTTAGTTACGATCTGTCAGCGACAGAAAGAGAAGTATTTGACGATCCGGATTACAATCTGGCGATTTCTAAAATGGAAAGCCACTATTTTAAAAACGGTTGCTTTGTGCCTGAGAATTACATTATAAAAAATATCCGAAAGATTAATCACATCCCATGCTATGTTATTCAAGGCCGATTTGACATGTGTACGCCGCCGGTTTCGGCAATTGATTTGGCAAGTGCATACGGAGAAAAATTGAATCTGCAAATAGTTCGAGCTGGTCATTTAAGAACCGAGCCGGAAACGCTGACGGCTCTGAGATCTATTGCCTTAACTGAGTTGATTTAGAAAAGTAAGAAAACTCCTTCTGTTTTATTTTTTACCTGCCCCGCCAGGTACCATCTGGTACTTGGCCCCGCACCAAAACCTGAGCTCAAGTAGTCCCCGACGATATGTCGGGATTATGAAGCATCAAGTTTTGGTGTTGGGGTTTTTAGCTTCGAAGTAAAGGCTAGTCGTGAAAACAGTGCTAATAACCTTAAGTAGCACGTAGCTGCTGGCACCTAGAAGAACGGTCACAATCCAACCGATGGCATGGGCAGTCCGTCCATCAAACCACCAGCTTTCTATAAGTTTTGGCAGGAAACTTACTGATCCTAACAACAAAATAGCCAAGAAAGTGCCAAGCCGGATCACCAAACTTTCCTTCCAAAGTTGGCCAAGCGTATCAACCGAATGCCTGAGTGTTTCATAGACGCCTTTTTGGCCTGTCACAATGGCTGGTGCCAGCTGGGACAAACTTAGTGAAAAAGAGCTGCTGATAACCTCAAATATACCCCTTGGACCAGTCAATTTCCGGCGCTGGGCGATAATCCCCATCGGCAAGAAGAAAATCGTCAAAAGGGCGAATTTACTAACTCGAAAAAACCTTCTGGCTACAACCCTCAGGCCATAAAACAGGGAAGTTGGCTTTCCTTCCAGCTGGGCCAAGGTAGCGGCGGAAATCATACAGGTAAAGTAAGACGTCACAAAAAAAGTGTAAAAAACCGAAAAAGTGACTAAACCTAGCTGCACCAGCAGTTCGTTCGGCGCAGCCTTGGCTACTTGGTCTATGACCTCTGGCTGCTGGACCCGGCGCCACACGGAAAATACAAACCGGCCGACAATTGGCGAGGTTAAGAGTATAAAAATAATGGCGCTATAAGGATAAATTAGCATCTGGGGGTGCGATTTTAAGCTTTTGAAGCTTCGTCTAACAACCATCCAGGCGCCACTGAAAGACTGTCTTATGTGTTTAAAGAATGTGCCCGCCGACATGCTTGGTTTATATCAGCTCATATCCAAAACAGCAAACCGTTGCTATAATTCCCATGTTCTAATCCCTTTTTACAAGGGAAAGGTAGTAGCTGCGATTCGCTTCAAGCGAAACCGGATTTATTCCGGTAGCAGTGTTGAAGGAAAACCGTAGGTTGTCCTTCAAAGTTGGTTACGGGGTGTGGCGCAGCCTGGTAGCGCGCACCGTTCGGGACGGTGAGGTCGTGGGTTCAAATCCCGCCACCCCGACCATTCGACTCGTCCGCCTAAAGCGGACTCGCTCATGGTAAACCAATTTGGGGTACAATTGGTTTTATAATGCTCCCGCTTATTATCTGCCTAAGTGGAATTTTTGCTATTTTGGTTGCCGAAGAAATTCTGTATAAACAAAAAATCCTTCGCGGTGAATACTTACGCAAATTCGTCCATATCAGCGCCGGTGCATTTATTGCTTTTTGGCCGTGGCTAATTAGCTGGCGCAGTATTGAACTCATTAGTTTAGCAATGCTTATCGTGGTGCTAATTAATCAGAGAGTAAAAACCATACATATGAGCGGCGATGTAGCGCGCAGTACATACGGTGGAATCTTATTTCCCGTTGGGGTTTTAGCCACCGCGCTTTTAACAAATAACAAAGTCTTTTTCGCCGTTGCGGTTCTTAATATGGCATTGGCCGATGGTTTGGCGGCTATAGTTGGCACGGCTTATGGCAAAAGATATTCTTACAAAGTTTTTCATCAGCTAAAGACTGTAATTGGCACTATGACTTTTAGCTACGTTTCACTTATTATTTTGGGCACTGGGCTACTGTTTACTCACGAAATAATCCCGTTCAACCGCTACGTGATTTTGTTAGCCGCTCTACCGCCGCTTTTAGCTGCGGTAGAGAACTTGGCGGTTATTGGCTTGGACAACGTAGCCGTGCCTGTCGGGGTAGTCTTAACCCTTAACTTAGCCCAATCCATAGCGTGAACAGCTAACAAAAAATGGGGCGAATGATGGGATTCGAACCCACGACTTTCTGCGCCACAGGCAGACGCTCTAACCAACTGAGCTACATTCGCCTTAACGGGGGTGATTATAGCATTAACAAACAGTTTAAACTACTAAAGTAGAAAAATTATCTCTCCGAAACAATCGGCCCTTCTGTTACGGGAACTACCTCAATGGCTTTCCAAAGGAGGAGTTGACCTGGTCTATTAGGATCAAGAGGGATGTCGGGTATAATTACTTTCTCTTGATCTGTAGTCAATACCGCTATTGATTTACCACCTTCAGCCAAGGGAGGACCCATACTTACTTATCATTCTAGCTAATTATCAAAAAATTATAAACAATAGAACAATGTAAAATTACCTATGCTATTTAATCTGTAAATTTGTTATAGTTAAGGAGTTAGCGGGCTTGTCCGCCGTAGCTTTAGCGTAGGCGGGTGTGGTATAACGGCTATTACTTCAGGTTTCCAACCTGGATACGAGGGTTCGACTCCCTCCACCCGCACCATGCTCGCCTAGGCGAGCATTTGACATTTCACATTTTTCCTTTATCATTGATTTTTCATTGATCATTGATAAATCATTGAAAATTGTGAATTGTAAATTGATAATTGCCCGCTTGTAAGCGGGCTTGCGCCCCGGTAGCTCAGTGGATAGAGCAGGAGACTTCTAAGCTCAAGGCCGCAGGTTCGAATCCTGCCCGGGGTACCAGCGATGGCATGATAATCATTATGATTGTCTTGCCATCACTTTTATTTCTAGGGCAGGATGAGAACCGATAGGCGAGAACAGCCAGTGGCTGTTTGAGTTTTCCTTTGGAGCTCTGTTAGAGCGAAGGCCAAACTGAAATTTGGCCAGACAATAATAACTCGAATCCTGCCCGCAAAAATACGAGCGCAGATGTGCGTTCACCCTGCCCGGGGCACCAAAAACACTTGACTTGTTAAGTATTTATAGCTCGTGCATGATGGAGATATGAGCGCCGAGGTCATTAAGTCGAGCGGCTAATTCCTCGTAGCCGCGGTTGATGGTATAAACATTGCGCAGCACAGAAACACCAGGTGCAGCTAACATGCCAATTAATATAATCGCCGCTGGCCGCAGCCCACTCGGCGCCACAATGTCGGCCGCCCGCCAATTGGTGGGTCCATTTATAAATACGCGGTGCGGGTCGGCTAATTCTAGGTCTACGCCAATTTTTGTCATGTCCGTATACATTAAGGCTCGATTTTCATAAACCCAGTCGTGGATTAGACTGCGGCCTTTGGCGCTGGCCACTATTGGCACAAAATATGGCACGTGGTCGATATTTAATCCCGGGTAAGGCCGGCCATAAATCTTATCTTCCGGTGCCACCAAATTACCGTTATGTTTATAAATCTTAATATCTACCAGGTCGGTGAAACCATTTTCGGCCTTATAAATATCGGATAAGCTAAACTTAAGCCCCATTTTTTCCAGTTTCAAAAGTTCCAGTTCCAGAAACTCAATTGGCGCCCGTTTGATAGTAATAGACGAGTTAGTCGTGACGGCTGCGGCCATGAAAGTCATAGCTTCGACCGGATCCTCGCTAGGTGAATAGGTGATATTTTTACGGATATTTTTTACACCTTTAATACGCAGCGTTGTTGTACCAATACCCTCAATTTTAACGCCCAATTTTTGCAGGAAGAAACAAAGATCCTGGATTGCATAATTGGCACTGGCCATCTTGATGACCGTTTCGCCATCCATACGTGTGGCGGCCAAAATAGTATTTTCGGTGGTTGTATCGCCTGATTCATAAAGCACTACTGGCCGGTGCGGCAGTTGCCGCCGGACACTAATATGGTAGTTGCCCTTGTGGGCTTCAATGTGTGTACCAAACTCCTCGAGAGCATAGATATGAGGCAGTATCGTGCGCTTACCAATTTCGCAGCCGCCGGCGTAAGGGATTTTAAATTCGCTGTAATCATGCATCAGTGCGCCGGCTAACAAAATAACGATTCGCGTTTTACGGGCTGCCTGTTTGTCGATATTTTCTAAATCAAGCTTAGTCGGAACTTTAATTTCCAGATCGCTCTCGCTAGTCCAACGGATGGACGCGCCAATACTGACCAAAACTTCAATAATGCGGTTGACTTCCTCGATCCGCGGAATATTTTTAAGCCGGGTGGTGCCTTTGTTGAGTAGACTGGCACAAATAATTGCCACCGCTGCGTTCTTACTGGTTTTGAGTGTGATTTCGCCTTTAAGTTCATGACCGCCTTCTACCCGAAGGTTTACACCTTCGCTGCCTAGCGTCACTATTGGCCGATGCAAAACGTCGCTGATTCGGCCCAATGTGTCCAGACTTAGGTTTTGTCTACCGTGTTCAATGCGGTTGACAGCCGATTGGCTAGTGCCAAGTTTTTTGGCAAAAGCGGTCTGGGTGAGGCCCCTTTCCTGGCGCACCTGGTAAATTAAACGGCCAATTTTCTGGTTGGTTTCGTGCATAAAACCATATAATCATATCACTAATGATATAAGCGTCAAGTAATTTTTTAGGATGCTTATCGGGATGTAACAGAAATCAGCGATCGCTGATTTCTGTTACAAGTAGGAATATTTCGAATAAATAACAACGTTTTGTCGAGCAAGCAAGTGCTAAAATTAGGTCATGATTTAGCTACCTAAAAATCTTTCCGCCAAATATTAAAGATTTTAGGAGTTTACTATGGACGACAAAAAGGTAGAAAAATTAATCGCCGCCGAGGAAAAACGGCAGAGCGAGGGGCTAGAACTAATCCCCAGCGAAAACTATGTTAGCCGCGACGTGCTAAATGCCATGGGCAGTGTTTTTACTAACAAATATTCCGAAGGCTTTCCGGGCAAACGTTATTACGGCGGCCAAATCAACACCGATAAGGTCGAGCAATTGGCTATCAACCGCGCTAAATCCCTGTTTGGCGCTGACCACGCCAACGTCCAGAGCCATTCTGGGGCGCCAGCCAATGAAGCCGTCTACCACGCTTGGTGTGATCCGGGTGATACTATCATGGGTATGGAACTTAGCCACGGCGGGCACTTGACACATGGCCGCCCCGGCACAATTAGCGCCAAACTTTTTAATTTTGTGCGCTATGGCATTAAAGATATCGAAACTGGCGAAATTGGCTACAATGAAATGCTGGCTACTGCCAAAAAGACTAAGCCTAAAATTATCATTGCTGGCTTTTCAAGCTACCCGCGCTCTTTGGATTACGCCAAATTCGCGCAAATCGGCAAAGAAGTCAACGCTGTCCTTATGGCGGACATGGCCCACATCGCCGGCCTGATCGCGGCTGGTGTACTGCCTAATCCGTTTGACTTTGGCTTCCATATCATTACTACAACTACACACAAAACACTGCGCGGCCCTCGCGGCGGCATGATTTTGTCTCAAGGTACGGTCTCTAACCCTTTTCAACCGATAGACAAAAAATTAAAAAACCTTCCAACTCTTATTGACAGAACGGTTTTTCCTGGTATTCAAGGTGGCCCGCATATGCATACAATTGCCGCCAAGGCAGTTGCTTTCGATGAGGCAATGAAACCTGAATTTAAAGTTTACGCAAGGCAAATTCTGAAAAATTCAAAAAAATTAGCTGATGAGCTTATGAAACGCGGCTTTAAACTTATTACTAATGGAACCGATAACCATATGATGGTTGCAGATGTCGTGGCAACTTTTGGTATAGACGGTAAGGTAGCAGAAGAAACTTTAGATGAAATAGGATTGACGTTAAATAAACAAATTATCCCAGACGACCCCTTACCACCCTATAAGCCGAGCGGCATTCGTCTCGGTACGCCAGCTATCACAACGCGTGGGCTAAAAGAGAAAGATATGGTCCTGATTGCCGAGTGGATGCACCAAGCCATTAAAAACCGCCGCAATAACAAGAAACTTGCTGCTTTGAGTAGCGAAGTAAAGGAGTTCTGCCTGCAATTCCCGCTACCCAGCGACAAAACCTAGATGACTAAAGAACGTTTAAAGGTTGTACCGGCTGTTTACATCACAGTTTTAAAAGATAGAGAAGTTTTGCTGTTGCGTCGCTTCCAAACCGGCTACTTAGATGGCTACTGGGACCTTCCGAGCGGCCACGTAGAGGCTGGCGAAACTCTTAAAGAATGCTGCGTAAGGGAACTTAAAGAAGAGGCGGGACTAAAAACCAAAGCCTTTGGCCTTAAACTGATTCATGTCTACCAAAATTTTTCCACGCCGGAATCACCCTATTTTGGCTATATTTTTCGAGCAAGTCGCTGGACCGGCAAACCATCCATCCAGGAACCAACTAAGTGTAACGATCTGTCGTTTTTCCCGTTGAATAAACTCCCGCTAAAAACCGTCCCGCAGGTCAGGGAGGCCTTAAAGAACGTGAATACTCGTTCAAAAGTAACCTTTTCGCTGCTTGGGGCCAACCATATAATATTACGTACTGATTAAGGCAAGAGTTCTGGTTCTTGTTCTAGCACGATGCCGAACATTTCATGGATTTTTGTTTGGATTTTCTGTTTAAAGATAAGTAAATCAGCCGTATTCTTGGCGTGTTCGTTAACTAAAACTAGCGCTTGAGCCGGCCAGGTAGCCATACCTGTTTGTTTATCGTGCACACCTTTAAAACCGGCTTCCTCCAACAGCCAGCCGGCCGAAATTTTGATCATTTTTAGCTCGTGTGCTTGCCCAGCACCAAGTCCTGAAGCGGCAAGAGAGGGAGTACCTCTATTTGGAGCATCAAGATTTTGGTGCTGGGGCCAGCCCTTGATACCCGGATATTTTTTTTGTAATTTTTCAAACTGGCTTTTGTCGATAATTGGGTTGGTAAAAAACGAACCATTATTAGCCACTTTGGTCGGGCTTGGTAACTTAACGGCTCGGATGGCGATGACTGCCTCGCGGATCATTTTTGGAGTATATTCTCGGGCGTGGCTGGCTTGCCCGTCTGAAGTTTCTTTGAAATTTTGGCGGGTGAAATATTTTGCCAGACTTTCGTAAAACGGCGGTGTCGGCGGGCTCTTGCTTAGTTTCAGAGTTATCGAAGTGATGATGTAGTGGCCTTTGTCGGCAGTTTTAAAACGGCTGGTGCGATAGGCAAAACCGCAAGCCTGTTTTTTGATAGTCAAAAAGTCACCGCTGAGGATATTAAAAGCGCTTAATTCAACCAGTGTTTGGGCGATTTCGGCGCCGTAGGCGCCGATGTTCTGTACCGGCGCCGCGCCGGCGAGGCCGGGAATGGCCGATAAAAATTCAATACCCGATAGGTTTTTTTTAACCGTCCACTCGACGACTTCATCCCAATCCTCGCCGGCGCCAATCCAAACAGTGACGTTTTTTTTGTCTTCGGCCAAAACCTTGCGGCCAGTGATGCGGTTGGCAATCAGTAGTCCGTCAAAACCTTCATCGCGCCAGACAATATTGCTGCCTTGCCCAACCACAATGACCGGCAGATTTTTTTGCTTGGCAAAGTCAACGGCCTTTTTTAAATCATCTTCACTATGAATTTCGCAATAAAAACGGGCCTTGCCCCCCAGACGCATGGCGCTGTGTTCGCGCAAGCTGACATTTTCCACAATCTGCATCGACTCCTATTATACCCAGTAGTAGACTTTCGAGTCAGCTCGTCGACCGACAAAATCTTATTCGACATGAGTGCTATCTTATGTGTACTGTCTTACACCTGTTGATAACTTTGCCAACGAGCTGAAATTAACAGGGGCAGTCGAATAATCTCGAAAGCTCACTACTAGGTATACCGGGCGCGCTCGGTCAATGTTATAATTAATCCAGATGGACAAACCCAAATCTGAGACTCCCTATAAACCCTTGGGCAAAAAACTTAAAGAGCTGCGCATTTCTGCCAACGAATCGCTGGCCGAGGCTTCAGGCGCTGTAGAAATTGACGTCCGCCAACTAGCTAGTTTCGAACTGGGTCAATCGCGGCCCACCGAAGACGTTTTTTTGTTGCTACTCAGTCATTTTGGCGTTAAAGACGACGAAGCGGTTAAACTCTGGGAAATAGCCGGTTACAGCATGGCTAAGATACCAGTGATTCATATGGTGAGCGACATCTCCAATAATCAGAATGCTGGCACCGACAGCCACGTGCTATTTACGGACATTGTTGATGTGGTGGTAAACAACTATGGTGTAGTGATGAATTTTATGCAAAACACCGGTCCCGGCAGCCAGCCTTCGGTCGTGGCCAAAGTTGGCATGAGCCGCGAACACGCCAAAAGCGTTCTACAAATCTTACAAGTGACACTCAGCCAAACCGAGCAAAACCAGCGTCGTATAAATGCCCCGGATAATATAGACGACTCTACACGTAAAACCTAAAAGATCCCTAAATTCTGAAAAAAGCTTGCGCTAGGCCTCTTTAAGGCATAATATACAAGCAGGCATTAAACATTAACAGTTTAGAGGAAATAAAAAGTATGAGCCGGTTCAATAAAACAAAGCTAGCCCTAAAAATGGGGATAGTAGCAGTGCCATTGGCGTTCTTAGGTTTCCTTATTTCCGTAGTAGCAGTTTCTGCATATAAAGACCGTCAACCTAGTCGAGTAGTGTCGGCAGTTACCCAAAATGGACTGACAGCCATTTTGGGCGAATCTACCATCTATTCGCCGACTGAGGGCTACACCATGCCCACTACCTGCCCGGCGCCTTATACCGGTACTCCGCCCAACTGTCAACCACCGGCTGACTCTACCTATACCGCACCGACCGCACCGACCGATACAACCTATCCTAGTGGATCTACGCCAACATATACTTCGCCATCACCCGGATCTTCTACTGACAGCACAACTTCGTCGGGATCCTCGGGCAGCGGCACATCAACATATACCATGCCCACCACCTGTCCATCAGGCTATAGCGGCACACCACCCAACTGCCAACCGGCAGCCGGCACCTCGCAGCCTTCAGGCGGCAGTACAGGTACCAATACTACCCCTAATACTGGTGGAGCCGAACAATACCAGGGAAGTACCGACAGTAGTTCCCAATCCGGTGGCAGCCAGTATGTTGCGCCACCGCCAACCTTTACTAAAAGTGATTCCGGTAACTGTATGGAGAGACTACTTGGAGCTGAGGCCTACGCCCAGTTCCAAGCTGGTGGTTTTCACCCGACCGGCGATCAAATTGCCAAAGCCCAAAGCTGTTTTAGCGCACAGGTTAGTTATAGCGGATCTTCCGGCAACCAGGGCCCTGGCAGACAAGGGGGGACGAGCGGCCCTTCAGGCAACCAAGGCAGCCAACCACTATTTGCCAACATCCCCATAGCGCCGCCGCCGGCTTTCCAAGCTGATTCACCAGCACTAGCTTGCGCTAAGTCAATTATGGGTGATCGCTTTGGCAGCCCAGTGCCAGAACTAATTTCGCAAGTACAATCTAGGTGTTTCGCCACCGCAACGTCCGGCCAACAGATAGGCTTTATTGACCCGAACAACCAAGCCGGCCGCGGCGGCCCATTACCGGGCGTGGCACTCAGCAGTCAAAATCCTGGTGACAAACCGGGCGCTCCGCCCCAGCTACCTTCTGAAGTTAAAGCCTGCATCATAAAAGCCGGTATGAGCGAAGCTACTATAGCGGCTATTTCACGCGGCCAATCGCCTACGGCAGCCCAGCAGCAGCAAGGAGAGAGTTGTTTCAGCCAGTACGCTAAAGATAGAGGCTATACCCCGCCAATGTTAACACCGCCAGACCCCACCCAGCCCTTTGACCCAAACAGCAAACAAAACCAGTGTGCCGATCTAGTAGCTCAAACTCACGGTATCAGGGTGAGTCAGATAAACCCAGGCATTGTTACTAGTTGGAACGCTGACGACATTGGCAAGCTGCGTTCCTGCTACGGTGTCTCACCTGCCAGTTCGGCGGGTAATAATACTATGGCCTTTGCACCAACCAGTCCTCAGGTGGCGATATCCAGTTCTAAGCTCAGCTGTATAGAAACGGCAGTTGGAGGCGATAAGCTGGCGGCTGTCATGGCCGGCACTGCCAATATGAGCCAAAACGACCGCAAGGCAGTTTACGATAAGTGCATTAACCCGACTAAAATCGCTAGTGACCCAGCCTTGTTGGGGATATTAGCAGCCATGCCACCGTCTGATCTAGAGAGCCAGTTCATTCCAATAGACTCCCAAATATTGCCGGCCCCCACAGCCGCCGGCACCAGCCAGTCTTCAGCTGATGCCGAAGTGGCTATTGGCGGGGAAGTTAACGTAGCAGCAGGTACAGCTTTACCTACTAAAGTCGATGTATTTGTTAAATCCACTTCGCAAACCTTCACAGTTGCTTTGAAAAATGTTAGTGCCACAAAAGCTGTTTGGACGATGAACTTGGGACAGAATAAACTTGCGCTTGGTGATCATAAGGCCTATGCGGTTGCGACTTTAGGCGACGCCACTCAAACGCGCAGCCCAGACGCCAGTTTTGCCATTACAGCTGCCAAAGCTGCCAAAAGCAACACCAAAGTAATTATTGGTGCTAGCACAGCCGCTGTTGCGCTCGTTGTCGGTGCGTGGCTAGGCTGGAGATGGCACAAAGGTAAAGGATTACCTTCTCTAAAGCTCTGGCATAAAAAGCCGAAGTACACCCAGTAACCCCAGCGAATCTTCAAAAACTGACCCGGTAGTAGATCCTCCTGAGGCGGACTTACTACTGGGCTGATATAATCTTTCCAGAGCATGCCCGCGTAGCTCAGCGGATTAGAGCACCGGTCTTCGGAACCGGGTGTCGGGGGTTCGAATCCCTCCGCGGGTACCAAGCTCACAGCAGTGAGCATTTAACATTTTACATTTGTCATCTATCATTAATTTTTCATTGATCATTGACCATTGATAATTCTTTGAAAATTGATAATTGTGAATTGAAAATTGCTCGCCTTAGGCGGGTTGTGGGCCTGTAGCTCAGCTGGTTAGACCTGCCCGCTGTGCCCTGTCCGCCGTGTCTAGACAGGTGGGCAGCATGGCAGGCGGGGCAACGGCCTCTAAAATATGAACTACTTTTACATACTCAAATCCATAAGAGATAATAAACACTATTTTGGGTCAACTGATGATCTACAAAGGAGAGTCTTTGAGCATCAAAAAGGACTTGTTGCATCAACAAAAAGTAGAATGCCACTAGACCTGATATATTATGAAGCGTACCAATCTTTGGAAGCAGCGCGCTTGAGAGAAAGGCAAGTTAAAAATAGTGGAAGTGCGAGACGTGCGCTTTTTAAACGAATCAACTCGGGCCCATAGCTCAGTTGGTTAGAGCACCTGCCTCTTAAGCAGGGTGTCCTGGGTTCGAGTCCCAGTGGGCCCTCCAAGAGGATTCGTTTAAAAGTATATTCTTAATTAAGCCTGCCCGCCGTAGTTTTAGCGAAGGAGGCTGGGCCCTCCACAATGAACCAGTCACAAATAGGCTGGTTTTACTGCTAATATTAAGAAGATGAAACTGCTAGATGGTAAAGAATTAGCCGGGTTTATTAAAGAGCGGCAAGCGAAGGATGTCCGGCGGCTTCGAGCCCAAAAAATCTCTCCAAAGCTAGCTATCGTTCAAGTCAAAGACGATCCGGTGATTAACACTTACGTACGCTTGAAGAAGAAGTATGGGGCTGATATTGGTATTCAAGTAGAACTGCATACTCCAAATCAGAAGGACGTGCCAAAATTACTTAACCTGTTAAGTAATGACAAGTTAGTACACGGTATAATTGTTCAGTTACCTCTGTCAGATCCATCCCAAACCGACGAAATCGTCAATATGGTTGCGTCTCAAAAAGACGTCGATGCCCTGGGCAAAAATGCCAAATTCGAACCGGCAACACCAATGGCCATCCTTTGGCTGTTGCATGGCTACAATGTTGAACTGGCCGGTAAACAGATATTACTTATCGGCCGTGGCAAGCTGGTCGGTGAGCCATTGGAGAAAATTTTAAGAAGTTCCGGCTACGACGTCGAAGTAATTGACCGTAGCACCTCCGGTTTGCAAGGCCGAGCCTTGCAAGCGGATATTATTATTACGGCCACTGGTAGCCCGGCCGTACTTTACTCGGACATGATTAAACAGGGCGCTGTAGTCGTAGACGCCGGTGTAGCTAGCGAAGAAGGCAAAACCGTTGGTGATCTTAGCCCAGAGGTGTATAAACGCGATGACTTAACCATTACACCAGCCAAAGGCGGTGTCGGCCCCCTGACCGTCTGCGCCCTCTTCGAAAATGTTATCCGAGCCACCCGAGACTTGTCCCGCACCAAGTCCTGAATGAAGAAGAGAATGAGTAATTCTATTTCGAAATATCAAGATTCTGGTGCTGGGATGCAAAAAATTAAGATAGGAGTTTTTGATTCAGGGGTCGGCGGTTTATCAATAGTTAAGGCTATCCAAAATGAGCTGCCGGAGCTGGAAATTGTTTATAAAGATGATACACAGCATGTACCATATGGAACGCGGAGCGTCGAAGAAATTTATTCGTTCGTAAAACCGATTTTCCAGAGTTTTGTTGATGAAAACTGCAAAGTGATCGTCATTGCTTGCAACACTGTAACAACCAATCTGGCGGATCGGTTAAGAGCTGAATTTTCACTACCTATAGTGGGTATGGAACCGATGGTTAAACCGGCTGCCGCGGTCAGTAAGACAGGCGTAATTGCTGTTTGCGCTACGCCTCGCACGCTTTCTAGCCATCGCTACAAGTGGCTCAAGGAAGAATTTGCCAAGAATGTAAAAGTTCTCGAACCAGACTGCAGCGATTGGACCTATATGATAGAAAATAACAGAGTAGACCGCGAAAAAATCGCAAAAATAGTTAGCGAAGTTTGTGATGCAGGAGCTGACCAAATCGTGCTGGGCTGTACCCACTACCACTGGATTGAACAGCTAATCGAGGATTACTCAAAAAACAGGGCTAAGGTCATACAACCCGAAAGAGCGGTGGTAGCCCAACTTAAACGAGTGCTGCAACAGCTGTCTTAAACTGCTCACCGCGGTCCTTGTAATCTTTAAACAAACCGAAACTAGAAGTGCCGGCAGAAAGCAAGACTACGTCACCCGGCTGGGCGGCTTCGCGAGCGGCCGCGACTATTTCTGGCATGGTTTTAAGCCCGGTTACGATATCTTTGTAACCCTTGTCCATTAATGATTTGGTGATCTTTTCCCCTGTGTCACCGACGGCAATCACTTTACGGACGCGTTGTTTGATTACTTCATTCACTAACTCATCAAATGGCAAGCCCTTATCGTGCCCGCCCAAGATAATAATCTTTGGCTCTACGAACGCCTGCAGCGCTACGATAGCTGTATCTGGTGTAGTTCCAAACGAATCATCATAATATTTAACCTCATCTACTTCCCGCACGAACTCCAACCGGTGTTCCAAGCCGCTGAAAGTTGATAAGACTTTGCGGATGGCTTCCAACTTGATTTGCCCTTCGACTTCGCTCAGAGTAAACCATACGGTGGTTAGCGCCGCGCAAATGTTTTCTAAATTGTGCTCGCCGATGAGTTTAACTTCATCGGTTTTAATAATTTCCGTTTCCGGATCGCCAATAACAATTACCCCTTCATCTTTAGCGACTGCTCCAGGCTTGGCAAAGTAGGGGATTTTTATGCCGGGCGAGCTGCCAGCGATCTGTTGAGAGTATTCGTTACCAGCAAAATAAATGGCGATGTCGTCCTTTTTTTGATGGGCGAAGAGGTTAGTCTTGGCGGCGATATATTCATCCATATCTTCATGCCAGTCCTGATGCTCCTTTGTAATCATAAGAGAAACTGCGATATGGGGGCTGTAGGGGAACTTGTAAAGTTGGTAGTTGGTCATCTCTAAAACTACCCAATCGCCTTCTTGGACGGCGCCTAAGATGTCCAAGACGCTAGTCCCTATATTGCCGGCTAAATAAACTTTAGGTCCGCCCGAAGGCCCTGAGCTTTGTCGAAGGGTGGCCTTTAGCATCTCGTATATCAGGGTCGATGTGGTGCCCTTGCCTTTGGTGCCAGTAACACCAATGAGATTTTTGGTTCTTACTTCTTTGAAGAAAATATGCCAAACAGTGTAAGTCTTTTGCCAAAAATCCCTATCGTCGCCAAATTTTTGCTCCAGATTTTTAACCGAAGTGACAGAATAGATAATTTTGTCACATTTTTCGATGCCATCCAAATAGCTCAGGTCCATAACATTGCTGGTGATACCGGGCGGCTTTTCATCTTTCAAAAACTGGATCTTAACTTTATCCGACTCGGGCGGAAAATCATCACGCGGGTGTTCGTTAACAATCAGATACTCGTGCTCAGGCCCAAAGTAGCGGTAAGCACTTTGAGTTTCTACCCCCCAGCCAACAATCCCAATTCTCATAAGTCAATAATAACTAATTTTTCTTTGAGTAAGCGAATCTTTAAGCGATTACGGCAGCTGGCCCCTGGGCGGGTGGTAATAAGTGTGATTTTACAATATCGGCGACCTGGCGCGGCGTCATATCAGCTTTAACAATAAAAGCACTGACGTTGAGCTTCTTCAGCGCCTCTGGCGCTTCCTGTTCGCCGACGTTAGTTAAAATAATAACCTTAATATTTTTACCCCAATCGGTTTGGCGCATTTTTTCCAGCATCTCATCGCCGTTCATCTCCGGCATCATCAGGTCCAGTAGTACGATATCGGGCTTCATCTGTTCGCACAGTATCAATCCCAGTCGGCCGTTTTCAGCAATTTCGGCCTCATAGCCTTCGGCCTCAAACTTGAGGCGATACATCTGGGCTATCGCCAGGTCGTCTTCGATAATCGCTATCTTTGCCATCTTGCCTTCTATACTACACCCAAAAAATGCCTATCGTCTAGATTTTGCCGTAGCGACGCAGGACCGCCATTACCTCATCGAGCACCTGACGGGGCGTATAATGAGCCTTGACGATATACTTTTCCACTTTCAACAGCCTTAAATCCATAGGAGTTTCATCTGGGCTAATATTGGTCAGGATAATAACCAGTATCTTTTGGCCCCAGTTCTCTGCGCGTAGCTGCTTTAACATCTCAGTCCCATCCATAATGGGCATACGCAAATCTAACAGTATGAGATCTGGCAGAAACTTTTTTGCCAGGCTTAAACCCTGTTGGCCATCTTCGGCGACCGCAACCTCAAAGCCACTGGTACGCAGCTTCATGGCATACATTTCCCTGATTGGCTGGTCGTCTTCAATGACAGCGATTTTAACTGCAGGTTTTTTATAGTTTTGAGTTGACATAAGAATTATGATGTGCTAAAGTTTAGCGTAGACGTTCTTTAGTATATTAACGCACGTTTTAGCCCAAGTTAAATACTTTAGGCTAAAACGTGCGTTTTATAGTCCTCAACAGAACTGAAAAATATCTTTCTAGAACAGCAAGGAACTAACATCATGAAGCAAACTAGACCTGCCGAGCGTATGTCAGAACTTGATCTCGCCTGGCGTGATGATGAGAATTTGCCCAGCAAGGTAGGGAGCTTGGTCATACAAGTTGCATCCGGAACGGGGAGGGGTCACACAGCGCTATCTGCTTTTGACACAGCTTTGCACGAAGCGGGAGTGGCAAATTATAATCTTATACAACTAAGTTCAATTATCCCGCCGGGGGCAGAGATAAAAGTTGCTGATGGTCCAATCGCAGATCAGCCTGGGAAATGGGGTGACAAGCTGTATGTTGTGAAAGCCGATAAGAGAATTACTACGCCAAACGATGAAGCGTGGGCTGGAATTGGCTGGGTTCAAGACCAAAAAACTGGCATGGGGCTTTTTGTAGAACATGAAGGCTCAAGCGAAAAGACAGTTCGCCGCGATATTGAAGCCAGCCTTGAAGATTTACAACGTAACAGGAATACAGATTTAGGGGAAATGTGTATGAAAGTCGCAGGCATAACCTGCGTTGATGTACCAGTATGTGCTTTGGTTGTAGCGGCTTATCGGTCTGAGGGCTGGGAACCAGCCACAGCTAACATGCCGGCTTGGTAATCCGTGTGAAGCTAGGGCTTGGAAAACAAAAGCTTGACTTCCAATTTTATAAAAAAATGATATAGTATGCTTTGGTGTGCATAATGCTACCAAGGAGGTGGTGACCGATGGATCGAGAGATCCTCGGGATCGTAGGCGCGGTGCTGGCAGCTCTTGCTGCCAGCTACTACGTTTACGACATCGTCAAAAAAGGAAGAACGCGGCCCCATAGGGTCAGTTGGGGCGTTTGGGCGCTGATCGCCACCCTCGGAGCCGGTTCGGCTCTTGAAGGTGGCGCCGGCGCTGGCGCCTACGTGAGCCTGGTGTACGTTGGGCTTACTGTGGCGGTCTTTGTTCTCTCCTTGGTTCCCAAGTGGGGGAAGCAAGGGGGAGAGTGGTACGACTGGTTTCTGGGCTTAGCGGCGGTAGCCACGATCGTGGCCTGGCAGATCTTCGGTCTGCCGGTAACGGTCGCCGCCGCGGTCGCGGTCGCGGCTGATGCCGCTGCCGCCTGGCCAACCCTCCGAGAAGCCTACAGGCAGCCCCGTACTGAGTCTTTGGCTGTCTGGACAGCGGATGCTGTGGCTGCCGCACTGGGTGTGGCCGCAGTGGCGGAATACAATTTCGCCTCTGTAGCGTTCCCTGTTTACCTCCTGGTAGCACAGGGACTTATTGCAGCAACCCTGTTCGCTAGGCGGGAGATGCCGCATTAAGGAGGACCGGAGATGATGGCGCGCGTGAGCGTGTCTCTCTCCGGCCTCCTGCAGATTTAAGTTATTATATAAATTAGTATGAACACGAGTTTAGAACATTTAACGTCACAACCCCCAAGTGAATTTAGGTTTGAAAGTACTTTAGGCCGTGGACAGGAAATATATGATGTATTAGAAGTCCCGAACTGGGCCCCTTGGTTAAGATTTACACCGGAACAGTTTGACGAGCAAGCAACGATATTTTCTGCTGGCCAAATTCTGTTGTGTGACGAAAATTCACGACCCTTAGCCTCCTTTTCGACTAATCGGGTTGTGTGGGATGGTAATCCCGAAAGTCTGCCTACTTGGGGTGAGATAGCTGGCAATGATATGACTTATGCCAACACCTACCAGCCGGATGGTAACGCTATAGTACTTATGTCTGTAAGTATCAGGCCTGATGCCCAAGGCAAGAGCCTAACAGATGTATTAGTGACTAAGATTAAAGAAGTCGCAGCTATAAAGGGCATTGAATATATTATTAGCGACTTTCGTCCTAGCGGATATGGGGCTTACAAGGCAAAAAATGGCGACCCGGGCTTTGCTAAATATATAGAATTAAAACGTCAAGAAGATAACTTACCGATTGATGGTTGGCTACGCTCGTTAGCTCGAAAAAATATGCGCCCTTTACGCATAGATCCTAAGGCTATAGTAGTACTCGCAAGTCTAGAAGAATTTAATAATTTCCGTTTTCAATATCAGCCTGAGTGCTGGTACCAGCTAACTGACCCAGGTCTAATTAAAATGAAAGTAGCGGAACAAACTCCACAGACTGAGATTGGGCAAGTTGGCGAAGTTTGGGAATGTCGTGAAACTGGTACATGGTATGTTAACAAAGCTGACGGTCGGGCAGTATATATCGAAAGCAACCTATGGGGCTTGCTGCCTAGAGATTGAATAGGGTGGTCTAACTTGTGCTAAACTGGGTTTATGTTTACTGGCTTCTTTCGTAGTAAACTAACGTATTTCTTACTGGTACTCTACTTGTTTTTCGTAGGCTGGTGGGCTGAAATTAATATCAGACATCTGCAATCCGATCCCCAAAACTATTACTACGGTTTTGCTTACGCCCTTGTAGCGGTTCTAGGCGGTCTAAACGGCCTGAATATAGCCAAAAGCTGGGGCGGTTTTAAGAGTATAGTCGGTCGTGGTATCAGTTTCTTCTCGCTTGGTTTACTGAGCTTGGCTTTTGGCCAGATTGTTTTCAGCTATTACAATATTATCGCCAAAGTTGAGGTACCGTTTCCATCATTAGCAGATCTGGGCTATTTCTCAATCATAATTTTTTATATACTTGGCTCACTGTCTTTGTTCAAAGTAGCCGGCTCAAAGTTTTCCTTGCATACTTTAAAGGGGAGACTCTCTGTTATTATTATCCCAGTTCTTGCACTCGCTGCTTCATACTTTTTATTCATAAGAGATTTACAGTTTGACTTTTCAGGTGTTTCAAATAGTATTGCCACTTTCTTGAGCTTTAGTACCCCCTTTGGCGATGCCATATATTTGTCAATTGTGTTGCTGACATTTCAGCTGTCTAGGAAATTTTTAGGAGGCGTAATGCGGAGTCGCATTTTGCTTCTAATTTTTGCCCTAGCGTTTGAATATTTTACCGAATACCTCTTTCTCTATCAGGCCGCGGCAGGAACGTACTATAATGGCGGGATAGACGATCTGCTATTTGCGACCTCAATTACTATAATGGCCTTGGGATTAAATTCACTGAGACTTAAGAAGCGGCACGAGGAACAATAAGATGGACGTATACGAACAGGCAGCTGAAAAGATTATTGAAGAACAGGCGAATATTATTGGGCCGTTAGCTTTGGAACAAGCCCAGAAAGTAAGTGGCCTACAAGTTGATAAGAGCAGTCACAGAGTTAGCTTTAACGGCGATAAAACAACTATTTTAGACCACCTAGTTGGACAATATAAAGACATCTTCGGGCAGACTTCTGTGGAAGTTTGTAAAGAAGCCGCACGAAGCTTTCTGGCGAAACTTCCATCTCAAGAAGTCCCAAGCTTGCTCCGTTAATTGAAACTAATCTATACTTAAGCGTAATGCATAAGATATGCCGGAAGTATTTTAATGGTTGACGCACAAATACAGGATAATTCCAAGGAACAATTGGCGCACATTACCCAGGAAATGTACGTCAAAAATATGGAGTTGGCGTCAACAAACCGAACCTTGTCACTGCTACGAGCCATAGACCTTCTAGTTTTAAATTCGCACGGCAGCCTAAAGGAATTGAGCACCAAGATTTGCCAAGCTATAGAAGAAAGCCTTAGTTGTACAGCTGTTACTGTTTTGGCCCGGAACACACTATCTGATAAGATACTGCATTTTCAGGGGTGGTCTGTCAATAGAGACATATATAATGCTGTTGGAGCCTATAACCTTGAAGCTCGGTTTGAAACACTCGAAATAACATTAAATTCCCCCTGGCTTTTAGGCGATGAAAAGACCCTCATCATCGATGCTACACGTGCCACTCAAGAAATCCACCCCGATCCGACGAACCACTTTATTCAAGACTTAGCGCGCGGTTTAGGCATAAAGAGCTTTTATTTAACCAAGCTGCGTGCGCAGAACAACTTAGTAGGGGTGATGGGCATTGGTCTAAGCGAGGAAACTCCGAAACTCGACGATATAGGTCTTTACGAGCGGCTAAGCGAGGCTGTAGGCATTGCGCTAGATAACAAACTGTTATTTGACGAAAATCAAAGAGTAGCCAAGGAGTTAGAGGAGTCAAACCGTAAGCTCAAGGAGCTGGATAAGTCCAAGGACGAGTTTATCTCAATGGCCAGCCATCAACTGCGGACGCCTCTGACGGCCATTAAGGGGTATCTAAGCATGGTTTTAGAGGGTGATGTTGGTCCGGTCACGGAGCAGGAAAAAACCATGATAAAACGGGCCTACGACGGTGCCCAGAAAATGGTCTATCTGATAGCCGACCTTTTGAATGTTTCGCGGCTGCAATCGGGCAGATTAATCATCGAAAATAAACCAACTGACCTCTCTGGGCTAGTAGAGGGGGAGATAGCTCAACTGCAGGAAACAGCGGCTCATCATAAAATCAAACTTATCTATCAAAAACCATCAAGCTTTCCGACTCTTATGCTGGACGAGAATAAATTACGCCAGGTAGTCATGAATTTCTTAGATAATGCCCTTCACTACACCTCGGACGGCGGAACTGTGACCGCGGTACTTCAAGCGATAGATGAGAACGTGAACTTTACTGTAACCGATACAGGGGTAGGTGTTCCCAAAGAGGTTCAGCCGCATCTGTTCGCCAAGTTTTATCGGGCGGACAATGCTAGGAAGATACGGCCAGATGGCACCGGCCTGGGGCTATTCATGGCCAAGAAAGTCATAGATGCTCAAGGCGGCACAATCTTATTCCAAAGCGAAGAAGGTAAGGGCAGTACTTTCGGCTTTCGGTTCCCCTTGAAACAGGTGCAAAGCTCCACTTTGAGCCCTCCTGCTTGAGCGCTATTTAACAGCTTGTGGGATTCGGGATAATCTCGTTATTTACTACTGGGCTTGTGCTTAATTTATAATTATGCTTTTGCTTATTGACAATATTGACTGCATATGATATTATTTGCGCATCCTCGCTTCCAGGGCGAAGAGGTGGACCACAGCCGTAATATCTTGACTAGTCAAATAGGGATATTCTCCCTCTTGACTTATCAGGAATTACAGCTGGGCAAGGGAATCTCGAAAGGCTGCCGCATCGGCGCCAAAAGTCTTGGGCGGGTGGGGTGCAATTCACCAATTGGTGATTTAACAAGTCGGATCATGAGAGCTCATTAACGAAAGCTCTGTTCCGCATTCTATTGGTTGAGTTGCCTCTGGCAGCTCCTTTTTGTATTGCGGAACATTTGCTGGATTTAATGCTAGCCGAGATTTATCCCGGTTAGTCCGCCGCAGCTTTATGCGTAGGCGGGAACTCTTCGCTCAATTAGTTTTAGCTCGGTCAGCAGGAGCGGAGGATCTAGATGGTAATTTGATTATCGTTTAGCTCCTCCGCTCGACTGTAACTTTGACTGAGCGATAAAGGTCCGCGCCGGGTGGCCTCCGGCGCGGTTGTCATCGACCACTCTGAAAGGGGTGATCAAATGGCCAAGTTGTACAAAATCATGGGCCTCGCCACCCTCGGGGTGGTCTGGGGTCTGTTAGCGTTTGCGGGCAACGCGAGCGCAGCGGCCGACAAGGTCGCAACGGTGGCGGTCCCGAAGACCGTTAGCGTGCCGGCCTGGCGGGGCTGGTGCGGCGGTCCGGCTGCCAATGGACGCCAGATGCTTCAGAACCTGAAGCAATACGGTATTCGGGCACAGCTGGAGCACTACTACGGCATCGACAATGTCAACACCACTCTGGAGGCGTTCTTCGCCGACGTCCAGATGGCGACGTTGTCGCGCTCCATGGTTCAGACCGATAACAAGGGCTGCAACCCGGGCGTGCTCTTTGATGCCAAGAACCGCGTCAAGAAGCCGGGCGACAAGATGGCCGTCCGCGGCCGTGCTCTCCGCGCCAAGTTCCCGGATGGGTACTCACTTGTCGCGAAGCCGGGTTGGCGGCGTGTCGAGGTGCCGCTTAACACGCTCGGCCAGGCCAACTGCTCGAACCCCGGTAAGGGGCCCGGGTGGTTCTGGGTCTGGCTGCCTCCGACCCAGAAACAGCAGCCACCGCGGCCGAAGCCAGTTCAGCCGACAAAGCAGCCGAAGGCGAAGGCGAAGGCCAAGGCGATAAGTACCACCTACGTCCGGGTGAACTGCCCGGGCGCAGTGGTGATCGCCAAGGCCACGGCCTCGGCGATCGCGGCGGCCAAGGCTACCGGCCCCGGTGCTTCGGCACGGGCCAAGGCCAAGGCGGCCACGGCGGTGAAGGTAATCTGCAAGGCGGCCAAGAAGGTCAAGAAGTTCGGCCGCTTGCAGATCAAGAAGGTCACCGACCCGCCCACGAAGGGCGGTCCTTTCAGGGTGTTCGTCCGGGTGAGTCCCAAGCTTACCCTGGGCTACCGGATTCTGGGCGGCCAAACCCTTTGGGTCCGCAACCACGGGAAGGACGTTCTCTTCCCTGCGGGGATGCGGGTCCGGGTCTGCGAGGACCCGGTCGCTGGCTGGATCACGCCGGGATGCCAGTCGGTGAAGATCAAGCGCGGGTTGAACCGCGTAACGATCGTCAACCGGCTGGTGCCAGTTCAGGTGGGGCGTCTCTTTATCGCCAAGCGAACCTTCCGCGATGGCGTAGAGACGACGGGGAACGTGTCCTTCCGCGTGACCTTCGGGTACACGATGGACAACACGAGGACGTTTGGTGTTCCCAACGACGGGATCACCTACTTCCTCGGGGAGTTCCCCGTGGGGTCGTCTCACACGGTCTGCGAAACGAACGCGCAGGGCCAAACGCCAGACCAGACCTGTATCACGGTCAGCGTTCCGGTCGGCGGTCTTACGTTCGTCTTCGTAAATCGGACGGTGAGCCCGCCAAAACAACCTCCGCCGCCGGAGAAGCCGCCACCTCCACCCCCGCCTTGCGACAAGTGCGGGGAGCAGGTCCCACCGACTCCGGCGCCGACGCAGGGGCCGCTGGCTCCGCCGACGCCGCCGAGTGAGAGCTCGGCGCCGCCTGGCGGAACGACCGGATCCTGCCAGGATCCGGCGAACACGGCGTCCTGCCAGCCGCCGCCCGACTAAGCAGCTGGCACCACTCGGTAAAAAGGAGGTGACATAGTTCAGGGGCCGGCTTCGGCTGGCCCCTGAACGCCCGAGCGAAGGGTTCTGATACGCCTAAGGCGGTATCATCCAGCACCACAGCACTTTTCTCGAAAAGTGCTGGGCAAGTCAGAGGGATAGCGTCGAGCTTAACTGCTCCGCTTTCCCTCGACTCTCAATGACTTCTCATGATCCGACTTGGTGCACTAAACCTGCTTCCGCCAGCTGGCGGATGAAGCAGAGCGGACATTAACAATTAATTTCGGCGAACTATAAATGTAGGTGTAGATTTTTGACAGTAATTGTTAGATGCAGCTCATAAAATAAATTAAGTTTTTTTAAACTTTTGTCCGCAAGACGGACAGAAAGGAGAACCAATGCGTAAATTTGGTCTTAAGCAAGGGCTAATTGCCCTTGCCCTAGTAGCCGGCGTGTCTATGGTTTTTGTTGGCAAAGCGTTGGCTGGGTTCAGCCCCGCTGACCGCCCGACATTTACCTGGGAAAACGCGGCTCCTTACATTACGTTTAATTCGATAACAAACAATCCGGTTGCGGGTGATGAGCGCCCCTTCCTGGATGGTAAAGTAACAACTGCAGCTGGCAATAATGTTGATAAGATTAACGTTAAAGACAACGATGAAGTTGTTCTGCGCGTTTACTTTCACAACAATGCCAAAGCTAACCTCAATTTAGTTTCTACAAACACTAAAGTAAAAATCTTACTGCCTAAGACAGCCAAAACTGCTACTTTTGCTGCCGGTTACATTACATCTGACAATGCTAATCCTCGTGTCGTAGCTGATACAGTTGACTTCACCGGTGAGCGTCCTTTCAACATAGAGTACATTCCTGGTTCTGCAAGGATCACAACTAACGCACTGAACAATGTTGCGATAAGCGACAGTGTTGTAACTGACGGCGGCGCTTTGATCGGCTTTAATGCCATTGACGGGCGCGTTCCTGGTTGCGCTCAATTTAGCGGCTGGGTAACAATCCGAGCTAAGGTTAAAATGCCGACTGAGGAGAAGCCTGCTTTCAAGTGTGATGCTTTGAACACCACTATCAGTGGCCGCAAGGTTGACGCTAATGTCGCCTTTACTGCTACTGGCGGCGCTACTTTCAAGAGCACTACATTCGACTGGGGTGATGGCAACAAAGACACTGTTAACACTACTTCTGCTAGCCACACCTATGGCGCTGATGGTACATTTACCATCAATGCTACATTGGCCTTTGATGTTGGCGGTACAGAAAAAACTTCTGTTTGCACGAAGTCCGTAACCATTACCACACCTCCAGTTACACCTCCCGTAAAACCCCCAGTTACACCTCCCGCACCTACACCCCCAGTTCCCCAGGTAGGCAAAGCCTTACCTGTTACCGGTCCTGCCGGTATTGCTGGTCTGTTCGCCGGAGTTAGCACCCTAGCTGGCGCCATCCACTACATGTGGGGCCGCCGCTTCGGTGCCTAACCCACGCACTAAAAACTTGATGTTCGAAATAGGGATATTCTCCCTCTTCTTGCTCAGGTTTTAGTACGGGGCAAGACAAAAATATCTTTGCAGGGGAGCATTAGCTCCCCTTGCAAGCCCAGCTCTTTTTAAACAAAAGGGCGGGGCTTGCAAAAACTGCTTGCATATAAAGGCAGGTGCTTTGCACCGTTACATTTCAGGGTGAGAGTAGTCCGCAATCAGATTACGGGAACGCCTGCAAATGTAACGGTGTGGATAAACACTGGTCAAAAGGGTGAAAATGTGCTAGCGTTTAAGTAGAGTAATCGTGACTGACCGCTCTCGGAACAAAGAACAATAAACAGAAAACAATAAACATAAGAGCCTCAGGTAATTTGGTGGGGAACCTGAGGTTTTTTATGTTAAAAAAATAAAATACGCTTGGTGACCCCAACGGGAATCGAACCCGTGTTGCCAGGATGAAAACCTGGTGTCCTAGGCCACTAGACGATGGGGCCCTCAAGCATATTTTATGTCAAGCTGTATTCTAACATGTTCCCGTATCTGTTAAAAGAATACGGCAACGGGGTGAAAACTGCCAGTGGCAGTTTGCAAGGCCGGAGCCGCGGCGGCGGCGAGGAGGGCTCGACCAATTTTCCAGCAGGAAAATATGGGTGAGTCGACTCCCCCTGGGGTCACCAAATTTGCTCAAGAATACCATTTCAGCCATACTTAAAATTAGACGTTGGACATTAGATGTTGGACGTTAGAAAATAATATCGAAACTCGAACTTCTAACATCGAATATCTAAGAAGGATTTTATGGGTGGGTTTAATAAAAAAACTGTTCGGGATATCAACCTGGCGGGCAAACGGGTGCTTTTGCGGGCAGATTTCAGTGTGCCGATCAAAGACAGCCGTGTAACTGATGATTACCGAGTCCGCCAATCGTTGCCGACAATTGAATATATACTTAGCCAAAAGCCGGCGGCCTTGATTATTATTTCCCACTTGGGGCGTCCGGATGGCAGGCCAAATCCCGACCTCAGCTTACTGCCGGTAGTCAAGCGGCTTAGCCAGCTTTTGGGCCAACCAGTCGCTTTTGCGATGGACTGCATTGGCCCACAAGCCAAAGCCGCCGGTAAAATCACGCTATTGGAAAACTTGCGTTTCCACGCGGAAGAAGAGAAAAACGACCCGAGCTTTGCTGAAGCTCTAGTCGAAGCCAGCAAAGCTGAAGCTTTTGTCCAAGACGGTTTTGGCGTTGTACACCGCGCCCACGCCAGCACCGACGCCATAACCAAGCTCCTGCCATCAGTTGCCGGTTTGCTACTTGAGAAAGAAGTAGACGTAATAACAAAAGTCATGCATAGCCCCCAGCGGCCGTTCGTAGCAGTAGTCGGCGGAGCTAAAATCAGCGACAAAGTCGAGGTACTGAATGAATTTATAAAAGTGGCCGACGCTGTGGCAGTGGTCGGCGCGCTGGCCAATAATTTTTTGTTGGCCGAAGGTCTAAAAATCGGTAAAAGCATTTATGAACCAGACGTTATACCGCAAACGAGAAAAGTATTGCAAAAAGCCAGGGCCGAAGAAAAACACCGTAACTTTAACTTTTTTATACCAATCGACGCTGTAGTTTCGAAGTCAATGGACGGCCGCTTGCTGACCAGAGCTGTAGACCTAACCAGCCACACTTTGGCTGACATAGAAGCCTATCCTAAAAAGCCGCTCCAGAGCGCGCACAGCGTTGCGTCTGACGAATTAATACTGGACATCGGTCCGATAAGCGCGGCGCAGGTTGCTGGTGCAATTAAAATGTCCAAGACTGTAGTTTGGGGCGGTACCGCCGGCGTGACCGAGACCAAGGGAATTGCTGGCGCCCAAGATCCCTTCGCCCATGGCACACATGCTTTGGCGGAAGCCATGATTGGTGTTTCCAATCGACACCAGAGTAAACCTTTTAGCCTTGTCGGCGGCGGCGACACTGTTGCTTACATCAAAGCCGAAGGCCTACTGGAGGATTTTAACCACGTTTCAACTGGCGGCGGTGCCTCTTTGGACTTAATGGCCGACAAACCTTTGCCAGGCGTAAAGGCACTATTAGATAAGATATAAAAGACTTAACTTACAGAAAATGCCCCGATCGGGGCATTTTCATGTAGTGGATAAAGATGCTTACGTCGACGGTTGATACTCGTGTACAATAAGCATAAGTGAATATAACAAGGGTGGTATGCGCAGACTTTTAATCGTAGGCAATTGGAAAATGCATCTGAACGCTAGCCAGGCCAGTTTGCTGGTACATAGGTTGCAAGAGCGGATTAAGATCCGTCGCAACATAGAGGTGGTTTTGGCGCCTAGCATGTTAGTACTGCAGCCCCTTTCGTTACAAATTGACCGGCGCAAGTTCCGCCTGGCTTCCCAAAACGCCTATTTTCATGACGAAGGTGCTTTTACCGGCGAAGTTAGCTTTACCATGCTGCGCGAACTGGTACATTACGGGATTGTCGGTCATAGCGAACGGCGGCATGTATTTTCAGAAGATTTACCGATGATCCGCGATAAGGTAGCGGCAGCTATTCGCAACGAGATCACGCCGATCTTGTGCATCGGCGAAACCAAACATGAGCGTGACGAGGGCGAAACCAAACAGGTTTTGCATGATCAGCTCATGACCGCGCTTAGCAACCTGACTGCTCACGAAGCTGGCAGCATAGTTATTGCTTACGAACCGGTGTGGGCTATCGGCCACGTCGCTGCTAAGCCCAGCCTCATACAAACGGCGGTCGACTACGTTCGCGGTTATGTGAGGGACGTGTTTAATGAAAAAGCAGCTAAAAACTTACGTGTGTTGTACGGTGGTGACGTGGCGCCGGAAGTAGTCCAGGGAATACTATCAGTCCCCGGTGTCGATGGCTTCTTGGTCGGCCGTAGCAGTTTGAACTACGAAACCTTCGCAGGTATAGTAGAGTCAGCACACCGCTGGCAGCGGGGGGTACCAGACGGCACCCCCCAGCGCCAGGCACCAGGCGGTACCTGGCCGCGCGACAATGAAGCCGGCAAAGAGGGGGAATAAATGGACTCCAATGACCGACCGACAGTTTTTGATGTCAATAAACCGCATACTTACGGTGCATCACCATCGGCAAGACCGATAATTACTGGCCATCAGCCGACAATGCCCGATCCAATGGTAAAAGCCCGGGATGTCACCCGTTCCAGCGGTTCTAAGATTACTGTTAGTGTTGATGGTGACTCAGACAAAAGCCAACCGGCGCTTAAGACGATCGGTAAACTTGATGCAAACAGCTTGGCTGGTGTGGTGTTCTCTGAACCTTCTTCATCCACCAAAGAGGCCCGCCAGCCAACTCGGCAAACAGATTCACCGGCAATCTTGGAAGGGGAACCGCAAATGTCACCCCCTTTCAAACCCGGCAGCGACCAAGATTCTGCTGCCCAGCGCGCCCCTTATATGCCCGTTTCCGACCTGACCGGAATTAACACTGCTGCTTCGCCAAAATCAATTCACGAAATTAGCGATAGTCAGGTAACAACATCGCCAAAGCCGGCTGTTTTTGGCAGCCACAGCAGTCCGCCCAAAAACCACAAGGGCTCAAACCACCGGGGTTCTGGCTTAAAAATATTTTTAATCTTCGCGGCAGTTGCGGTGGCTTTGGCGGGTGTTTACGCGGCCATTGACAAGGGTTTGATACTTAGCAATATTAATTTACCCTTCCATATTTTTAAAAAGGAACAACCGGTAGAAACTGTGACCCCGCCGATTACTAGCCAAACAACCATACCCGCCGGCTTCACAGCAACCAAGCTGCTAGAGGCTAACCTGACTTTTGCTTATCCGAGCGCCTGGGGCAAGCCGACTGCCACTGCGGACAAGGGATTTACCCAGCGCAAGGCCGATGTCAAACCGGACCAAAACTACGCTTTTTTGGTGGACTTTGCTGATAACAAAGACGTACAACTGGCAGTAACTTCGGCCAAATATCTGTCGACAGCCAGACCCGCTAATACCGCACTGTACTACGACTTTCTGCAGTGGTGTACCGGTACCGCCGATGGTAAATACTATTACGGCGTTCTGAAATACACTACAGCTGACGGTGTGGACAGCCCGGGCACAGTTGCCTGCGACCAAGGTCCAGCCAATAACGTTGTCAAACTTAGCGATGACACGATTATCCAAACCAACATCAAAAATACCGAAGGCGGTGTGCTGGGTGATATCTACACTAAAAATCTGACGGATAAAACGTACGTTGTCGCGCGGATCAAAGACAGCACCATGAAAAATAGTGACCTCATAAAGATGATGCTCGGCACCATCAAACCCCTTTAATAGGCAAAGAACAAAAAACAAAGAGTTTTTTACTTACTGTTCATTGCTCAATGAACAAGCAATGTAGCAATGGTTTAAATACATTGAATCATTACAAACATTAAAAGCATTCATTGAACATTGACACTTGAACATTGAATATTTCTCTTTGGTACAATTAGATGATGTCGCAAGGAGTAGCGGGGACTGATTTTTTATTGGAGGGTTTGAATCCGGAGCAGGCCAGGGCGATTAAAACTACTGAAGGGCCGTTGCTGATTTTAGCCGGCGCCGGCAGTGGCAAGACCAAGACACTAACGCACCGCATCGCCTACCTGCTGGCTAGCCATAGGGCTACGCCTTTTAATATTTTGGCAGTAACTTTTACCAACAAAGCCGCCGGCGAAATGCGCACCCGCCTGCAACAGTTACTAAGTATGTCGCCACAAGCCACGTCCCGGGATGGAGTGCAAAGAAAAGGCGAGCATCAAACTGAGCCGTATATGCAATACGGTGAAGGAGAAGCGCAGCCTTTGACGCCGCAATCCGCCCGGAGTGCTAGCGGTGCAGCCCCGACTAGTCGGGGCTGGCAGGCTGGCACGGGACGTGGCTTGTGGATGCCCTTTATGGGGACTTTTCATAGCATTTGCGTAAGAATACTTCGCCAGGACGGCAAAGCTATTGGTATACCAAGCAACTTTGTGATTTGGGACGAAGCTGACCGCTTGGCCGCCGTCAAACAAGCCGCCAAAAACTTGAGTGTAGATGAGAATAAATACCCGGCGCGGCTACTGGCGTCGCTTATCAGCAGCGCCAAAAATGAAATGGTCGGTCCGGCCGAATTTGCCGAAACGGCCGCCAGCCCCGCCGGAAAAGTTGCCGCCAAAGTCTTTGTGGCCTATGAAAATTTGTTGAAAGAAAATAATTCTCTGGATTTTGACGATCTCATCGGCCGGGCCGTCAAATTGCTAAAAAGCCAAAGGGATATTCGCCAAAAATGGCAGGTCCAATTTCGCTATATCTTGGTTGATGAGTACCAAGACACCAACTCCGCACAGTATCAGTTGGTTAAGCTGCTGACCGGGCCGCATAAAAATGTCGCTGTAGTTGGTGATGACTGGCAAAGCATCTATTCCTGGCGCGGCGCCGATTACCGCAACATATTAAATTTCGAAAACGATTTTTCCGGCTGCGCCGTTATCAAATTGGAGCAAAACTACCGCAGCACTAAAAACATATTGGACGCAGCGCATAATGTTATCAGTCAAAATAAAAGCCGCAGTAACAAGAAGTTATGGACGGCCGCCGCCGGCGGCTCACCGGTGCAAATTTTACAAGTCGGCAGCGAGCGCGCCGAGGCCGAAGCCATTGTCGGCCGCGTCCGGGCCAGCGTTGACATAAAGGCTCGTAAGTACCGCGACTATGCCGTACTGTATCGCACTAACGCCCAAAGCCGCCCGATAGAAGAAGTTTTTGTTCGCTATGGTATCCCTTATCGTATTGTCGGCGGCGTGCGTTTTTATGAGCGCAAAGAAATCAAAGACATCATGGCTTATTTGCGCTTGATTTACCAACCGGAAGACTCGGTCAGTTTCGAGCGCATTGTTAACGTGCCAACGCGCGGCCTGGGCGCTAAGTCACTTCTAGGTTTCCATCAATGGCGAATCAAAAATGGTTACTCGCAGCTTGAAGCGCTGAAAAGAATAAGTGAAAATGATGAGCTGACGCAAAGAGCCCGTGCCGGATTCGCCAACTTGGCGGCCATAATCGCCGACTTTCATGCCCAAGTGGACGAACTGACTCCGGCCCGCACCATCGAGTCACTAATGCGGCGGCTTGACTATCTGCATTATCTGCAAGACGGCACGCCGCAAGGGGAGGCCAGAATTGAAAACGTCAAGGAACTCCTTAGTGTGGCTAACCAGTTCCAAGACGCCGGATTGGACGGCTTTTTGGAAGAAGTTGCACTGGTGTCTGACATTGATCAGGCTGATCTAAGTTCCGACGCCGTGATTTTGATGACTCTGCACTCTGCCAAAGGACTGGAATTTCCGGTGGTCTTTATCACCGGCCTGGAAGAGAATGTCTTGCCGCACAGTCGCGCCCTGTATGATGCCAGCGAAATGGAAGAAGAACGGCGGCTGATGTACGTCGGCATGACCCGCGCCCGCGAAGAACTATTTTTGATTTATGCAATTTCGCGCACGCTGTTCGGCGGCCGCGGCGCTAATCTACCCAGCCGTTTTTTGGCCGATGTCGAAGCCATCACCTCAGCTGCCCCCGCACTGGAACCCGCCTACGCTAAAGCTTCGGTGGGCAAGATGCTGCTGCCAAACGACAATGAGGAACCACATTATGTAATGGACCTAGTCGAAGGCGACGGCGTGAAACACCAAATTTTTGGCAGGGGTACGGTACTAGAACTAGAGGGTGAAACAGCCACCATTTATTTTAAGGGCAGGGGGACTAAGAAATTAAATATTGCCTTTGCTCCATTGGAAAAATTATGAGGGAAAAGAAAGCTATAATTAAGTACCTTCCATCATGATACGTAAGAAAGTTGCCAAACACTATAAATCAGCCCACGAAACCGGCAAGCGTCATATCAAGGAGCGCCCTTACATCGTCCCGATATTTGGTTTAGTTTTAGGCTTTATCATTGTTGGCGCCGCCTTACTGGGCGGCAGCGGCAAGACACTTCGGCCCAGCGATGCCCACGTTGTTTTTCTATTCGATAAAGGCGACCGCCAAGTCATAGACACCAAAGCTAAAACGGTTGGCGAAATGATCGGCAAACTACCGCTGAATCTGATAGCTGAAGATGTTGTTGAGCCCAGCCTTGATACGCCAATCCCCGAAGACAATTTCCGTGTGAACATCTACCGCGCCCGGCCGGTGACTGTGGTAGACAAAGGCAATAGGGCTGTTACGCTAACTGCTCAAAAAAGTCCCCGTGTGGTTGCCCAAAACGCCGGATTGGCGCTGCAGTCCGAAGACCTTGCCAGTTTTGACCAAGGCTCACTGCGCGAAGGCGTGATAGGTGAAAAAGTGATTATATCCAGGGCCACACCAGTCGACCTTAATCTTTACGGTGCTCATTTAACTGCGTACACCCAGGCAAAAACCATCAAGGAATTCTTAGCCGAAAAACAAATCGAATTGCAAGAAGGCGAAAGCGTCCAGCCGGAAGAAAAAACGCCCATCACACCCAATCTGCCGGTGTTCGTACTCAAAAAAGATGCTAAAATTGTGACCTCAGAAGAACCAATACCGCCGCCTGAAAAAGTTGTTAATGACCCGTCTTTAAGTTTCGGTACGACAGTTGTGCGTCAGAAGGGCTCACCGGGAAAAAAGGTTATTACATATATCCTTCAGACCGATTTATCAGACAAGGAGATATCGCGCCAGGTTTTGCATGAAGTTAAACTGCAAGACCCGGTACCGCAGATAATTGCCCGCGGCAGCACCGTGGCTGTGCCGAGTGATAAAACCGACCTGATGTCGGCAGCTGGTATCGCGCCCGGCGATCATGCTTACGCCAACTATATCATCAGCCGTGAATCTAACTGGCGGCCGAGTGCCGCCAACGCCTCTGGCGCCTATGGCCTCTGCCAAGCTTTGCCGGGCAGCAAGATGGCTAGTGCCGGTAGCGATTGGCAAACCAACCCGGTCACGCAACTGCGCTGGTGCAGCGGCTACGCCAGCCGTTACGGTGGTTGGGCCGGCAGCTACAATTTTTGGCAGCGCAACCACTACTGGTAAAAATTATTTTGATATAGTTATCGTTTTACCTTGACCGACTAATTCGCTCCTGAATTTGATCATTTCTTGGACTCTTTTGTCATCCTCTGGAATATTATCAAAGTCCCAGCAGGGGGCTTGTGAATTTGACTCTAACCAGTAATAAGTTTCTCCGATTTTTTTACCACGGCTCTCGACCCGATCTGCTAGCTCTGCTTCAGTAAACTGAGATCCAAAGTTATCGTCGCCTACCTTAGCGGATGATAAATGAGCCAGACCGCTGCCTTCGCTATCAGTTCCGCCCTTGGCTGTACAACCCTCGAAACCTTGTACGTTGTCATAACGCTTCAAAGAGATATATGCACCTGCATCTTGGTTGTAATAATAATATGCGTCTTCGATTTTATCTGTGAGTTCGAATTTAACTCCATCCTCCTTTACCTCTAAATATTTTTTCTCTTTCGCAGGTGCAGTACTAATATTATCGGATCCCCCGGAGTTACTTAAAGAGGTTTTTGTTTCTTTGGTGCTTTTCCAAACATACCATCCTACAAAACTTACCAATGTGATAAAAATTAACGCCAGTAAGACTTCTACCATTGTGAAACCTTTTGCACTTCTCTTCATAATATTCTCCTTATGCTTAAGATTATCATCTAAGGTAGAATTTTGGTATGGTATTGGCAAAGAAGAAGCTGGGGCAGCATTGGCTGCATGACGAAGACACCCTTAACTACATTTGTGAAAGGTCCGTCCTTTCACGTAAGGATACAGTTTTAGAAATCGGGCCGGGCACCGGCACGCTGACCAAGAAATTACTGGCTCGTGGCGCCCATGTTGTAGCTGTCGAAAAAGACAAATCCCTGGCAAAAAACCTACCGTACCACATTCCCCCCATTTCCAAGGTCGAACCTTGGAAACACAGATTGGAGGTGGTGGTGGGGGATATTTTAGAGTTTGATTTAACCCGGTTGCCGGCTGGGTATAAAGTCGTTGCCAACATTCCATATTATTTAACCAGCAATTTGCTGAGGTTTCTTGCCGAGTCTGTAAACCCGCCTTTGCTTATGGTACTGCTCGTCCAAAAGGAAGTGGCGGCAAGGATTGCCGCCAAGCCGGGCCAGATGAGCTTACTTTCTGTTAGCGTCCAGCTATATTACGAATCAGAGCTTGGCCGGATTGTGCCGGCTAAGCTTTTCTCGCCGCCGCCCAAAGTCGATTCCCAAGTAGTCATTCTCAAGCACCGCCATGAATTGTTATTTACAGGGTTGAACCCTGTAAATAGGGCTGGTAAAAGAGAATTGAAGAAGTTTTTTAGAGTTGTTAGGGCTGGTTTTTCCGAACGGCGCAAAAAACTGCGCAGTTCTTTAAGTGGCGGACTTGGCATCAGCAAAGATCAAGCAGATGAACTACTTAGAAACGCTGGTATTGCCCCCGCCGCTCGCGCCCAAGAACTTTCTCTCCACCAATGGTATGAGCTGGCAAAACTGATTTAGAGCCAAGTTCGCATGGAGCGAGCACTTCGTATAAAACTGACTTTCTGCTGAGTGCACTCCTAGGACTGCTAAGCGAACCCCTATTTTCTTAAGCATCGGAGCCAACCCCAGCACCAAAATCTTGAAGCTTCATAATCCCGACGTTAAGTCGGGACTACTCCGCTCAGGATTTGGTGCGGGGCAAGCTTGTTAAGCTTTACTTTTTGATGTAAAGCACCACATCCTGGCCCGTCCAAGGCGCTGTAAAATCGCGGCTGGCACCGCCGCTAACCGTACCGCCAGACTGGGTTAGGCCGTCTGATGCTCGGAACCACTCTACGTTAAATGTCCCACTAGCCGCCGTCAGGTTCAGTCGGATCCCTGCCGCTTTCTTTTTATTAAGGCTCGGGCTACTACCGGCCGAGGCCGCATTAGGGTGATAGATAAGATATTCACTGGTACCGCTGCGCATGGCCTGCGGCCGTCTGTCGCCGGTGGCACGGTTAATATCAGTCGCCAAACTATCAGCCTCCTGCCACTGGGCCAGGTCTATGTTTTTGCTGTTTAGGTAAGTTGGGATATGTTTGACCGAGTTTAGCCCTGTCCAGCCG
>JACOWW010000006.1 GCA_016176605.1 Candidatus Saccharimonadota bacterium | reverse complement strand
TGGCGGCTCGGGCGTCTGCGCATCTGGCACCTTAGGGGGCACAACATCTTGTACTAATTTAGGTCCCATCAACAAAATTTTAACATGAAGCTTAAGCGGAGTCCCGTACTTAGGACCCTAATATGCTAAAACATAACAAAATCCAAACATATGTTTGGATTTTGTTACCTAGTGTCGCCGGAACCGGCCAGTCTTCCTCGTTCTAAACGGCTGGATAATTTATCGACATTGGCTTGCGCAACATCTGCTAAGTTAATACCAAGCAAATGGGCCATAAGTGCGATATACCAAAGAGTGTCGCCCAATTCATCAGTGATCGCGGCTTTATCCAGTTTTTGCATATCGCCATTATTGTCCCTTATCCATTTTTTAATTTTGCCTGCAACCTCGCCCGCTTCATTAGCAAGACCTAGCGCGACATAAGGCAAATTGTTGCCTGAAGGCAAAAGAGTAGACAACGCCTTCTTTTGGTAATCATCAAACTTCATCCTATCTCCTTAATTTTTACTGCGCCCTGACGGACTACTTCTACTTTACTAAAGGTTGCCCTAATTATGGTCGAGGGTTTTCTATTGATAGCTCCTTTATCTACGTAAAAATCCAATTTTTCGCCAAAGTATTTTTGGGCTTTGTTCACAGTAAGCGCCGGTTTATTGCCTGCCAAGTTGGCGCTCGTACTAATCAGTGGCCCAGTCTTGTCAATTAAATTTCTCAGCTCTTCATTGTCTGGCTGGCGTACAGCGAGGGTCTTAGTTCCACGGTGGAGCCAAGGCGGTGCGCTTTTTGCATTGCAGATTATAGTCAGCCGGCCGGGCCAATAACGCAAAGCCGGAGCCGCGTCGGTTAAAACTATACCTAATTCCTTAAGCTGGGTTATGTTGGAAATTAAGACAATAAGCGGCTCGTTCTTATCACGATCCTTTATTTTGCGCAGACGCCTTACGGCAGCTTCATCAAGTGCGCGGCATGACAAGCCGTAAATTGTATCAGACGGCATAAAACCAACACTGCCGCTCCTCAGTAACTCAACAATCCGTCTATCGAAACTTTTTGTAACATAACTCACGGCCATTTATTTTGTGACAGATTGGTTAGTTTGTAAATACTTGATTAGTCAAGTATTTTGGTTACAGCACGAGCCCCAACTCATCCGCGGACATCTGACGAGGCCGGAGTAGATGTTGTTGGAAAGAGGCGGCCTTGGGCGTGAGAGCTGTTTGAACCCACCCAATATCCAGTGAATATTGGGTGGGTGAGTTCTCGAGCGAGCCTCTTTTCAACAACAGATACATCGAGCCGAGGCAGCGGCCGCGGGGAGTTGGGGCGAGCTACATCCCGCCGTAACCCATATATGATACAGCTGGCTTATGATAATCCGTAATTTTCAATGCCTCTGAATCTTTCTTTATCCCGTCTTTGCCGAAAATATACAGTTCACTATCATCTTTAGATACCAGTAAATAATCCTCCGTGTACCAGCCATAAGTCTGATAATCTGACAGTTTGGCAATTTCTTTTTGGTTAGCGCCTTGTCCATCACCGACAAAAAGAGTGTTTTTACCGTCGCGTGACTCGTTCCAAAATGTGACATTGCCAGACGGCGACTGTAAGTAAGTGTTGTACTGGCCGCCGTTTAAGTAATCGCTAAATTGGTCTTTTATCGATGATTTCTCACTGGCCTGGTTGTTGGCATAGACATAGTATTTGGCCTCGGCGTCTTTTTCTACGATCTGGAAGTAGACTTGGTCCGGTTTATTTAGGTAAGATTGCTCATATGTTGATTTGTCGAACATATAACCAAAGGATTTATGAGTAGAACGGCCGCCGCTGCCAGTAACGTTAATGCTATATATGCCTAACGATTTATCCTCTAGCTTACTGCTGTCAGCATGAACAGTGTACCAACTCTTTGTATACATCACCCGCTGGCCGATAATAAAAATGCTGCTAAAATTTTCATAACTGGCATCAATGCCACCGCTATCCTGGGCACCGGTACCCGAAGCGTCGGTTTCATCAAGCAGAGTAATTCTTTTAGCAACCGCGTCATAGCTTTTTAGGGCAGATTGTTTCGGCTGCCATGGCTGGTAGCCTCTGCGGTTAACCCGGTAAACAAAATGAGCGTCGCTCCAGCCAATAAGGTCGAAAGTGGCGTTGCCTTCGTCAATAGCGGTGACTTTATCACTGCCGGTTTCTATAAGATACAGTTTCGCGAGGTCGCTGTCGCGCCGCGATAGCAGTGCCAGATATTTCCAATCGCGGCTGGCCAGCAGTACCGTATTTTGGTTATCTTCCTTGCCAGTGCCGGCTAGTACGGTTTCGCGCTCAGCTCCATCAAGATTTGACTTCACTAAATCAATTTTGCCGGTCTGCTTGGATAGGAAATAAACTTTACCGGCCGGAGTAAGTGTCAAATTATTTTCGGCGATTACGCTATCACTGACTTTGATGGTTACTTCAGCGGTGTTAAAGCCAGCCAAACTTAACGTCGCTTTTTGGCTGGCGGCACCGGCCGGTAAGACTACCAAGGCCTTGCCGTCCTTGTCGGTTTTGGCGCTGATGTCTAATATCTTAATGTCGGCATTTGCCAGGTCCTTTTTAGATACGGCGTTTTTAACGCTGATTTTCACTTGCCGGCCGGTTGCTTGGAATTTCACCGGCGCGACCGGTTTTTTTAGTATGATTGGCACTAAAACTTCGGCGCGGCTATCTTGATAATATTTTTTGGAAATGGTTAGGCTGTGATGCCCAACGCGCAGGCGCAAATTAGCTTTGCCGCTACCGTCGGTTTGGGCGCTAGCCGTACCGGAACTGACAGTCGCGCCGCTGACGGGTGCAAGGGTTGTGGCGTCCTTTATTTCGATGGTAAAATTCTTTTTTATTGCTAGTCCAGCTAGCGCGTAACGGCTAGGCGGGATAGCTAAAAGCGCCAGCAAAAGCGCCAGAACGCTAAGCGGGATAGACCATTTCTTGTGTCCGCCATACCAGGTGAGGAAACGCCGAGAGCGAGATGTGCCTGACTTTTGGGGCGTAGGCTCCGGGAGAGGTAGTTCCGCCTCAATATCAGGTGGCGCATCCGCACCCCCTGATTGCTGCCCACTCTGTATTTCTTTGTTCGCCATGATACTTACCCGCGGTAATCAGTCCGCCTAAGGCGGATCTACTACGGGGCTTGGGTTAAACTATAGAGTTTTATCCCTGTTTTGCCAATTCTTTGTTAATTGCTTCGGCAATTTTTTTGGCGTGGTCAAATGAGACGCCGATGCTAGCTACAACATTGGGTGTGTTGCTGCCGGCCATATGCTGGCCAAACTGCAGGGTCATGCCGTTTTCAGTTGACACAATGGCAGCAATGTCGCTATAGAGCGTCTGCACCCGGGCTGGATCGATTGTGAAACTCATCTGCTGAGATTCATCAGCTGTTTTCTTGGTTGCCATATCTATAATCCTTTCTAGGTCACTTTTACTTACACGCTGAGTGGTGACAAAGCCGGCCGGCCGGCCACTTAGGTTCCAGAGTGCCAGTGCCCTTGGCTCATCTAGTTGCAGAGCATTGATGATAGCCTGCAATTGCTCTTGGGTAGGCTGGATGTGGCCGTTTTCGATCTTTGACAGCAGCGTGGTATCGATACCCATCGTTTCTGCCAGTTCAGCTTGAGACAGGCTAAGGAGAACCCTCTCTTGCTTTAGCTTATCCCCCAATTGCTTAAGGTCTTTCATAGTTGCTCCAACAGATAATATGGACTATGTTGAAAAATAGTTCAACGTTTAATATACAACAATATATTTAGAGGCCTAATAGGTGGTAGACCAAAAAGGCTGGCCAGATAAGAGCTTTCAGTAAAGCCACGATGCTTGGCCAAAAATCGGTGGTTGTGTGCAGATAGTAGGCTGCTGAACCGATAATTCCCAAGAAGTAAAACGATCCGCCCGGGCCGCTGCCCATATTATTTTTTTTCCACTTTTTCATTCCATTTCCCTCCTGTTTATATCCTACGCTTATAATGTGTATAATAGATACTTAACAGGTTAAGTATCTATTATCCCGAATCTTTACTTTATTTAAGAGTGAACCCCGCGTCAACGTAGATAACTTGCCCTGTCATAGCATCATTTTTAGCTAGAAAAACAAAAGCATCAGCGATTTCTTCCACGGTAACCCAACGCTTTAAATAGGTTTGGTCGAGGAAGCCTTTGATCTGCTCTTCCGCCATATTGTCATATGACCGTGTTTTAACGAATCCAGGCGCAACCGCATTGACTTGGATCTTAGGTGCTACCTGCTTTGCAAAAGTTCTTGTAAAACTATTTACAGCTGCCTTGGAAGCAGCATAAACAGGTGCGCGACCTCCGTGCTCCCAGCCACGTATGGAGCTGGTGTTAAGGATTTTTCCATGCCCTTGCTTTTCCATAATGCGAGCCGCGACTTGAGAGCACATAAGGACACTTGTGAAATCCGCATCTATCATTTCTTTTATGTCATCGTAGCTTGCATCCATAAATGGGACTTTATCCGTACCGATCGCAGCATTATTAATAAGAATATCTACCCCCGAAAATTTTTCGAGCACTGTTTTAAACAATCGGTCAACCTCTTCGGTTTTACTAACATCTGCCTGAACGAGCAGACAATCATTAGTTATTGCCTTGATTTTTGAAAGGGTTTCCTCGCCACCTTCTTTGTTAACATGATAATTAACAACTACTTTTGCACCTTCTTCGGCAAACCTAATTGCTGTGGCCTGTCCGATACCACTTGAAGAACCTGTTATTAATACAACTTTATCTTTAACTGTCATGGCGTAAGCCTATTCATATCCCTTGGGAATAGTGTAGCTTCTTTGACGTTGTGGAGGCCGATGATTTTCTCGGTCAGGCGTTCCAATCCTAGACCAAAGCCACCGTGCGGCGACATGCCGTAGCGGAAGGCTTGCAAGAAGTATTTAAAGCCTGGATCATCCGGTGAGCCGCCGGTTTTTTCTTTAAGTTGTTTAACTAACACATCGTAGCGATGTTCGCGCATTGAACCGGTAGCAATTTCTACGCCGCGGAAAAGTAGATCAAAGCGCTCGGCCAGCTCCGGCTTATCATCATAAAGCTTGTGATAAAATTTGGCTTCACTGGCCGGCCACTGCGTCACAAATACTGCTTCGGACTTTAAATTTTTGGCGGCGTATTCACAAATCCAGCGCTCCTCGTCAGGCCGCAGGTCTTTTTCGCCAACCGAATTTTCGCCGGTATCTTTTGAATATTTTTCATGAATCTCGGCCATAGTCATCGCCGGGATCTTAGCCGGCAGAACTGGCTTTTTGGCTTCCCATAATTTCAGCTCGGCGGTTTTATTTTTCCAAACATTATCAACAACGGCATTTAGCAAATTACTTAACAAGTCAAGTAATTCGGCAAATGTAATAAAGCCCATTTCCATATCGACGGTTATAAATTCGGTCATGTGCCGCGTTGTGGCACTTGGCTCGGCTCGGTAAGTCGGGTTGATTTCAAAAACGCGCTCGTACACCCCTACCAAAATTTGTTTATAAAACTGGGCGCTTTGGGCCAGCGTGGCTTCTTTGCCAAAATAATCCAACTTAAAGACATCTGCTCCACCTTCTGTGGCGCCTGGTAACAGTTTAGGTGAGTTAAATTGTGTAAAGTCCTGGCTTTTCAAAAAACGGCTGATGGCTTCTTCGACTTCGGCCTGGATCTTAAATATGGCTTGCTCGCGCAAGTTGCGCAGGCCAATCACGCGGTTGTCAAAAAGCGTGTCCAGATTTTCCGATTTGTGGCTCAAAGGTTTATCAATTTCAATTGGCGGCTCGTCTTTTACTGGAACTTCAACTTTAATTTTTGGCTGGCGGATTTCAGCGCCGCCTGGAGCGCGCGGTTCTTTATAAACTTTTCCGGTTATTTCAAGCACAGTACCAATATGCAGACCGCGCAGTTTCTCAAGCTCAGCTTCATCTTCAACCACAACTTGAGTCACGCCGGCTCGGTCGCGCACCAAAATAAAATTAAGACCGCCCAGCAGACGCTTCTTGTGCAGCCAACCTTTGAGCATAACTTTTTTGCCGGCATGCTTAGCCACATCCCGCGACAAAACTCTTTTCATACCTGCCATTGTAACAGATAAATATTGCCTAATAGCCCGAAATCCCTTACTACGTTTTTGGTCCGACCGGACCAAAAACGTAGTAAGGGAACTTATGTGAAAAGGAGATGGAATCTTTAATCAACTTATTATTTTCCAGTGTGGCCGGCGACGCTATGGCGGTCATCATAGCTATCAAATTCATCTGAAATCTTCTCGCCTAAGACCTGGCTTAGGACGTCTTCGAGCGTCAGGACGCCAACAACTTCTTCAAAATTATTAACCACAATCAAAAGGTGTTGGCCGGACTTCAAAAAGCCATCCAGTGCTTGGACCAAACCGTCGGACTCATTAATAAAATGGGCGTCGCGTTTCATAATGTCGCCTACTACCCCTTGTTTTTCTAAATTTTTCAGCAGGTCGCGAAGGTAAAGAATACCGACCGTTTCGGGGTTTACCAGTTTTGAGTTGGCAGCTACGACCGGGAAACGGGTATACCCCGTTGTGTGTAGGTCGTCCATGAGTTTCGGGCCGATTGGATTATCCTGACTCACCCATTCCACGGCCTTACGCGGTGTCATAACACTAGAGACTATTTTATCGCCGAAAGTTAGCGCCCCACGAGCGGCTTTAAGTTCTGTTTCTGAAAGACGGTTATCAATCTGGCTTTTCTGGCGGTCAAACAGTTCCAACAAATCTTCCTTTTCATAAACCCCGCTATGGATTTTAGGCTGGCCGATACTGCTGGTTATACGGACTAGTGCCGGCTGCAAAAAATCTACGACCGGTAACTCTATTGGAGCAATAGCGCCAGCAACTTTCCATAGCCAGCTGCCCGGCCGGACTATGAACCTATCATCCAGAAGCAGCCAGCTGGTAGCTAGTATAAAAGTGACTACCAGCCAACCTGAAATATTAGCTAGCAGTAGCAGTAAAACAGCACCTGAAGCCGTACCAATTACTAAGATGAAGATTTTTAATGAACTTTGAAAAGCCAGTAGTTTATACAGCGCCTGGGTGTGTTTAGTGTCACTTGAACGGGCCCGCCGGCGTAGTTCAGTCAACGACAGGGCTTTTGAAGTTTTATAAAGCAGCAGGCATTTCAAAAAGATGACCACCAAAAGAACAATACCTACACTTCTCATTATTAATATCTTAGCAGAGCCCAGTAGTAGACTCATTGGGCACAACCGATTTTTGCAAAATTTAATACTTGTGTCAAAATATACTTTGTGTTACAATACCGCTAATATGGACAAGCGGTTTTTAGCTATTTTGGCGGCTTTAGTAATCGTTTTTGTTGGGATTTTTGTTTTTACCCAAAAGTCTAGTAATGAAACCGGCGGTGTCAAGGGTAGTGCTACCACTAGCCCCTCGAACCACGTTATCGGTGAGGGGTCTAAAAACGTTACCTTAATAGAGTGGGGGGATTTCCAGTGCGCGGTATGTGAAGCCTATGAACCGGTAGTTGGACAGGTCCAGGCCGCGTACGCAAAAGATATTAAATTCCAATTCCGAAACCTGCCATTATCTTCAATCCACCCTAACGCTTTTGCCGCCGCTCGCGCGGCCGAAGCGGCCAGCCTGCAGGACAAATTCTGGGAAATGCACGATGCGCTATATAACTCCGGCAACTGGCAGAGCTGGACTACGTCTTCCAGTCCGCGTGAACTGTTCAATACTTATGCCAAGCAAATCGGCCTTGACGAAGCGCGGTTCCAGGCTGACTTTGCTAGCGGACAAGTCAACGCCGCCATCCAAGCCGACCTTGAAGAATTCAAAAAAACCGGCCGGCAGATGAGCACACCAACCTTTTTTCTTAACGGCGTTTTTGTAGAGAATTCTAAACTGACTGACCAAAATAATCGGCCACAGTTCGAAAAGTTCAAAGAACTTCTGGACGCCGAAATTTCCAAGCAACCCCAGCAGTAAAATACGTCTTGTTATCGATTCAATATTAACAGTTAGCAGTGTGTTATCTGTTTTTAAGTTTTTTTGTTTTCCATACTTAACAGCAAACAGCTAATAGTTAATGCATGGTAAACGGCGAACGGTTAAACAGTTAATAAATCTGGTATCTGGCCCAGAAAGCGTGTTCGGTGCGCACCTTTATTTTATGTGCGCGCGAGCGCGCAAATTTAACTTTGATAGGCATTTTTGTTTTTCTCCCGTTTTTCCCGGTAGTGAGCTTTCGAGATTATTCAACTGACCCTGTAACCTCAGCTCGTCAGCATAGCTCACAAAAAGAGGAAGGCCTAACACCGTTCAATAATGTCCTTGTCGAATAAATTTCGTCGGTCGACGAGCTGACTCGAAAGTCTACTACCGGGTTTTTATTTTGATGCAGTCTCTCAAATAACCGCAGCAAGTAAGCATTAGCTTAAGGAAAAATGTTTAACGAGTCAAGAGTTTAGATCTTCATCTTTGCCTCTACCTAAGTACATTTGTCATGTAAACTAATATTGTGAAGCCAAAAAATAGAACTCTTGAAACTATCGGGCTATTTATTTATGGAGCGATTGGCTTATATCTCAGTATCGGGTTGCTATTTACGTTCATTGCTCCGCTATTTACTCTAGGCGGCCCTCCAACACCATACTTATCTGAAATCGCAGACAGTTTAGGCATAATAGTCATTCAATTAATAGTGTTAGCATTAGTGACATGGCGATTCTTGGTAAGTCGAAGGAATTTGAAGCATCATTAACTTCATTTGTCTGTTTGTTTACTTCCGTATACCATAAGCTCTAAGAAGCTATGAACCAAAACCCGCTATTAAAAGAAGTCCAAAAGCTGGAATCAGCCAAACCGCTAAAAAAAACCGAAGAATATTGGCATGAGCTGGGCCCCGGTTTAACGACTGGCGCCAGTGATGATGACCCGTCTGGTATTGCGACATATTCGCAAACTGGCGCTCAGTACGGTTTCCAGCTGCTCTGGCTGTCCATTGTAACTTTTCCACTGATGTCTATTGTCCAGGAAATGTGCGCCCGCATTGGCCTGGTGACTGGCCGTGGACTAGCCGGCAGTATCCGGCAACATTTTTCTAAAAAGATTCTCTATACTTGTACGCTTCTGTTGTTCGCCGCCAACTCTTTTAATATTGGCGCCGACTTGGGCGCCATGGCTAAAGCGGTACAACTACTGCGCCCTAGTTTTAACTACAGCTTTTTGATAGTTGCTTTTGTTGTTTTGATGCTGCTGATGCAAATTTTTATGCCCTATGCGCGTTATGCGCGCTACCTTAAATGGCTGGCTATGATTCTTTTGGCCTATATTGCTTCGGCGCTGTTGGCTAATCTAAACTGGGGCGATGTGGCCAAAGGCGCCATTACGCCGGCAATGCATTTTGACCGTGACCAAATACTGCTTATCTGTGCTATCTTGGGTACGACTATCTCACCCTACCTATTTTTTTGGCAAACCTCCCAGGAAGTCGAAGATAAAATCTCAAAAGGTGAAACTACTGTCGCCTCACGGGAAGGTACAGACAAAGCGGCTGTGCATAGTATGCGGGTTGATGTTTGGAGCGGTATGTTTTTATCAAATGTGGTTATGTTCTTCATTATTGCCGCCGCCGGCGCGATTTTGTTCCCGCAAGGTATAACTAATATCGAATCCGCCGCCCAAGCCGCTGAAGCTCTTAGACCGGTAGCTGGTAATGCCACTTATTATCTATTCGCCGTCGGTATTATTGGTACTGGATTGCTGGCTATTCCGGTCCTGGCCGGCGCCAGCAGTTACGCGGTTAGCGAAAGCTTTAAGTGGCGCGAAGGCTTGTATCGTAAATTCCGCCAGGCCCATGCGTTTTATGGTGTTTTGATCGTGTCGATGTTAGTCGGCCTGGGTATTAACTTCGTCGGTATCGACCCGATTAAAGCCTTGATTTACTCAGCTATTGCTAATGGCCTAGTGGCGCCGGTTATTTTGGCATTGATAGTTCTAATTAGCAGCAACCGGCGCATTATGGGTGAATGGACTAACAAACGCGCGACGACCTTTGTCGGCTGGGTGGTAACGGCAGTGATGACTCTGGCCGGCGCCGGCGCCATTTTTGTCATATTTGTATAGACTGGCGCTTTCGGCTTACAAACTTGTGTATTTCCACCGTTAAGTAAACAGCCGCGCCAGTAATTGATAGCCCAGCCAGAAGATGACTGGCGTTAACTGATTGAACGCCAAAGATGTCCTTAAGCGGGCCAAACATAACCAGTGCCTGGGCTAAAGCCGCTAGCGATAATCCTGCCAGCAGCTTAAAGTTAGGCACTCTAAGACGACTTATTAACGATTGTCCTTCACTCCTGGCATTGAAAGCGTTAACCCACTGGGCGAAAACCAGCATAGCGAAAGCCAATGTCTGGGCGTACTCGTGTGGGTAGCCAGCATGAATGAAGAAGGCAAAAACACCTAGAATGCTGGCTGACATAGCGATGCCTACCAGCCCGATACGAGTCAGTATCAGCCTATCAAGGATCGGCGCCTTAGGATGGCGCGGTGGCCGGCTCATATGGTCGGCCTCCGGCGGCTCCAGGCCCAGCGGGATAACCAGCGCCGTATCGGTCACTAAATTGACCCACAAAATCATAATAGCTGTCACTGGTAGCGGCAGTCCAATCAGCAAAGCGCCAATTATGGTGAGTACTTCGCCAAGACTGGTAGCCAGAAGATAAAACAGCATCTTGCGGATATTGTCATAAATTATCCGACCCTCACTAATGGCCCTGACGATTGAGACAAAGTTATTATCCAGCAGAATAATGTCCCCGGCATCTTTGGCGATATCGCTGCCGGCCGCCATAGCAATACCGACGTTGGCATTAACCAGCGCCGGTACATCATTGACTCCATCGCCGGTCATGGCGGTTATTTCGGACCGCTTCAAGGCGCTTAAGATATTGAATTTCTGTTTTGGCAATATCCGGGCAAAAACAGTTTTTTGTTTAACATAAGACTCCAGTTCTTCCTCGGTCGCCGGCAGTTCACTGCCCTGTACGACCTGTTCCCTATACGGGCTAATGTTAAGCAGCCGGCCGATATGAAAGGCTGTATCAAAATGGTCACCGGTTATCATTTTGACTGATACGCCAGCCGCTTGAGCGGCCGCGATAGCCGGCTTAGATTCGCTTCTGAGTTCATCGGCAAAAGCCAACAATCCTAAAAATTGCCAAGCTAGGCCTTTCAGATTTTCCAGATTTTCTGGAACCGAATCAGTATCAGCACTGGCTAGGGCAATAACGCGAAAGCCTTTGGCCACCAAGGCCCTTAATTGATTCTCCGCGCCGTCAACATCGGCGCCGCTAAGCCGGCAAAGATTCAACAGGTGTTCAGGCGCCCCTTTAAGATATATGGTCTTTTGGCCACCATGGTCCCAAAGCGCGCCACTGGCTCTTTGTTGCTGGTTGAAAGGATACTTTTTTATTAAGGAATGGGTGTCCGAAGAATCCTTTTTGGCAAATTTCTTTATAGCCTTATCAAACGGTTCTAAAACATTTTCATCACCCAGCGCCAGATAACTTACTTGGCTCAGATTAATATCTTTACTTGGAGTCCAAGCGGCTGCAATCTCCAGTTGGTTTTTAGTCTACCCAGCACAAAAACGATGGTCATGGCGATGGGTAAATCTTCGGGGATGGCTGAGACGCTAAAAGATAAAGCAAAGCGCAAAGCTTCACTGGGCTCAATACCTCGGGCTAAGCTAAGTCCAAAAACGACTAGTGCCAGTGCCGCCAGTACCTTTATTAGTTTAGCGACTATACCATCGACCTTTTGCTGCATCGGGCTTTTGGGTTCGGCGCGGGTGACCAGTTTGGCTATGGCCCCAAACTCGGTATGGGACCCAGTAGTAGTAACCATCGCCCGTCCAGAACCGGACAGGACATAGGTGCCACTAAACACCATATTGTCCCGCTCATACAGTCGCTTTTGCGCAGATAAGGTACTAACAACCTTTACTACGGGCAGAGATTCACCGGTTAGAGCCGACTCGTCTAAATAAAGATTGTCTTGATGTATTAAACGGGCATCAGCCGGAATTTTCTGACCTTCGCCCAATACTATTACATCGCCAGGCACCAGCAGGCGCGAAGAAATATTCACAATCTGGCCATCTCGCAGCACTTGAGCAAACTGCTCAGAGTGTTTTTTCAGACTTTTAATCACACGGTTAGTAGTCTGCTGTTGACTGTAATAAATTGCCATATTGATGGTTATGATTATCAAGATGATGGTCCCATCAAGGTTTTGGCCGCTGACGTAACTTATGGCTGCAGCCCCGAGCAGCAGCATAATGAAGATACTTTTAAAGGGCTCCAGTAACTTTTTCCAAAACAATGCTTTTTTTTCTGGCAGCTCGTTATAGCCGTACTGGTTAAGGCGGTGGCTGGCTTGATCGCTGCTTAGGCCGGCTTCGTTGGAGCCAAGTGAATTAAAAAGTTCAGGTAAATTGAGGGTGTGCCATAGCTGCACGTCAGACCAACCTTGCAAAGCTGACTACAAGAAAAATCCCAACGGCATTTAAGATAAGCGACAACAAAAAGAACTGCCAACGTTTTATTTTTGACAAGCCTAATATCCCGACTCCAACTTCATCAGGAAAAGGCGAAGCAATGATAAAGGCTCCGAATATCGGCACCGTCCAGGCAAAATAAGGGCTTTTGTACAAAATCCGTATGTAGGGCTTACCATGTTTGATAAACAAAGGCCGTAATTCAATAAATATTTTATCCCTGAGATATTTAAAAATGATGTAGTCACCCACCATGGCACCAAGGCCAGCTAAGATGGCGATTTCCAGTGGATGGAGCGTATCTGCCAGATGGTACAGAACCACTGCGGCCGGCGCCACCGTAAATGTCGATACGAAAAAAATACCGGTGATGAAGGCACCAATATAGCCCAGTGAGCCTATCTGTTTTATAAAACTATCTACCTGCGGAGTTTCGGCCAGCAAAAAGAAGAGAATCAAGCTAAAAATTAGAAGCGTGGTGTTTTTATAGTGCCAGCGCTTCCACTTAAAATGGTTAAGCTTCATTTTCCGATTATCTCACACTTCGATTACTAGAAGTTCAACCCCTGTTCTCGATAGTGTTAATGCTGTAATCTATAAGCAATGAATCCCGTTAGTCTTAGCCATTTAGCATTTAGCATTTCACATTTAGCATTGATTTCTCATTTTTCATTTATCAAATGGTCAATGGTCAATGTTAATTCATTGAAAATTGATAATTGTAAATTGATAATTGCGCCGACGCTAGGAGGCGTTTGATGGACGAGGTATTTTTTGGACTGAGCCTCATTATTGCTATCGGTACGGCTGTCGCCATGTTTATGCGCTCTATCGGCCAGCCGCTGATTATCGGTCATATTATTACTGGTATTATCGTTGGCCCGGCGCTACTGCAAATTAGCAACGCGCCCGACACCCTGACATTCTTTGGTGAAATTGGCATTGCTTTTTTACTGTTTATTATCGGTCTTGGTATGAACCCCCGGGTGGTGGCTGAGGTAGGCAGAGCTTCGTTTATTGTGGCCACAGTCCAAATTGCCACGATTACCGCTATCGGCTGGTTTATTTGTACGGCACTAGGACTATCCAGTACCGAAGCCCTGATTGTAGCCCTTGGCTTATCTGTCAACAGCACCATCGTCGCCCTTAAGCTGCTCAGCGACCGTAAAGAACAGGGGCGTCTGTACGGCAAGCTGACCATTGGTATATTACTGGTTGAAGACATCGCTGCAGCCATTGCCTTGATTGTCATTGCCTCGGCCAAGGATGGGCAGTGGCTGGAACTGAATAATTTGGGCGCTCTAGCGTTTAAGGGCTTAGTGGTCGGCTCAGCTATGTACTGGATCAGCCGCCACGTTTTGCCAAAGTTCCAGAAACTGATTGCTGGTGAACAGGAACTACTATTCTTATTCGCTATCGCCTGGGGACTGGGCGGCGCATCATTGTTGGCTAAAGCCGGCTTTTCACTAGAAATAGGCGCCCTAGCAGCCGGCGTATTCCTAGCTTCTATGCCTTATGCCCAGGAAATTGCCGCTCGTCTGAGACCCTTGCGTGACTTCTTCGTTATTATTTTCTTCATCACCCTGGGTACGAAAGTTTCATTCTCATACTTTAGTGAGTACTTTTGGGTAATGCTGGCCGCAGTGTTTACCGTAGTAGCTATTAAACCATTAATATTACTAACTACGCTTGGAGTGTTGGGTTACACCAAAAGGACCAGTTTCAAGACCTCTTTGGCCTTAACTAACGTCAGTGAATTTTCTATAATATTCGCCATCCTGGCGGTTTCGCAGGGGCTGATTGACCAACCTATCGTCAGCCTGTTAACTATCATCGCCCTTATCTCAATAGCCGTCTCAACTTATCTAGTAACTTTTGGGGACAGGCTTTATGTTTATGCGTCAAATTATCTAAACATGTTCGAGCGGCGTAAAGCCCAGGGTGATGTAAAACCGGACATAAATTACGAACTAGTTTTATTTGGTTATCAGCGCGGCGGCCATGAATTCGTTAGCTTGTTTAAGAAACTGCGTAAAAAGTACGTGGTGATAGATTATGACCCGGAAATCATTGATATCCTTATACATCGTAAAATCAACTATTTATACGGCGATGCGACTGACGTTGAGCTATTAGAAGAAGCTGGGGTGGAACGAGCCCGTTTAGTGGTATCAACAATCCCTGACTTTCAGGTCAATGCATACTTGCTTGATCACCTGAAGCATAAAAATCCGCGGGCAGTGGTCATTGTCCACGCCGATGACCCCTTAGAGGCCGCAAAATATTACCAAGCCGGCGCCAGTTATGTTGTTTTGCCCCATTACATCGGTAGTGAAAAAGTCAGCGAGTTCATTGGTAAGTCCGGCCTGGCTAAAAGCGCTTTTACCAAACAGCGCCAGCGGCACCTGGACTATTTAGAAAAACACTACGGCGCGCTGGAAAAACTCAATGAAGTCCACAAAAAGAAACTGGGCCACGCCATAGTTTCCGGCATGGCCGCCCTCACCAAAACCAAGACCTAAGCGCTTAATTTACTGGACTAGTACAGTCTACAACATTCTTAAATTCTTAAGAATTTAAGAATTGATAAAAGCCTGTCAATCTGTTGCTTTCTAAGAAGCTAATCTTCGTCGGATCTGTTTTTCATGTCGCCTAACATCTAAGTAAGTAACCTTTTTGCCCAGCTCTGCCGTGGCTTGTCGCTGGGCTATTTTTTTAATTTCCTCTTCCTGTTTTTGCCGCTGCCACCATTCTCTAAAGGCACTTCGGCCGCCAGATGCTTGACTTGTTAAGTTTTTATTAACTTTCTTGTATGAAGCTTTGCCGGTACAGACATCCAGATGATAGCCACATTTATTGCAGTGAAGTTTACCTTTTTCTAAATATTTTTTATCAACAATTACGTCTTTTTTGCAGCCGTAGCACGAAATCCTTTTATTTTCTAATCTAAGTAGTGATTCATAACCAGTCTGTTGAGCTGTGCTTGTTTGAGAATTTTTTCCGGCATCAATTATTAAGCCGCAAGCATCGTAGGTTTTACCTTCAGCTTGGGCCATGCCGCCGACATCAGCCGAAGCCGCCTCATAATCAACAATTTTTTCATTAGTTTTTCCAAGCTCCAAGCGTTTTTCCAGCAGAGCCAGACAATTATAAATTTCTCGTTCAAAAGCCTTTTGATAATCTTCGAAGTCGGGATATTGTTTAGCTAGCCGCCGGTCGGCGCGCTTTAGACCAGCCAGTACCTCAGTCTGCGACTGGACATACTTTTGCAGGTCAACCGATTCGGAAACTGGCCGGCCCTGGCGCCATTCACCTCCATAACGTACGGATAATACAGTATCTACTGTGGACGATAATTTATCAGGTAAATAGCGCCATGAATTATCCACGATGTTAAATCTGATGGGCTTGGCTAACATTTCATTAGCATTCTCAGCAATAAATTGATAGTTAAAGGCCCGTTGGGCGGCTTCCTTAAATATTTCTACACTTGAAGATAGTTTAATAATATGCATTTGCTGGCCGTTCCAGTGTGACAGTCTGATCATGGTCCGGCCCCAGTAGGGTTTTTGGGCGGCGCGAACCAGCCTGTCCCGATTCGTTTGCGAAGTATCAAGTTCCTCGTTATACGGCGAAATCTCCAGCAGAGTATTAAAGCCAGCTTCGCCCCGGGCCATAGTTTGTACCAGACGAAAGTTATCCAGTTCGGCGCGTGAACGCTGCGGTAAAAAACTAAAAAAGTTATCTTCACTAGCCAGTTTTATATCGGATCGCAGACCACGCAACAATAGTTCTTCGATTGGTTCACCGTCTCCCGCTACTAGCTGGCCGTTAACCAGTTCAAAGGCGTAATGGGTATTAACTTGGCCCTTCAAACCTTCGGCTAAGGTTGATATCAGCTCGTCATCTCGCCGTTTCTCAAGACTTTCTGAATATGTTTCGGCCATAGCTAACCGGCCTGCTTCGGGCGCTAGTGCAAAACGCAATAACTCATGTCGGCGGCGTTCAAAACTTTCCCCAATTTTTATTTGCTCTGCAGCGTTTTGTGGCACTTAAAAACCCCTGCTCCGGCAGGGGTCAAAAATGCTTAACAAGTCAAGTTTCTGGTACTCCTGCTCGGGAGTCCCGACTATGTCGGGATTAAGCTGTATCGGACTCGCTGCCTGCCAGGCAGCAATTTACAATTTACGGTTTACTGTTAGCAGTGGTTTTTTTGTTTTCATTATCTGAAAACCGATAATTGATAACCTACTGATAACTGTTAACTGTTAACTGCAAACTGCTTTGCTTGGCAAAGCTGCTCACCGTTGCGGCACAGTTCCGGAATTACACCGGATTCCAGCTAGTTAATTGTTAAGATAATTGAATAATAACACACATCGGCTAGAACTTAACTGGGACGGTTAGTGAATCGTCGTTTTTAGTTAGTCCTGATGGGTTATCTTTTTGCAGTGTCAGCGTTCCGGTCTGAGAGGATGGGGCCTTAAATTCCAAAGTAGCAATAAATGGAACCAGTTCATCAGTCATCCAGTCCCCTTGTAGTTTGGCGCTGGTTTCACCCAGTACATTGCCTTCGCTATCTTTAAGCTGGACTGGGAACTGAGCTTCAAACGACCAACTACCGGGCACCTGCCCTACGACAACCAGCGGAGTGGTAATTATTGAATTATTCTTTGGAGAATATATTGTAACCTCCACGCCCTTATTTGATTTGTGTGATTGGCTAGATTGAGCAATTGTCTTTTTGCTCTCTTCCAATTGGCTAAGTAGTCCGTCGTTGCGACTTTGGAGGTCATTAATTTCACGCTGTTGCCAAAAATAAACTCCAACCACTGCAATGACGAATATGATAAATGCCGCCAGTATTTTAGGTGCTTTGGAGTTTGTGGGATTAGTCGGTTCCATATCAAGTGTCTTATTCTATAGCAATATTACCTCTGTTCGTAAAACTCTACAATAACTTTTTCCCTGCCGTTGACGCTTTCAGCCCTTGTCACCTATAATCAACCTGCTCTAGGGAAGATTTTGCAAATCGCAGCAACTAAACCATCTGAGGGGCGGTAACGAAAGCGTGACAAGAACTAAGCCCCACTTGCTCGCTACTGTTCTTCATAAAAAGTCGCTCCGGATACGCGCAGTACAGCGAGAAAGAGTAAATTTCCGCTAGTTCATTCCAAAGTTTTTCTAGCTGCATAGCCGCGTCTTTATTCCCTGCTTCCCATAATATAGACATGCATCCACCGTAAGCCCTAATTGGCTGGCCTTTTTTTGCGGCGTTTTTTATTAGTTTGCCGACCGTAGAAAAGAAAATCTTCTTGTCCGGCAGACCATCAACCATGAAGTCTTCTAATAAAGTTGCCGCGTTAATCACAATGCAATGGTTTCTAAACAATTCCGTCGAACTTTGTTGCTTGCCAATTTCCTCACATAACTTCTTTATATGAATAGGCCTGGCGATAACGATAGTAGTATCACTTTTTTCTAGGCCAGTACATACATATTCACGTAAATTAAAGATCAGGGCCTCGTCTGAGGGGTAAAAATCAACCACATGATTATTGCTCGGCAGTGATATCCACTGTCTAAAGGCAGCCGCACTTAAATTCATCTCATAGGAGTAAAGCAAATAATAATTATAAATAATGTAACTATTTTTACAGATAACTCTGATTAAGGCTGCTTCGGTCCTCAAAGCAGCAGCGCAAAGCTTTGGGGGTGAACTGTCACAGAGAGGTTGAAGCCGGTATAATATCAATGTAAACTGTTCGAGTTCCTTATGCCTTAAGGAAAAGGAGCAGGCACGGTTCGCTTTAGCGGATTCGGATTTATTCCGAAAGTGCCGACGAGGGAAAACCCTTGGTTGTCCCTCATGGTTTGTTCCGGAGTAGCTCAATGGTAGAGCATTCGACTGTTAATCGAATTGTTGCCGGTTCGAGTCCGGCCTCCGGAGCCAATGAAAATGCCGGGTCTTTAGATTCCGGCATTTTTATTGGACTTCGTGTGAGCGAAGTTCGAACCGGAGGTTCGGTCATCAAGTCTCACGCGCAGGAGTTTACTCCGAGCATGAGGCGTAGATGTGCGTTGTCCGGCCTCTCTTCGAGTCTGAGCGATGAGGCTCAGGCCCCAGAGTCGAATGACCAGAGTCACGTACAGAGTTTCGAGCTCTGCTCGAGGCTTGTTACGTGATGGAGTCAATCTAAAATGCTTGTGCTAGAGTGTAAACATGGTACGCAGTCAAGCCAGCCAAGGTGTCCCTAAAGAGAAAAATCCAGAGACAAAGGGCGTTTTGGCACGAAGCCGCTTGCCTACATACGCGGTTATCCTCGGAATCGCCGGTATTTTGCTGTATCCAATCGTCATTGTTTCAATACTAGCAGTTGTCTTCGGGCTGAAAGCTAGGCGTGAAATAAAGGTTGGGCACCGTCGAGGCCGAGGCATGGTAATCGCCGGCACGGCTCTTGGAGCAATTGGAATACTTGGAGCGGCTTACTTTTGGGCCCTGCAATATGCTCATTCGCGACTCCCCCAGCCATCAACTTCATCCACGAAGCTTAGCGCGGAGCAGACGAGATACCTCACCAACCGGGCCGGTATGCTTGATGACTTTGCCCTGGGGCTTAATCAGGCTCGTTTTGAAAAAGACCGGGTGGCGTCCCTTTCATCAACTACGGACGGGCGTCAGGATTCCATGGATATATATACTCAGGAAAGCTTCGAAATGGCCAAGAACGGCTCAGCGACTACTATTAGCGGTAATCTGCTTTTAGTTTCGAAAGCTTCCAGCATACCATCACTGCCAGCAGAAGGGTCACCGAAGTCATCAAAATGGCTGGAGATGCCTGTAGCTTATGCTGCCGAGAAAACCCGCCTAGTCTTCAGTACTGCTGAACCCGCCGGCGGGCGCATCGTGATTGATGGAGACCAGGTGACACTGCTAAACGAATGGGGAGGAACATTAGGCCAGTACACCTTCACCGGGACCAATGTACTTAAAGCCATCCAAGATGTGCTGGATAGCAAAATTCCACCGCCATCCGATAGCCAACGGTGTGAACAAGGCGTCAGCAGTGTTGATAATGCCCGCGTCTTTGTAGCCCACTGGGACACCCAGAAAGAAATTAAAAAGAATGGCCAAAAAACTTCCTCCAACGAGGCGGTCGCTATTGGCGGGCAAAGTGTTGGCTCGTATGATTGTCAGACTAAACAGCGCAGAGCATACGTTATTATAGATTTTCGTGGCGAGATTAATGGCCGTTCCTTCGAAAGTCTGGTTTTCTCTCCCCAGCCCCTACCGAAAACAGCCTTCATGTCCGAGATAGAGTTGCATATGAAGACCAACTATCATAGCAAGTATAGCCGCAAGCTGGTTGCTCTTCAGTGCGAGCGTCGGGGATTGGTATCCCAACTTGAGTCGCCAATAAAATGTTTCGCCGAAGATTCGAAAGACAACACTACATCGGCCGAGATAATCATTCATGAGGATGGCGCTTGGGCATACAAGTGGGGACCGGTTACTGCTCCGGCGTCGGCTCCGAGTACGCCAACAGCCCAGCCACCACCCCGCGCGGCTACAGCGACAGAATATATCACCATAGAGTGCCCAAGTAATTCCCAAGTTGTTGAAAGAGGCCAGGCCGGTATTTGCTCTGAGCTCGGAACTTATAGGCATTTTTGCCCTACCTACACCGAGCCGGTGTATGGTTCCGACGATGACATCTCCTATTGCTATAATCCGCGTAATGAAGCGAAAGCACCAAAGAGCGACCCAAAGTCGGCTTGGCTGGCACCCGGATACGGTTCCCAGACTTTCCCTCGATAACGCTATCGGGAGCCACGATTTTGACCTCTGTTATTTCTGTTTACCCCGAAGCGAACTTAGAACTAAGACCCTACGGGGTTTATTTATTTTGCTATGATTAAAGCGTGAAAATATTGCTTGATATGGTCATTTCTCCCAATGGTTACATCGCTCGTGAAGATGGGAGTGAAGACTGGTTGCCAGAAGAAGGCTGGGAAGAATTTGTTAAGCTGGCTAAAAACCTTAATAACGTCGTAATGGGTCGGGAGACCTACACCCAGGTTACAAATCGCTACAAAGACTATAACTTTGACAGTGTGCCCTGCAAATACAAGATAATTGTTACGCAAAATAAGAAATTTCAAGCACCAAACGGCTACAGAGTTGTTTATAGTCCAGAAGAGGCTATTCAGTATCTACAGTCAGAAGATATAGAAAATATATTTCTGATTGGTGGCGGCAAGCTAAACTCAGAATTTATGAAAAAGGGGTTGGTTAACGAACTTCAATTGACAGTAAATCCCTACATTATTGGTAAGGGTCGTTCATTTCTTGCTCCCGCTAATTTTGAGATGCCATTGAAACTGGTTGAGCATAGTGAACTCCCTGGCGGCAGAATTAAACTTAAATATATTGTCCATAAGCCAAAGCATTAACAATAATTTTTCTAACTTCCTCCACTACGGAGAGACATTCGACTGACTGCATTCGCTCATGGCCTTCGGTAATTCAAGTTTGTATCCGGATATTCTAAGTCTTGAGTGCAATCGCAATAGCTGTCGTGTGGGGCGATGCCTGGTTTTGATAGTATGTGAGTAATGAAAAGATTGAGCTGGCACGGGGATCGAACTTTACCCTGGACATTCAGCGCCTTCTTGATGTTGACGGCGGTCTTTATCGGCGAAGTTATGCCCGTTGTTATTGCGATCCTGGGTGGAGTGTTTGGGGAGTATGGTCACAAAGAGCCGATCATCAAATCTTGGCCTGACTTCGGATTGATATGGGTTATTTATTCTGTTTTTGGTCTTCTTTTTTGGCTCCTTTACCGCTACATTAGCTGGAAAGTTGTGGCCGGAGTTGTTTATGCCCTGTCTTTCGTACTAGAGACGTATGTGTATTGGCACCCCGAAGGAGAGATTGGAACCCATAACAAAATATCTTTCGCCACCATATTCCAATGGTTGATCGTCTACTTTCTGGTTTTGATCCTTCCTTACTTGGTGTTTCAAAAAATCCGGCATAAATGGGGCAGGCACGGGATTATAATCTCGCTCATAGTACTGCTCCTCTTGAGTGCTTTGGGACTTGGGTTTACGTATTACACGATGGTCAAGAAAAATTTGTGGCCATGGCGTCCAATTACCAACCAACAGAATGATCGGTCTGAAAACGAGGAAAAAACTTACATTGATCTCAAGATGGTCACGCCATATGTTAATGAGAGCAATATCGGCCGTGTTGGGCCGTACAGCAACACCGAAAATAATCCATGGGGGTCTAAGCACCTCGGGCTCGATTTTTTCCCAACTTCAGATCTTGTTTCATTTCGAGCTGTGACCGACGGCATAATCGAGAAGTTGGACAGTTCAAAAACCAGCAGTTGGCGCACAGAATTGTGCATCAACCACGATCCGTTTCTTGTCTGCTATAGTTTCGAGACATTTTCAACTAATGACGCTGTCGGCCAGAAACAGAGCGAAAATATCTTCGTCAAAAATGGAGATGAGGTTAAACCAGGCGATATCATCGGTAAACTGGTTGCCAGTAATGACAGCGCTCATGTCGATTTAGGGATTTTACAGTTAGGCAAAAGCGGCGAAAGGATCTGTCCGGAGCCGTACTTCACTAAAGAAGTCAAGGCCTCTATCTTGCGCTTGATCCATAAAGATTATCCTGATAGGGCAATGTGCTATGGATAATGGCAGTTCTAACCTGCCTGCCGGCAGGCAGGCGCTATCGCGACTGTTGAGTTTTCTGTTGGCTTTCTTGTCCTGCGGCGGGTTGAGTAGATCCGCCGGCTGGGGCAGATCCACCGGTTGGAACTGATCCGGTTGAGGTAGGTCCACCAGCTGGAGCAGTTCCTTGGGTCGTTCCTTCTTGCTGTGCCGGTTGCTGATCGGCAGGCTGCAGCTGGCGATCAACTGCGGTGGATTGGGCTTTTGATGCTGTTTTTCGTCCAAAATAGAAGCCCACAACACCTGCGACGAAGAGGCCAATCATTACCCAGGTTATAATCAAGGCTTTGACCGCTTTTGATAGACCGTTCACATTTACCCCCCTCAATAACGATGCGATTATCTCTTGTAATTGTACCCCAGTTTATCAATTTTGTTAGTATGGGCAGAAACCTCCGTGATTATCCGTCCGCCAGTTGGCGGACGGAGCCCAGCCTCAGGAGCCAGAATAAGACTATTTTCAATCTATATTATCGGTTAAAGAATTTGCGCAGAATTGCCCGGTGCTTGAAAAGCTGCTTCATAACTCTATCCATCTGAGGGATGGATATCCCCATTTCTTCTTTCAAACGCTCGACTTCCACGAACAGGGCCTCGAGGCCTTTATCGGAGCACTTGTTCATGTAGGTTTTGCTAAATTCTTCGGCTTGACGCAACTTTGTTTCAAGTATTTTTTTACGCATTGGGCAGTCGCCGGTTAATGTTTGAAAGTCTTTGTTCTTGATGGGAAACTCTGGCAGTCGCCGGACGCAGTGGCTATACGTCCCTAAGGCATCGGTCAGCTCGCCATATTTGGCGACAAACGGCAGGCATGATTGATTGAATGTTGTCAGCGTCTGCTCCATGACCTGAGGCGCGTCTTGTACTCCCTTCATAATATCGGTGCCTTCTAAGGTGTCGGTTCCGGTGAGGACAACCGAAGCGCCACCGACAGTTTGGGTATCTACCATCTTTTTGTAAATCTCATACATGCCACCCACGGCATTAATAGTATCTGTGGAAATGGTAAGTTGCGCCACCTCTTCGGCCGTCATGCTTATCATCGTGCCAAGCGTATCACCTATAGTCTCGTTAAGTAGATCCCACAAACCGGGGATCTCTGGAACCGGCGTATCACCAAAGCGTTTGATATCGCGAAAGACCGCAAACTCCCGCAGAAAACTGTTAAAGTGGTTTCGCCAGCGATTCCAGGTTGCAGTTGCATCTAAGCTCCGATCACGCTCCTCTAGGGCATGTACTTTCTTTAACTGGTCATCACTGTAATTCTCGTACCTACTTTTAAGATGGCTAATATCGCTGATGAGCTGTTTGACGGCGGCTTCGCAGCCGTCATTAGAATCTTCCTTCTTTTTTAAGACCAAAACCGCGCCAGATACCGCCGCCACGGCCACGGCGCCAGCAGCTACGGCCCGCCACGGGACACCACCGCCGGCCTTCTCGCTGGGTTGGTTAGCGTCTGTAGCAACAGCGCCGGTAGAAGTCTGTGGCGTGGATGCAGATTTGTCTACCGGGAACGTGAACGGTGTGATCTGGCGGTCAGAAGGATCGAAGGCTGATTGTGTCAGCCGCAGCCCCTGTCCAGCGGCGTCGGTGATCAGCAAGCCAATAACCGCGTCAGCACACTTTCCTGGTTCGTCATACTGCCATTCAACGGTTTGATTAGCCACATCGGTGGAGAACTGGCCGCAGTCAATGCGCCAGAGATATTTGAGCGGCTCCTGCCCGCCACTCACAGTTGCAGTTAAACGATATCTGTGGGGAGTGTCCGTATAGTTTTTATGAAGCTGTGTTACAGACAAGTCGACAACCTTAAGCGCCTCAGCCGCGAGTGCCAAAGGCGCGACAGCCAGAACCAGGAGAAGCATAACACTTCCCCGCGCCCACACCGTTTTCATGAAGGCAGTATACCATGCCATAGAAGTTGGATCGCAGCACGGCGTTTTATAGCTCGTAGTGTGGATAGCTTTACCTCTAAAAATGTTGCGTTTTGGCGGCGATGGGCCTAATATTTAATTAGTAGCAGGGGGTTGTCTATGATCCGCAAATTATTGGTAGCACCAGTTTTGGTAGTGCTGGCTCTCTTAGCGTTTGGCAATTCTCCGTCGTCCGCCCAAACAGCGACTCAAAATACGACCTCCCAGCCGGCTTTTAGCTTCGAGTTTTATAATTTCCAAACTAATAATTATGTAACTACCTTTCCTTTTGGCCATAACAACGAAGTCATTGTGGCCAGTCAGACCCAGGATGTTAGAAACCAACTTCCTATAGGCCTTTCCTTAAAAATTGATAGCAGTGAAAAATGGTCGGCAACCATTTCCAATGATCCGACCCAAAACTGCCGAGACGCGACCGGCTGCTCGACCCGCGGGCCAACCATCAGTGACCCTGGCGCTAACTCTTACGTTGAACTGAGCGCGAAGGGTAAAGATGGCCAAAGTCTGGCGACTTATACCAGCGGCACACCGCCCAGCAGCACTACAGAAACAGCCGGCACTACTGAAACGACCTCATCAAAGCCACAAACCAGCCAGACGACTACTGTTGCTAACCCCACTAACAACTGGTGGCAGTGGTGGTGGGGAGTTGGTTTTGCAATCGGCATATTGTGGTTTTTGCCGTGGATCTATGTTGGTCGGCAATGGTCAAGACTCAGATTCTGGGGATTTGGCTGGCCCTGGCCGTGGTGGTGGTGGATTCCATGGATTTGGTTCATTCCTTGGCTAATCATTGGTTGGTGGTGGTGGCTGGATTGGTGGCTGTGGTGGGCTTGGCTATGGTGGCTCTTCCCCTGGGTCTTTTGGTGGTTCTGGTGGATAGTCGTCTTCAAAGAAGCTATGATCTGGCACTGGCACAAGTCTAAGTAATAAAACTGTAGGTCTTACGGCGCAACCCTCTTTGGTATTCTCTGAAAGATTATCAACTGAGATATCCGTAACGCCGATGAAAGATTAGGATATTCTCCAAAGGATAATGCTGAAAATTACCGATAAAGAAAAGTCTTATATCTGCTCTTTCAAATAAAGAACCGCTGGGCCGCCAAAAGGAGGCGTAAAGGTTTGCGTGGTTCCGCCGGTTATTGTCCCTCCGGAGGTTATCGCTCCTGATTGGACGTTTAACCATTCTACGGAAAATGTGTTGGATAAGACGCTTAAATCTACGGAAAAGCTGCCGCCGGTCGGCTGGTAGATAAGATATTCTAAACCGGGATTCGCCAGGGCAAAACCAGTTGAGGCGAGATCGCCTCGAGGCGTCATTGCCGCCAGATTCATTTTCTTGGCGTATAGGTTAGTCTGCCCCATGGCATTGCGGGCGCTGGTGCGTTTCTTCTGATAGAAGGTCGATGAAGCTCGTGTCCCCCAATCATCCATATAAATCGGATTGCGGCCGCGGGTAAAATCGCGCCATACCCAATCTCCATCAGTGCAGTTTGAGCCGCAATGATGGTCGCTGTCTGAGATAATTACCTTGGTTCCGCTCGCAACTGGCGGATTGGTCATTGAATCCCGTGTTGAAATCCAATCTGCGGGACTGTTGAATAATGTCGTATTATTTCCATCCGCCCATTGGAAGGTCATTCCTACCGGGTGTTGTGCAGGCTTACCAGTTTCATAGCTCTTAATGTAGTTAATCAAATCATACTGCCAGCTGGTAGTGGCGTTCGGCGCCTCGTTAGCGATTTCATATAGTACATTATCGAGATCATTGACGGTATCAATAACTTTTTGCACATAAGTTTTTTGGATGTCGTTAATTGCCTGGACACCGCCTTCACCCGGCAGCTGATGGATCTCCCGGCCGTGGCCGTCATTATTGGGATCACCATCAATACCGTTAACGTTATTACTCCTGTGAAACGGGTGGGCGTTCCAGCCGTAGTCGGGGCCAACAGCGGCTTTATCAACGTTGTATCCCTCAAAGAGCATAATGCTTACATAGATGCCGCTCTCGCGCGCCTCAATCACCCGCTGACGCAGACGATCAAAATAATCCTGATTTAGAATGTTTAGGTCGAATTTTGGCAGACCATCAAGAGCAGTACTGGATGCGGTGCGCGCCCATGGCTGGGGAGCATTCCAGTAAACTACGTCATTGGTGGTAGCATCATCATCACGGGTCGGCTCCCAGGCCCAGAGCCGAATGAAATTATGGTCCCAGCTTTTAAGCTGGTTGATGTAGTCAGTGTAATCAAAGGCTGGAGGAGGATTTGAAGCACCTCGGTCAACAAGATTCATCCAGGTATGGGAGCCGGTAAGGTAAACGGGGTCTACGCCGTCTACGCTAAAGTAGCGAGGGTTGGAGGAAAGTTGATAAAGCGGACCCATGGCTCCTGGAGGCGGAGGTTCTTTCACGGTAATTGCCGCCCTTGCTTCTGCAACAAGGACGTCTCTTTCGACGATTACTTTTGCAGAATAAGTCCCCGGTAGAGAATAGGAGCAGACATCAACAGCTGTCTTTTCGGTACTGGATTCATTATCAAACTTAGCATCCCAGGGTTCTGTAATATTAGTACCAGTATCACTCCTGTCGCAATAGAAGGTGTAATTAATTGTTCCTTCGGCAGTGCCAGAAGCATTTGCCGTCAGGTCAACCACGCGAAGGGTGGAGGTAGCTGATGGTACTTTTATATTTGGGGTTAGGGTCACTTCGAGAGTGGGCGGCGGTGGAGGAGAAACAATGAAAGTCTGGGCTCCGCAGTTATTGGTTTCGTCGGATTCGCTGATAGCTTCTTCTACATCCACACAAACCTCGAATTTATGGGTGCCGGCTTGAGCAGTCCAGACGTTTGACCAGGATTCATTTTCGGCGCCGCTGGCGGCAAGAGCAGTGGTGATTTGGTCTGCCGGCGTAAGATCATAAGTGCCGTCGTCGTCAATATCAAGACGGAGACGAGTAGGAGAGGAACTGGAGGCGGCGCCGGATCCTTGATTTTTTACTGTAGCTGAAAAAGAGATTAATTCACCTTCTATGGGATTTACCGGAGCTACAGCAAGGTTTTGGACAACATAGTCAGCTTGAACAGGAGGCGGCGGCACAGCTGAAACCACTTCAATAAAGCTAATCTTGTTATTGGAGGAGTTGGGAGCGTTGGAGAGAGTGAGTTTGCCGTCAGAGACGGTAACAGCAGCAGTGTTCTCAAAGAACCTGGTGGTATTGGTTGGAGTAGCGTCAATAGCCAGCTGGTTCTCAACATTGATCTTGTAAACGCTGTCAATGTAGGAAGGGTCGCCGGAGACGATTT
>JACOWW010000003.1 GCA_016176605.1 Candidatus Saccharimonadota bacterium | reverse complement strand
AGCTTCATCGTTTCTTTTGGATTGTAGACTTCATCCGGGGACGTAAAACTCTTCTTAATAATAGTCTTCATATTTTCACCTCCATTACTTATGACGTTTTATGACGTTTGACTTTTCTTCGACCTTTATTCATCTGAATGACGATTTCAAGTTTTTACCGGGCGAGCTATTTTCTAACTGGCGGAAGGGGTGGGATTCGAACCCACGATTCGCTTGCGCGAATACTGCATTTCGAGTGCAGCGCACTAGACCAGCTATGCGACCCTTCCACAACAGAGGTAATTATACCCCACTCTGGTGTATACTTCAGCTGTGAATCCCGTTAGAAGTAAGTATTTTATCAAAGATAAAATCTGCCGATTTGCCTTCGGCAGAATCGGACTTCTAACGGGATGAAGAAGCTGTTTGAGGTCCACCAGAAGATAACTTTTTGGACAAACGAATACAGAATACTAAAGGACAATCAGTTAGTTGGCTATATTCGCCAGAAACCATTCGCGCTGCGGGAGCAATTCATACTTTATGATGACGGACACCAATCAACTACCCTGGCCACCAGCAAAGCCAGGAAGGTTATGGATTTGGCGCCCGTTTTCGATGTAGCAGACAGCGATGAAAAACATTTAGCATCAATAAAGAAGGAGTTTAAGAAATCCTTTGTCAGCAGCACATGGAGTATTTATCACGACGCGCAGTTACAGAAACCAGCATTCAAAGTTACCGAAAAAAGCACTGCCATTGCTGTTCTGCGCCGGATTTGGGAGCTGATCCCAGTAGAAAATTTTATCCCATTCCCTTTCAAATTTCATTTCTCTATTCTTGCCGGCGACAAAATTGTCGGGGAGTATACCAAGTTGACACTTTTCCGCGACCGTTATGCCCTTGAATTGAACGAAAGCTATATAAACGAGCTAGACGAACGGGCCTGGATGATCTTTGCCGTCCTGCTCGACGCCATGCAAAGCCGCTAGCTTCCCAGTAGTAGACTTTCGAGTCAGCTCGTCGACCCAACGAGTTTTTATTTGACTATGCAACAGTCGAATAATCTCGAAAGCTAACTACTGGATTTGCTATCATTAGTTTATGGGGAAGGGTTTGGTTAGTTTGATGTTCGCGGTCGGGGCCGGCACGTGGCTTTATTCTCATTTTCAACAAACCAGCGGCAATAATACCGTTAGGTCGCTGAAAGCGGTCGCCATAACCGGTGTAGTTATCTTTATATTTTCGTTTATAATTCTTGGTCTAATACTATGAGTCCCGTTAGAGCTAAGTATTTTATCAAAGATAAAATCTGCCGCTTTACTGCCGGCAGTAAAGCGGAGCTCTAACGGGATGAGCGATAGCATTTTTACCAAAATTATCAAAGGCGAAATCCCCTGCCACAAGGTCTATGAAGACGATAAAACCCTGGCTTTTATGGAGATTAATCCAATTCAACCAGGACATGTTTTAGTTATATCGAAAAAACAGATACATCTATGGAACTTACCAGACGAAGATTATAAAGCAGTTATGGCTACTGTAAAAAAGGTGGCTAATAGAATAAATGATATTTTGAAGCCAAAACGGATTGGGTTACAAGTAGTCGGTGTTCATATCCCGGATCATGCCCATGTGCACGTTTTTCCCTTTGGCAATATGAACGAGTACCGCGCAGTCACATATCAAGCATCAGACAAAGAACTGGCCAAAATAGCCAAAAAGCTGCGCTTTTAGTGATTAGTAAATAGTCGATAGTCGCTAGCACCCATTTAAAAAGTTGTTCAAAACTAGCCATTTATTGCTTGTTTTTTGTTGTTTGTTCATTGTTTTCTGTTATTATAGTGCTAGATGATCCCGTTAAAGCTTACGGTCGCCACAGGCGACCTACCTCTAACAGGACAAAGGTGGAGTTTTAGTAGGTGTTATGGTAAATCCCGTTAGAAATAAGATTTTATTTAAAATCTGCCAAGCCACTGGCAGTGGATTGGATTTCTAATCGGGATGAACGAGAGAGCTTTAGGCAAGCGGCTTCAACTGGCTAGAAAAAGAGCCGGTTTAACTCAGCAGCAGCTTTGCCAAAAAGCCGGTCTCAGCTACTCTACCCTTGCCAAAATCGAGCGCGGGGCCATCCGCTCGCCCAGCGTCTTTACGGTCGCCAATATTGCCACCGTTACCGGCACGACGCTGGAAGATTTGCTGGGCGTAGAACAGGTAAACTCCCCTGCCCCAACATCTGCTAAAAAACGCTCCAAAACAGGGGTTAGGTTCGTCTATTTTGATGTCAACGGCACGCTGGTGCGCTTTTACCAGCGCGGCTTTACCGACGCTTCACAAGAACTTGGCGTGCCGGCAGATATTATTGAAACACTGTTTTGGCGCCACAACGACACGGCCTGCAGTGGTCGCATGAGTTTAGATGAGTTTAATAAAACAATCTCCGAAGAACTGGGCGTAAAAGGCTTTAATTGGCATAAATACTATATGGATAACGTCCAAGCTATGCCCGGTATGGAGGAACTGCTGCTCTGGACAGCCGAACATTACGAGATTGGTATTTTAAGCAATAACGCACCGGGTTTTATAGAAGAATTGAAGCAAAAAAGCCTTATCCCGGATATGGACTTTAAGGTCGTAGTTGATTCGTGCAAAATTGGTGCTGTCAAGCCGGAGGCCAAGATTTACGAGGTAGCCCAAGAGTTAGCTGCTATGGAACCGAACGAAATCATGCTGGTAGACGACACGCGTCCATTCTTAACTGCCGCTGACCGCATCGGCTGGCAAGTCCTGTGGTTCGACGAGGAAAACCCCGAAGACAGCATCACCCGCATCAAACAACACCTCGAATTCTAAAATGTTATCCACTAAGAAAATTTTTCTACACTCATTTATAAATAGTTTAATTCCGCTGGTACTTCTTAGCGGATTCTATCCCGGCAGCCCAGGAGCCGATCAATGGTCTGGGGCATTTGGTATGATTTTTGCCTTTTTTTCATTTGCTGCATCGCTTGGGCTTGCTCTTTTTATCAAGATAATAGAGAAAATTATTAACAGGGTAATTCTTAGGAGCTCTACGGTATTTATCTTGTACACACCAGCTTTAGTAATTATTGGATGGCTCTGGTTTTATAACAGCTAAGTTAGGGATTTTTCGAAGGTTTTTAGCTCGGAGTTCAATGTCTCAAGTCTGAACTTCTCTTCGGCCAATTGGAATTTGGTTTCTTCGACGAGCTTCTTAGGGGCGCGGGCGACGTAAGCTTTGTTAGCCAGCCTGCCCTCCAGCATCTTTATCAGGCTTTCCTGATTACTCACCTGCTCTTCTAACTTCTTAGAATGTCTTTTGAGATCCTTAATATCAATTGCGAGCCATGCAGGAGTTTTAGAGCTGTGAAGTTGCACTCCTGTGCCTAGTTTTGCACTAGTTTCAACACCTCCTAAACGCCCTAAACGTTCAATCAGTGCTTTATTCTGCTCTATCAGATTAGAGTTTTTATTGAATAACCACGGCTTGCTAACACCAACGTTGACGGAAATTTGCCTGGCTTCCGTAATGATTTTTTTAAGTTCCTCAAATTGCCGCGCCTGAGCTTTGTCGGCATTGGTGATTTCGGGCCAGAGTTCCGCTGCCAGCAAGCTCTTTTTGCCCATATTCTGCCAGATGGTTTCGGTAATAAACGGCGCGAACGGGTGGGCTAATTTGAGCGTGCTTTCCAGCACGTGGTTCAACATGCCCACATTCGGTTCTACCTTGCTGGCTTCCACATACCAGTCGGCAAAATCGTCCCAGACAAAGTGGTACAAAAGTTCATATGCTTCACTAAAACGGAAGCTGTCCAGAGCTTTGTTAATAACAGCTGTAGAAATACTTAACTTGTTAAGTATCCAATGATCCGCAACTGATTTTGGCATCATCTCTCGACCTACGGGTACGACCCGTAGACTTCTTCTACCTCTGTTGTTTTCTTCGCCCTCTACGGGTCGTACCCGTAGGTCGTCAATGTAGCGGGCGATGTTCCAAAGCTTGTTAGCAAAGTTACGATTAGCCACGATTTTGGCCTTCCCTAGCCGCTGATCAGCGCCTGCCGAAGTGCCAGCCACCAGCGCCAAGCGCAAAGCATCAGTGCCATATTGCGGGATGACTTCCATTGGGTCAACAATGCTGTCCGGATCACTTTTGCTCATCTTTTTGCCATGCTCGGTGCGCACCAAACCGTGTAAGTAAACAGTCTTAAACGGCACTTCGCCGGTGACGTAAGTGGTAGCCAAAATCATGCGCGCTACCCAAAAGAAGAGGATGTCCCAACCAGTCTCCATAACATCTGTTGGATGGTAGGTTCTGTAGTCCAAACTTTTGGCCAACAAGTCTTCCAGAGACAGGGAATAATCCTTTGCCAAGTCTTGGTCTACCAACGTGCTCCAGGTCCAAAGCGCCGAAGAAAACCAGGTGTCAAGCGTATCTGGATCCTGTTCCCACCCCTGCTCTTCCGGAGGCACCACCCCAACATATGTCTCCTCATTTTTGATCTTTGATCTTTGATTTTTGATCTTTGCGTGCCTGTACCATACAGGCACGCGGTGTCCCCACCAGATTTGGCGGCTGATGCACCAGTCGCGCAAGTTATCAATCCAGTGGTAATAAATTTTCTCAAAGCGCTTGGGCACAATCTGAATATCACCGTCCTCGATAACGGCGCGCATAACTTCCTTCAGGGAACGCAGCTGGCCTTTCCACTCAACAGCCGGCCGGTTAACATCAACGAACCACTGCAGTTTGATTTGCGGCTCAATAACACCTTTACCGCGATCATTTAGGGCCACATTATGGGTATATTCTTCCTCCTTGATCAACAAACCTTTGTGGCGTAGTTTCTTGACAATTTTGGGGCGTGCTTCATCAATTGTCTGTCCGGCGAATTCATGGGCAATTGGCAGCAGACGCCCATCAAAGCCAATGATCTGTTCCTTCTCTAGTCCGTGCCTTTCAGCAATCTCAAAGTCAGTGCGGTCGTGCCACGGGGTAATGGTCATGACCCCTGTTCCGAAAGAGGGATCGACGGCTTCGTCCTTGATAATGGTGGCTGTCACTTTGCCGTTTATCCAATCAGCTTCAAATGTCTCGCCGTGCATGTACCTCACATAGCGCTTATCATCGGGGTGCATCACCACGTATTTGTCGCCGAATTTAGTCTCTGGACGGGCCGTACCGATTTTAAAAGGACCGTACTGTAAGGTGTAAAAGGGCGCTTTCTGTTCTTTATAGACCACCTCGTCGTCAGATACGGTAGTTTCTAGATTCGGATCCCAGTTTACGATGCGATGACCCCTGTAAATCAGCCCGTCATTGTACATTTTTACAAAGGTTTCGTTGACGAGGCGGTTGAGAGCATCGTCTAAGGTGTAACGCCCCCTGCTCCAGTCACAGCTGGCACCTATGGCCCGTATTTGGGAGTTTATAGTGTCGCGGCTATTACCGACAAACACCTTAACCTGGCGGATAAACTCTTCTCGTCCTATGGTGTGTTTATCGGTCCCCTGCTCTGCCAGTTTCTTTTCGATGATGGCGTTGGTGGCTAGGGCAGCGTGATCTGTTCCGGGCAGCCACAATACGTCTTTGCCCCTTTGGCGTTCATGACGGGCAATGATGTCTTGTAGTGTCAAAAAAAGCGCATGGCCAACGTGCAGCGTCCCTGTTTCGTTGGGCGGCGGCATAGCCATCGAAAAGTGCGGTTTAGAACTATTAGGGTCGGCGATAAATACCCGGCTCTTTTCCCACAGTTTATAGATACCAGATTCGTATTTAGAGGCCTCATAAATCTTCGGTAATCCCATCGAGGTCAAGTATACAGTAAACAACTTACAGCTAACAGTTTAGAAACTTCTGTTTTAATTTAAACTGACTACTGTTAACTGCCTGCTGTTAATTTGATAGCTTTTACAAAAAAAAACTAGCACTAAAACACTAGCCTTTCACGCGAAAGGGGACCCTCAAAACTACCTGCCATGAGACAGGAAGTACCTAATACTGGCTTTTATTTTTACCACCCTTGCCCGCCATCCGCCTGAGGCGGATCGGCGGGTAAATGTTTGTTTGGTTTAAGCATAACCCCGATTCGACAGACGAGCAACCTTGACTCCTGTGCTTAAATATTGTAGAAATTACTACCCCATCACTAAAAACTCGATGCTCCGCCTATTCGACTCGCTTTGCTCGCTCAGGGCGGCCTGAGCCTAGTCGAAGGCCGTAATCCGCCTCAGGCGCACTACTCTGCTCGGGTTTTAGTGAGAGGTAAGCATTTTGAGGCTTGGGGCTACCTCTAGAGAATAAGAGTTGGCTTTAGGCTGTTTATATTTAGCTTTGAAGCAGCCAAGGGTAGCTACCATGGCGGCGTTATCTGTGCAAAGTTTGATATCAGGATAAATAACTTTGCTAGAGAGCTGTTCGGAAGCCACTTTTCTAAGTTCTTGATTAGCAGCAACGCCGCCGGCGATAACGATAGACTTGGGCTGGAATTCGTCTTCGGCCTTTTTTAGTGCATCTACTAAGGTTTCAACAACTGTGCGCTGGAAACTAGCGGCGATATCAGCTTTCTGGGCTTTATTTAAGGCTTCTGGCAGTTTTGTAGAAGGGAAGGTGTAATCATGGCCAGTCACATCTTGAGCGGCCCTTAAAACGGCTGTTTTTAAGCCGGAAAAACTAAATGGATAAGCATTAGTGTGAAAGGTCCGTCCTTTCACATCGAATTTGGCTTTGGGAAAATTGAAAGAGTACGCATTACCTTTTTTTGCCGTTTTGGCGATAGAAGGGCCGCCGGGGTAGGATAGTCCTAGCATTTTGGCTACTTTATCATAAGCTTCACCAACCGCGTCATCCATTGTTTGGCCCAGCATTTTGTAATCAAAGTGATTATTGAAGAGCACAATTTGGGTATGACCACCGGAAATAATTAGAGCTAACAGAGGAAATTCAGGTTGTTTTTTCGGGAATAAATAGTTTATTTCTAATGTTTTTTGCTTTTTGCTTTTTGCTTTTTGCTCATTTCCGAACGAAGTGAGGAAGGCGGCATAGACATGTGCTTCGAGGTGGTTGATAGCGTACAAGGGTTTTTGCTTAGCTATAGCTAACGTCCGAGCGGTCAGGACACCTATCAGCAGACTGCCGATAAGACCGGGGCCTTGAGTTACGGCAATGGCATCAATCTGCGACCATATGTCGTCAGATTGAGGAATTAGCAACTGGGAATTGGGAATTAGCTTTGTCTTTTTGCTATTTTCTAATTTCTGATTGCTATTTTCTGCGAAAGCATCTATTAATGCTTGGTCTATTACTGGCAGGATGCTTTCGATGTGCGACCGGGCGGCGATTTCCGGCACCACGCCGCCGTAGGCGGCGTGCAGGTCAACCGAGCTGGCCACAACATTTGAGAGTAATTTGTAACCATCTTCAACTACAGCCGCCGCAGTTTCATCACAAGAGGTCTCTATTCCTAAGACTTTCACAGGCTTATTGTAGCACTAGCCGTTGCCTAACAGAGAATATTGTGATATAATAGTTCTTATATGATCCACCACAATCATTTTCCCGAACTACCTGATGACTTTTTGCACTTTTCGGAGGAAGAAGGGTCGGACATTCCTGAAATAGAAGAGGTGGACGAAACATCGGTTGAGGATGTTCTGGCTGATCTTGAACGTTTTGATCAAGAGTTAAGACGCACAGGCAAGCTTGAACCGCCAACTGTCGAAGAGCAGTATCTGACGGAAACCGGCGGTGAAGCAGGAATTTTGCCCGAACTGAGCGAACAGTCCCTTGAAGCGTTCGCTGGTGGTCTTAAGACAGTATGGGCTCGGCTGGGTTTGGCAGATCCAAGAAATATCACTTTAGCTCAAATAGAGAATCTAAGACCAGAAGTTCTCTTACAACTCGATAAGTACAGGGCGGAAAGCCTGTATTTTGATACAGCGAAAAAAGTGTGGCAAAAACTCGGCTCTGAACCGGTCACAGCAGCTAGGTTAATGGCGCAACTCCAGCCTCCAGACAATCCGAGCAAGCCAGCCAGAGGAGTTGATCTAGATAAATTACGTACTGAACAGAAAAGTGAAGGGTTGGCTTATTTAAGGCGTATAAAAATCGACGAAGACCAACTTTTCTCGATGATGGTAGGTCCGACGCCGAAGCAACAAAACATCATACGGTTGGCATATGTGTTGCAAGAGGAACCGGCTCTGAAAGATCTAAGAGAATTTCTGGGAGGTAAGGGTAATAAAAAAAGGCCTAAAGTACTAAAATCCGAAGAAGTTATAGACATGATCGTCATGGAATTAAGCAGCTATATGCGCCAGTACATTGAAGCCCGACAGAGAATGAAGGCCGGATATGAGTGGGAATCAATTGATTATGAGCAATATAATCGCGCCATGAGCCAGGCCTACTACTCCTTACGTCTAGCTGACCAAATACAAAAAGATATGAGAATTGAGTAGCAGCTAACTTAACAGACGTACTCAATCTGCTGTTAAAATAGCCGTATGGGCCTGCGTACGGTAGTCAAGAAGCTGATTCCTAAAAAACTCTTTAGGAGAATTGAACCATACGGGCATTTGGGTGAGGCAGTGCTTTTTAATACCTTGAACGGTTTTCCGGCCAGCGGACTAAAAGTTATCGGTGTTACGGGCACTAACGGCAAAACTTCAACCTGTTTTTTAATTCATCGGATGATGGTCGAGGCCGGCTACAATGTAGGGCTGATGACGACTGTCGGCTACGGGGTAGGAAATAACATCAGGCCGCAAATCCATCACATGACTAATGTGACTGTGCCGGAACTGATGAGGCGGCTGAAATGGTTCAAGAGAGAAGGGGCTGAATGGTTAGTCCTGGAGACAACCAGCCACGCCTTGGCCCAAAACCGCGTGTGGGGCATGCCGTACTCAATAGCTGTAATGACCAATGTGACGCACGAGCACCTGGATTATCACAACACGTTCAAAAATTACCGCGACGCCAAACGCCAGCTTTTCAAGATAGCAAACCGTAATAAAAAGGGCTTGCGAGCAGGGGTTATCAATGCTGAGGACCCAAGTGCTGAACTGTTTATTTCTGATATTGCCAAACCCATTACTTACGGAATAAAAAAGGGCGACATGCGGGCAAAAGATATAAAAATGACGCCATCAGGCAGCAATTTCACAGTGGCTTTGCAAGGCTCGGCCTTGTTGCAAGGCCGAGCCTTGCAAGTAAGGACTAATTTGCCGGGCAGTTTTAATGTTTATAACACCTTGGCGGCGGTAGGAGTCGGCATGGTACTGGGTCTGGAGCCCAAGCAGATAGAGCAGGGCATTGCCGCGCTAGACAGCGTCGAGGGGCGCATGACATCAATTGACGAAGGCCAGGATTTTGGCGTGGTGGTGGATTACGCTCATACCCCGGACAGCTTCGAAAAATTGTTCAAAGACCTGAGAGAAGTAATGAAAGGTTCCAGAGCCTCGCACTTGGATGCAGTGCAAGGAAGTAGCGAGGAGCGAGTGAGCCATGCAGATGGTACGGTAAGCGAGCGACAGAGCGTTACTGACACAGCAATGCGCCAAGAGTCTGCCGGTACTGCCGGCTCTGCAGGCAGGCAGGGCAAGGCGATGCGCGGGTCTGGGAAATTGATAGTTATGTTTGGTTCGGCCGGCGGCCAGCGCGACAAACTCAAGCGGCCAGTGCAGGGCGAGCTGGCTGGTAAATATGCCGACGAGGTGGTTTTAACCGAGGAGGACGATCGTGATACACCGGGCGTGGAAATTCTCGATTCTATTGCCGCTGGCGTGGAAAAAGCCGGCAAAGTCCGTGACAAAGACCTGTTTTTAGTCCACGACCGCACGGAGGCGATTAAATTCAGCCTTTCGCGCGCCCAAAAAGGTGATACCGTTTTGCTGCTGGGCAAAGGCCATGAAAAAACGATTGAGCGGGCCGATGGTGAACACCCCTGGGACGAAATTGGTATCACCAAAGCAGCTCTACGTCAGAGCTTAAAGAAGTAAATGTAGATAATCGTTTAATTATCCCTAATATAATAGAGATAATTGCATAAATATCTCTTGCACGGTGGAATTATTTATGCTATTATCCCTGCATGATACCTAGAAAACTAGAGAAAAATATCCGTGATTCACTCAACAGGGGAAGAGTCATAATCGTTTACGGACCGCGCCGGATAGGTAAAACAACGCTGGTGAAAAAAGTCCTAAGTGACGCTCCCAAAAACCAGCAGCTATATTTGAACTGCGATGAGCTCCAAACCAGGCGCGATCTTACTCCTTACAGCCTAGCCAGTCTCGAACAAGTGGTTGGTCAGGCTAAATTGATTGTGATCGATGAAGCTCAGCGAGTAGAGAACATCGGACTGACCTTAAAGATTCTAATTGACGCTCACCCGGAGCTTAACATTATCGCTACCGGCAGCTCTTCATTTGATTTGGCTAACAAAATCAAGGAACCGCTTACCGGTCGATCAATTGAAATGCACCTGATGCCGTTATCGTTAACCGAAGTAAAAGACCACTTTGGCTATCAGCCCAGGCAGCTTGAGGGCGTATACGAAAAGCTGATGCGCTACGGCGGCTACCCTCACATTTTTGAAATGAGCGCTAAAGCTGCTGAACAAGAACTAATGACTATCGCCTCACAGTATGTTTATAAAGATACACTGGAATTGGTAGAGGTGCGTCAACAACAATTGTTGCCGCGTTTGCTTCAGGCACTGTCTTTACAGACAGGAAATGAAGTCTCATATCACGAGCTGGGCGTGCTTTTAGGGGTCAAATTGGAGACGGTGGCGCGCTATATTACACTCCTGGAGCAATCTTTCGTTGTCTGGCGGATGCCGGCGCTGACAGGCAACCAGCGCACACAACTCAGCAATCGAAAACGTAAGGTTTATTTTTACGATTTGGGGGTACGTAACGCTTTGATTAATAATTTTAATGAACCCCCGTTGCGGCCTGATGTTGGGGCGCTTTGGGAATCCCTCTGTATTAACGAGCGCCGCAAGCTTCATTTTAATAATCAGGAATTTGTTGATATGTATTATTGGCGCGGAATATACGGTAAGGTGGATTTGGTCGAGAGCCAATCCGGGAAGTGGCGGGCCTTCGAATGCCAATTGAACGACGGAAAATTTTCAGCGCCCAAATATTTCCGTGAAAAGTTCCCTGATATTGAGGTAGAACTCCTTAACAAAAAAACATTACCTAGCCACATTGATTAGATGAATCAGATGAAGTTCTGTAGTTCTGCAGAACTACAGAACAATTAACGCCACCGCCCGACTTGCGGAATTCTAAAATAGGCTTTGTATTTTTTGCGGGTACTGCTGTAGTAAGTTAGCCTCTTGACAAAGAAAGCACTTATGGTAAGCTTGTAGAGGAACTAAAGAACCGAGAGTTATGAAATAAAAATTCTAGAGGGTTTCTATCTGTCCATTCACGTGGCCAGGTAGGAGCCCTTTCGCTTTAAAAGCGATTGAGTGCTCTGAATTACAATCTGGCAACAAGTTTTCTATCCCCCAACCCTCGAAAGGAGGGAACGATGGCCACTTTGGCTATCGCTGCATCACCGCAAGTGCTGGTTTACCCCAAGCAGGTTAAGCACGACCGGCGTCGGCGCAGCCGCCGGGACCGCGGACGGTTCGTGAGTAAGACCGTTCGCGAACGGAACGAGCGCGCTGTGCGCCCGTGGTGGCAGCCCTCGCACGCGAGGAAGAAGTTCGGATCACCTCGTTCGGCTGAGCTCGCTGCAGCCCTACGCGACGAGCTCGATCCGGATGAGCAACTTCTTCTGGGAGAGGATCGCGACGACATCAGCGAGTACCTCACTGAGCGTGCAGGCGAAGACGCCCGTGAGCTCACCAAGCGACATGCCCGCCGGCAGGTCGCGATCATCGCTGACGGTATGAGCCAAGAGCGTTGGGCGCGTCAGGTGCTTCGTCAGCCCAAGTTCCTCGCGGCTGATGTCATGAAGCTCGCAAGTGACCCCGAGGTTGGTGATTTCCACCTAGCGGTGGAACTCGGACTCAACGACCTCTTGGTCAGCAACCAGCTCATCGCGACCTGACGTCCTCACCCGACCCTCCTGGCTCGCAGTCGTCGAGCCCTCCCTGGCTCCGGCTGAATGGGTGAGCAGGCGGGGGCGGCTCTTACCAGCCGCCCCCGCCATCCGCGCTTGTTGCCGGATTTTTCCCACTTTGAAGGTGGTTTTTTGTTTGTCAAAAAATATCTTGATTTACTTTTGGCACTCGGGTATTATGAGTGCTAAATAGTGCATAGCGTGTAGCTCCTAGCACATAGCTAAGAGCTGAGTGCTAACGGCTAGAGGCTAAAAACGACTGAAAGGAGTTTTTTTATGTCAGTGAAACTGCAGCCATTGGCTGATTGGGTGGTTGCCGAGCAAGAAGAAGCCGTTACTAAAACCGCGAGCGGCCTTTATTTGCCTGACAAGGCGGCAGAGAAACCCATGATCGCCAAGGTCTTAAAGGTTGGCAAAAAGGTCAAAGACGTCAAAGCCGGCGACCGGATTGTCTACAAGAGCTACAGCACGACTGAGCTGAAGGTAGACGGCACCGAATATATTTTAGTAAAAGAAGAAGACGTGCTTGCTACAGTTAAGTAGCCAGCCATTAACCATGAACCATTCACAATTCACCATACATTATCCATTAGCTGTTAATGGTAAACGGATCACGGTAAACGCACGGGAAACGGTAAATGGTAAACGGTTAACATTAACGACGAAGGAGTTAAATTGATGGGAAAGAAAGTTTTTTATGACGATGATGCCCGCCGCCGGATCTTGAGTGGAGCCGAAATTTTATATAACGCCGTAAAGACCACCATGGGCCCCAAAGGCCGCAACGTAGTACTTAGCAAAAGCTATGGTAACCCGACGGTCACACATGATGGGGTAAACGTGGCCAAAGGCGTAGACATTGATGATGTCGATGACGAAACACTGGGCTACAAAGTCGGCGCCGAACTTATAAAACAGGCCGCCAGTAAAATGAACGACGTCGCTGGCGATGGCACTACGACCGTTACGATTCTGACCTACCACATTTTGAACGAAGCCAACAAATTGATTGCCGCCGGGCACAACCCGATGCAGCTGCGCAAAGGTTTGGAAAAAGCGGCGCAAGACGTGCTGGCTAAACTGGGCGGTATGAGCGAAAACATCGGCAGTAAAAAGAGCCGCGTCGCCGAAGTGGCTACAATTTCTGCCGGCGACAGCGAAATCGGTAACTTGATTGCCGAGGTAATGGAAAGTGTCGGCAAAGACGGTGTCGTAACAGTCGAGGAAGGCCAAGGCCTGGCGCTGGAAAGCGAAGTAGTGGAAGGCTTTACCATGGACCGCGGCTATGTCAGCCCCTACATGGTTACCGACACTTCGCGCATGGAAGCCGTCTATGATAAACCAGCCATTTTGATTACAGATCAAAAAATCAGTTCCATCCAGGAATTTTTGCCGATGCTGGAAAAACTGGCTCAATCAGGCAAGAAAGACCTGGTATTAATCGCTGAAGATGTGGAAGGCGAAGCACTTGGCACATTGATCTTGAACCGCCTAAAGGGCGTGTTTAATACCGTTGCCATCAAGGCCCCGGCTTTTGGCGACCGAAGAGCCGAAATTTTGGAAGATATCGCTATTTTAACCGGCGGCGACGTAATTACCGAAGAGCGGGGCCTGACGTTCGAAAATGCCGATGTCAGTGTTTTGGGCTCGGCCCGCAAGGTCATTGCTACCAAAGATGAAACAACCATTATTGAGGGCGCCGGTACAAGCACCGCCGTCAAGGCGCGTATTGATCAAATCAATAAACAAATCGAGGCCGCCACCAGCGAATACGACAAAGAAAATCTGGAAAAACGCCGCGCCGCGCTAAGCGGCAAAGTAGCCGTTATTAAAGTCGGCGGCGCTACCGAAACCGAAATTGAAGAAAAAAAGTTTCGGGTTGACGACGCTGTGGCATCAGTGAAATCAGCGCTTGAAGAAGGCGTTGTAGCCGGAGGCGGCGTAACCCTTCTTAACCTTGGAAAAATTTTCGGTGATGATAAATCGAGCATAGTTGACTATGTTGACCCGGGCCGTCATTTACTTGTTAAGGCTCTTGAGCAGCCATTCCGTATTTTAATGGACAATTCCGGCATCAATCCGGATGAATGGCTGCCTCAAATACAGAAAAAAGATGGTTTTGGCATAGATGTTAATAACCCGGGCAAACTTGTAGACTTAAAAGTCTCAGGAATAGTTGACCCAACTCGAGTTATTAAAGAGGCTATTCAAAACGCTGTTTCTATCGCCGGCACAGCCATGACCATGGGCGCGTTAGTGAATGACGTCCCCGAAAAAACCCCTCCCGCCGTTCCACCTTCAGGTGGGATGGGCATGGATTACTAAGAAACCGCTACTCTTGTGCGCTCACGTCTTGCTAAATTACAGTTAATGTGTAATAATTAGGACGATATGACAGGAGAATCAGGAGAATTACGCCCCTCCAGTATTGATGTTGCTATAGAACGCGCCTTGGCTGATGTAGCGCATGCTGTTGAATTAGAGCTGGCTGAAGTAGCACAGAATGTTGACTTGCTAGATGGAGAGTATCGAGGAAGAATAGCCAAACTGGGCGAGCAATTGATCAGAGTTTCAAGAGGCAGTGATTATTTATTGGGTGGTATGCCACCCGTAACAGTAACGGAGCTAGGAACTACCCCCGTTCTAGAAGCTCCTGCATTCGTAAGGCCAGTCGTTCCTGTCGAACCCGCCTCTCAAAGACCTCATAGCCCCGTCGCACCCCCCCCTCAACCGCCAGTCGTTAGATCGCCTGTCCCGACTCCAGAAGCTGGGACGGCCGCTGATAATGGCGCAAGTGCAGCTGAACAAGAAGAGGATGTCGATAAAGACAACCTCTATGCCGGAATTATAGATCTAGACCGTATACCAACTATGGCTCTTAAAGAAGGAGCTCCTGCCATTACCGTTTCCATATTGAATGGAAATAAATTAGGAGTTGGCCGGCGAAGTATAGTGTTGAGTAGCCACGAATTATATCTCTTTAATGCATTAATGCTCTTAAGAGATAAAGCTCGAACCGCGGAAGAGCTACGAGCCTTTAACTTTGCTCCTGGTAGTAGCAATGGAAATGCGCAAATTGCCCTCAACAAAGCAGTGAACAGCCTATCGGCTCAATTGAATGGCGCCGCTGGTTTAGAAGTAATCAAAAAGATCGGTCAAACTCGAGGGACTAGATATGCTGTTAACCCCAATTTAGTGCTTGAGGATCTTAGAACCGACGAAGACGCAGCCGTTGAAGTCGGCACTGACGTAAAAAAAAACTAGTCTCGCCCTCGTCTGATAATGGCGAAGGTGTGGAGTTCGAAGATGAAGCCGAAGCAAACGGACGTGAAGAACTTTTCGCACCTATACTTCAAAGATATAAGGAACACCCACAAGTTGGGGCAGCACTAAACAGGATCAAAAATAACAGTAAGGTACTCAAAGATCCTGAGAATCTGATTGGTAGATACTTCCAGGAGGTTGGCCAATACAATTTACTTAACGAACTAGACGAGCAAAGACTGTTTGGAGTAATAGAAAATGGTTTGGAAGTTTACCGAAGGACGGGAACTCTTGAAGGCCTATCGCCAGAAGACGAACAAGCACTAATTAATTTAGTGATTGCTCACCAGACAATATATGTATCCAACCTTCGTCTTGTAATAGATATTGCTCAACGCTACTTTTACCTTAAAATCATGCAGCCAGAGGACTTGGTACAAGAAGGTAATGTCGGGTTATCTATAGCTATAAAAAAATTTAATATAGGTAAAGGCTATAAGTTATCTACATATGCCACGTGGTGGATTCGACAATCTATAACTAGAGCCATTGGTGATAAATCACGTGCGATTCGTATACCGGTACACATGCACGAGAAATGGATAAAACTAGTGCCTGCACTTAAAGAGCTTGATGATAAATTAGGGCGCGAGCCTACTCGAGAAGAGATCGCAGAACACATGGGCGAATCGCTTAAAACTATACACCTGCTGATGGCTAGAGGTAGCGGAGAGCTTGCTTCTCTAGATGAACCGATAACAGAAGAAGGTGGCACACTGCAGGATGTACTAGAAAATCCGGTAAGTCCTATAGACATGCGAATGGAGGAACTAGATAGCAGAGCCTATGTTACAAGAATGTTTTCTGCTCCGGCTTTGAAACTTAGGGAGCAGTTTATTCTAAGTGCTCGTCTTGGATATTCTGTCGATTTCTTAAGAGGAACTAAATTGACAATTGGTAACGGAAGTTCCGTAAGCTACGAGGATATTATTTCAGCGATGGAAAATTCGGATGATGGTACTCTCACCTTGGAAGAAGTAGGTGAACTATTTGGTGTAACTCGTGAGCGAATTAGACAAGTAGAATCTGACGGATTTAAAAAGATCCGAGAAGGTTATTACAAGAGGTAGTCTATGGAAAAACCAAATCCAGATTTGTACGAAATCGAGTTCGAAAATGTATACGACATAGATTTTGCCGTCCTAGACGATGCTGTATTGGAAGAAACTAGTGGCACAGAAGCGGGTGTTACACCAGTAGCCCCTCGGGTAGGAGAAGTAGCTTTATCCAACGAAATTTTGGACGCAGTTAGAGACGCCCTGTCAGATTCGGTGGATATTGGTTCGGTAGAGTTTTATGAGATACCAACGGCTACGATTGATCTGGCAAATAAAACAGTCAGCGATGTCTTACAGCGTTCAAAGAAAAGAGTAATTCCTATAGCGAAGCTTACAGAAACAGCGTTCTGGGGACAGCGTGTTCCCGATAGAGAGTTTACTGATTTCAAAAACGCCTTAGAACTTGATCCCCGTCTTCAGTACATCGGCCACGGTGAATACTTAATCATAAGCGGTGACACCGCAGATCCCTACTGGCCTGATGAAGATCCCCAAGTTGACCAAGAAAATGTTAATGCTCTGCTTGCTGATGTGATTTCAGTGATGAGTGGGACTCCGAGAAATCGATTCACAGAATCCCAGATTCTAGGTATAGCAAAATCACAAAGCGGCGACTATTTTACTCGAGCCGAAGTTGATTATTTCTTAGCCCTCGTGGCAGGTCACCCACAAATTATTCCGCTTGAAAATGGCAGTTTTAGTGTTCGTAAAGATCAAGTACAGCCCAATATCTCAGAAGTTGAGATTGGTTTGGTTTCGTCAGAGATTGATGGAGAGCTAGTTAAAGAAAAGCCAATGACTGATAAGGAAGTTAACAAAACATTAAATAAGATTGGTAAATCACCTGAGCTTAAAAAAACTAGAGAACAAGCCAAAAGAATAGCCAACCCCAGAAGGCACGGCAAAAATTACAAAAAGAAAAGTAAAAGTCGACTTAGAGGAATAATTCACGGCCAAAAACAGAGCACCGAGCAACTAATTACCCAGATGAATGCGACCTCATCTAAATAGGAGCATTAGTTATGTCACCAGAGCTTAAGAATGGAGATAAACAGGAGAGACCCAAGCAAGAAATTGTTGGTGGGATTGCTGCTCGTGTTGTCGCAGATGAAGTTGAAGTCAGCGAAGATCCCACAGTAGCTTTATTAACAGACATCCAGAAAGAACATCCAGAAATAGAGATGCGAAAATATCAAGCGGATTGTCTTACTATCTTGGCTCATACTCGGACAGGCGAAGATCGAAAAAAAGCCTTAATCCATATGGCTACAGGTTTAGGTAAAACAACCGTTGTTGCTGTTGATGTCAAGAGATACTTGGAAGAAAATCCAGGAGCCCGCGTTCTTTTCCTTTGCCACCAAAACCAAATTTTACAGCAAGCTCGCGAACGATTTGAGTTTATTTTAGGCCACGACGACTATACTTATGGGAACTTTACAGGTGTATCGAAGGCTATGCACGAAGTAACTTGTTTATTTGGATCCTTCCAGACAATGAAAAATTGGCGACAATATTTTAGTTCCGATGAATTTGATTATGTAGTAGTAGACGAAAGTCATCACGCTAAAGCAGAAACATATGAACCTACGCTTAAGTATTTCCGGCCAAAGTTCTTACTGGGCATGACAGCAACTCCTGACAGACAAGATCTAAGAGAAATAAGGGATATATTTGGGCATGAAAAATACTCGAAAAACTTAGCTCAGGCATTAGCTGAAGGTTTGCTGGCACGACCAGATTATCGTGTGATTCTTGATGACATACAACAAGACATTCTTAGGGGCGTTCTTGAGAGGGAGAATGTAAGTCTCGCAGACATTAATAGAGCCATATTTCTACCAAAAAGGGACGAGGAAATTGCTCGCATAATTAGCGAGCGAACCGTTGATATCCAGAACCCAAAAACTATTGTTTTTTGTCCTTCAATTGCACACGCCCACAGGATGGCAGAGTTATTACCCCGATCCGCTACATATCACTCTGATATGACCCTCGACGAACGCAAGGAGGCACTGAGAAGATTTACTTCAGACCAGCTTGAAAGCTTGGTAACTGTCGATATGTTTAATGAAGGTATGGATATTGCCGACGCTAACACAATCGTTTTTTTACGGTCTACACAATCTGAGACCATTTTTCTCCAACAACTAGGAAGAGGTTTACGCAAACTGCCAGGTAAAGATAGCATTCTAGTATTGGATTTCGTGGCCAATTGCGATCGATTAGTAATGATCGAAAAATTGTTGCGTGAAACTATATCCAGCTATCGATCAGGGAGAGAGCCGGCCGAAGCGATAGGAGTAGTTGATGGGGAAATCGAAGAGGACGAAGAAGAAATTGATATTTATGATCTGAGCTTTGATGCAGTTACGCAAGAACTAGAAACGGCTAGAGAGTTAGGATTAGGAAATTTTGAATTTACTGAAACAACTCGAAAAATTCTGGAAATAGTTAGAAGAATACAATCCACATTTTATGAGTCTGCTCCCGACGGCTGGATGAGTGTTAGAAGATTTGCATTGGAAAATAGTATCTCAAGGCCACTGATATATAGAGCGATGGAAGAACTTGATATAAAGCCCACGAAACTTAAATTCGGAGGCAAGGTAGGTGATGCTTTATCAGATGATCAAATTAAGAAGCTACTTGATTATCCATTATTGCAGGCTCCACCGCTTCCAGAAGTATGGAAGACACTAAGAGAGTTTGCCGAAAAGAACGGTGTTACATATTCGTTAATTTACAGATTACTGGGCGAGTTAGGTATAACCCTACCGATACACAAAGTTAATGGTATTAGAGCACAATCTTTAAGTCCTGACCTTGAAGTGAAGTTACTTGAATACTCTGAAATTAATGTAGGTCCCCCGCCCGAAGGCTGGGTGAGCGTCAATGAACTGGCTGACAAATTAGGAGTAAGTCCAACCACAGTACGTAAGGTTATTGACGATCTAAGCATGGATTTACCACGATTTAAATTTGGTCCTAAGATTTCGGTTGGGCTAGGTACAAATGAGCAACAGGCGGTGGTTGATGCCATGCCTGGGATGAAGCTGGAAGATATACCAGATGGATACAATACAATCCCATCTCTGAGAAGAGAACTTAAAGTTGGAGAGGTAACTATATTAAGTGCACTCGACGAATTGGGGGTTATACCCACCAAACACAGAGTCAAAGGCCGCGTTGCGCTGACTCTAAGCCCGGAGATAAAAGAACGACTCCGCCAGCATCCAAAACTTTCGGTAGACCAAGCGCCCGAAGGCTGGGTGAGCGTTTATAACTTTGCTACAAGAAATAATGTCAGTAAAGATACGGTTGAGAAGATTGCTGCAGAAATCGGAGTACAGTTAGAATCCTATAAATTTGCCACAAGAACATCTTCTGGAATTAGCCCAGTTGATCGGTTAAGAATCCTTGAGGTGATAAAAAGCCGTAAAGGGACTCAAGAATGAAAAACATCAGTGAAGTTGATCTATATGATATAGATTTTGATTCAATGTGCAGGCTTCCGTTAATAATCTTTAATCGCTCTTGTGAGTGATCTACTTCTTTTCCTTCTCCTGAGGAGCTCTGCGGTTACGACCGTGGGGCGCCGTCTTGAACTTGAAGCGCTTCCGACCCCTAGCTCGAGTCGAACCTGCCTTTGTTCCGCCTCTGCCCATGTAAGAGCCTCCTTTCTCTTGGTTAGACCAAGAGAATTCGTGGGATGCGGAAGCGGATCTGCATCCGCTAACGCACTGGAAAAGCTGCCATATTTATAACATATAAAAGATATTTATGCCAGATTAAAGATCCAGTTCGCTTTTAGCGGACTTGAGAGCAATCTCTACAATGCTCCAACGAGGCGACGGTAACCGAGTGTAATCAACGGTTTTTTTAACCTTAGTTTCTTCCAGTCGCCTAATCATCATTAAGCGCTCTGTTCTTTGAATCTCTTTCATCGTATTACCCGCATCGGTATCAGTAACTGCAATTATTTGTCGGGCGTATATTGTGTCTTCTTCGGGAATAGGAGTCAGTTCGAAGATAGCTCCCCAAACAGGTAAACGAAGAGCACTCCCGAACATTTCTGCACTATAACCCACAAATCTAGGCTCTCGTAGGTAATCAAGGCTTCCTATTTCTCTTGCCATCAATCTCTCACGCGTTGCGGTCTAATTGTTCGCAATTTGACTTCTCCGGGGCGAAGCTCCACTTCCTCGGGGAAGTAATCAACCAGTTTTCTTAATGACTGTCGGCCTTCTTTAACGTTAGAAACTGTGCCTACACCTATGCCGAAACGAAAGCCCTGCGTGGGCATGGCGCGTAGCTTTTGCCGCTGTCTCTGTAAGCTACGTTTAGCATGCTCTCTTTCCTGAATAAGAAAATCATCTTTTCGAAGTCCAAGAACAACGAGGCGGGATTTCTCAAGTATATTTACTAAACCCGAGGCAGCAACCGAAATTGTTTCAAAAAAAGACTGAGGCATATCCTCTACTAACGCCTTCCGAGCAGATACACCGTGCTGCACATCAGCAAATGCAACTCTAGCTATTTCTCTGCCTGTCAGGAGGTAGACGCGCCAGTCCTCCTCTGGTAATAAAGTGAGGGAATTACCTAGGCTATTAGCTTCCCATCCTAATTCGCTAGTCCATGAGTCTGCCGCTACCGGTCGATAGATGCCTCCGAGTTTGACTTCTCTCGTCATGATTATATATTGATGTACTTTTCGGAAAAGGCAAGCATAAGAGGTTAGAGGGCTTGATTTTATTGCAAGTTCGTCATATAATATGCGGACTATGAGTCCCGTTAGACCTCAGCCTGCAATTCTCAACCTACTTTCGTGTGGGAGCTGTGTTTTATTTTTATCGATCAAAGACAACCATAAGCCAAGGGTGAGGTTCTAACGGGATGAGCCCAAGAGAAGATAGCCGCAATCAGCCGGACACACCGGAGACAGAGGTGCAGATTACACATGAGGAAAAAGAAGCACCGCCCGTAACTGCGCCACCTTTGCCAATAGTGGAACCGCCAACGCCGGAGGTGCCACCGGAACGGCCGGTTATACCGCCGCCAATACCGCCGGAAGATTTTTATGAAGAAGAAAAACGCCGCTGGCCCATGGTTGTGCTGTACGTAATCTTGGCTCTTTTAGTGGCTACGGCAGTTGTTTTTGCCGGCCGCTGGATATATCAACAAATTACGGACAATAAACCTAAACCTGCACCGCCAGCTGGTACCGGTCAAGGTCAAGCCCCAGCGCCTCCCGAACCTGCTCAACCAACAACGCCTTCGCCAGGCGGCCAACCAGCCGCAGGTGGGCAGCTGCCTAACAATGGCCCGGGCGATGTGGTCGCGCTATTTGTTGGCACCACAATAGTTGTCGGCGGCCTTCATTACTTATATAGCCTTAGAAGAGGGTAATAGGGTTAAAGGGTTATAGCCCTACGACCCTACAACCCTACGACCCTGTTTTTTGTTGGTGGTTGAAGTAATTTATTTCGTTTACGACGTCCAGTAATGCTTGGGCGCGGGTTTTTTCATCTGGTATTTTATTCGCCGCTTCATAAGCATCGTTTAGGAGCTTGGAATTATCAGAAGTTTGGATAAGCATCATAAGGGTCTTAAACTTGTCCTCGGGCACTTGGTCTAAATGCCCAACCAGCGGCTGGAGGCTATTTATAGCTTGTTGCCTAACTTGGGCTAGGCTGTCATCATTGGCTACTTGTGGTGGGCTGGGTGCGGCCATAGATGCGGCCGTTGGAGCGGTGTCGGGCATACTGGCTTTTGCCACCCCAATTTGCGGTCCCGGGTCAATATAAGCATTTTCCATATTTACGCTGTCAGTTCCGTTAGTCTCAGGCACTGTAGCTGGCGTGGGAGCGGGCGTAACCATTGGGTCCGGAATGGTGGGCGCACTAGGTGCTGACGCTGTTACACCAGCTGGTGTAACAGCGTCAACAGGTGTTACTGGAACTTGCGCAGCAGCATTTTGGTTTTGATCGTTGCCTAATCCGAACATTCCACCCCCGTGCTCGCTTAGAGCGAGCAGTTATCAGTTATCAGTTAACAGTTTTCTGTGAATGATCAATTAACAATTATCAATTCTCAATTTACATTTTTAACTTCAAAAGCACAAGTTTAATGGCAAACAGAACCACATTCCAGGGTGGCACCCTGGAAAAGCAGAAAATAGCAACTAGAAACTAGCATTTACTGCGGCTATACTAATTACCAGTTACTTTTTACTAATTACTGAACCGGAGGTTCTTGTGTTAGACGATCTCAAATATATCCATCAACGCGACGGCCAGGATGCGTTGGGGATTGCCGAGCGCCAGTGCCAACAATTAGCCTATGAATTTACGTGGCCCCAAATTGAGGGGAAATTCGACAATATAGTCTATGCCGGTATGGGCGGATCAGCTTTGGCGGCTTATCTAAGTGATAGTTGGCCTGACTATCATCTACCTTTTGAGATTTGCCGTTCTTATCACATACCGGCTTATGTTTCATCAAAGTCGCTGTTTATTGCCTCCAGTTACTCAGGTAACACCGAAGAAACAATCTCGGCGCTGGAAGAAGCCGAAAAAAAAGACGCTAAAATTATTGTTATTGCCGGAGGGGGCAAATTACAAGAAATTGCACAGGCCAAAAGCTACCCATATTTAGAAATCCCCAAGGTTGAGCAGCCACGTTATGCCGTTTTATATAACTTGAAAGCCTTAGTTACCGTGTTGGAAACCACTGGTTTAATTAAACAAGAACAGGCTGGCGCGGCTATGTCCGAGGCGGCCAATTTTTTGGCTGAAAATGTTAAAAAATGGGTCGCCACAGTCCCAACTAAAGATAACCCAACTAAAAAACTGGCTGAAGAGCTTGCTGGGAAATCAGTTGTTATTTACGCTGGCCCGCTGCTGGCGCCGGCCGCCTATAAATGGAAAATTAACTTCAACGAAAATGCCAAGAATGTCGCTTGGTGGAACCAATTTCCGGAATTCAACCATAACGAAATGATTGGCTGGTCATCTCACCCCATCCAAAAACCTTACGCTATAGTAGATCTGCGCAGCAATCTTGAGCATCCACGCGTTCAAAAGCGCTTTGAAGTTACAGAGAAACTACTTTCCGGCCGCCGCCCAGCGCCAAATATTGTGCAAGCAGAAGGTGAAACACTGTTAGAACAATTGCTATGGACGATCGCCTTTGGCGATTTCGTTAGTGTTTATTTAGCACTACTGAATAATGTTAATCCAGCTCCCGTTGACCTCGTCGAAAAATTCAAAACCGAACTAGACAAGTAAAAAAACTTAACAAGTTAAGCATTTTGGCTGTCAAGCGAGCCCCACCTTTTTTCGGGCATCTGACGAGTCCTGATTAGATGTTGTCAAAACAAAATGTGCTTGGCTGGTTGCAGTTGTTAGACGAGCCCCGACGGTACCGTCGGGGTGAGGAGTTCTGCAGCCAAACTTTGGCTTTGACTAACAGCTACTCACGGCGAGACAGCGTCCGAAAAAAGATGGGGCGAGCCTATTCGCCTCTTAAAGCAACAATTGGGTCTTTGCGGGCAGCTTTTAGGGCGGGGGCCACGCTAAAGATAATACCAACCACAATTGAGACAACAACGGCCAGAATCATCACCGGCGCGTTAATTACTGGGTGTAGGCCGGTGTAAAGGCGTAGTAAAACAAAGATAAGTAGCGATACAATTATACCTATAAATCCGCCGCCGATGGTCAGCGCTAAGCCTTCAGTTAAAAACTGGCTCAAGATTTGGCGGTTGGTGGCGCCAATGGCTTTTCTGATGCCGATTTCGCGCGTGCGCTCACTGACGCTGACCAGCATGATATCCATGATGCCAATGCCGCCAACCAGCAATGCTACCGCTGCCAGGCCAGTGACAAAACCAGTGGCGGTGTTGACTACTCCACCAGTTAGCTCCAGCAGCTGGTCTTGTTTTAAGACCGTAAAATCTTCGGTGCCGCTGCGGTTTTGTAGCAGGGTTTTTTGTACGTCGGCGACAGCAGCATCGGGATTAACACCGGTTTTGGCCCGGATGAGTATCTGCGAGATATTTACCTTGCCGTCGACTAAGGCCTTGGCCGGTTCAAAAGGCAGGAAAACAGTATAATTTAGATCGGTTTGCTGAGCGGAAATCAGCCCGCCCGCCGAAGGATTTATCGCGCCCCGAACGACAAAATCCTGGCCCAGGACATTCACCGAATGCCCTATTGGGTTAACGCCGCCAAATAATTGGGTAGCGACTGCTGCACCAATGACTGCAACATTGTCGCCGGCGTTATCTTTAGTAAAAAACCCGCCGAAATCCATTTTCGGCCGCAGTATATCGTTTAGTTCAGAAGATGTGCCGAGCACTGATACGTTATCCAACCGCTGCCCGCCGTTGCTGGCGCTATTAGTCACAAAATCAATCGGTACCACGGCGCCGACTGAAGGCAGTTTAGAAATACTGGTCACATCTTGTTCGCTCAGGGTACTGGTACTCAAAAAAGCCAGCAGGTTCAACTTTTCCTTGGCGGAGCCATCACTGACCAGTTTGCCTGGGCGTACAGTCAAAACATCGCTTCCTAAGGAGTTGATTTGGCCGACAACTTGCTGCTTAAGACCTTCGCCCAAGCTGACGACGGTTACTACCGAACTGATGCCAATAATAATGCCGAGCATGGTTAGCAAACTGCGCCACTTAGCGCTGCGCAGGCTGTTGATAGCCGTCTTGACGTTGCCGCTAAACACGCGCGCCTCCTTCCGGAGCCGCAATGATCAATGAACAATGATCAATGAACAATGAATGGTCAATACAACAATGCCCCAATGCATTAATAAATTGCTTATTGCTCATCTTCTGGCCTTCCGTAGGGCCCGCCGGCTACGTTTTTTGGACTTAGACTTAGGCTTTGCCTTAGGTTCGCTGGTCATAGCCTTACCGGGGACATCTTTTAGCAGGGCTGAGACACCAGCCAGTACGTCTTCCTCGGTGGTTTTACGTTTGCGCAGATATGTCCGCAGGGCGCCCTTGGCAATGGCGCCAATCGAAGTAGATTCCTCCTCTACAACCATCCCGTCGCGCATGTAAATTACCCGGCTGGCATAACGCGTCAGTTCAGGATTATGAGTAACCATTAAAATGGTGTGTCCTGAGCGGTGGAGATCGGCAAATAGTTCCATAACAACTTTGCTGTCGTGGCTGTCCAGGTTACCAGTTGGTTCATCGGCGATAATAATACTGGGGTTGTTGATTAGCGCGCGGGCGATGGCGACCCGCTGAGTCTGGCCGCCGGAAAGGTGCTTGGGCAAAAAATATTCGCGGTCGCGCAGCCCGATAAGTTCTAGTATATCGCTGGCCCGTTTAGCGCGCCGCACCGGCGTCATGCCGCGGTAAGCCAGGGGCAGGGCGACGTTATCTAAAACGTTGAGACGCGGCAGCAAGTTATAAAATTGGAAAACAAAACCAATACGGTCGCGGCGCAGTTTGGCCTGGCGGCCTGCGCGCAGGCGCGATGAATCTCTGCCCTCCAGTAAGTATTTACCGTGGCTAGGGCGGTCCAACAAACCGATAATGTTCATAAGCGTTGTCTTACCGCAGCCGCTGGGACCCATGATGGCCAAAAACTCGCCTTTTTCAACGCTCAAATTAATCTCGTCCAGCGCCAAGGTTGTTGCTTCGCCAAAGCCAAAAATTTTGGATACTTCCTGCAATTCTATTAAGGCCATAACGCGCCTCCTTCAGGAGTCGCAATGAACAATGAACAATGAACAATAATCAATGCATGAGAACATTGACCATTTATGCATTCATTGACCATTGCCTGCCCCGCACTAAATCCTGAGCAAAGCAGTCTGCAATCAGATTGTGGAGCATCAAGATTTAGTGCTGGGGACCATTGACCATTGACCATTTAAAATCCTTGTTTTAGCCAGTTAGTATAAAAAACCGGCCCACCACCCACAGGAAGACCGTTTATATCTCTCTAAGCATAGTTTACGCTTAGCCATTCACTTAAGCCAACAAAAATAAGTTGCGAAATCGGCTACAGAATTTTAGCCGATGGAGTCCCTTACTTTTTCCGGATGGAGTAGTCTGCAATCAGATTATGGAATACCGCGGAAAAGTGTGGGATAAAAAAGTAAAAACGCTCCGTAAAAAGTGTGGGATAAAAAAATATAAAGAGTTAATTTGCTAAAATTAAAGTGTTGCGGAAGGATGGCTGAGTGGTTTAAGGCGCACGCTTGGAGAGCGTGTATACGGGGAACCGTATCATGGGTTCAAATCCCATTCCTTCCGCCATTATTTCTTCAAACCGAGATATAATCCTCGATCTTTTAGAAGTCCGTTTTTAAGAAAAGTTGCCTCAAATCCGGCATCAGTCATTAGTGATTTAAATTTTTCTATATCAAAAAGACCCACTTCATGCCTGTCACGATAATAGTTAATGCTTTTGGGCGTGCCAATTAGCCAGTGAAAATCTAAAATAGCTAGATTTTCTTTACGCTCACTTATATTCATCCGGGCAATTTTTAAATCAGGTTTATTGACCATATCCCCATGTAGGCCACCTGATATATATTTGCCTGGCTCTATAAACGGCTCAATAATTAATACGCCCCTCTTTTTCAGGTGCTTCGAGAAATTTTTTAGAGCTTTACTTAGATTCTCATAAGTCTTTAGGTGGGATATTGAGCTGAATAGGCATACCAAAACATCAAAATCTCTCCCTAGCTCCATTTCTATCATATCGGCTTGGTGGAATTGCACATTGGGATGTCTTACTTTGGCTAAACCAAGCATTTTATTGCTTATATCGACACCCGTTACATCGTAGTGCTGCTTAAGATATTCGATATGTTTACCCGTCCCGCATGCGACATCCAGGAGCTTGTTACCGCCACTTTTCAGATTGTTTTTAATTAACGAAACAACTTTTTCTGCTTCGGTAGCATAATCTTTGTAGCTATATATTTCATCGTAATATTCAGCGAGGTCTTGATACATATCTAAATTGTACCGAATTGCTTACTGTGTAAGAAATTCCACTTCATTGATAGCCTAAAAGAGTGAAAATTAAAATGTAATCAAGCTTATTCTCAGTTTTGTTTGATAGGCTAAACATACAAAAACAACCCCGCACAATTTCTGGACGTTCCGCAATCTGATTGCAGACTGCTCCACCCTGAAATAAAGCGGGGCAAGGAAAGGACGAGATATGACTGATAAAGATATGATAAAAGAGGTTGTTAACAGTGTTGCCATGCTCCAGGACATGAAGCAGTGGGAGAGGCTAGAGAATTATTTTGTAAAAAAACCGTTCGTTGACAATAAATCTATTAGTGGCGAAATGCCGGCCGTGATTCCCAAAAAACGATTAATCGATGGCTGGCGTCGCGAGATTGGCAGCTACTTTTACTCCACGCGCCACTTCATTTGCCGCTTGGCCGTTCGTATGTTAAATTCGCGGCGCGCCAAAGTTACCACCGAAGTAAAGAACATACATTACGTGGCCGACCGCGGCGAACGCTACGCCTGGACGGTGCGCGGAACTATCGACTACATTTTGGTTAAAACGGCCGGCGGCACGTGGAAAATCAGCCAGATGATATTTAGACTCCAAGACCAAGCCGTCCGCCCAATTACCGCCTAGGTAAGATTCCATCTATAACATGCTTTAGCGCTTTAGTGCTAAGCTAGATTTATATGGGTGGTAATTGGCAAACTTCAAACTTCAAACTTCAAACTTCAAACTTTTGGACTTTGAATTTTGGTTCTTCTTTGGTTTTTGATGTTTGGTGTTTGAACTTTACGTTCAAGAAAGGCACACCTTGAACGTCTTGGTTGTTTATGCACATCATGAGCCGACTAGTTTTACGGCGGCCATGAAAAATTTGGCGGTGCAGGTTTTGAACAGCCAGGGACACAATGTCGCCGTTAGTGATTTATGGGGGCAGGGATTTAATGCCGTCGCCCAAAAATGGGACTTTGTAACCACTAGCGGCGGACACTTTAACTACATATTGGAACAAAAGCACGCCGCTAAGCTTGACTTGGCTTTCTCGCCCGATATACTTGCCGAAATTGGAAAAATAAAAGATGCCGAAATTGTGCTGGTCGTAGCGCCTATGTGGTGGTTTAGCGCGCCAGCCATTTTAAAAGGCTGGTTCGACCGAGTACTGGCCATGGGCGTGGCTTGGGATAGTGGCAAAATTTATGAAAATGGCCTGCTGCGCGGCAAACAGGCCATGTTAATCATGGCGGCCGGCGGGCCAGTTGAGTATTATCAGGAAAATGGCCGGCATAAAGCCACACCGACACAAATTTTACATCCAGTCAACCATGGCACGCTGGCCTTTTGCGGCTTTGACGTGCATGAGCCATTTGTGGCGCTTGATGTTCTTGGCGCCGGCAACGAGGGCCGGGCAAAGATGCTGACCGATCTTCAGTACCGGCTCGAAAACCTGGTCCAAAGCCCCCAATGGCTAGTTAAATACGGCTAAGTCAATGAACAGAGAACAAAGAACAGAAAACAGCATGCTTTTTGCTCATTGCTCTTTGCTCATTGCTGTTCTGAGGCGGAGGATTTCGTCAAGCATTTTTTTGAGATTGGCTTGGTAATAGTCTAGCCGCTTTGGCTGGCCCTGGGCGTCAAAAGCTTCTTCAAAATAAGGAAAGTGGAGCGGTGTCGCGACATTGATTAACCCCAGTTCAATGGTTATTGAACGCAATTTCTCCACAGCTCTGGCGCCACCGACGGCGCCGCCATAACTGACTAACCCTACAGGTTTATCAACCCATGGTTTGCCAACCCAGTCCAGAGCATTTTTGAGTACGCCGGGCGGCGCATGATTATATTCTGGCGTAATAATAATGACGGCGTCGGCAGTCTGTACGCGCTCGGCCCAAGCCTTGCCTTCAGGATGACTATATTCATTTAACCCTTGCATCATAAATGGGCTTTTAGGCTCGTCAAAAAACGGCAGGTTCAGCTCCTTTAGGTCAACAAAATCAACTTCAAAACGGCTATCTTTAGTCGCTTCACCTTTAACCCAATCAGTTACTATACCGCCTTTGCGTCCGGTCCTTGAACTGCCCCAAATTATCATTAACTTCATGCTACTCTCCTACAATTTATTTACATTAATGCCACTGCATTCCAGCAGAGACCGGTTTAGTTTATAGCGTTTTGCTACGCCTATTTTTAATTCTGCCACAACGCCAGCCTCTACTAGCCGCTGGAAGTGGTGGCTAAGGGTCGGCTGGCTAAGCAAACTTTTTTGGCACAAAATCTCGCTGCTCTCACCATTGGGGCAGGCAGCCAGTTTGCGCTGTCAGCCAAAGACTTTAAGACCCTAACAGTTTGGTCTTTTGCTAAAGGAGTCAAATTCGCCATTTTATACCTTCCTTCCCGATCGATATCTATCTTTTATAACCCTCTAGATTAAATTTCTTTTTACTTAAATTAGACTCTACTCTCTCTACAGAAATATGTCAATATTTGAATATAGAAATGTTTCTACAGAGGGAGTAGAATTTGGTGAGGCCGAGATGCAAGGGGGTTTGGTAAAGTCAAAGAGCTCACTACCGGGTATAATCCAGTTATGCATCTAAGCGGTGTTGAAAAAAGATATTTACAGATGCTGAGTACCTTGAGCGCCCTTTGTTTGGGCTTTTTTGGCTTCAGATTGCTCGCCACGGGCGTATCTCGTTACTGGTTTGTTCCGGAAAACTTGTTGCTGGCTTGGCTGGCCCTGGGCTTTGGCTGGGTATTGGTACAGCAACTAGAGCGCCGCGGCCAGGTACCGTCTGGTACCTGGCGCGGCTGGCTAAATTGGCGAGCGTTAACACTAACCGTTTTATGGCTGCTGTTTTTACCCAACGCTTGGTACGTCCTGACTGATTTTGTCCACGTTTTTGACACAGGCGAAATTAGCTATATTTATGACATCGCTATGATCAGCACCTTAACTTTAATCGGCTTTTTACTGGGTTTTACCAGTTTGTTTATGGTGCATCGGCAGATTTATAAACGGTTGGGGGCAGGTAGCAGTGGGGCTGTTATCGGCATTGTGATTTTGCTAGCCAGCTTCGCAATATATCTAGGCCGCGACTTACGCTGGAACGCTTGGGACATATTTACTAATCCTAGCGGTTTGATTTTAAGCATAACCGACCGACTGATAAACCCATTTGGTTTCCCACGAGCCTTTAATGTGACGGCCATTTTCTTTGTGGTCATCAGTGTGATGTACCTAGCTATTTGGCTATTTCTTAAGCCGGTAGCTACCAGACAAAGCTAACTGTTATTATATTTCTATCATGCAGGAGTTAAAAGAGGCAATCAAAAATGCCTCTAAAAATCTTTTTGGAGTTGATATTAAACCGGAGCTGACGCGACCGGAGGAACAGTTTGGTGATTATTCTACGAATATCGCCCTGCAATTGGCCGGAAAGCTTAATAAGAGCCCGCGCCAAATTGCTAAACAGCTGGCAGAATCCGTTAAACATCCGGCTATCGAAAAAGCCGAAGTCGCGGGGGCCGGCTTTATTAATTTCACCCTTACGGATAAGGCATTATCTAAGGCCACTGAAAACGTTCAAAAACTTCCGAAGCAGAATTCCGGTAAAGAGATATTGGCTGAATTCGGCGACCCAAACCCTTTTAAGGAGATGCATGTTGGGCACTTATACAGTGCCGTTATCGGCGACAGCATCGCCGGAATTTTGGAAGCCAGCGGTGCAAATGTCCGGCGATTAAGCTACCACGGCGATGTCGGCCTGCATGTTGCCAGAGCAATTTGGGCTATGCGCCAAGAAACAGGCAAACTCAAAGATGACTTGGGAGAATATTATGCCAAAGGCGCAAAAGCCTACGAGCAGGACAAGCAGGCCGCTTCACAAGTCCGTGAGGTAAACAAACATATTTATGCCAAGGACGACACGGAAATTAATCGATTGCACGACGAAGGCGTAAAACACAGCTTTAAATATTTTGACCAAATTTTTAGCGAGCTTGGCATTAAATACAGCCCGAATGGACGCTATTTGGAAAGCGAAGCCATGGAAGCTGGCCTGGCGATGGTCAAAGAAAATATCGACAAGGTTTTCGAAAAAAGCGAGGGTGCTGTAGTTTACAAAGGCGAAAAAGTTGGACTGCATACCAGAGTATTTTTGAACTCAGAGGGCTTGCCGACGTATGAAACCAAAGACCTGGGACTGACAAAACTAAAAAACAAAGATTATCCTAATGCCAGCCAATCGTTAATCATCACTGCACATGAACAGGCAGAATATTTCAAGGTTATGTTGGCGGCCTTGAAAGAAATTAACCCTGAAGTCGCTACCAAGACTGTGCATATAGCCCATGGCTTTGTTAGTCTTACGACTGGGAAAATGAGCAGCCGTACCGGCGATGTCTTCGCCGCAAAAACTTTGCTTGATAATGTGCGGGCTGAGGTCAAAAAACGCTATCCAGATTCAGAATCTACAGATAAAACCTACATTGCAGCCGTAAAATACTCGTTGCTTAAACAACGACTTGGAGCTGATGTAATATTCGATGTTGAAGAATCCGTCAGCCTGGAAGGCAACAGCGGGCCATATCTCCAATATGCGCATGCACGAGCGCGTGCCATATTGGAGAAGTCGAAGGTCGAAAGTCAGGAGTCGAAAGTCGGAGTTTTTGAACCAGGCGAAAGAAATCTCGCGCGGAAAGTCAGCGAATACCCGGAAGTAATAGAAAAGGCTGTGGTAGAACTGATGCCGCACCATATCTGTACATATTTGTATGAACTGGCGCAGGTGTTTAACCGCTTTTATGAAAACAACCGCGTGGTTGGCAATCCGCGCGAAGCCCAAAGGATAAAGCTTGTACAATCTTATGCCCACGTACTAAAAAACGGCCTTGAAATATTGAACATCCCAGCACCTGGAAAGATGTAGCTATGCCGAAGCAATTTATAGAAGACGAGATAAAGAAAAAGCTAACGCCGGAGCAGTATCACGTGCTGCGTGAAAAGGGGACAGAGGCACCATTTACCGGGAAATATTTGAACCACGGAGAAAATGGCATGTACACTTGTGCCGTTTGTGGCGCTGAGATTTTTAGCAGTGACACTAAGTTCAACTCCGGCACTGGCTGGCCGAGCTTTAATAATCCAGCTAATACCAAGGCTATAAAACTGACCGAAGACCGCAGTCAAAGTATGCGTCGTGTCGAAGTTTCTTGCGCCAATTGCGGCAGTCATTTGGGTCATGTCTTTAATGACGCGCCAAACCAGCCAACCGGCATGCGCTTCTGCATCAACTCCGCCTGCCTGGGCTTCAAACCAAAGGGTGCTAAAGCTAAAAAATAGTTTCCATGGATCACAAAACTGTTGAGGAATACATTCTAAGTATGCCGGGAGCCCGGCTGGAATATCCATTTGGCGAGGACGTGGCGGTTTATAAAGTCGGTCCGCCAGCTGGCGGAAAGATGTTTGCTCTGATTCGGGAGAATAAAGAGCCGGTGCAACTTAGTTTAAAATGCGACCCAGCACTAGCTGAAACTTTGCGCCAAAAATATGAAACAGTCCTGCCTGGTTATCATCTGAGTAAGAAACATTGGAACACCATTTTGCTCACCGGCCAACTGAGTTGGGAAGAAGTCCAAGATTTAATCAAACACAGCTATAACCTAGTTACAAAATCGTAGTGAGATTTTAAGATGCTAAATACCACGAAAATTGTCCGATCGGACCAAAAATGTGGTAAAACCATCTGTAACTCGTAGCCTATTTCAGTTGGGGGGCAGTGAGGAGAGTTTTAATACTTTGATATTGCCCGCTCAAAATTGACTGCAGACTTTCAGAAGAGCCTTTGAGGGTAGTATCTAATTCACCTTGGTAGCTAACGAGGTTGGTTTTTAGATAAGAAAAATACGTTTGGTCGTAATTATTATTTTGCAGGGCTTTTTCAAGGCTGGTGTCCGTATTTTTATCTAACCTCACGGCTAGTTTTTTAGGGTTAACTTTTACTTTTCTGTCGCTGAAATAACTCTTTAGTTCCTGCTCCTGGCTGCTCAAAACAGCCTCGGCCGTGGTTGCCAGGTCTTTAGTGCTTGTATCTTTGGCCTGTTGCTGGACAAGGACACTGACGCGGCCGATTTCCCGGGCGCGGGCCATAACAGAAGTAAGCTGGTCCGTATTAGTAGTTTTGCCGCCAAAAAAAATTGCGTAGAAAATGACTAAAACAAATAATATGCCAACTGCCGCTAAAACTATTTTCGCCGGTTTTGGCATCCAGGAAAATAAACCGCTGAAGCGGCCAGGGGGTTTCGGCGGCTCCTTCATCATAAAATCGAACTGAGAAGGCTGGCCTGAAGATGATCCAGCAAGTGGATCGGCTGACGAAACTTTAGCGTAGTACTGACCACTTCCAGATTTCTGAGATTCATTCGGTTGCATACTCCTTATGGTATCAGGGGATAGGGCTTAGGGTCTAGGGTCTAAGGAATGCTTAACTAGTCAAGTATTTTCTATAAAATATTTATGCCGAAATCTCTGAGAGCAACGATTACGGGGGATATTGGTAGCCCCATTACGTTACTATAATCGCCATCTATTTTTTCGACTAAAGTAGCACCTAATCTTTGAATTATGTAGGCTCCAGCATTATTAAGTACATTCTCTTTTTGTAAATAGCCATTAATTTCCTCTGGTGTAAGCTCTCTAAAATAAACTTTTGTTTCTACTACTTCAGAGTACTGTTTCTGGGTATCCGTATCGATAATCGTAAAACCAGTTATAAAGGAATGCTTCCGGTTGCTCAACTTGCTCAGCATTTTTCTAGCGTTATTTAGGGTATGAGGCTTGCCTAGCAACTTGTCATGAAATACGGCAAAACTGTCGGCAGCTAATACAATTGCAGTTTTGTGGCGCGCAGCCACGTCCTTAGCCTTGCCTATTGACAGGTGCTTAGCCAGTTCCTTAGGTGCCAATTTAAGGTCCATATCCTCTTGATAATTGCTGGGATCAACGATAAAGGGTAGGCCGATTGCTTCTAAAACCTCTTTTCTCGCCGGCGAGCTAGAAGCTAACACAAGTTGTTTCATGGCTCAATCATAACAAACAATTCTCCTTACGCTGTACGCTGAGTTTGATTATTCTTATATTCTGCAGAACTTAAGAATATTGTGTAAAATACACTGTCGTTGAAAATTGAAAAATGATAATTAAATGAAAATTTGTAAATGTAAATTGTAAATTGTCCAGTTATACTGGACGTATGGATGCAGTGGCGGAGGTAAAAAGCCGGTTAAATATCGAGGACGTAATCTCTGAATACGTTCAGCTGAAACGCTCGGGCCGTAACTTCAAGGGTTTAAGCCCGTGGACCAACGAACGTACGCCAAGCTTTATGGTCAGCCCGGAAAAACAGATCTGGCACGACTTTTCCAGTGGCAAAGGCGGCGATATGTTCAGCTTTGTGATGGAAATGGAAGGTCTGGATTTTAGAGCCACGCTTGAGCATCTGGCGCGCAAGGCTGGTGTAGATTTGGAACAGTTTCGTCCAGAACAAAGCCGTGCCATAAGCCGGCAAAAAAACCGGGTTATCGAGGCGTCAGAACTGGCTGCCAAATTTTACCAAAAACAGCTAACAGTCAATAAAGCGGCGCTTAGCTATCTTATAAAAGACCGCAAATTTACCAAGCAGACATTGCTTAGCTGGCAGCTGGGTTACGCGCCCAATACCAGCTTTGCTTGTACCGATTTTTTGTCCAAGCATGGCTTTACGACTGACGAAACCAGGCTGGCTGGCTTAAGTACGGAACGCAACCGCCGCCCGAGCGATATGTTCCGGGGTCGGATAATGATCCCTTTGCATGACAGCCGCGGATCGGTTATTGGCTTTACAGCGCGGTTGTTAATCGACGACAAAGATGCACCTAAGTACATTAATACGCCCCAAACTGTGGCTTATGACAAGAGCCGGCATGTGTTTGGCCTGCACTTGGCCAAAGAATCCATCCGCAAAAAAGGCTACGTAGTGGTGGTAGAGGGGAACATGGATGTAATTGCCAGCCATCAGGCCGGTATTATCAACGTAGTTGCCACTGCCGGTACGGCCATAACCGACCGGCATTTACGGGAGCTTAAAAGATTTACCGGCGACGTACGCCTCTGTTTCGACGCCGATCAAGCTGGTATCACCGCCACCGAACGGGCCATCCCGCTGGCCCAAAAAGTAGGTGTAAACCTTAGCATTATTACGATTGATGCTAAAGACCCTGACGAACTTATCTCAAAAAATCCGCCAGCTGGCGGACCTAAAGCCTGGCAAAAATCGATAGAAGCAGCCAAATACGCGCCAGATTGGCTGATTGAACTCTATAAAAAAGCCCTGGATCTAAGCACAGCGCAGGGTAAGCGCACCTTCACGGACGCTTTGCTGATTACAATCCGGCGCTTGACCGATTCTGTCGAGCAGGAACATTACTTAAAAACAGTCGCTGAAGCGGTTGACACTAGTTTAGAGGCTGTCAAGACTAAAGCGCGGGCTGGCGGCGAACAAATGACGACAGCTGCGCGCAAAAAACCGGTTAAGCAAGAGACACTGGATAAAAACCAGCTTGATTTTCAAAAACTACAGGATCATTTTTTGGCGATGTCGCTGATGCAGCCAAAAGTTCGAGATTTGCTTAAAAATATGGAACCGGAATTTTTTAGCAAGGGTCCACCAAAAACCTTGTTGGAGTTTTTGAAAAAGAACCCGGAATTTAGGGGTGAGCGCTCCAAAGATTTTATCGAGACTTTGGCGGCTAAGCCGCAAGTCAGGGAGGAACTGCAGGCGATTGGTAATTATGTTAAAATTATAGCGTTACAGTTTGAGGAGCTTTATCAAGACCTCTCGATTCAAGATTTAACCGAGCAGGCGGCTAATCTCAAACACCGTCTTATTGAAAGGTATGTCAAAACCGAAAATACTAAACTAGCCGAGCAGATGCCGACTGCCAATGAAAAAGAACTGCAGAAACTAATGCAAAAAGTTGATAAACTCAATAAACTGCTTAATTAATGCTCAATGTTCAAGTGTCAATACTCAATGAATGTAATAATAGTTAGAATGGATTAATGCATTTAATTATTGGATATTCATTGACCCATGAGCATTGATAATTGACCATTTACGACTGAAAGGAGTGTTTATGGCTAAAAGAGCCCAACCAGAACCAAAGAATAAGCGAAGACCACGAACTAAATTTTTCGAAAGAGAGATTGAAGATTTAGTAGCCCGCGGCAAAAAGAAGGGCAAACTCGATCAGCGTGAGGTCTTTGCCTTAATCCCTGACACTCCGGCCAACATTGACGCGCTGGATCATCTTTACGCTGAACTAGCCGCAAATGACATCGAGTTAATCACCGTCGCCGAGCCTGACCCCAAGGATATCAATGATGCCTGGGCTGTTGAGGAAGAAGAGGCTGAAGTCGTACCAGATACTTCTTATTTGGACGATATTTCTGACGATTCGGTCCGGCTTTATCTGCGCGAAATTGGCAAGATTCCGCTACTAACGGCCGAAGAAGAGCTAGCTCTGGCTAAGAAAGTTGTTTCCGGTGACAAGCGGGCCAAAGACGCCATGGCCGAAGCTAACATGCGTCTAGTGGTTTCAATTGCTAAGCGCTATGTCGGGCGCGGCCTGGATCTACTCGATCTAATTCAGGAAGGCAACACTGGACTTTTGCGGGCGGTTGAAAAATTTGATCCAGAGCGCGGCTTTAAATTCAGCACCTATGCTACATGGTGGATTCGCCAGGCCATTACCCGGGCCATTGCCGACCAGGCCCGCACTATCCGCATTCCGGTGCACATGGTCGAAACGATTAACAAACTGCTGCGTACCCAGCGCCGCTTGACCCAGGAGCTTAACCGCGAGCCGACCAACGAAGAAATCGCCGCCGCCATGGAAATGGACGTCGATAAAGTCGAGCATATTATGAAAATCAAGCAGGACATTTCCAGCTTGGATGCCTCCGTGCGCGACGACGAAGAAGACTCAGTCCTTGGTGATTTTATTGAAGACGAAGACACTAAAACCCCGACCGAGTCAGCTTCCGAACAGCTGTTGAAGGAACAAGTGAAGCAAATTCTAAGCTCGCTGACCGAGCGTGAGCAAAAAATCCTCAGACTGCGTTTTGGCCTGGACGATGGTAAGAGCCACACGCTAGAAGAAGTCGGCCAGGAATTTTCGGTAACCCGTGAACGCATCCGCCAAATTGAAGCCAAAGCTTTGGCTAAACTGCGTAAGAACAAAGATACCCGCAAACTCCACGAATATCTCCAGTAGAAATGAAAATTATTGGTGTAGGCGGACTTACTAGAAGTGGCAAGGATACTCTGGCCGAGTATTTGATTGAGCAAGGGTATTTTGGCGTGTCCTTTGGTAATATAGTCAGGTTTTATGCGCGGAAAAGACATACCAACAAGCCTGACCCTATATCAATTGCTAATATGACCGAAACAGCTAACTGGCTTCGGCAGAATAAGGGCGCGGATTTCGTTCTCAAAGAAGCTGTTGCTAAATTTGATGCAGAGAAACAAAAACACCACAAAGGACTAGTTCTTTACAGTGTCCGGGCGCCCATAGAGGCGGATTTTATTCATAAGAACGGAGGTAAACTTATCTGGGTAGAAGCTTCTGACCAAGTACGCTACCAGCGCGCCAAGGACAGCCGACGTGAAGGCGAGGCCGAAATATCTTTGGCTGAGTTTGTCGCCCAAGAGAATCTACAGTGGCAGCCCCAACCAGGCATTCCCGCTGAAGCTCAAATGGACGCTAAGTACGTGAAAAACAAAGCCGACATTTTTCTGCAAAACAACGGTACCTTAGAGGAATTCAGGATTGCTACCGAGGCAGCCCTCAAAAAGACTAACACGCTCTAGGCCGGCAGGCAGCTTGCTTCTTGCTTATGCCTAAGTGGTGTGGTTGAATGGGCATAAAATATGCCTAAAAGGTCCACCAACGCCTCAAATTGGCTGCAATCTAACGCCGTAAGGGTAACCCGTGTACATTTTGTATTCATTGCCTTTTATATTCTGGCGACGATTATTTTTGATTCATGGAACTTATATACCCATGAGGCAGTTCGCCAGTTATGGACAGCTGCTGGAATACTTTTAGTAATTAACACGGTTTTATGGTATCTGTCACGGCTTAAGTACCTGAATGCTAATATATATGCTTTTCTTGTCATGACTCTAATCTTGACCGACATTATCTTTGCGGCCTATAACGTTTATTGGCAGAGGGGTTTAGCCAGCAAATCGGTAATGTTGTTTACTGTGCCAATAGTGGCAGCCGCTACACTCCGCAGCCGCAGCATATTATTAGCTGTTACGACTGTGAGCGCCGCTGCTTATTCAACTGTTTCTGTACGTTATTTCTTTAAAAACTACGGTGAGTCTTACAGAGTAGAATTATGGGGAACAATTGGATTATATTCGGCTATATTTTTCGTGCTGGCTTTTTTATTAATAATTATCATCCTCCCCAAAAACGAGAAGTTCTGACTTTACACATTTGGAAAACAACAGCACCTTAGAAGATTTCAAGTCAGCCGTCCAAGAAACCCTCAAGTTATAATAAAAACATGGACGAAACGGAAGACAGATTGGACACCAGGGAGATAAAAAGAATTCCTGGTGATGATACTGAAGACATTCCATTCGATCCAGCTAACGATACTGGATTTGGTACGACAGAGATAGAGATTGAGGGAGTTAAAGTCCAAATTCATGTAACTCACAATTTACGTCACCTTTTGGCGGTACATATAAGGCCCCCAGTTATTCACAAAACTACTCAAGATTATTTGGAAAAATCCGCAGAGGCTTACGGACCGCTATACGAAAATGGCAGTTTAGAGAGAGTTCTAATAATGCTTATGGATGTATACTCGAGGCTGTATCGGAAATTAGAAGATGCTGTTAAGAGAACGTATGATCTGATAGACGCCAAAAATGAAGCCGCTGATATATTCGACAAAGATACGCCCGGCTATGCTAGACGGATTAAAAGTTTTACTCCCACCGAAGAACAAAGACATATTGACGAGTATTTTCTCTCGAAAGGCATCGATGCTATTGCTCATATTGCACAGCAAACGAATACCAAAGTTGATCTAACCAAACTGTGTGATGAGCTATAATGGTCGCTGCATTATTTCTAAAGCTTTAAAATACCACGAAAATGACTCGATCAGGTCAAAAACGTAGTAGGTGATAGGAATCAAAGCGCAAGAAATAATCTGACTGACACCTTTGGCGTATAATTGACTCAAGATGGCTGAAGCGAGGAAAAAGCTGGCAATTATAGATGGAAAATCTGTTTTTTACAGAGGTTATTACGCCATGCCGAACCTATCGACTAAAGAAGGCGTGCCGACCGGCGGGGTGTATGGTTTCGCGGCCATGGCCCTGGAACTCATCAAAAAGCTCAAGCCCGATTACGTGGCAGTAGCGTGGGACAAGCCCAAAACCAACATCCGAAAGCGTGTGGCTATGTACCCGCAGTACAAAGCCGGCCGTAAACCGGCGCCGCCGGATTTTTATACTCAAATCCCTATTTTGCACGAGCTTTTGGAGGCTTTTCATTGGCCGCTATACGAGTTGGACGATTATGAAGCCGACGATATTATGGGCGCCCTAGCCGTCCAGGCCCGTAAAAAAAATATCGAAACCTTGCTAATTACCTCTGATTTGGACGCCCTACAGCTAATAAACGGTCACGTCAAAGTTTACGCCCTAAAACGCGGCTTTTCCAATATTGAAGAATTCCATCCGGAAAGTTTTACCGCCAAATACGGTCTTAGGCCGGAACAATTTTTGGACCTTAAGGCCCTAAAAGGCGATAGTTCGGATAATATTCCGGGCGTGCCCGGCGTCGGCGAAAAAACTGCCACCCAGCTACTGCAGCAATACAAAACTCTGGATGGAGTTTATAAACATTTGCCGGTGATTAAAGAAACTTTACGCAAAAAATTGGAAGCTGGTAAAAAGTCGGCCTATTTGAGCAAAAAAATTGCCCAACTGTGGACAGATGCGCCGGTTAAATTGGATCTGCCAGCCATGGACAGCTCCAAATTAGACACCTCACACCTCCGCAATTTACTACAGGAGCTGGAATTTCGAAGTCTATTAAATAATTTGCCCGAAAACATGAGAGTAAGCACACCAGCTGTAGGCGCAAGTAAGGCATTAAAATTACAAAAACATGTATTAGTTGATTCGGGTGAAAAACTAAACAAAATAAGCTTTAGTGTGAAAGGACGGACCTTTCACACAGGGGAGCAACCGATCTTTGTTCATTCGCGGGCGGCCGGAAAACAAGGAGCCGACCCGCAAGTCTTGCACATTGGCACAGCCGAACTATCCTACACCCTCGACCTTACCAAACTTGACCCTCAAAAAGTCCGTGATACTGTAACCCGTAACCTGTCACCTGTAACCTCTTTTATCGGCTATGACATCAAAAGTGATATTAAACTTCTCAAAAACTTGGGCATCGAAGGCGTGATTGTTGCCCACGACGTTCTAGTCGGCGCGTTCTTGATCGATCCATTGCTTCGTGCCCAGTCGCTGACTGACTTGGCTGAAACGATCTTGGGTTACAACGGCCTGCCGTTTGAAGATTTACCAACAGAGGATTTTTTAGACCATGGCGCGCAGTTCATAGCCGTTATCCGTCAACTTTACGAAGCCCAAAAAATGGCGCTAGCTCGAACGTCTAACCTCGAACGTCTAGCCTCTACTATTGAATGGCCGCTAATTCCGGTGCTAGCCGCTATGGAAACCCGCGGTATTAAGCTGGATGTTAAATATCTGCAAAAGTTTGCTATTCAACTGGAAGATTCTATCAGCGACCTCGAACAAAACATTTATGGCCATGCCGACCATGAATTTAATATCAGCTCACCTTCACAGCTGGCCGATGTACTGTTTACCAAACTCAACTTACCAAGTGAGGGGATTAAAAAAGGTAAAACCGGCCTCTCGACAGCCGCCAGCGAGCTAGAAAAACTGCGCGATTTGCACCCAATTATCGAATTGATTAGCCAATACCGTGAAGCAATCAAACTTAAAAACACTTATGTCGATCCTCTGCCGGATATGGTCGATGAAAACAACCGCCTGCACACCACTTTTAACCTAACCATTGCCCAAACCGGCCGGCTATCCAGCAGCGACCCGAATTTGCAAAACATACCGATACGGACTGAACTTGGTAAAAATATCCGTACTGCTTTTGTGGCCGAAAAGGGCAACGTGCTGGTTAGTGCCGACTACAGCCAGTTCGAAATCCGCTTGGCGGCGGCGCTGTCTGGCGACAAGGGTATGATAGACGCTTTTAACCGCGACGCTGATATCCATGTAGAAACCGCCGCCGCGATTTACGGCATTGCAGCGGATAAGGTTAGCAAAGACCAGCGCTACAGCGCCAAAGCTGTAAACTTTGGCATTATGTACGGTCTGGGTCCGCATGGTTTAAGTGTTAGCTCGGGCATGGATTTTGCCGCTAGCAAAGAATTTATCACCAAGTATTTCCAACTTAGGCCGGCCCTTAAAAAGTATATTGATTCACTCCGGAAGCAGGCGGAAGAGCAGGGTTACGTAGAAACATTGCTTGGGCGACGCCGGCCGACGCCGGATGTAAAATCCTCCAACTTCGCGGTGCGCGAAGCGGCCTACCGCGCGGCCATCAACCATCCACTGCAAGGCACAGCGGCGGATCTGATGAAGATGGCCATGGTCAAAGTCCAAAATGAGTTTGACTCCCATTTTGGAGAAACTAGAAAACAGAAATTAGCAACTAGTAAAAAACTAATTACTCCGGCAAAGCCGGCTATGTTACTGCAAATCCATGACTCGCTACTTATTGAATGCCGAAAAGAAAACGCCAAAAAAGTCGGCGAAATCCTCAAATCCACGATGGAAAACATCTACAAACTACCTGTAAAACTCAAAGTTGATATTAGTCAAGGAAAGAATTGGGGCGAATTGTGAGTCGCAAGATACCTGATCAAAAGCCGATATGGGACAGAAAACATGCCGAAGGCGACCATGAGAAGTTGCGCCACTCTCCTAACCCATTGGCAAAGCTAGCCGAACCGTATCTTTCAAAAAGATCGAAAATCTTAGAGCTCGGCTGCGGGGTTGGTGGAGATGCAGTCTTTTTTACAGACAAGGGCCACAAAGTTATAGCGACCGATGTGTCTGATGTGGTGGTCGAACAAAATAAACGGCATTTTGCTAACACAGATGTCAAATTTTCTGTGCTGGATATGCGCAAGCCTTTGCCGTATAAACCGGAGAGTTTCGATGTCGTTTATGTCAATCTATCACTTCATTACTATAGCCACGATAAAACGCGCAAGATTGTGAAAGAGGTTGCAAAAGTGCTCAAGCCAGATGGAATATTCGCCTTTGCCTGTAAGTCAGTTGATGATTTTCATTATGGCAAAGGGGATGAAGTGGAAAAAGATGTCTTTGTTTCTGAAAAAGGGCGTGTCAGACACCTATTCTCAATTCCATATACAAGAGAATTGCTTGAAGGCATGTTTGATATTGGCTATCTAGACATGGTTGAAGAAGAATATAACGGACAGAGATCAAATATCCTTCGCTGTATAGCCAAAAAATCCGGTCAAAACCGGGGCCAGCTGTAATATGCTTGACCAAGTAGTAGACTCGTCTTAGGCGAGCTCACTACTGTGTTGACTAAGTCTGGTCTAGTCTGATACCATATAATCATGAAAACTTACAATATTTATGATGCCAAAACCAACCTGTCCAAAATCATTAAGGAAGTACAGGCCGGCAAAGAAATTTCAATCGCCAAAAATGGCGAACCTTTAGTTGACCTCAAGCTTCACCAGCCCAAAAAGAACAAAATCAAATTCGGTGCCTGGACGGGTATGATAGACATTCCCGATGAAAAGCTGGTAGGTATTGACCCCGAAATTCAAGAATTAGTTTACGGCAAAGACTGGGATAAAAAATGAACCTGCTGCTCGACACTAACACGTTGGTGTGGGCATTAGATGAACGTAGAATAAAATCACTTGGCAAGCAGGCTCAGAGAATAATAAAAAATAGTGACTTGGTTTATTTCTCGTCAATATCTCTAGCTGAATTACAGATTAAGGCGACAGCTGGCAAGTTTAAAAACGCACCAGATGTAGCAAGGGCTTTAGCTGACGGATTTTTGCTTATGGATTTTAAGGCTGAGCACGCTCAAGTAATAAATAAATTCCCGAGCCTTATCCGGCACGACCCATTCGACCGGATGCTTCTAGCCCAAGCCTTCAGCGAGCAGTTGGTACTACTTACCTCCGACGTAATACTTTTGGATCTTGGATTGAATTATGTGCTCGATGCAAGAGATTAGAAATTATGCACTGGAATTATAGAATAATCGAACATGATAAATCTAAGCCGGCGTATTTTGCTGTTCACGAAGTTTATTATGATGAAAAAGGCAATATCGAGGGCTGGACCGAAGATCCCATTAACGTCGTAGGTGATAATAAAACTGAGGTTACGATGATCATACAGCACATATCAGCGGACACAAAACGGCCGATTTTGAAAGAGTCAGAACTTGAAAAAAATCTCAGCAAATTCGGCAAAAATTGGGGCGGCCTATGAGCCAGTTAATCATTGCCATAACTGGGCCTGGCGGAGCCGGTAAAAGCACTGTTGCTAAGATTCTGGCTAAAAAAATTAAGAAATGCGTCAACATTGAAGTTGATAGCTTGAAACACTTTATAGTCAACGGTTTCGTTTATGATGAATCGCCGACTGGCCTTGAACAATGGGATCTATTGGGCAACAACATCGGCGTAGTTGCTAGTAATTTTCGCAAAGCTGGATATAACATTATCATCAATGGCTATCTAGGCGACCCGGAGTGGTATAAAGTTCAGGAGTATGTAAAACTGACTCATAAATTTCTATTATTACCCCAAAAAGGCGAAATAAATAAGAGGGATGCGGGACGTGATGATGACGCTAAGCTCGGCGAAAAAATGGTTAGCCGGCACCACAAATATTTTTCGGGAGATAAGTTCTTCGACGACTTTATAAAAATCGACTCAACCAACCACACTGTAGAAGAGACAACAGAAAAAGTGCTTAAAGCTCTTGGCAAAAATTGGGGCGAGCTCTAATGTTTTACAGTATTATTCATCGTCCAGAAGCAGACGTATCTAAAGTTGAGGAAATTGATGCAAAATATGATCCCTATCACGGACTAGTAGGAGCGCATGTTACTCTTCTTTTCCCAGTGCCGGCATTAGAGATTACCGAACAAGCCATCAAGAACCAAGCTAAAAAAGTTGTCGTTTCAACAGAACCCTTTCATGTTCAATTTAATTCTCACACGACAGAGCTGTCTTGGGATCAATGGCTGTTCCTTAACCCATCACAAGGAAAAAAAGATTTTGAGCGACTGTATTTAAAATTATATGAGGGAGAGCTTAGGAAATTTTTAAGAGAGGATATCCCATATTCTCCGCACATTGCCATTGGGCATTTTGCCATAGAAGAAGCGGCCTATGACTTGAAAGATCCTTCTGCTTTGAAGCTAGATGAAGTTAGTTATTTAGCTGCGCTAGAGGACGTTCGGCAGGCAGATATCCAACTGGACTACACCGCGACCCAGATTGAATTAATTGGAGTCGACAGTAATTATAAGAAGAGCTGGACTATTGAAAAATTTTCTCTCGGGAAAAATTATAATCATGAGCGAGCAAAGCGAGTCGAATGACTGGGGTGAACTATGAAAAATTCAATATCAGTTGCTGAGTTGGGGCATATGAATATCTTTGAGTTTAAGGATTTAGTTCCTCTTGCCGATCAAGAAAAGCTGCGTAATTTTCTCCATAAAATAAGCTTCAACATTAACAATGCATACATGTATTTATCGGTTGCCGGATACTTATATGAGACTTTAGAAAAGATGAAAAAAGGTGAGAAAAGGAGTGGCGTTCATACAATATATCTTATGGCTATAATTTCATTGATGATTTCGATAAGGAGAATTTTTGATAAGTCAGGGAAGCGTTCGCTCCGCGAACTAGTGCTTGGCTATACCAAGTCACCCGCTAAGCAGACATGGAAAGCTAAAATAGATAAAATCTATAGTAATTATGATAAATTTCTCAATAAAGCGCTAGTCCACCAAGATGAGCATTCTATGAAAGGAGTCCTTAACTTTCCAAATTCAGATGAAATACACAAACACCTAGACTTTGCAGCAATGGTGTATGAGCGAATTAGCCAAGAAGTTTGTAAAGCAGATAAATTACAGATTTTTCGGATATCCATAAAAAGAAATCCCTCCAGAGAGGTAGCCGAAATTAAGAGCTTGTTCGGAGTAAAATAGAAGAGAAATCGGAGGTTTTATGGCAATACCAAGTTTGAAAATGAACACCGGGGCGAAAATCCCGCAGGTGGGCCTGGGACTTTGGATAGTTTTGCCGGGTTTTGTGGCCAAAAAAGCGGTTCGCTCAGCCCTGGACGCAGACTACAGGCATTTTGATACCGCTCAGGCCTACCATAACGAACAGCATCTTGGCGCGGCCTTGAAAGAAAGCGGAATAGATCGCGGTGAAGTATTTATCACTACCAAAATCCGAACAACCAATCTGGGCTCTGATGACATCATCCCTAGCTTCGAAAAATCTTTGGATAAGCTGCAGACCGATTATGTTGATCTACTACTCATTCATTTTCCGGTCACCGAAACCCGAAAAGCGGCTTGGCAGAAACTAGAAGAAATCCACAAATCTGGCCGGGCCAAAGCCATCGGCGTGAGTAATTACATGGTTAGCCACTTGGAAGAACTATTGAAGGAATGCACTGTCAAACCAGCGGTGAATCAAGTTGAACTACATGTATTTTTACAAATGACCGAGCTAGTTGATTATTGCAAAAAGAAGGGGATTATCGTCGAAGCTTATTCACCACTGGCCCACGGGCATGGCATGGACGACCCTGTTTTACAAAAAATCGCCAAAAAACATGGGAAAACTACTGCCCAAATTATGCTGCGCTGGTGCCTGGAAATTGGCACCGTTCCATTGCCCAAATCAACTCACAAAGACCGCATCAAAGAGAACATTGATATCTTTGATTTCAAACTCGACATAGGCGACATGGCCGAACTTAAGAAACTAGACCGCGGTTTCCGCACCTGTTGGGACCCCACCAACGTGCCATGAAAGACGAGCCGGTAGATATTTTGACGAGCAGGGCAATAAAACCAGTCAGACTATGCTTAAGTCCGAAGCTCATGCCAAAAGTCTTTGGCACAGCGGGGCGCATTTATGGATATTTAATTCAAATGGCGAAGTCCTACTTCAACTTCGCCATCCAACAAAAGTCATTCGCCCAAACGTTTGGGACGTTTTGCAGCCGGTCATATAACAGCCGGTAATACACCAGAAGAAACAGCTATACGCGAAGCTAAAGAAGAACTGAATCTAGATGTAGACCCAAAGACCTTTGTTTTTATCGGTATTAAAAAGGTTGACGAACCTATGGAAGATTGGAATCACCGTGTCTTTAACTGGACTTACATAACAATGATGGATATCAATCTAGATAAATTAAAAGTCGAAGCAGGTGAGGTTAGCGATATTCGCTGGCTCTCAGTTGATGAATTTGAAGCCGAACTCCACGACCCTGAAAAATCTAAGCAATATACACCAACCCGCCTGGAATTTTATAACGAAGTAATTAATGCTATCCGTAAGCAGTCGAAGGAAAAGGATGGCTAATAACAAACCCATAAAAGTTTATGTGGTAGGTAAAATGTCAAAACACTCGAATTTTGATTCACATCAATGGAGAGATAATTTTCTGCAGGAGATTGGTGAGCTGACTGGTCTAAAATTTATAAGTTTCGATCCAACTAGAGCCAGTAAAGACTATAAGAATCTTGAAATGGTTTTTGGTAGCGATGTGCACATGATATCTCAGGTTGATGTTTTAATTGTTTATTTTAGTGATGATATTAGCGTTGGGGGATCCCAAGAAATATTGATAGCTAAGTATCTTAAAAAACCAGTCATTGGGTTAGCTCCACTTGGCGGAAAGTTTAACGGTGGAACCAAAGAAATCGCCGGGCAAACCTTAACAGATTATAAGCACCCGTTCGTCTACAGCACGTGCGATATAGTGTGCGGAGATATTGAGGAAGTAGCCAAGGCTCTTAAAAACTTAAATAAAATTAAGCCAAAAACTATAAAAATAATTGATGAAGCGATGGCTAAATTCGACAAAAGACACTCGAGCTCTAAACTTTATGAAGAACACTTTATTGAGTGAATATTAAGTACCCAACAGAATTCACAAAATTGCTATAATTCTAGTAAAGTGAGCTGAGATGAATAGTTTAGAGCATGAAGCGGCTATCTTTGGTGGGGAACTGGCTATTTTTGTTGAACGAAAAAAACTGCCTCGGAGGCTTTTTGGCAATCTTGATCATTTAGCTTTTAGGGCAGCTAATATTAATGTATTTGGAGGCGTGATAAGAAGACAAGTCGCTCCGAATGCATGGGAAATGGCTTGTACTGAAAAAGACTGGAAATTTGTTGCTTCAGCTCGGCTGAAAGGAAGAGTCGCGCTTTATGATATTGGATGGTCCGAATGGATATCTATCGAAGAAGCGGAAAAAAAACCAGCCGACGGCTTAGCACTTCAATACGCGTCTTTTTATCATGATAGTCTTGAAGCCGTCCGCTATTTACTGCATAGGAGTGGTATTGATTCAGAGGTGCAAGGCGATGAAGAAAGCGCCACCATTAGCAATGTGTTTAATTCCTTTGGGTTTGAGTTTAAATTTACGAACACGCTGTTAGCAGATATTACAAAGGAGAAAATAGATTCAGGAGAAGCAATTGAAGTCGATCTGACCCTAAGCCGACAAAATATTGAGTTTATTGATAAACCTCAGCAGTAAATTTGCCCCTTTTCTAGGAACTTGTCACAATTAAGGTGTGATTAAAGCCATAATTTTTGACCCCAGTACCAAAATCTTGAAATTGCGAAATAGGGGTATTCTCTCTCTTCTTCATTCAGGATTTAGTACGGGGCCAAGTACCAAATGGTACCTGGCGGGGCAAGTTGTTTTGGAGCATACGTGATTAAGGCAGTTATATTCGATTGCTTCGGTGTTTTGTCTACTGAGGGATTTAGGGTATTTTGCGGCAAGTATTTTAAAGATCAGCCAAGAAAGCGAGCCCAAGCCCAAAGCTTAATGGATCTTCATACTCTGGGAAATCTGGCTTATGAGGAGTTTATTGATAGTCTGGCTAAATTGGCGGGGCAGAAATCTGAAACTGTTAAGGACTATTTACATAGCAACAAACCAAACGAACCTTTATTTGACTACATTAGAGATGATCTTAAGCCGAAATATAAGATCGGAATGCTATCTAATGCCGGGGATGATTGGCTCAGCGAATTATTTTCGTCTCAAGACTTAGCATTGCTGGATGACGTGGTGTTATCATTCAAATTCGGAATCACTAAACCTAATCCAGCAATTTACGAACTGGCCGCTCAACGTTTAGGAGTTAAGCCAATAGATTGTGTTTTGATAGATGACATTGTCCGTTATTGCGATGGAGCGCGGGCAGTCGGGATGCAGGCCATTTTGTACGAAGACTTCGAGCAAATGGAAACCGAGTTGGAACAACTCCTCAAGGGTCGTAGCGGTGTAGGGTCGTAGGGTTGTAGTCTAAATACAAAAACCTATAACGCTATAACCCTCTCACCCTATAACCCTGTTTTTTATCTGCCGGTGCGGATAACTAATTTATCTGTAATTTTTAACTTATCTATCATTAATTGCCGTTCTAAGTGCAAAGTAGCAGCCAGCCCGGAATTTGGCACATTGATAATCAACGCTCCGCGCTGAACCTTTACCCTACAAGAGCTGTTATAACGACGCTGAACATAATCTTGTATCTGTTTTATCTCATTAGGCGCTTGGGCGATTTTGCGTGACCCTAAGATTTTTCGCAGGCTATCCATCAAGCAGCCTCCTTGCAGTCGGCCGCAATTCTCAATTTACAATTTACAATTTTCAGTGAATTTTCATTTAACCGTTTTCCATTAGTCGCTAACCGTTGATCATGGACAAGGGAAAAAGGATAACGCATGGTGGACCGTAAACGGTAGAAGGTGAACTTTTTCCTAACGGAATCCATCAGCAACCATTATACCCTCAAGTATAATTAAAAAATGCCTGAGCTTCCTGAAGTGGAAACTATTAAACGCGGCCTAAGTGAATTACTGCCCGGGCGCGTTATAGCTGATGTCTGGCATGACTGGCAAAAATCATTCCCCAACGCCCCAGCAGACGTGGCGCGCTTTATGGTTAATGCCAAAATAGAATCTGTCCGTCGCCGGGCCAAAGTGCTGATTATTGAACTCTCCAGCGGGTATTCGCTAGTTATTCACTTAAAAATGACCGGACAACTCGTTTTTGTAAACAAAAATGAGCAGAAACTAGAAAATAGCAATAAGAAACTAGTAAATAATATTAATTCCCAATTTCTATTTTCTAATTCCTCGCGTGAAGCGCGGTTTGGTGGAGGGCATCCTACGGATTCGCTTATTAACAACCTGCCTGATAAAAGTACAAGAGTCGTGATCGACTTTCAAGATGACAGCAAGCTTTTCTTCAATGATCAGCGTAAGTTCGGCTGGATGCGCCTGCTGCCAACTATTGAAGTACCGCAGATAGATTTTATGAAGAAAATGGGCCCCGAACCGCTGGAAGACGATTTTACAGTCAATAAATTCATAAACAACATTTTGCGACGTAGGCAAAGCGCCATTAAGGCAGTACTTTTGGACCAGACTGTGCTAGCCGGTGTCGGCAACATTTATGCCGATGAGTCGCTTTGGGCGGCTAAAATCCATCCAGCCATACCAGCTGGTCAGATTCCGCGGACCAAACTAATTAAACTTTACAGTGAACTACGACGAATTTTAACCATGGCCATAACTAAAGGCGGTAGTACAGATCGAAATTATGTCGATGCTAAGGGTAAAAAAGGCAGTTACCTGACATTTGCCCAAGTTTTTAGAAAAGAAAACCAACCCTGCCCGCGCTGCGGCACCATAATCGAAAAAATCCGCGTTGCCGGCCGTGGCACCCACATCTGCCCCAAGTGCCAAAAAATGATCTATACTAGAGATATAAGGAGTTGATGGATGATTGACCCTGAATCTTTGCCCAAGGATGCAGATCTACCCTGGCCGTGGGGGCCAGCTGAAGAATATTTAGATCAATATGAACAATACCTAATTGGTATGATTGATGATGAGCCTACTGTACCTACTGGCCTAGACCAAAGAGACCTAAAGTTTATTCAAGGTTACTCAAGACACTTAGAGTTTAGATACGAAAATGGTCTCAGAGAAGAATCTCTAAGATCGCCGGCGATGCATGAAACTTTACTAGAGATCCAAGGTCTGCCAGAAGTCGGTCAAAAAAATTCTTCGGAATGACTGTTTTTATTGCGGGCAATAATAGTTTCGCTCTAAGGCGCAGGTTAGATGAGCTAGTTTCCAAATTTGTAAAAGAATATGGCGATTTGGCGTTGGAAAAATTTGATGGCGAGGAAGCTGATGCAAAAGAGATTATTGAGGGTCTACAGAGTCTGCCGTTTCTAGCAAAAAGGAAAATGGTGGTTATTGGAAACGGCAGTCTAAACAAAGATTTTGTGGAAGCTGCTGAACAAATAATTAGCTCAATTGGTGAATCGACAGACGTGATTTTTTATGAACCGCAAATAGACAAGCGGACAGCCTATTTTAAGCTGTTAAAAAACAATACTCAGCTGGAAGAATTCAATGAAATGGATACCCGGAGCTTGGCCCAATGGCTGGTTGATGAAACAAAAAAAAGCGGCGGTACGCTGTCGTTTGCTGATGCGAATTATCTCGTGGAACGGCTGGGTACAAACCAGGCCTTACTGGCTAATGAATTAGGTAAGCTGCTTATTTATAATTCGCGAATCACCAGAGAAAATATCGAACTTTTGACCGAACCCAACCCCCAAAGTAGAGTTTTTGATTTGCTAGATGCCGCTTTTGCCGGACAAAAAGGTAGGGCCATAAAACTTTATGATGAACAGCGGGCTCAAAAAGTTGAGCCACAAGCTATTTTGGCGATGATTGCCTGGCAGCTGAATATAATCGCGATTGCGAAATATTCGAAAGGACAAGATATATCAGAGGTCAGCCGTCAAAGCGGCGTAAAAGATTACCCGTTACGAAAGGCTAGGAGGTTGGCGGATAAGTTGAGTGATAAAGACTTAAAAAAAATGGTTTCCGAAGCTTTGGTTATCGATTGGCGGGGCAAAACTACCAGTTTAGACATGGACGAAGCCCTGAAGACTTACATAATTAGCCTATAGCTAATAGCTATTAGCTGATAGCTAACACAAAAACTACTTTTTGACTGATTTCCTTAATGCGGGTTTTTGGGGTGTGAGCTTGGCGGTCTTCTTTGAAGCGGGTTGAGTGATTTTAACACCTTTAGATTTGATTTGAGTAGCGAGGCGGGATTTAAAACGGGCGGCCTTATTTTTATGGATGACGTTCTTTTTGGCGGCGGTGTCAATAGCGCTGGTGGCTTTAGTCTGAAGTTTAAGAATTTGAGCAGATTTGCCGTTTTCCAGCGCTTTGTTAAAAGCCTTGATAGCTTCGCGCATATCTCTTCGGGTACGGGTATTACGCACATTCGCCTTAGCGGCCAGCTTCACTCGTTTTTTCGCGGATTTAATTATTGGCATAATTTAGTAAATAGTAATTAGAAATTAGTACAAAAGGGAACTATACAGGTGAAAAGTGTTTTTGTAAACACATAATGGTTGCTTATGTTTAACTCTTGTGGTACTGTTTTGGCATAAACGATAAAAATAAAAAACATGAAACAATTCACCGTTCACAATTCACCGTTCACCAGGCGTTATCTGTTTACCGTTAGCCGTGATCAATGGTTAATAGTTAATGGTACATGTATGGTAAATGGTAAAAGGAAAACGGTTAATGGCGTCGCCGGAGGCATTCTGTGATGGACACGGCGCAGGCCAAACAACAGATAGTCGAGCGGATTAAGCAAGCGTCTAATATCTTAGTTACTGTAAGTAATAACCCTTCCGTTGACCAACTGGCTTCGTGTATCGGTTTGACACTGCTGCTAAATAGGATGGACAAGCACGCCACTGCTGTGTTTTCGGGTGAGATTCCTTCGACAATAGAATTTTTGCAGCCGGAAAAAACTATAGAGACTAACACCGATAGTCTTCAGGACTTTATAATTTCGCTCGACAAAAACAAGGCCGATAAACTGCGCTATAAAGTCGAGGACGATGTGGTGCGCATTTTTATTACGCCGTACAGAACATCACTTAGCGAAAAAGATTTGATGTTTAGTCAAGGTGATTTTAACGTCGAAGCAGTAATTGCACTTGGTGTGAAAGACCGTGCTCAGCTAGATAAGGTTATAACAGCCCACGGACGGATCTTGCACGACGCAACCGTTATTTCTCTAAATGCCGGTAACGATAAGGCTGCAGAATTAGGCCAGATAAACTGGCAAGAGCCAACTGCCAGTAGTTTATCAGAGATGTTGGTTAGCATTTCCGAAGCTTTTGGCACCGGCTTGATTGATAATCAGATAGCCACCGCTTTTTTGACAGGCATAGTTGCCGAAACCAAGCGCTTTAGCAATGAAAGGACCTCACCAAAAGTGATGACCATGAGTGCCCAGCTAATGGCTGCCGGTGCTAACCAGCAATTGATTGTCAGCAAGCTAGAACCTCCGCCGCCTCCACCCCCGCCGCCCAAAAAACCGCCGGAAGCCGGTAAGCCGGTCGCTAAAAAACCGCCTTCACCTTCACCCCCACCCCCACCCCCGACTGGGGTGTTGAACGTTGCCCACGAAGCCAAAGAAAAAGACAGTCCGGAAGTTGAAATAAAAGCCGGCGAAATCCATATAGATGAACAAGGAAATATTATTTCGTCAGGCTCAACTGCTGAACCGCCACCCTCATCTCTACCACCTGTACCAAAACTTGAACCGCTAAAACCGTTGGTGTTGGAGCCGCCGAAAATTATTAAGTCCTCCCGGGACTCTTTACATGAACCACAAATTGTTGCGCCGGGTCTGCCTAGTGTGACGGATGAAGGAAATAGAGCACCAATTCCAGGACCGCATACACTGCTGGACCCTACCAATCACCGGCCGGCTATTAGCTCTCCCTTTACTGCTGACACCCAGCCGCCATGGTATGACCCGTCGTCCTCCGTCCCAACTGACCCGCTAAGTGCCGAACCAAGACCTGACGATGTGCTGATGGGCAGGGAAAAAGAAATAAAACCGCTTGACAGCGCCCGCAGCGCTGTGGACGATGCTTACTCCAATACGCCATTTGACCCCGCCGCTCAGCCTGTTATCGGCTTGAACACCCAGCCGCTGAGCCAGTCGCTACACCAAGCTCCGGCCAATCCACCGCCGCCAGTGCCGCCACCGATGATGCCAACCCCAAAACAGTAAACAGTAAACAGTGAACAGAGAACAGTGAACAACCGGTATCTTTGCTTTTTGTTATTTGTTGATTGATTATTGTTAATGATGGACGGAATTTTATTAGTCGATAAACCGAGAGGCTTGACATCGCATGACGTCGTGGCGAAGGTACGAAGCATCCTTCGCAGGGAAATTAGTAATCAGCAATTAGAAAATAGGCTAATTCCTAATTCCAAATTGCTAGTTTCTACTTCACTAAAGGTGCGTGTTGGGCATACGGGGACACTTGACCCACTTGCTAGCGGCCTTTTGATATTGGTTTTGGGCAGCTACACCAAGCGGGCTAGTGAGTTTAGTAAACTAGATAAAACCTACGAGGTTGAGCTAACACTGGGTTATAGCAGTAAAACGGGGGATGCCGAGGGACCAATAACAGCAAAAAGCAATAAGCAAATAGCAAAAAGCAAAGTCGAAAAAGTACTGGAGAGTTTTGTGGGGGAGATCAAACAAGTACCGCATGCACATAGCGCAGTAAAAGTCGGTGGCCAGCGTGCGTACAAGTTAGCCAGGGCAGGCAAAAAGCCTGAGCTGAAGTCCAGGCAGGTTACGGTGCACAGATTACAGGTTACAGACTATAAATATCCAAAATTGAGATTTGTAACAGAGGTCAGCAGCGGTACGTATATTCGCTCGCTGGCCGAAGATATTGGGCAAAAACTCGGTACGGGCGCCTACGTTTCAGCTCTTCGCCGTACCAAAGTCGGCAAGTTCGATGTTAAAAACGCTTCTAATATTGACAAATTAAGTAAATCTAGTATAATTGACCTAATGAAGGAGCTTTGACAAGTGACAACACACGAAACAGGAGCAGAAGCGGAAGCAAAAGCGTCTCCTGAGGATTTACAACAAGCACTTGAAGGATTACTGCTTTCTATGAGTGGGCTGCCAACTGTTAGGCCGTGGACACGTGTAGAATTTGTGGATCCTAAAATGTTTGAAGACTATATGGCAAAATATGCGACCGACCCAGAAGACGGCACATTTTTTAGTCTGACTAAGAGAGAGTCAGCTGATGCGGCAGGTTATGATCTGGTTCTTACGCATCCTCATATTAGTGTTCATGATCAGAACTTAAATTTTAAAGACGGCAGGGTCACTCATAAAATTACAACTTATCTTGATCACTTTATTAAGCCAGAAACAGCAGAAATTGAACTCTCAGCTGATGGGATACAAGCGCTACATTTATGGCTCACAAACCCTGAGTTAAAACAGCGGCAAGAAGCAATCGATGAGTATTATCAAAACCGCCATGCTCAGCGGACCATTTTAGGTCGTGCTTTAGCCAATCTTTTTAGAACTGATAAGCCCGAACATACTTTTTAGCGAAAGCGGAGGTATACATTAAAATAGTTGTCAAATCACCTCTGGTGTGCTAGTATCATGGCAAGAATGATATCTAGTGAGGAGAAGGCTAAGATCACTTCAGATTTAGCTTCGCACAAGACGGATAGCGGTTCGCCTGCGGTGCAGGTAGGTATTATGACGGCCCGAATTGCCGAGCTAACTGATCATTTGAAGAAAAATAAGCACGATTTTGCCGCCCGCCGCGCACTTTTGCAGCTGGTTGGTAAGCGTAAAAGGTTACTTAAATACGTTGCTAATGAGAGCGGCGACGCTTATTTAGAACTGATAAAAAAACTCGGGATTCGACGCTAAAAATGCAGAAGTTGGATTTTAGATTTTGGATTTTAGAATAAAAAACCGATAATTCTAAATTCTATAATCTAGAATCTACATTCTAGAGTAAATTAATTTGGGTGATAGAGCACAGTTCAGTCGCCGCGGCGACCGGATTGGACCTTGTCACCCAAGCCCGCCGAAATTTCGAAGAAATTTTTGCGGGTAAAAGAAAGGTGAACAACAAATAATGGGACAAACCAGTATTCATAGCATCAACTTTTTTCAAGTGCGAGCATCTCGCCTGAGTGATGCGATGCAATTATCAGGCGAACAAGGTGTATCAGTAAGATACGGTACGAAGCGGTGTGATTGTACTGCGCTCTCAGGGAGTTGCGCAGTAGAAAGGCTATTGCTGGTATGAGTACTATAAATCCGTTCGGTAAAAAAGTAATTAAGGTAAGTACGGACTTTTGTGGCCGCGAACTTTCATTGGAAGTTAATCGTGTTGGTTTCCGCACATCAGCCTCGGTTTTAGCTCGCTACGGCGACACTGTGGTACTTGGTACGGCTATGGTCAGCGACAGCAAGGTAGAAGGGCTAGACTACTTTCCACTGTCTATCGATTATGAAGAAAAATTTTACGCCGCTGGTAAAATCAGCGGCAGCCGATTCATTAAGCGCGAAGGCCGCCCAAGTGACGAAGCCGTATTAATCGGCCGGTTGATTGACCGACCCATCCGTCCACTGTGGCCAAAAGGTTATAGGAATGAAGTGCAGGGCGTCGTCACGGTTCTAAGCATGGACCCGAACTTCCGTCCTGATATGGTAGCAATGATTGCCATGAGCGCCGCTTTCATGCTAAGCGGCGCGCCGTTTGAAGGCCCAATTGCCGGCCTGCGCGTAGGTCTGGTCGAAGGTAAGCTCAAAGCTTTTGCCAGCCCCGAAGAGCTAGACCAAGGTTCGTTAGACCTAGTAGTTGCCGGTACGAAAAGCGGTATCATGATGGCCGAAGCCGGCGCCAAAGAAGTATCAGAAGCCCAAATAGTTGAAGCGCTGGAATTTGCCTATAAACAAATCCAGCCAGCTATTTTGCTGCAAGATGAACTTATTAAAAAAGTTGGCGTTACGCCACAGCAATATGAACTGCTGAAACCAGATGAAGCTATCCAAAAACGAGTGGATAAATGGCTATTTGGCAAGCTGGGCGCCAACTTGCGCGCACCGCATCCCGAACGCGGCGATTTAGTAAACAAGTTGCGCGAGTCAATGTATGCCCATTTTGAGGCCCAAGAAGGTGAAGAATTTATCAAAGCCAAACCGGATTACGATGAAGCTTTCGTGACGGCCTTACATGAAGATTTGCGCCAGTCGATTTTGATTGAAAATATTCGTCCCGATGGCCGTAAAATTACCGAAATCCGGCCGCTGTCCAGTGAAGTTGGCTTTTTGCCGCGGGCCCATGGCTCTAGTTTATTTACGCGAGGTGTGACCCAGGCTATGAATGTCGTCACTTTGGCGCCGCTTTCTTATGCCCAGATGATTGATACCATGGAAGAAAATACCGAAAAACGCTATTTGCACCACTACAATGCACCCGGTTATACAGTTGGAGAAGTGCGTCGTTTAGGGGCTCCCGGCCGCCGCGAAATCGGCCATAGCCATTTGGCTGAACGGGCGCTGGAACCGGTAATTCCTCCCGAGGCGGATTTTCCTTACACCATCCGCGCCGTAACCGAAATTATGAGCCAGAATGGTTCAACATCTATGGCAGCAACCTGTGCCAGCTGTTTAGCCCTAATGGACGCCGGCGTCCCCTTAAGCGCGCCAGTCAGCGGTATTGCCATGGGATTAATGACCGATGGTAAGAAGCCAGTTATTTTGACCGATATTGCCGACGCCGAAGACTTCGCCGGCGACATGGACTTTAAAGTAGCTGGCACTTCCAAGGGTATTACAGCCCTCCAGATGGATATGAAAGTCCACGGCCTGCCAGTAGAAACTTTGCAAAAAGCTTTGGAGCAGGGCAAAGCCGGCCGCGCCGAGATTTTACAGCACATGCTCGCCATCTTACCGGAACCTAGGGCCGAAATGAGCCCTTACGCGCCGCGTGTCGAAACCATCATGATAAATCCGGAGAAAATTCGTGAAGTCATAGGTAAAGGCGGCGAGACAATCAATAAAATTATTGCCGAAACCGGCGCCGAAATTGATATTAAAGACGATGGCCTGGTAATGGTTGCCAGCCCGGATAAAAAGAGCATAGATGCGGCTATTCAGTTCATCCGTACCCTTACAGCCGAGCCGGAAGTTGGCAAGATTTACGAAGATTGCCGAGTTGTAAGCGTTTTAGACTTTGGCGCCTTTGTGGAAATCTTGCCGGGCAAAGAAGGTCTGGTGCATGTTAGCGAGATGAAAGAGGAAAGGGTTGAAAAACCGAGCGATGTCGTTAAAGAAGGCGACCGTGTAACTGTAAAATTAGTAGCTATTGATGACCGCGGCCGTTTGCAGTTATCCATGCGAGCGGCTCAACGGGAAAAGGGTAATAAATAATGTTGCGAAAACAGAATAAATTAGGTACAACCTGCCGAAATTTCAAAGAAATTTTTGCGGGCGAAGAAGGTAAAAATGGCTAGGAAAGACGAACAGAGGTTACTTAATAAGCGGTGGGTGAGAGTCACTATGGCCTTAATTTTCCTTGGTATTGCTTACGGTTTTGCCAGCTTGGCGATTGACTCAGGCAGCCTGCTGGAATACGCTCTGGCAATCATTTTCCTGGTGTGGGGAATCAAAAGCACGTTCCGTGTACTAAAAAGAGGTCCGACCTTGGAAAAAGGTAGGTAAAATCTGGTGATTTTGCATAAAATCTCTTTGCTTTTTCCAAGGTCGGACCTCTAGGGGGTGAGAATGAGTAAAAAAGAAGCACAACTAAAGAAAATCAAGGCTGAGATTTTGAAGCAAAACATTTGTCCGGAACTAGCTGCTAGCGCAATACAATTAGTGTTTGGCGATGGCAGCGCCAAAGCGGAGCTGGTTTTTATAGGTGAGGCGCCGGGTAAGAGTGAAGATGAGCAAGGACTGCCATTCGTCGGCGCCGCCGGCCAGTTTTTGAATGAAATGCTGGCTATGATCGGGCTGAAAAGGAAGGATGTTTATATCACCAATATTGTTAAATACCGCCCTCCAGATAATCGCGACCCGTACCCGGACGAGAAAGCTACCTTTTTACCATTTTTGCGCGCCCAGCTGGAAGCCATCAAGCCAAAAATCGTGGTGACTCTTGGCCGTCATAGTATGGAATGCTTCTTGCCGGGCCTGCAAATAAGTAAATGCCACGGTCAGCCAAAAAGATACCAAGGGCAAGTCTACCTTCCGCTCTTCCACCCCGCAGCTGCCTTATACAACGGAAGCATGCGCCAGACATTAATTGACGATTTTATGAAAATCCCAGCTATTTTAAAGAAAATTAATCAAGAAGCCAAAATTATAAAAACACTAAGCTAGGAAAGGAAAAACTATATTATGGATAAAAAACCAAACAATAGTAAACGCCCGGCTGCCAGTAGGCAGCCTCTTCCGAACAACAGGACGGCTTCCGGTAGGGCAATGACAACGTCGACTGGCCGGTCCGTATCACGCGGCGCTGCAATACGGGCCCAAAGACAGGCAGTTAGCGACGCTAACCGCGTTGCCAACCAGTACTTAGACGCTGCTGCTAAACATCCGGCAGCTGCCGGAGATCGGCCGCCCCGCCCCGTGCCGTCCCCGACGGATAGTCAGGGCCCCGGCCAGGGCGTCGGGGCTGGTACAGGGCGTCGCCCTGAACCGTCTGGTACAGGGCGTCGCCCTGAACCGTCTGGTACAGGGCGCCGTGCCAACTTAATTGATGACAGTCCACGCCTGAAAATTATTGGTCTGGGCGGCATGGATGGCGGCGGTTCTAAAAACATGATGGTTGTTGAGTACCAAAATGATGCAATCGTTATCGACTGCGGCAATGACTTAGGAGTCGACCTGCCGGGTATTAACTACGGTATTGCCGACACCACGTATCTTGACCAGATCAAAAATAAACTGCGCGGCTTCGTCATAACCCACGGGCATTTAGACCATATGGGCGGCCTGCCGCACATACTGCCTAAATACAATGTGCCGGTTTACGGCGGCCGTTTTACCATCGGCCGGGTAGAAGAAATTTTTGAAAATTTTGGTTTGCCGATGCCCGATGGTTTCCACTTGCAGACTGTGATTATGAACGAAACCACTCACGAGCGGCTGAAGCTGGGTGAATTTTATATAGAACTAGTGCGGGTCACGCACTCTATCCCCGGCAGTACCATGGTTGTAGTTGATACACCCGTTGGCCGGCTAATCAATACTGGTGACTTCCGCCTTGACCCAAACCCGCTGGATCATGAACGCACAGACCTGGCGCGACTGGAAGAGCTGGCCAAAGAAGGCGTGCATGTTCTTTTGAGCGAATCGACTACGACCGAAACTATCGGTCGGACATTGTCTGAAAGCCAGATCGAAAAAAGCTTCGTCGACATTATGGATCAAGCTCCTGGCCGTATCTTTGTGGCCATATTTTCTACCAATGTTAACCGCGTGCAGATGATCGTCAATGCCGCAGTTCATCATGGCAAAAAAATCGCTTTGGATGGCCGCAGTATGATTAGCACCATAGAAATGGCTGTTAGAAATGGCTTCATGAAAATCCCTAAAGGCACTTTTGTGCCGATTGCCAGCGTGCCTAATATGAAAGACGAGCAGGTAGTCATAGTTTGTACAGGCGGCCAAGGTGAGCCAAACTCAGCGTTAGTACGTATGAGTATGGGCGACCATAAACACGTATCACTAAAAGAACAGGACACCGTAATATTGTCCAGCCGAGCTATTCCGTATACCGGTAATGACGCACTTATCCGTTCTATGGTCGATGAGTTGTTGAAAAAGGGTGTTCATGTCCACCGCCACGAAACCTATGAACTGGATGGCGGCGGGCCGCTGCACGTATCAGGCCATGGCGGCACTGAAGAATACAGGGATATCATCAAGCTGACAAAGCCCAAGTTCTTTATACCTATTTATGGGGACTACACGGCTAAAAAATATCATATTGATATCGCGCTGGAAGAGGGAATACCACGTGCCAACACGGCTAACGTTGAAAACGGCCAGGTCATAGCCTTCACTCGTGACAAGATGGAACTGTCTGGCGAAGTGCCGCACGGCACCATTTTGGTCGATCAAACTGGTGCGGTAGTTAGCACAGTAGTCGTTAAAGACCGGGTTCTGCTGGCCGAAGAGGGCGTGGTAGCGGTTGTTCTGACCATTGATAAAAAGACCGGTAATCTGCTGACCAGCCCGGATATTATTAGCCGCGGCTTCATTTACATGAAAGAAAACGAGGAACTAATGAATGCCTTTCGTTCCGAATTGCGCCGAGCCGTTGCCCAGCGCTTCAAGCGCGTCGATCTAGACCGCTTTAAAGCCGAGCTGAAAGACTATGTTACACACTTTTTGTACGAACAAACCCAGCGCAGCCCGATTGTTATTCCGGTTGTTAATGTCATTGGCGGCCGTACGGAAAAAGTAAATAACGACCTCCACAAGCCGGGAATCAATGGCGAGCGGCCAAAAACGCCGGAAGAAATCGCGCTGGAACAGCAGCGCCGTTTCGCCCAAATGCGCCAACGCCTGCTAAACCAGGATGCGCGAGTAGATTAAGCATGAAACCGGTCGACATACTTAAAAGATTTCCTGTCAAGAGGGGTGTATTGGTTGTTGCCGTTGCGGAGCCGTTATCTACTTTCCCGCAGATCTACGAAATTTGGATTAGACACAAAAGCGAAGGTGTTTCAGTACTAAGTTGGTCGCTTTTTGCTATAGCAGCTTTAATTTGGTTACTCTATGGCTTAAAAATTAAAGACAAGTTGCAGCTTGGTAAAGAGAGGGGTATATTCAGAAATATCTTGTGGGGTAGTACCCGGTCTGCCATAGGCGGATCGTCACGATCTCATAAGTTGTGAGATCACCAGAGCGGGTTCGTCCTTTGGGGGCGTCGAGTTGATGTCTCCTGGGCGGGGCCGAACCCGCATTTTCCGGGCTTCGGCCCAAAAAAATCTGCGGCGGGGGCTTCGGCCTGTGCTAGGGGCGAAGCGGTGGCGTTTTGCGCCGCACCTCGTCGCAGATAATCTTGAGTCCTCCTAGCTCTGACTGCGGTCCGGAGATGGAGATCCTGGGACTCAAGCGTGTTCCGCCAGCCGACGGAAGCGAATACGGCTCGGCGCCAGGTTGGTTTCAAGGATCCTCGCTTGCGAGGGGAGAACCGTAAAACCACAACGGCGACTCCGATGACTCCGATGATGATTAAAGGATTGCCACATCCTGTTCATCGGACGAGGGTATGGGCAGGGAGATCTGCAAGCGACCGAGCTAGCGTGCAGACTCCCTAAAATTCCTGGCACTTAAGCTAGGTCGCCCGCCGTAGGCGGGCAAGGCGCGAATAAAATTGTCCAGTGAGACAAATTCGCGCACAGCCGGTTGGTAAGTCTTCCCAAGGCTTGCCGCCGGCAATTTAATTTTCGAAGAAAATTTTGGGTTTCTTGCGCTTGACATTGGGGATAAAGAGAGTATAATAAGAATATTCAGTTATTAAAATAAAGACTGAAAACAAAGGTCAACGCAAAATGAGCGAAGTCCAAAAAACGCGGTCAAAAATTAACGTTCCGCCCTCTTTGGAGTTGGTGGAACATGCCGCTGGACTAAAAGAGATAGCGAAACTGCCGACTGAAAAGGGTGTCGCCACTCTTCTTTGGAGAAAAGAAGGCGGAGTTGATGTGGTTTATTTACATGTCGGTGATGAACCGACCTTATTCAAGATTCCTCCTGAAAAGGCTGTAGGGGTTGAAGAACACCCGAGTATATATACACAGCAAGCCGGTTATCCGTTTGAAGACATAATCGGATTATCTTCACGAGCAGCTTAGTTTCCCCCCTATCGCACTTGACAGTAGCGGCGCGGAGTGTTATAATTACAACATTAGCTGAGCCTAGTACTATAGCGGTTAAGCTGATAGGATATATCTGTTATGGCAAGACGTAAAAAGCCGGGGCGTCCGGCCAAAAACTCCAAAAAAATTGAATCTTCGTCTAACTTTTGGCGCGGCGTCGGCGCCGTTCTTTTAATTGTTGGCGGTATCGTACTTGGTTTTGGTGCCTTTATAAACGCCCCCATTCCGCGCGATATGTGGGATGGTGGCTGGTGGGCTTTTGGGATAGCCGCTATCGTAGCACCTTTTGCCTTGATTTATCTTGGTTCGTTGAAGTTTTTGACCGAAGATCAGCAAATCCCGTTGCCCAAAATGCTTGGCGTGTTGGGGCTTTTGACCTTTTTTGCCGGCTGGATGCACACGGCTTTTACTCACGGCGGCCACGTCGGGCAGGCTGTGGGCGATGCGCTTAGCGGCGCCATGGGCGATTTTTTGTCGTCCTTGGTCTTTTTTGTACTAACACTTTTTGCACTGCTATTTACCTTTGCCATTGACCCGCGCTCACTGCTTAAGTTGCTGGAACTATTTAAGCGCGAAAAACCAGAAGGCGAAGGCAAAGGTGTAGAAGATCTGGCCGCTCTTAAGGGCAAAATGAATCCCACCTTCCAATTACACGAAGGCGTACCTGTGGAACATCATTCTTCAGCCCGCATGGCGTCTTGGCGCAACACTGCCCAAAAACTGGCGCCGGAGCAAGACCACGCCGCCCTGACTACCGCCAGCGATCCCGATTGGCAGTTCCCGCCGCTTAGCCTGCTGGATGACAAGCAGGACAAGGCCGACGCCGGAGATGTGCAGGGCAACGCTGAGGTCATTAAAGAGACGTTCGCTAATTTTAATATTGATGTTTCGGTCGAAGGCGCCAACGTCGGCCCGCGCGTAACGCAATATACGCTGAAGCCGCCCAACGGTGTAAAGCTGTCGCGCCTGACAACGCTGGAAAACAACCTGGCGCTGGATCTGGCGGCCGACACTATCCGCATGGAAGCGCCAATTCCCGGTAAGCGGGCCGTTGGCATAGAAGTGCCGAATGTCAAAGCGGCTACCGTTTCGGCTTATGGGATTTTAAGCAGCGGCGAATGGCAGGCTGTAAAAAGTCCGCTGGGCATTGCCATTGGTAAAGACATTTCCGGCACACCGATTGTCGGCGACTTGGAGCGCCTGCCGCACTTACTTATTGCCGGCCAGACCGGCTCGGGTAAAAGCGTGATGATCAACACGCTGCTAACCAGCTTGCTTTATAGAAACAGTCCGTCAGACCTTAAGTTAATCCTGGTTGATCCCAAGCAAGTGGAAATGAACCTTTACAAAGATATTCCGCACCTGCTGGCGCCGGTTATCCACGAGCCGGAAAAATGCATTAGCGCCCTTAAGTGGGCAGTCGCCGAAATGGAACGCCGGCTTAAAGCCTTCGCCGAAATTGGCCGACGTAACATAGCCGAATATAACCAGGTCAAAAAAGAAGAGGGTATGCCCTACGTCGTAATTGTTATTGATGAGCTGGCAGACCTGATGATGATGGCCGCCCGCGACGTGGAAGCGCTGGTTGTGCGTATCGCCCAAAAAGCTCGCGCCGCCGGCATCCATTTGGTAATTGCCACCCAGCGGCCGAGCGTAGATGTTATTACCGGTTTAATTAAAGCCAACGTGCCCGGCCGCATCGCCTTTACCACTATCAGCCAAGTAGATTCACGCACCATAATAGATCAAGCCGGCGCCGAAAAACTGCTGGGGCGCGGTGATATGCTCTATAGTATTCCGGAATATCCCAAGCCCAAGCGTATGCAGGGCGCCCTCATAACCGATGCCGAAACCAATAAAATTTGTGACTTTTTGCGGGCCCAGCGGCCACCGACTTATGACGATGAAGTTGTCAGCCAGCCGGTTCAGTTAACCGGTAAGGGCGCGGTGATATCGGCGGCCGAGAGCGGCGATAGCGACGCGGCCTGGAAAGAAGCAGTGGAGGTAGTGATCAATAGCGGCAAAGCCAGCACCAGCCTGCTGCAGCGTAAACTTAGGCTTGGCTACGGCCGGGCCTCACGCCTCATAGATATGATGGAAGAACAAGGCATTGTCGGCCCGGCCGAAGGTTCACGCCCGCGCCAGGTTTTGGTTAGCAGCGTAGACCAAGTCTTTGGTTCAAGTAGCGAAGCCGGCAGTGACAGCAGCGATGATGTCTACAACGAAAACTTCCCTGAAGAGCGCTCGCCCTAATGTTTTTTGGATCGGCTCCAACTACTCGACGCGTCTGATGATAAAACCAGTCTTTGTCACCGGAACTCCTCGCCCCGACGGTATCGTCGGGGCTTCGTCAAACATCCGGTAGCACCCATGGACAGACTGTTTTACATCATCCGCTATCGGGTAGTTTGCGCATGCTCCAAAGAAACATAGGACTCGCTCATTAACCTTGGCTTCACATGTCCTCAAAAAGATAGAAGCTCGCTTAATATCAGGCGGGTAACAACAGATTGAAATTGACATACTGCACAAGATAGTGTATAATGTCGATATATGTACGAACAAGAAGTTAAAACAAAAACCTTTGAAGACCAGTTTAATAATCCTCACAGTAGGGCTTGGAAACTTACGTAGTGCCGCCAGGGAGCTTTATAACGGGGGCAACCCAGCGATATGTAGTGCCGCCAGGGAGCTTTATAACGGGGGCACTCCAGCGGTATTGGTTGAGCATGATCCTTCAGAACTTAGGCATAAAGCCGGCAATATTATTAATGTTTTAGATGAACTAAAGATACCTAAGGTCAATGCCATTACTCAGTCGGAGGGAACAATTACCACCGCCATGGCGGCCCTACAAGCGCCAGAAAGATTCAACACTCTAATCTTTGAGGCTCCAGCTGGTTTGAGCGGCAAAGATTCTACCGGCAGGCTAATTGGCCGTTTTGCTCTAAAAACAGGTATTGTTATGACCTGGGATTTAATACGTCATCCCGTCCTTGCCTCTAATTTCTTAAGCGGTTCAAGTCGATATATAGCAAAAGACATGCCTAAAATTTTGTCGGAGGTGAGGGGCATTGCAAATACTCAGATTAACGACACATTGGTTAAATTACGGCAAGCCGGCGTCCGTGTTGGTGTTATACAATCACGTGCTGACAGAGGTTTTAGCCATAAAAAAATATATGGACAATTGGTACATGAAAACGGTGAAGACCTGGAGCTTAATGTTGATGCCTATGCGTCAATTGCCAATAGATGGGCAGGGCATGACCATATTATTTTTGACGCGCCGCAGGCTATTAAGGCTGCCCTTCAAATGATAGATAATCTAAAAGAAAATAAATAAAATTGCGCGAGGCGTGAGTCCGGGAGCTTGCGCTCGACCAGAACTCACGCCCTTATGGTCCTTCTTGGCTTTAGCCACTTGTTCGGCCGTAGTCGACCCCAGAGAATGCAACCCGCAAAGACGAGTACGGTCCACTCCCTGAAGATGAATCTTGCCAGCCGGGCATGCCTGGTGAAGATAATGAATCTCTTCACCAGATGGTCGAAGGGAAAAAGGGCTACCCCGACAGCTGCTCGCGCTTCAAGGCTGCCGAGCCCGAAGTGGGTGATCACAAGAGCTAGGAAAACAGCTCCTGCCATCGCCGACGGCAGCCAGCAGGCCACCCATTTGGCGGTTTCTGCTCGGGTCGGGATCACGCGGCCAGTCAAGGCGAGCGTGTTGATAGTCAGCCAGACTGGCGCTGCGCCCTTAGAAACCGTGGTATTAGCCCACCACGACTCCATTGTTCCTGATGAAACTAGCAGGTAAACCGTGGCGTAGGCTACGGCATTGATGCCCAGGCCGAACAGGGCGTGGCGGCGCAACTTCTTGTCGCTCCATAGCCTTTTCGGGGCCGCCACCGCTTGCTGCTTTAGCTGGCGTGTGCGCAAGGTATTTACCTCCTTTGCACACTCTTGAGTTTTGAAAGACCGAGTTTGTCCGAACATCTCTGCTCTAGGACTATCGTAAATAATACCACAAAAATGCTAATGCTGCAATTTGTTGACCCAGTAGTGAACTTTCGTGACTATCCTGACATTGTCGGGATACTATGCAAAGCCACGCGAAAGTCTACTACTAGGTTGACCTCTGTTAACTTTTAGTGTATGTTGTATGAAGGATTAACTCAACTCGTGGCTTTAAGGCGTACGGGTTTAAGCCAAAGGAGGCTCTCTATGAATACACGAGCTACGCAGACTGGTGCAGTACAAGGCGCCGGTGAGGAGCGTAATGAAGATGTACGAAATGGTACAACGAATGAGCCCCGCAGCCGGCAACGCGGTAATGTGCCTGTAAGCACGGGCGGAGTCGGCGGCTCTGCCGTCCAGCAGGCCAGTGCGGTGCGCAGTTCGGGCCAAATCTATGAAATAGCGGTGTTATACCATCCGGATCTGGAAATTGATCTGGAAAAAGCCACCAGCAAGGTCGAAAAAATCATCACCGATAACGGTGGTAAGATTACCAATACCGACAATTGGGGCAAGCGCAAGCTAGCGTATCCAATTGCCAAAAACGACTTCGCCGTCTATGTTTTTTATACGGCGGAGATGCCACCGGAAGGTGTGCAGAAGGTCGAACAGACTTTCAATATCACTGATGAAATCATCCGTTTTCTTATCACCAAGCCGGACCTGAAAGCTAAATCTAAAGCCGAAGCCCTGGCCAAGGAGAAAGCTGCTAGGGTGGCGGCTAACCCCGACGTCTCAGATGAAGATGAAGAAGATAGAGAGTCGGGGCCCCGACTGTATCGTCGGGGACGCAGTGATAGAGACGAGGATGAGGAACCTAAAAAGCCTCGACGTAGTAGAATAAAAGATAACAGCTAAGAGCTGAAAGCTCAAAGCTTAAAGCTAAGGACTTTTAGCTTACAGCTTGAGCGACTGACCCGCCGAAATTTTTTGCCAAAACTTTTGCGGGCGAAGGAAGGAGCGAATAATGGCACGAAGTTTTAACCAAGTAACCCTGATGGGCAACTTAACACGCGACCCGGAACTACGCACTACGCCAAACGGCCAGAGCGTTTGTGGTTTTAGCCTGGCGCTAAATCGCAGCTACAAAGGCAGCGATGGCGAATGGAAAGAAATGACCGACTTCATTGATATTGTGGCTTGGGGTCCGCTAGGCGAACGGGTAGCCCAATACTTAACCAAAGGTCGCCCGGCGCTAGTCAGCGGTCGACTGCAAAGCCGCAGCTGGGAACAAGACGGCCAAAAACGCAGCAAGGTCGAAGTTGTAGCTAACGATGTAACGTTCCTGGGTAGTCCAGGCGGGGGCACTCCGGCACCAGCCGCTGTAACTGAACCATCTGACGAAGCAGCTGCCAAAAAGAGCACTAAGAAACCCTCCTCCGCTAAAGCTACGGAGGGCAAGAAAGACGAAGAAGACGTTGTTATTGAAGACATCGGTGACGAACCAATTAACCTAGACGACATCCCGTTTTAAACATGAGTTACGAAAAGCTTGGACTAGATAAGCAAGAGCAAGCAGAAATTCACGCTAGGGGTGTGATGGGTGCTGCCGATGATGTTCTCGAAGGAGCGGAACCGATAGTTTTTGAATTAGCTGCCGATGAGGATGTCAAAGCAATTGTAGATGATATGATCCACGACGCTATGCAAGCAACTGGTATGAGCGAACCAGAGGCTCGACTTGCACTAGCCGAATACGCATTGTTAGAAAGAGCAACGAGAAAGGATATCCAAGATAATGGCGAAGATTTTTAAGCACCGAACCGACGTAGCTTACTTTGACTACAAAGATTTCAAAACGCTGCAGCGCTACATTAACCAATACGGTCAGATAGAACAGCGCAAAAAAACCGGCTTGACCGAATCCAAACAGCGCCAGCTGGCCCGTGCCATTAAAAGAGCTAGACATATAGCACTGCTTCCATTTGTTGCCAATGGCTAGTCTATCAATTACTGAGCTCAAAAAAGGTACTATTTTTCAGCTGGATGGTACGCCGTACAGGGTTGTTGAATACGCCCAAAAAGTGATGGGTCGCGGCGGCTCTATCGTCAATGTCAAAATCAAAAGCCTAGCAGACGGCAAAGTCTTAGATAAGACATTCAAGGGCGGGGAACAACTGGAAAGCGCCGATATTACCAATCGGCCCGTACAATATCTATATAAAAACGCCGTCGGCTACCATTTTATGGACACTGAAAACTATGAGCAATTTGCTGTAGCTGTTGCCATAATGGAAGAAAGAGCGAACTATATAAAAGAAGGCGACATGCTAAATGCCCAGTTTTTTAGCGGCCGGATTATCAATATTGAACTGCCCAAAAACGTCCACTTAAAAGTGACTTATACCGAATCTGCCGTCAGGGGTGATACGTCAACGGCTATCATCAAAGACGCTACGCTGGAAACAGGCATCACAGTTAAAGTACCGGCGTTTATCAAACAAGGGGATATAATCTCTATAGACACAAGCAATGGAACTTACAGAGAAAGAATTAGAAACTAAAACTTACCGCTATTTCATTATTTATCTTCTTAAGGAATTGCCGGTTGGAGCAGCCTTCAGCCCATCAGATCTCCATATCACAATTTTGCCCTGGTTTGCCCTTGAAACAGATGAAAAAGCCTTCACGGATTGGTTTTACAAACATTTTGACAGTTTTAATGCTTTTAAGGCCACGGTCGGCGAACCCAAAATGTATGGCCCCAAGCACGATGTACCGGTTAACATCGTTGAGCCGAAGGCCAAATTTATGGGGCTTCACAAACTAGCCCTAAGCTGGTTTGGTGCAATTGGTGCCCGCTGGGCCGAGCGTGACCCTTACGTCGGTAATGATTATGTTCCGCACATTGCTCAACGCCGGGGGTTCGTTTTAACAGAGGGCGATACTATGCACATTTCTCATATAGTTCTGGTCAAGGCAAAACGCCGGGAAGACCACATCCGTTATGTGGCCGCTAAAGCTCAACTTAATGAAAAATAGACTAGATCAAGCATTGGTGGCACGGGGGCTAGTGAGCACACGCAGCCAGGCCGAAAATTTAATTAGGTTGGGAAAAGTAGAGGTTGATGGCGTTGTAGTCGTGAAAACCGGCTATTTTACCTCTGGGAATAATAAAATCCGACTAAGAACTACCGAAAATTACGTCAGCCGGGCAGGCATCAAATTATCTGAAGCAAATAAGCTATTTAAGACAGACTTCAAAGATAAAGTGGTACTGGACGTAGGCAGCAGCACTGGCGGTTTTACGGATTATGCTTTGCAAAAAGGTGCCAAGAAAGTGATTGCGGTTGAAGTCGGTACCAATCAAATGCATCCGAAACTAGTCGGGGATCCAAGGGTAGAGTTACACGAAAAGACCGACGTTCGTAATTTTAAGCCAAAAGTTAAGCCGAATATTATTTTGGTCGACGTTTCCTTTATTTCTTTGCGAGAAATACTGCCTTACTTAAAGCAAATTTGTGCCTCAAAAACTGAGTTTTTGGTTCTTTTGAAACCTCAATTCGAGGCTGGGAAAGGTCAAATTAACAGGGGTGTAATAAAGAACGATAAAATTCGCCGACAGGTTATAAGAAACTTTGAAAATTGGGTAAAAAAATTGTTCATTATTAAAGCTAAAGTCGATAGCAGCATAACCGGCGCCAAGGGCAACCAGGAGCGTTTTTATCTGTTAAAACCTCTGTAAAGCACTTGTGGTATAATAGGAAAGACGGTCGCCAGACCGGTCTGAACATATGTCTATCAAAGAGTACGTTCCGCCTTTAGCGGGATGTACGCCAATTTGATAGGCTCAGACTTTAAGCCTAGTCAGCGATGGGTAACTATCGCGGCGAGGATGGCTTACAAACTGGCGATTTTAATAGATGAGCCCGCAGTGGGCTTATCGTACATCGAAATCGAAGGAGGGCAGCCGAAGATGCCCAACCTCAAACGTCTGTTAGTTGTTGGCTTTGCAGTAGTTACGGTGGGGCTGATTTTCTCGACGCCGGCAACGGCGCATCGTGTAAGAATCACCGCTGAGACACCACTGCTTAAGCGGCTGGAGCTCCAGAAGCACGTGCTCAAGCATACCAGCCAGACGCAGTTTTGGTTTGCTAGGCGCAGTTTCCGGCTACTTCAGTTGCGTAGGCCGCCACTTGGCACAGCCGCCTATGCGCTCTGGTGGCATATTAAGCAGGAGCGCTGGCTCCGTCGAGAAATCGGTGAGACGAACAAGCTCATTCGCACTAATCTGATGGGCGACATACCAGCTTGGTCGTGTATCCACAGATATGAAGCGACCTGGCACTATGACAAAGACGCTCCTGGACACAACGGCACGTATGACGGTGGGCTCCAGATGGATCTGGAGTTCCAAAGCACCTATGGGCCGCCCGCACTCGGCTTTAAGTCGTGGTCGGCACTACACGCAGCTAAGGGGACCGCTGATCGTTGGACTCCGCGCGAGCAGATCATTGTGGCGGAGTACGCCCGCAGGAACGGACGAGGCTACTACCCGTGGCCGAATACGGCCAGGTACTGCGGGTTGATCTAAAGACCAAGGCTTGATGGGTGGGCACGCCGGGAAACCGCGTGCCCACCCAGGGGTCTGGCGACCGTCGTAATTCAATGAACAAAGAACAAAAAGCAATGAACAATGGTTAGACGTTGAAACGGAACTCGACCACGTCATCAGGTTGCATAACGTAGGTTTTGCCTTCGGCACGTACTTTGCCGGCGGCCCGCGCGCCGGCTAATGAGCCGGCTTTTATTAAATCTTGGTAGTTGACGACTTGGGCGGCAATAAAGCCGTGTTCAAAATCGCTGTGTATAACACCGGCGGCTTGCGGGGCAGTAGTGCCTTTGGGTATAGTCCAGGCCCGCACTTCCTTTTCACCAGCCGTCAAAAAACTTTGCAAGTTCAATATGTCATACGCCGCATGGATTAACTGCATCAGGCCGCTCTCGTTTTGGCCGTAGCTTTCTAGCAGTTCCTGGCGGTCGGCTTCACCCATTCCACGCAGTTCGTTTTCTAGTTTCGCGCAAATAAATATGGCCCTGGATGGCGCAACCAGCTCAGTTAACTCCTTTAGGGTCGTACCCTTAGGTCTAAGGGTACGACCCTCCAGCAACGTTTCGTCGACATTAAAAACATAAATGACTGGCTTGGCCGTCAGCAACTGCAAACTGTCAAGCAGCGCCGATTGGACCTCACTTGTTCTAATGTTCTGCAGAACTTGAGAACTATGCAGGGGTGAGTTGGTTTGAAGATGGGAGTTGATGGCATTTAGGGCGTCGAGTAAGGGCTTGAGTTTGGGATCGGCTTTAACTTCTTTTTCCAGGCGTGGCAGACGTTTTTCGACTGTTTGCAGATCGGCTAAGACTAGTTCCGTGTTGACAATTTCTATATCCTCCGATGCACCGACTACTAGATCGGTGGTCGGAGCCCCGACCGCAGCGTCGGGGTTTTTTGCACTGGCAACATTAGGATCATCAAAGGCCCGTACCACGTGGCAAATGGCATTAGTGCTTCGGATGTGCGCTAAAAATTGGTTGCCCAAGCCTTCGCCTTTACTGGCGCCGGCCACTAAGCCGGCAATGTCGACAAAAGTGACAGTCGCAGGAATAATTTTTTGGGTTTTATAAATTTCTGCCAGCTTCGGCAAGCGCGGATCCGGGATGGGAACAATTCCAGTGTTTGGCTCAATAGTGGCAAAAGGGTAATTAGCAATCAACGCGTCCGCATCCGTCAACGCGTTAAAAAGCGTGGATTTACCTACGTTAGGAAGGCCGATGATTCCTATTTGAAGCGACATTGACGTTCTTCGCTAATTCTCATCTGTTAATCATAGCACGAACAAGGAAAACCCTTGCCAAAATCGAGAAGATATGCTATTTTATAAAAGTCAGATAAAAAATAAATATGGCAGATACACCCGAAACTTCATCAACAGACCCAAGTCTTACTCAGGGCAACCAGGACAATGATACTGAATTAGATAGGGTTAGATTAAATGAAATCATAAAAACTTCTATGCAACCTGGTGTACTTTTTGGTAGGGGCTTAGAACTTAGCGATGACGATAGAGAACAATTGCATCGTGTAGTATCCGTTGTTGGAGCGAAGCTTGAGCCACACTATGAGGATCCAGAATGGAAGAGATTTATGGCTTTAGTAGATGAAGGCGTTAGTAAAGGCGTTTTAATATCATTCGTTGATCAGGAGGGTACTAACGTACCGGGCTGGTGTATTAATGGAGGCGATGACCCGGAGATTAAAAAGATTTTGCGAAAAACCGAGAGTGGCGAAGTACCGGCTATCCAGGTGCCACAAAAAATCTTTGACCTTTACCACTGGCAAAGGACGGTAGGTGGACTAGATAGATACATCACTACTTCAAATGAAGGGCTCAAAGGCACAATGGCCCGAGGTCTTGGTGAAGATCTGGGGCATTTGGCCTTTTATATGAAACAGACTTAAAGCGAATCTCAGCATACTAGCTAATAAGAAAATTTAAAGCGAGTGGATGATTTTGATATTTAACGCACAAACTCTGCCATTCGCTTGGCATATTTATCGGAATATCTACGTTTGCCCCTATCAGTATGTGGCGTCTTAATTTTTAATTCAAAAGGTATGGCTATAAACTTACTATGCCAATAGACAAGGCCATCCCGATTAGACCTCACCTAATTTCCGTGCCAATTATGACGATTGGACGCGTTTGCTTGCTTCTACACACAGCTTAATATTGTAACTCTTTTGAAGTCTAACGGGATAAGTACAGCTATTCTAACAACCCCGATGCTTTTGGATCGGGGTCCCGACCACATACGTCGGGAAGGTACACTTATTTTTTGCGCCGATGCACCGACTTTATAAGGGTCCAGGCGGCAGCACCGAGAAATGCCCAAGTTAATTTTCTATTTTTTGGATCCTCACCCCTACCTTGGTGTTCAACATGTTGATCTGTTTTTAAACTATCTACAAAAAACCCTTCAACTGGCGGGGAATTATAAAGTGCGTTTTCAGCGCTGTTGGTCATCTGTCTGTAAGTTAGGCATAACTGATTAGCTATCGAACCAGCTCGCTCAGGATCTTCTAGAAGTGCTTCTAGAATTTGTTCAGGATCTTCTTTTGTAGCGAAACTGGCTTCCCAATTTGGATTTATTTTTTCAGCTACTCCAGCCAGTTGTTGCGCGCCTGAAAAAACGCCCGTAAAAGCTGAAGTAGTGATTGCAGAATCTCCCGATGTACGGAATAGTTGGGCACGGTGGATAGGATCTATGCCGTTGATCGCTAGTCTTCTAGCTTCTTTGACAACGGCTAAAGTTTGGACTGAAGGCTGCCTTTGCGCTTCCAGCAACGCGGAAATATAAGCTTCGCGGGTAGCTACGAGTGTTTCCAGAGCTTCTTCTGGATAAAATATTGTAGTTTCCCCATCAACAATGATCTTTACCTCACCTAACTCGTCGCGTAAATGCAGGTCATCAGGAAGGGTATTTCCGCCCGCGCTCATGCAGGAATAGTACACTTAAATTATCAAAATAACTAAGCGTTAAATTTCTACGTTTTCTAAAAATACTTCCGGCCTACGCCTAAGCTAAGACTGCCCACAACTGTCAAGGCTTTTAGTAAATGCTATCACTTAATAGTCGCGCCAGCCGCTGCTGGAGTAAAGGTGTATAGTTTATATTAAGAAAAGTGAGACCGCTCTAGTGAAAGTTAGTACCCGGTACATCTTGGCTACAGTAATTGGGCTAAGTTTAGTTGTAACGTCATTAGCTGTTTTATATAAAACAAGCCTTCTCTCTCATACTTTTACCCGTACTACTGAGGTATTTTCTTTCCTCAATTCAGATACCGACCCTAATCGGACTGTTGAGGAGCGGGTGCGAGTTACAGATTTTAAACCTTTTAACCCAACAGCAATCGTTGTTACTGCAGTGGCCGTTCTTCTCTTTATCATCACGGTTGCACTGCTAACTGTAGGTAAAGATGGATTCAATAGAGATGCTGTAGTTTTGCTCCTTTCGATTAGTGTACTAATATTCACGCTTAGCATCGGAGGATTTTTAGTTTATGGGAAAAAATATAGGGAAGGACGTGAAGTTGTTGTAGGTAGAATAACCGCTGAGCAACAAATGTGTCGTTCTATTAATTTCGATCTTGATAAATATCTTATGTATGGGCCAACTAAGCTCGAAGAACGCTGTCTGAGTGGTGGCAATCATTTTTTAAACAAATCACTTGATGAAATTTTAAGTGAGTAATCACTAAGTATGAATAAGAGCTGGTTTAAGGGTCGATGGAAACGACTGATTGCTATTCTTTTGCTCCCCCTTTTTGCTGTAGTTGTAGCAATACTTACCTTACAAAAATCAGACAACCAGAAAGTACAGAACCCACAAATTGAGGAGGTTAACTATTATAAAGCGACACAAATCATAGACGGGGATACTCTAAAAGTCAAAGCTAATAATGACCCAGAGCAAACCATCAGATTAATAGGAATTGATACCCCTGAGATCAAAGACCCCAGGACAATGGTGCAATGTTTTGGCGCTGAGGCTTCCCAGCATCTAAAAGACCTTCTTAAGGATAAAAAAATCCGACTTGAATCGGATATTACCCAAGACGATAAAGACAAATATAATCGACTTCTACGCTACATTAAGCTTGAGGACGGAACGGATATCAACATAAGAATGTTAGCTGATGGATATGCCTACGAATATACCTATGATAAGCCCTATAAATATCAATCTGACTATAAAAAAGCACAGCAGGAGGCCGACGCTCAAGAAAAGGGGCTATGGTCTGCTGATACTTGTAATGGCGAACGAACTGAACCTGTGCTAACTCCCGTACCTACTCCTGCACTAGAAGAAACGCCTGAGCCCACTCCTACCCCTGACAATTGTGACCCGAATTATACTCCCTGCATACCTAACGTAAGTTATGACCTAGATTGCGGTGATATCAACTTTAGTGTGCGTATAATCGGTACGGACAGACATAGATTTGACCGCGATGGCGATGGCATAGGTTGCGAGTCAAATTAGGTGATAATAGAGGAGAAACATAATCGAAGAAGATAATAGTAAAGCGATTGGTTGGATTGTTGCTGTCGTTCTTGTTGTTATTCTACTTGGTGTCTTGGGAACTTTTTCAAGTAAGGACGATAAGCAAACATCGGCTCAAGAAGAAATCAGTAGCTTAGAAGCACAGGTCGAGGATTATCAATCTGCATTATCCGAGGCAAATTCTACGATAGAAGAGTTGAATTCGGATATAGAAACAGCTAAGAGCTACTCGGGGCTTGAATACGACGAGATGGTAGATGCTCTTGATAACCTCCAAACAAGAGATATAATTGCCGAACCTTAGGGAAATACTTGACTTGTCGAGTATTTTCGTTAATCACGGAAGAAAGTAATTATTATCAAAACAAATATTGCAAGCCACATAAATCCGAATAGCAATTTAATTTTATTTTTATAGTCACTAAAACTAATAACAGAAAGAATTAGACAACAAGCTGCGATTAAGTAGCTGATCATTTTAGCTTTCGCTATAACTACCGGGATATCGCTGTTTGTCCTGTTCTTTTGGAACGGGCTGGGAAGCACGTTTAATCAGTCGTTTGAATATTTTTTTGCTCATGTCTAGATTATACCTCTGGTATATAGAGAATGTTTGTTAGTTTACCGACCCCCTTATCCTGTTCGGAAAGTTTTTTTGCTTTCAATAAGAGCTCCTCTAGCTGTTTTTTGTGCATGCCCATTTCATAATTTGTTACTACCGTTTGTAAGGCTGATTTCGCACCACTACCACAAACGGCAAAGCCACTCATCAATTGTTTAAAGAGTCCGGGGTCCTGCAGGCCGTATAGCATATATCTATCATTTTCTTGCGCAATTAATACAAGTTCGCCCGTACCCAAAGTTTCTCTAAGCTGTCTATCTATCTGCTCTATTCGCGCAGGAGGCAGTTCTATATTAGCTCGGGCATTGTAATCTTTTAGGTTCTCAAAGCCTAGCGGCACCAGCACAGTCGCTTCAAGCCAACGCATATGTTGTTTCCTATATTCTTTTTCAATAATTGCACGTACTTTTCTTGGCTTATCAGTGGGGTGAATTTGCTCCTCAACCTTATCCAAAATTTCACCCCAGAAATCATCGCTACCACTGCAGGCTATATATACAGAATCATTTAATTTTTTAGTCTTATTTATTGCTTCATTTTCAGTCTCAAATTCGTCATTGGTAAGCGGGTGTTTAACTGTCCGCATTTTATCTGAAACAACAATTGCTCCATCTCCATTTCCATATAACCCAGCCAGAATTACAGTCATACTAAAGCCATTATAGAGGGTAGCCATCAAAACGCACCCTCAAAATCCTCCCATAACCTACTTGCTGTCATGGGAAAGTCGCCTATAGTTTGGGTTGTTTCACTTAAGCTCTAGTTTGGAAAGTAATTGCCTGGGCTTATAGCCTAAAACAGAAAAATCAACAGATAAGTTCGGTGCGTAATTAGACTCAAAACGAACGACTGGATGGGGAATGAATCTAAATAGATTAGCGTCAGAATTAGAGTGAAGGACCGGTTGTCCATAATCAGTAAAACAAGGTACTACTGGCATTGGAACAAAAACATAATCTTCAATTGGTTTAACTTTGTAGAACCACACGTCGCTGTGGGCCGTTTTTTTTACTTCAACGCTTACCATATTACTGCCTTCCAAGCGTTTACCATCTACATTAAATAGGGCACTCAAGATATCGTATTTATCCTTGTTCTTCTGTAAAAACTCATAGAGAGCTAAAGCGTCAGCAATCATGATGTAAGTATATAACGCAGCATACTTGTTATCGTGAGATAGTCGCCGACAAAAAGGAAGGGCGGAGAGAGAGGAAAGGGAGAATGCCTATCTTGTTAACCAATTTTGCAAAGTCGTGCAAGGCAGAGCTTTGCAAAATTGAGAGGAGGAAATGACCTGAGGCTGTAAGTAAGTTAGTATACTAGCTTACGGAAGCCGCCACGTCGGTTCCGACGAGGAAGGCCCGTTTGTTTAGTTCAAGAGCGACCTTTTCGTAAACAAAAACTCCAATAACAAGCAAAATAACTGCGCAGAGTAAAGATAAAAATTTGTGGCGGCGGATCCAGGGCAATGGGTTGCGATTTTTTGTTTGCAGCCGAACCATAGCGCTTATTGTATTACATTTATAACGTTACCTAATCCACGTTTATATTTTTCTCTCTTTCTTTTTCTCTCATGATGTTTACTTTTACGTTACGTAAAAGTAAACATGTAGTGTAGAGTAAGGAGTAGGTGGGAGAAAGTTGAAGTAACAAGTAATAAATAACGGGTAATAAAATAATAAGTAGAAAAGAGTTGGGAGAAAAAAAGTATGGTTAGGAAGTTGCAGAAATGGGAGATAAACAAGACTAATTTAATAAGTGTACGGGAACTGCGGCTAGAAATGCCGCGTTATATTAGCGAAATAGCCCGTGGTAAAACATTTATTGTAATCAAGCGCTCTAAGCCGGTCTTTAAAATCGGACCCGTACTAGGCAAGTTTGAATAGAATTTTACTTATGCTTGCGCACGGAGCTGAGCAGGTATTATATTTGAGTAGTGCCCGAAACCACCCCTGCAGTTGAAGATACGACTCAGCCCGAGTTCTATTGCGATCTGCTGAATGTAGACCGCCAAAAGTTGCTGAGGACGGCCGCTAAAATACAGAACTCAGTAGAAGCGCTTGATGGCTACGGGACTAGTCTTAAAGCCTTTAGGGATTTACAAGAGTATCTAGACTTTTGCATTGGTCAAATTATGTTGTCAACGGGTCGCAACAAACGGAGCATTGCTAGCCACTTCTTTGAGATGGGCAGTCTTATGATGTTTGGGCTGTTACATAAACTGGCACTTGCTGGTGACAAAAAAATCCCTGAAGTAAACCTCCCCAAAGCAGCGTACCCTGCTATTTGGCCTAAACCACCGGCTGGCCCAATACCTGAAGATATTTGGACAATGGACTATTGCTGGCGAGGCATGCTAATGCCAATACGCTATCCGGATTTTTTCGATGCTTCTTTAATGATGCTTAGTTTAGCCACGTACGATAAGCCAGAGAAGTTACGTGAACTTTTGTTGGCTGATGCCGGTGTTGGACTGAATGCCACTGCCTTTAGGACAGTTAACTTTTTGTCTGGCTCGACGGAAGTGCTGGTTGCATTAGAATGGGGAGGACTGGAAGGTGCGACCGGGACATGGCAAGTTGCAGGCCTTAGCCAAAATTGAGGCTACGACTATATGTTGACTTGCGTCTAAACAGTTAGCTACATATAATGCTTATGTATGAGACGAGCCCAAAAACTTCAGGCTCTAATTCTTAGTGTTAGTTATATCTTTAGCCTGGGTCTTTTAAATATCGGCCTAGCGTACGCTGACACCAAACCTTATTTTCAAATACACGGCGCCGACGTGTTTGCTGGCGGCTGGTGGTTTGCTAAGAATGCCGCTAATGGCTACAACTGCGACCTGACGACAAATTACCAGGCGCCCAGTTTCGACCCGCTTGATAAGCAATATAAAGGCGGGATTTTAGCTTTTAATAATGGCGGCGCACAGGGTGCATTGAGTGACTTTGGTGCCTTGGCGCTGGGTCAGATACAGGGTGAAAACGGCTACGGCTTTGCCAGTAACAGAGGCAACGATAAGAGTAAGTTGAGTTTTGCCAACGACTCCGGGAATGCTAACGGTCAGGGCGCCGCCTACTGGGGCGGTTTCTTTGATGCCGGTGCCAGGCAGCTGACGCACTGCATACCAGATTATTACAACCTGAAAAGTGGTGATGCTACGGATTGGGGCAGCAGCAACTTGGCTACAGCCGCCGCGGGCAAATATAAAGCTAGCGCTGGTCCGGTCTTTACGGTTAATTCCAGTGCTGTTACGATTACCAAAAGCGCCGGCCCAACCGGCAAAACAATTACTTTGTTCGTTGACGGCGACGCCTACATCGGCGGAGACATAGCATATGAAGGCGGTTACAGCGCCGATACGGTTAGCAAATTTACCCTGGTGGTGCGCGGCAGCTTATATGTGGATAAGGCGGTCAAGCGCCTGGATGGCCTTTATATAGCCCAGCCGAATATGAGTAAGTCAGCCCCAGCCAGCGATGACACTGGAATAATTTGGACCTGCTCGACCGCAACCTCAAATGGCCCAGATGACCGCTATATCAGCCAGAACTGCCGCAACGACAGCCTGGTTGTTAACGGAGCTCTGATTGCCAAGCAGGTAAATTTGCTGCGCCTGGCCGGCGATGTGAGTAACAGCACGGTGGCCGAGAGCTTTAATTACACACCGGAAGTTTTGGTTGGCGGTTCAAACTTTTACGGTACCGATAGCGGCGAGCCCCATATTGATAGTTTAGTCAGCCTTCCACCTGTGTTTTAAATACTCAAAATTTAATGTTTTGGCTCTGTTTCTTGTTATAACCCTTATGCTATACTTTGAGCAAGTATGGGTCCCGTTAGATCTCAAAAAGCGGCCGAGAACTGTTATACGATTGAACACGTGTTAGCTCTTCAAACGATAACCAAAAATAGAAAGTTGAGCGAGATCTAACGGGATGGGCATATTGAGTGGGCAATCAGATTTTTTTGGCCTTGATATTGGAACCAGCGCCCTAAGGGCCGTAGAACTAAAAGGCGGGGGGCAGGTAAAAGCCCTGGCGCATTATAGTTACATGCCGATAGAGGGTACAGCTGCCCTGAGTGATTCGGCACTGGACCGCCAAAAAGTATCCCAGGCAATCAGGGAATTGATTAAACAATCCGGCATAGACACAAAAAACGTGGCCGTTAACTTGCCTTCGCAAAAAGTCTTTACTACCACGGTAGATCTAGACAGAATAATGGAAGCCGACTTAGCAAAAACTATCCGCTACCAAGCCGACTCGATAATACCGACGCCTATAGCCCAGTCTAAGGTGGATTTTTTGGTGATTGGCGATTCGCCGATAGACCCTAAGAAGATTGAAGTCTTGCTTTCCAGCGTGCCAAACAATTTTATCGAGGACCGGCTGGAAATTCTAGAAGCTGCCGGGCTTAACGCAATTGCTATGGAATCCGACAGCATGGCGCTGGCGCGCTCATTGACATCCCCGGAAGTAGCCCTGCCGCAGATGGTACTGGACATTGGTAATACCACAACTGACCTTGTTATTGTGATTAGCGGTGTACCACGTCTAACACGCTCTATCTCTACAGGTCTGCAGGCTATCATCCGCGCCGCCATGCAGCAGCCGGGTATTGACGCCGCGCAAGCAACGCAGTACGTCATGAAGTTTGGCCTGGGCCGCGATAAGCTGGAAGGCCAAATCTACCAAGCAATCTTGCCGACTATCGACGGCTTGATGAATGAAATTGAAAAGTCCATCCAGTTCTTCCACGGCCGCTACGGAGCGGCCAAAATTGACCGCATTATTGTTACTGGTGCCGCCTCGGTGCTGCCTGAACTGCCGCTTTACATTGCTAATAAGTTTGGCCTGAACGTAGAAATCGGTAATTCCTGGCGCAACGTAAGCGTGCCGGTTGATAAACAAAACGAGCTGCTAGCGCAATCTAACCACTTTGCCGTGGCCGTAGGAATGGCGGAAAGAGACTAGGTCATGACTGCATCATTACTCTTCACCCTTCACCCTTCACCCTTCACCACGCGTTATCCGTTTACCCAGCACTTAGCTCGAGTCTCTAAGATACTTAAGCTAAGTGCTGGGTTTACCGTTAACATATGGCTAATGGCTAATGGTAAATGTATGGTAAATGTATGGTAAATAGTAAATGGAAAATGGTTAATACCTCCGAAGGAGGCGTGTATGGCTAGGGCACAGTTTAACTTACTACCCGATTCAAAGTATGAGCGGCTAAAAACTGAAAAATCACAGCGCACGCTTAAAGGACTTTTCATATTTATCAGTATCGGCGCCACGATTATATTTGTATTCTTTTTCTTAGCTACCAACGTACTGCAGAAAAAGCAGCTTAGCGACAGCGATAAAGACATTAAGAACCTTTATTCCGAACTGCAAAACGTTGAAAACTTGAACAAAATGCTGACTGTTCAAAACCAGCTGGGATCGCTGGTCGACCTGCACCGTAACAAGCACGTCAGCTCGCGCTTATTCACATATTTACCGGACTTGACACCAATTAACGTCAGCATTGGCCGTGTTGGACTGGACCTTAAAACTAACTCGATAACAATAGACGGCACTGCCGACTCGCAAAAAACCGTTAATGTCTTTGTTGATACTTTAAAGTTCACGACTTTTAGCGCTGGCGAGCAGGCCAACGACGAACAGGCCTTCTTGACGGTTGTCCAATCCAATTTTTCGGTCGGTAGCGGTAATGTTAGCTATACGCTTAGTCTGACATTTGACCCGCTACTGTTTAGCAATAATATATTAGACGCCAACGGTAAACAGATAACACCGTCTCTAAAAGTCCCCAGGCTGACAACCACGCGCTCGGTTTTGGCGGATCCGGCTAATGTGCTGTTTAACGGTCAGACCACCCAAGATAAACCGCCAGGAGGCCAATGATGAAGCTGCCAATATCGACACCAAACATTAAGTTTGATAAATCCGACTCCAACTTGTATTTAGTGGTAATTATATCCGTCATAGTAACCATTTTCAGTTTGGCCAGCACAAAAGCCTTGCTAGACCAGGCCAGCTACCAGCGCCGCGTTATCAACGCCCGCCAGGCGACAGTCAAACAGCTGCGGTCTAACCTGCAAGACGCCAAATCGCTGGCGGAACAGTACGCGATTTTTAACAGCGGGACAACTAATGCTATAGGTGGCAAAAATAGTAGCGACCCGAATGTGGTGCCGCCGGACGGCGATAACGCGCGTATTATACTTAATGCTTTGCCGAGTAATTACGACTTTCCGGCGCTTATTTCATCGATGGCCAAAATACTCGCCGATGACCAGATCGGCACGCCATCGGTAGGCGGTAATGACCAATCGGCCCAAATTGATAACAACCCAGAGGCCAATACTTCGCCCATAGCCATACCGCTGACTATTAGTGGGACGACCAATTATTCGTCGACCCAAAAACTTGTAAGGGATTTAGAACGTTCGATTAGGCCATTTGATATAACCAGCCTGCAGCTGCACGGTAACAATGACAATATGTCGCTATCACTAGAGATGAATACTTACTTTCAGCCGGCCAAAAAACTAAGCCTGTTCGATAAGGAGGTCAAGTAGATGAGGCACTACGCACTAGAGCACTGGGAGATTATAGGATTGCCAAAATCACTCGTAGCTGGGCTTACTTCGCCGAGGTGGCCTTGGCTACGAAGGCTAAAAGGCGAAGTGTGATGAAAAAAGGCGAGATATTAAAATTAGGCTTCATTGCCAGCGTCGCGGCGATAATTTCATACTTAGTTGCCGGTGCCTTGTTTAATTCACCCGAAAAACGCGCCACGAAAGTACCAACAGTCGATAAAATAAACATAAGCTTGCCTGATATAAAGAATGAATCATCTTACCAGTCGTTTCTAAACCCTGGCGCCCTTGACGCCACCCAGCCCATCCAGATAGGTGACACTAAAAATACCAACCCGTTCCAATAGGTGGTGAACAAATGCTCAATGCTCAAAAAACGTTCACCCTTCACCATTCACCCTTCACCATGCGTTACCCGTTTACTGTTAACAAATGGTTAATGGCTAATGGTAAATGCACAGAAAATGGTAAATGGATAATGGCTAACGGTCTCCCGGGAGGCCTGCGGTGAATCCCGTTAGAGCCTTTACAGGTGCTAATTTCGTGATAAATATAATTTGCGTATTTATCGTAGCTCAATCTAGCAGTAAGTACTCAGAGGCTCTAACGGGATGAATGTTTTATCAGCGACAAGCCAGGAGAAAGTAGAAGATTCGTTAATTAACGAGGGTATTTTGACCGAGGTCCAGATTGAGGATTTCAAAAAGAAAGCACTGGCCACTAAAAAACCGTTGATAACCCTGCTACTGGAGCAAGGCTTACTAGATGACGAACGCTTAACAAAGATACTGGCCGGCGTTTCTAACGTGCCTTATGTCAGCTTAACTAACACCAGGATAGACCCCAAAATACTGGGCCTACTGCCCCAGGACCTGGCCGAACATTATATGGCCGTACCAATAGGCGAGATGCAAAATAAGCTGGTCGTAGCTATGCTCGACGCCGACAATGTCCAAGCGGTAGATTTTTTGAGTAAACGTATTGGCCGGCCGCTTAAGGTCTACGCCGCCAGCGAGGCTGGTATTAGGAAAGTGATCGAGCAATACGGTAACAGCGGTCTTGTCGGTGGACTGACTTCAATGCTAAACGCCAACGCTCTAGAGGAAAATAAAAATTTGGGGGCCGTTAAAGGGGCGCCGGCAGCAGTTGATAAAGAAGGCAAAGTCCAGACGATCGTCCAAGATTCGCCGATTAGCCAGGCATTGTCCGCCATTTTAGAGTACGCGGCCAAGAATAATGCCAGTGACGTCCACATTGAGGCTTTGGAGCATGAGCTCAAAATCCGTTGCCGCGTAGACGGTGTATTAAAAGAAGTGTTGAAACTGCCGAAAAGCGCCGAGGCGCCGCTAATAAGCCGTATAAAAATTTTATCCAATTTGAAAATCGACGAACATCGCATACCGCAAGATGGCCAGTTTACGGTAAAAGCTGATGGCCGTAACATTGACCTGCGTATTACTATTAGCCCTGTTATCTGGGGTGAACAGGTAGTTATTAGGCTGCTTGATAAGTCAGATACCAGTTTACAACTTGAAGAGATGGGCTATAACGGCCGGGCGCTAAGACTGGTTAAAAAAGCGCTGCAAATGCCTTATGGCATGATATTGACATCCGGCCCGACCGGATCGGGTAAGACCACATCAATGTACGCCATGATCCAGGCTATTAAGACTGACAGTATTAATATAGTGACACTGGAAGACCCGGTTGAGTATAAGATTGAGGGGGTTAACCAAATCCAGGTCAACCCTGACGTTGGCCTAACCTTTGCCACTGGCCTGCGTTCGATACTGCGCCAAGACCCCGATGTGGTTATGGTTGGTGAAATCCGCGATAAGGAAACGGCTAACCTGGCGGTCCAGGCCGCACTGACTGGCCATCTGGTGTTTTCGACTCTGCACACTAACACCGCGGCCGGTATTTTACCGCGCCTTTTGGACATGGCCGTCGAGCCGTTTCTAATCGCCAGCACAGTACACACGGTTATTGGTCAGCGCCTGGCAAGGCGAGTTGTCCCAGGTGGCGAGACCTATAGCTCCACGCCAAGTGAAACTAAAGCCATACAGGAAAATATTGGACACTTACTGCCCAAGAATCCGCAAGAAGTCGAGGCAGTGGGCCGGGACCTAGGATATAGAAACTTGCCTCTGGCTGGTCAAAACGCTTATACTTTGGTCAAGGGTAAACCGACGCCCGATAACAAGTCTGGTTTCAAAGGCCGCATGGGACTTTATGAGGTCTTTGAAGTTACTGAGGGGATACAGAACACAATTCTAAAACGCGCTACAAGCTCGCAGATCCAGCAGGTAGCCATTAGCCAAGGCATGGTAACCATGCGCCAGGACGGCTATTTGAAAGCTTTGGCGGCCATGACCACACTCCTGGAAATTAACCGTGTCGCCTCGATGGACGCCTAAGGAGAAATAATGATCACATTATTCCATTTACCATTTACCATTTACCATTTACCACTAATTTCTCATTTCTCATTTATCAAATGGTCGACGATCAATAATAAATCATTGAAAATTGAAAATTGTAAATCGCTAATTGAGCCGACGGCAGGAGGCGTGTAAGTGCCAACGCAGCCAAAAATTGAAGTCCTGCTTGACGAAGTCGTCAAGCGCAAAGCCTCTGATTTGCATTTGCAGGTCGGCCAACCACCGATGTTGCGCGTCGATGGTAATTTAATGCCAAGCCAAACCCAGACGCGCCTTACCGAACAAGTGGTCGAGACTCTGGTTTTCGCCCTTTTGGACGAAGACCAAAAACAGATACTTTTGCGCGATAAGGAGTTTGATTTCAGTTTTGCCTTTGGGGATTTGGGCCGCTTTAGGGTCAATGCTTTCCACGAACGGGGAAACTTAGCCGCGGCCCTGCGCTTGATTGCTAACGAAATCAAGACCATAGAGCAGTTGGGCTTACCGAAAATCATTAATAAATTTGCCCAGTATCCGCGCGGCTTGGTGCTAATAACCGGCCCGACCGGTTCGGGAAAATCTACCACACTGGCTGCCCTGATCGATAAGATTAACAGCGAAAAAGCCTCGCACATTATTACCGTTGAGGACCCGATTGAATACACCCATCAATCGAAGCGGTCGTTAGTTGTCCAGCGCGAGGTGCACTATGACACTTATAGTTTCTCGGCGGCCCTGCGTTCAGCCCTGCGCGAAGACCCTGACGTCGTGCTAATCGGCGAGATGCGTGATCTGGAAACAATTGCCGCGGCGATTACTATTGCCGAAACTGGGCATTTGGTGCTGGCGACGCTGCACACCAACAGCGCCGCCCAAAGTATAGACCGTATGGTCGATGTCTTTCCGCCGCACCAACAGCCGCAAGTCAGGTCGCAGCTGGGTAATATCTTAATGGCTATATGCTCGCAGCGTCTAATTCCAGCCCTTGGCGGCGGACGGGTAGCTGCTACTGAAATATTGATTGCTACGCCTGCGGTGCGCAATATTATCCGTGAAGACAAGAATTATCAACTGGAAGCCGTCATTCAAACCGGCGCGCAACACGGTATGCAAAGCATGGACCGCACACTGGTCAACCTTATACATTCCGGCGTTATCAGTTATGACGAAGCCCGTAACTATGCCGTCGATGTCGAAGAGTTAGACAGATTGATGCGGAGCTAAAAATGCGAAGCATTTTTATGAGTCAAGAGTCAAGAGTCAAGAGTCAAGACAGCTCGAGCATCATATCTCATAACTCATATCTCTTAACTCTGCAACCGGCCGTTCGAGGCTCTGAGGAGCCCTCAGGCTCTCGAAGAGAGGTTGTGTGATGCAGACTTTTATATATACTGCCCGTGACCTAAAAACCGGCAAAAAGATTACAGCTGAGGTAGAGGCCGACAACGACAAGACAGCTGCCCGCCTGCTTAACGAGCGCGGCCTGGCGCCGCTGGAAATAAAGCCCAAGGACGAACAGGGCGGGCGGGGCATTTTTAAGCGTATTCCTAGCAAAGACCGGGTGGTATTCTCGCGCCAACTATCAACTTTAATGAACGCTGGCCTGCCTTTGGTGCAAAGCCTAAATACGGTCAAAGGCCAAACGAGCAATAAAGCTTTAAAAGAAATTATAGCTAAGATTATAAGCGAGGTAGAAACTGGTTCCAGTCTGGCAGACGCGTTGAGTGCGCATCCTAAAGCTTTTGATAATGTCTATACAAACTTGATCGCTGCTGGTGAAGCTTCGGGAACGCTCGATATATCTTTGGCCCGCCTGGCCGACCAGCAAGAAAAAGACTCGGAAATAATGTCGAAAATCCGCGGTGCCTTGATTTACCCCACGGTAGTTATGATAGTGCTAGTCGGGGTCGTGGTATTTATGCTAACCTCCGTTTTGCCACAGGTGCAAAATCTCTACAGCGGTTTGCCGGGGGCCAAGCTGCCGGTCCTGACCCGCGGGCTTTTGGGATTATCGGACTTTATTTTAAATTTTTGGTGGGCGATACTACTAGTCCTGCTGAGTGTAGGTTTTTTTGGCTGGCGCTGGGCGCGTAGTCCAGAGGGTAAGCAATGGCTTGACCATTTCAAAATGACGGCCTGGGGCATCGGGCCGCTATACATGAAGCTATATATGGCGCGTTTTTCGCGCATTTCTTCGACGCTTGTAGCCAGCGGCGTGCCGATGATAAAAATGCTGGCTACTACCGCCGAGGCCGTGGATAATGTCCACATCGAGGCCTCGATCAAACGGGTGTCAGACCAGGTGAAAGGCGGAAAAAGCTTATCGCAAAGCCTGAGCGGCGATAACAGTTTCTTAGAGCTGGTGCCTAACATGATCAACATCGGCGAGCAATCAGGGTCGCTGGATAAGATGTTAGCCAAACTGGCTGACTATTATGAAAAAGAGGTAGATAACCAAATTCGTTCTATATCAACCGTCGTAGAACCGGCCATGATGATTATTGTCGGTATTATCGCTTTGATAATGGTTGCCGCTGTGTTGCTGCCGATATATTCACTAGCTGGTAAGAACCTAATACCAAAGTATTAAGAATTATATTGCATAAGCTTCCGCGAACTACTACTATGTAAGCATTAACGCTACGACGAGCACACCATAAAGGGGGAAAGAACTAATGATAAATAAACTAAAGGGCCGAGCCAAAGGCTTTATCACTCGACAGGCTCGCGGTTTTACTATTATTGAAGTATTGATCGTCTTGGCTATCGCCGGGTTGATTTTGACTATTGTATTTATAGCCGTGCCGCAGCTGCAGCGCAACACCCGCGATTCTAAACGCCAAAGCATCGCTACGCGTTTGAGTACTGAACTGCAAAACTTTGCTTCTAACAATCAAGGCAAGTTTCCATTTGCAGCTGCCACAGGTTCTGTCCCTGGCTTTAACTGTAGAACTGGTACTAGCGCCACAGACAATTGCCGTGGTTGGTATGACCGTTATGTTAACGGGACACCAAAAATTGATACCGACGACCCCAGCACTGGATCCCCAGTAGATGTATATAATACTACAAGTACTAGCGCTCTAACCTGGGCTGTTGGCCGGGTATATATAGGTTCAGGCTTAAAGTGTAGTGGTGAAGGGTTCCAGACTGGTAGCGGCGGGACGACGAATGCCAAAGATTTTGCTATCGTGATTGGTCTGGAGAGAAGCTATACTTGGTTTTGTGTTGACAACGGCTAGATTGGCAAACAGCAATCTTTCGACTTCGCTCAGGACAAGAAAGTAATAAGCAAAGACGGGCGGGTAAAATCCGCTCGTTTTTCATTAAAAATAGAAAATGCTTGACTTGTTAAGTATTTTTTGGTTACTCACTATCTGTATACTGAAAGGAAATGCTGATACTCATTGGTTTATTCCTTTTAGGGCTTTCCCTTGGGAGCTTTGTTAACGCCCTTGTGTGGCGTTTACGCCAACAAGAGCTCAGTAAACAAAGAACAATAAACAAAGAACAAAAAAATAATTTCTCAATTCTCAATGGTCGTTCGATCTGCCCAAACTGCAGGCACAAACTAACACCCCGCGATCTAGTTCCTATACTAAGCTGGATATTATTACGCGGTAAATGTCGCTACTGTAACAACCCGATATCAATACAATACCCATTAGTTGAGCTTTTGGCCGCCACGGTGTTTATATTTAGTTATGTTTTTTGGCCCGCGTCTTTTAGTAATGGCCAGTGGTTGCTATTTATAACCTGGCTAGCGGCCAGTGTCGGCCTGTTGGCACTAGCCGTCTATGACCTTAAATGGATGTTTTTGCCTAACCGTATTTTATACCCGACATTCTTTATTGCATTAGTCGGTCAGCTCGGCTACATTTTGTTTTTTGCTAACAATAAAGCTCACAGCTTTTGGCTTTTAGCTTTGAGCTGGCTGGTGGCCAGCGGCCTGTTCCTAGCTATTTACTTGGTTTCGAGCGGGAAGTGGATAGGTTTTGGCGACGTGCGCCTGGGTCTGGTAACCGGTACGCTTTTGGCAACACCGGCTAAAAGCCTTGTGATGATTTTTTTGGCCTCGGTGCTAGGCACATTATTTGTATTACCCGCACTAGCTTCCGGAAGGCGAAAAATGGCTTCCAAGCTGCCTTTTGGTCCCTTTTTGATAGCCTCAACCGGTCTGGTTATATTATTTGGCCAGCCGTTGCTGGATTGGTACCAGCGTCTACTTACGTAGACGCCATTAACCATTAACCACGGATAACCGTTAACAGATAACGGTTATGCTATACTTCCCTTATGAGGCATGGTCAAGCCTGGTTGCAGAGCTGGATGCTGGGTGCGATTTCTCGCCGAGGAGCGGAACGAGCCGTAGAAATGTTACGGTGCGTGAGCACCGCAGGCAAAAATCGTGCTCCAGCGCCAGAAGCATTAGCAGTGCAGCGAGCTTCGCTTGCTGGCAGGCTAATGCGGTCTGGAAGCAGGGGATATACGGTAGTTGAGGCTATGTTGGCCTTGGCCATCAGCGGCCTGCTACTTGTCAGCGTTGCTACATTAATCAACGGCCAAAGAGGAGAAACGGAATTCACGCAAGCCATGCGTGACGTCGATTCCAAAATTCAGACTATGCTCAGCAGTATTAACGGCGGAACTTTTACGGTATCTAACAATTACCAGTGCAGTATTTCGGGAGCCGGTAGACCGACCCTGACCGCTATTGGCGCTGGTGACCCAGTGCACGAAGAAGGCACTAGTTCTGAATGCTTAATTATGGGCAAAGCCTTGCAAGTCGTGCCAACTAAAAACCAGATTTATATCCATACTGTTTTGGGCCTGCGGGCTGGTACCTTTGAACAGAGTAAACCCACACCGGCTGTTGCCGAAACTGGCGGTGATCTTACAGAGACGTATAATATTGCTTCTGGGGGCGCTATAGTCACGTCCGCCAGCTACGGCGATAGTGCTAAGCGCACTGATATGCTCGGTCTTTACTATGACCCGAGTAATCCTTTAAGAGTTAGCCGTGTAAACACTCAGCCCCTGCTGGCCAAAGCTTATGAATTAAATAGTGATTCTGTCAATCCGGTCAACAACGTCAAAAACTACATTGAAGAACAAAGCGGCTACAAAAACAGCGCCGTCAATGACTGGAAAATTTGTTTTAGCAGTCCGGATAACAAGCAAACTGCTTTTATTAACGTGATTGCCGGCCGAAACGGCGTCAGTACAAAATTAACTTTTGATAATTGCTAGATATGAAAAAGCTTAAGATATCTCCCGGCTCTCGTGGCGACACTATTATTGAAGTCCTGTTAAGCATCACCATCCTGGGCCTGGTTTTAACCGGCGCCTACGCTTTAGCTAACCGTAACTTAAGTTCTGGTATCTCAGCGGGACGGCGCGACCAGGCCTTAGCGTCCGCCCAAACCCAGGTAGAACACATTATTAACGCCCAAAAGGCCGGAGATACAGCTCTAGAAAAGTTCACTACATTTTCGGGCGACTTTTGTATCCTGGCTGAGGGAGAGCCTAAAAGTAAAGATAATGATGAGTGTAGGAACTACGATAGCCAACAATATGCCCTAATGGTTCATTATGCCAACAATGTATTTACCGTCACAGCCCAGTGGACGCCTGCGGGCGCCGCCAGCTACCAAGACCAGCTGAAGCTATATTATAGACTGCCCGGCACCTATACCGGTCCTGGACCTGGGCCCAGTTGCAGTCCCGAAACAGTTAACATGCCGAAGACCGGAACCGGAGAGTTATGGTGGGGTGGGCTGACCATCCATCAAATAGACTTGCCCAAACCATTGGTTGCTTTTTGTGACCCTAGCGACTCTGATAGCTCTAGCACCTACGAATTGACGGTGACGCCTTTTGATGAATCGCACTGCGGTGTCCCGCCGCTGCCAGATTGCGTTTCTCCTAACATCAAACGTCCGGAGCAGATTAACGAACGAGTATTCATTGAAGGCTTAAGCGGCGACGGCTCTCTTATCTTCCGGACACCGCCAACCGACGACATCCCGCTTAACCAGACCGAAGTCACCAACACTTTTCGGGTGAGCGTAACACGACAAGTGGACTATCTGCTTGTTAAGCATTGTTCCATCCATCCCGACATTCCCATCTACCAACCGTGCAGGGCTAACGCCAATAGTGTGCACGGCACCACCATAACTATTACTCCGGTCCCTTAAACAGTGCCTAAAGTTGTTCTTTGATAATTGCTAAATAATTAAGCTCTAGCTGCAAACAGAGGTGGTATTCATAATCAAAATAATTTATTCTATAAGCAATAGCATGAAGAAACTTAGTCTCCGCCAATCCGGTGACACCATCATTGAGGTACTTCTTAGTATTACAATCTTGGGCCTGGTTTTAGCCGGCGCCTACGCTCTAGCTAACCGCAACCTGGGCTCCGGTATCTCAGCCGAAAAGCGCAACCAAGCTTTAGCTTCCGCCCAAAGCCAGGTAGAGTTCATCATAAATGCCCAAAACGCCGGCGGCTCGTCTTTAGATAAATATAGGAGTTTCTCTGGCGACTTTTGCATTCTTTCTGACGGTAACCCTAAGGCCAAAGATTCTAACGAATGTAAAACCTACAACGGTCAGCCGTACTCCCTCATAGTCCACTACGCCAATAATCTATTCACCGTAACAGCTAACTGGACATCCATTAACTCTGCTAATCCAGAAAAACTAACTCTCTACTACAAACTGCCAGGTTTCTATGCTGGATCGGGCACGCCAGTATTACCGTCGTCTTCGCCGGCGCCATCTTCGCCTCCGGGACCAGCTCCATCACCACCAGCCTCGGGATCAATTGTCCGATATGGCAGTTTTGAATCAGGCAACCTTTCCGAATATAAAGACACAAGCTGTCACGGTGACCGGGTCTCTGTTGTTACCAGCCCTATCAGAGAAGGCCGGTACGCTGGCAAGTTTACCGGCAGCCAGTCCGTCCAGTGTTATGGCGAAACCAAGAACGTGCGTATTCACTTGCTGGGGTTTCCAGCGGACACTAATTTCAGCTTGAATAACGGCTCGACTTTCTGGCGGGCTGTTTCGCTGCGTGTCCCGGCCAGCACCTCCACTGATTATTTCTACGCCGGCCCCGAAATCCACCAGAGTAATCCGGGTGGTTGTACCGGGCCGGCCCCGCTCAATGTCGGCCTGACCAGCAACCAGTGGCGCTTGATTATCCGCGGCAGTAACGATTGCGCCAAGAACCCCTCAGCTTCTATTGAGCACACTTTCGGAGCAACAGGAACACCGTGGGTCGGCGGCGTTTCGCCAACGCTCCAGCGCGACCAGTGGTATGACTTTCTAATGGGTTGGCACATGGCGCCCGACAACACTGGCTGGTTTGAGGCCTGGCTTAATGGTCCAGGCACTGGCGGCAAGTCGGTTAATATCGTACCCCGCCAGAACATGCCGACCAGCATGAACTTAAATACCAACTACCCTATGGATAGTCTTTACTATCCTGCAGACATCGGCGGTACCAATACTATATATTATGACGGCGGGGCTTTCTCGACCGACTTTGCCGCCCTTAAGGCTTGGCAAAATAGCTTCAGCGGGTCGTGGTAGTTTTTAAAAACCAGGTGCAAACATCTAAAAAGTGCTTTATTATGAGCAATAGCATGAGGGGAATACAAAAAAAAGCTGACGGCTTCACCCAGCACTTAGCTTCCGAGATTATCCGTCCTCGGCGAATATTAGCGCGCTTTGCGCGCGACTCGGAGCTAAGTGCTGGGTTCACCATAACTGAACTTTTGCTGGCAACAGCCATCTTTTCTACCGTTATAGTTGTTGCGCTGGCGGCTTTTTTGGGTATTGGCCGGCTGTTTTATAAGGGCGTGAACATGACCCAGAACCAACAAGTCGCTAGGAACATCATGGATTTAGTTTCCTCGGACATCCAATCGTCGTCAACACCGGTGGTTAACGGAACTTCAGGCGATAAAAAATATATATGTGTCGGCAGCGCACGTTACATTTATATGATTTATAGCCCGGTGAATTTATCAGACCATAACGATACAGACAAGTTCGGCTTGCTGCGTGACAGCGTGCCGGGCAGCAGCGGCTGTGCGGATCCTTATGACGGGCCCAATAAGTTTCCGCCCAATAAGCCCACGGAATTGCTTGGAAATGGTATGAGGCTTAATAGTTTTAGTGTTGGCCCCGATGGCTGTCAAAGCATTTGCACGGCTAGTATTGACCTGGCGACTGGCGATGATGACCCCTCAACCCCGGAAGCTACCTGCAACAGTAATTTATCTACCTCCCAGTATTGTGCAAAAACTCAGTTGACCATTACTGCCTCGAAAGGGTTATAATGAAGCTAATGCTTAACTGGATTAAGAGGTCCGGCTTTGTGAAAAACAAAGAGTACGGTATTGCCTCTATAGTCGTGGTGTCAGTCTTGGTGGTTGTCATGAGTTTAGTAGCTATTGGTTTTTCCAAGCTGATGAACCGCTCCCTGCAGCAATCAACTACCAGCTCGATTAGCGCCGCCGCCAACTATGCGGCCCGCTCGGCCGTCAACGATGCCATTGCTTATGCCAAGCAAAACCCGGCCGAAGCCGTGACTGACTGTAATACCTTAATTGGCAGCGGGCAGCTAAAAGATGCCGCTAAGCTGTCGGAAGATACCAAGTACACCTGTATATTAATTGACCCTACACCGTCTGATCTTGTATATCAAAAACTGCCGCCGCTAAGCTCGCAAGTTATCAAAATGACGACCTCGGCGTCTGTAAGTGGCGGTAGTGTCATGTTTTCTTGGGAAAGTTATGACCGCACCTTTGACCAACTGCCAGGCGGCCAAACTTTCTACAGTGAAAAGAAGTGGAGCCTGGACAAATACGAGCCGGTACTGCGCGTCAGCTTATACCCAATTGGGACAGGTGGTTCGCTGGATAGCGCCCGCAGTGGTTCTAAAACTTATTTCTTTTATCCGAATCCCAAAACCAATGACACGCTAAGTACTGTCGCTTACGGCTCGGAAGGCTTGCAAAAAATTGAATGCGGCAAGAATAACCCAAGTACCGGTAACTTTAAAGGCTCGGCCGATTATAACTGTAACGTAATCATCAACGGCCTGGCGGCGGCGGACTATTATTACGTCCGCCTGACGCCGATTTATAACCAAACTAACGTCAAGATAAAGGCTAATGACTCTAGCAACAACGTACTTAAATTCATCGATGTCCAATCAGTAATTGACGCTACCGCTAAATCCGGTAATGCTGTCAAGCGGTTGCAGGCGCGGATAGATTCCAGCGGCATTTCTACTGGTCGCGACTACAACATCAGCCCTGACGAAAATGCTATACCGGAATTCGCCTTGCGTAGTTCCAACCAAATTTGTAAACGGCTAATAGCGCCCACAGATATAAACCAGCCAGTCTTCATTGACATTAGCAGTCGTGAAATCTGTGAGTTGGACCTTAAAGCTGGAGCAGCTCCGGCTGGCGCTAGCGGCACCACCGTAACTTTAAATGTAGATAAAAACGCTATTTCCAATAACGAAAAGGTTACATTAACGTGGACTACAACCGGCTCGCCGGACTCTTGCGCCGCAACTACAACGCCAGCCAGCGGCGGCTGGAGTGGCGCAAAGGCGCCGGCCGGCGGCAGTGAACAATCAATTGCCTTAAGCGGTCCGCAAACGTACGCATTTAAGATCACCTGTACGAAAGGTTCCAGTCAAGCCAGCGCCCAAAAAGACGTTGCTGTGGCTGGCCCGGGTCAGCCACCGGCTTGCCCCTCTGGCACCACCGGAACTCCACCTAACTGCAATGCTCCGACCAGTTCTGGTAGCGGCACCGGCGGCACCGGCTCCAGCGGTGGTAGTGGTAGCACTAGCGCCGGCGGAGGCGGTGGAGATATCGTTTGTACAATTTATAATGCCGAAAAACAGTGGGGCGATTGTACTAACTCCAACCAAGGCGGCGTCTGGAACACATACTACGATTCAGAAGGCTGTAAGGTTACTACCTTGAGTGATATAAGTTACAGGGGTTATGCCTCCGCTTCCGTCAGGGATTGCACTGGATCGACGCCAATCTCATCCAGCAATTGCGCCCAGGGTTTTTCTAGGGGGAGTGATGGCCGGTGCGTTTCCACAACCGGCGGCTGCGGCGGCTACTCTAATTGGTTCACTCTCGATACCGGCCAATGCGTGGCATCAAACCCTTCGGATACAAATCAGCCTAACCAACCGTCATGCGAATCCCAAGGTCTGCAAGGTTCCCCCGGTAATTGCCAACCAATCACAAATTATAATCCTCAGCCAACCTATACACCCCCGCCTCCTCCACCTGCGCCCGATGATGCCTGGCGGCCAGCAACGCCTCCACCTCCACCCCCTCCATCCCCACCCCCACCCCCACCTACATTTGTTAATGGTTGCGCGTTGCAGCAACGCTCGCTTAATAACTTCGGCGTAATGCTTTACTTTGGTAGGTGGGCATGCGATTAAATCTAGAAGAGGGTATTAAATAATGCTGCCAGACCAGCAAAATCAACCAATCGTAAATGACAGTACGCAAAAAACCCCGTCTATTATTGGAACAAAATTCCGGCGGCTACTCTTGCTTGCCGGGCTGCTGCTTCCGCCGCTGGGGTTAGTCGCTGTAATTTATTTGATTGTTCGAGCGATAAAGTCCAAACAACCAACTTTTTATAGGCTGGCAGCCGCTTTAGTTGTTGTGACTCTAATCGGTGCACTGGTTTACCTTAAAATTTACAACGTTTATTTTGTTGCCCAGCTGCACAAATATTCTTATAGTACCCTCGAAGATTATAAACTACCCAGCAAACTCCAAGGAGCTGCCGTCAGTTTCAAAAAACCTGCAGAACTCAAGTTGCTTGATAAAAAAGAAACCCAGGGGCTAGCCAGCGCTTATTTTGTACATACTGTGTCTAAGGGGGACTCAGAGTTTGGATTAACCTATATGGCTATGTCATCTCTTCAAAGCGCCTTAGCCGCCAGTGATAGCTACGTTACGAGCCTCGGCCAAATATTAAAAGACCCCAATAATAAGGATTATCAAAACATGGCGGATTCCTTTAAAAAGTTTTTGCAAGCTTTCACTCCAAAACAACTAAAAATTGAAATGCAAGCACTGGTGCCGTTAACTACAACAAATATTAAGCAAAACGCTTGGCAGGCTAACTTTCGGGCCGGCGAAACAGCCGGTAAATACGCCGATCTGAAAGGTAAGTTCGTGTTCGCCGTCGGCAAGAGGACGTTTTATTACTTTATGGTTGCTACAGCCGACTATAACTGGCAGCGCAACCAAGATGTTTGGCAACAGGTGATAGACAGCCTCAAAATAGATCAATAACTTAGCTAGTAAACTTGCTGACAACCGGTACTTTGACGAAAACAGCTCTTATTCTCTCTAGCTTATGGTCAATCTTTTCGTAGCAAACACCGGATTTTTTGGCACCAGGCTTGTCTAGCTGCTGGTTATCACAGCCGCTGACACTCTTTAAAGCCGAGTTTTTATTATCCGGCACCAGTTTTAACACCACCAAAGCGCCACTTTTCTTAAAAATATAGTCCACCTGCTTCCTTAGTTTTTTAAGCCACTCAAATTGTCCGGGCCCCTCACTTGTAGCTGTCAATCTGTAACCTCCCTTGGGTGGGGAAAGGGTAGTTTTTTCGACCTTGGCCTGGATGTCAATTACTTTGTCAACTAAGAACTCACAGACCCGAGCCTCTGTATCATTGCAATCACCGCTCCAACCAATAAATTTCTCTCCTGTGACAGGGATATATTCAGCTTCAATATCAGATCCTCCTCGCAAACGGTTTCCGGGGTCTAAAGTGGTAGGAACACGCTGCCCGTCAGCATTTTTCTTAAAATAAATAATTGTTCCATTACCATTCTTCGCGGAGTTAAGTGGCCAGGACATCAAACCGCTTGTTTCAATGCCCGGGCAGTTAGGCGCCCGTAAATAATCATTGTGATCAGAATCTATTCTTAGCTTCCACCACTCACTGGTTTGCCTGTTGGCTAGAAGATCAAGGGAATCATTGATTTTTCCACCCTCTATAAAATTCTGAGCGCAAGTTCTTGGGTATCCAATGGTTTGAATAATATTTTTTGATGTGGTTAAGGCTAGAGTACTTACTCCCCCATAGTTAAAATCGCATTCCTGTTTATCCAAGTATGCAAGAGCTACGTCCTTACTATCCCAGTAGTTGCCTCCGCACAGACTTTGGTAAGATGAAACGCCACCAAGAAGTACATTGTAGATTTTATCTTTTCGGGGGTCACTAAAACTTCTTTGGTGCGCCTGTTCGATAACGTAATTAAATATACTAAGTGACGGCATAGATGAAATTTCTGCCTGCGTCTTGTCTAGTTGCATGTAAGATATATCAGGCTGACCCTGGTATGTGTCTACTCGAAGACGTAATCCTTCCTCGCCTCTAGTGTCCAGAAAATACTGTGCATCATCTATAATCCTATCCACGCGACCGTCTGTATCCCCTGTTAAATCTGTCCGATCTTTTGGTGCAGCATAAATAAAGTGGACTTGCTCGCCGGTAATATCGTCCGGTCTGTCAACCGTAGAACGTTCCAGAACCTGGCTATTCGCCAATTCGACACTAGCCGAATCGTCTACTCCGGCCGGCCCTTTATGAAAGGCTATATCTTCTCCACCAGTTATGCGCATTCCTGCCGCGGCTCTGTTAGTTTTTTCGCCAACACCTACAGCAATAGTTGCCGCCAAAACAAACGTACCAGCCCAGCGGGCCAGGGAATTATAGCGCCTTGCTTTTGAAATCTCGCTAGCTTTTCCCGCAGTCGCATAAGGGACCTCTAGATTTTCCTGTAGATTCTCACTCACACTATTATTTATTATCGGACGAAATAACCAGCTTGGCAAACGCTCAAGCTTTTTTCACTATCTTTAAGTTCTTTATTAACCTATCCCATTTTCTGCCCGATTCAGCCTTTGTAGTCAACCATAGGCAGATGAAGTAGGCCCGAACAAATTCCAGTGGTGCGAAACCTAGACTTTGGGCACACTGACCCGCAGATCGTCTTGCCAGTGGGCAATATGGTAAGGGTTGATTCAGCAGACCAAAAAATTACCCTCACATACTGATGACCAAAACTGCAGAACAACATTAAACGTTAGTCAGTAAATTAATCTAAAACTTTAGCACTAGCTCATAATAATATCAGCGATCATTCCTGATGAGGTTAAAGATTTTTGAGCTTCTTTGCGAAGTTTTACTACCCCTTGTTGATTATCTAGAAGACTTGAACTCTTAGAGTACAAACTCCATATAAGCTGATCCAGATTTTCGGGCATAATTTTAAGTATTAGCCTGCTAATCATATCAGCGATTATTTTTATTGCCTCTTCTTCACTCTCGCAGTCTTTTAACTGATTGTGATTACTCATATAACTAAGCAAAGGACACAAGTTCTCTACAGGAATAGTTAAGTATTCAGATATATTGCTAATTAGATTATATTGGCTTAAATTTGAGGGCATAAATAAATAAAAAGGTATTTCTAAAGCCAGGACCTCTAAAATAGAGTTGCTGCCGCCATTAAGCCATACAGACTTAGTCTCTTGAAGTATTGCCTGATATTCATCTTTATTAGGGCATTGTAAAGTGATCGATTTCGCAAAACGGTGATTTTCTTGCAGATAATCCCTGCAATACTCACTAGTGGCTACTAGAATTGTGCCATTATTTTTTTGCATTGTATTTAAGGCAATTCCTAAGAGATCTAGATAAACATCATGACTGTGATGATGGAAGGGGTTTACATAGCCTCCTATATTAAAGGTACTGTCCCATGCAACAGAATTTCTTTCAAGTCCGTGAGCGGGCACTTCGATTGGTGACGCAACGATAATCTTGTCTTTGTGTTTGTATTTAAATTCATCAACCAGCCAAGGAAGGACACAGCAAATCTCAATATCTGCCGTTTCATATTCACTAGGCCTTTTCTGCCAAAACCAATAAAGTCCATCTAGAAGAATAGTCTTAAGTCCTAGCTGTTTACTCACTGTTAATGCAAAACGATTAGCGGAACTTACAATGATTGAACAATCATCCAGACCAGACAAGACTTTTCTTAAATTGTTAACACACCTTAAATTAGCAACTTTTATTATTTTAAACTCAGGATCAATTAAATGGTCGCTAAAGCCGGATGTAATAAACGAAATATTCACATCTTGACTAACAGATTTCTTTTTAATTGTTTGAGCGACAGTTAATGCTCGTGATATCGGGCCGAACCCGAAGTCATTTGCCACAAAAACATATTTTTTCATCTCAATAGAGCTTCTATTGAAGCATTATTCAGAGATAAACTTGAGTTAATGTTGGTCCTAGCGTATGAAAGGATAGTTCCAAGGGGTATATATTTATAATTATCTCTTGATTTACTCATTTTTTGACCATCATCAGAAAGTAATATTGGCGCAAACAACATCTTCAAATTCGGGAAGGGTTTCTCATAAATTAACTCATAAAGGGCTTTACGTGTAGCATAATCACCCTCAGCATAATGGTCACTACCACTTATAGAAACATCAAAACGAAGAATTGCCAGTCGAGCCGAAAAAAGCTCCTTATGATAAAACCAGTAGTTAAAACTAAGTATCGAACCAATTGCGTTTTTACCGCATTCAGTACAGGTTAATCTGATGAGTTTTTTTGGTAACACCTCGCTCTCTGTGTCTATGTTATAGCACTTATCACAGACAGCATTGGCAAATCGCGTATCTGTTCCATTTGTTGGTTTTTTAGAATACTTTAGTAGTATTTCCTTGTGTTTGTGCCTATTATTGAGAGTGTGTATTAACGCCTCCTGCATTAACGGGTGATACCTAAGCTCAGAATTACGAACATATCCTATTTTTACTTCAGGGAAATCTTGAATTATGAGCTTTAATTCATGTTTGATTTTGGTCTCCCAATGGTCAGTCATATTCTCGCCATTGTCGGCTTTTAGATGTTGTATGGTTGTATGCTTTGGCCTGACATCAAAAATGTATCGATATATATCTTCACCCACTAGTTCATCTTGCTCCCAGTCGTTTAGAGAAATGATAAATGTAAATCTTGGCGTTTTTCCCAACTTCTTGACCTCCTCACATAGAAGATATGGGTATGCACCAATGCTCAATATGTTTCCGGCATGGAACTGGTAAGGTCTTATTCCTAAATGTATTTTTTCATCCCCGCGCAACCTAATCGAGAGTTCTTTCAGGCCTTCTAGGTATAAAAAGCAATTCATAATTTTCCCCTTAAGACCTTTATAAGCTTGAACTTCTCGTACATATACGAATTTATCCTTGTTGTTTTTCCTGGTTGCATCGTTCTGGTGATATATGTTGCGGCATCGCTTAATGCAGAAAATTTCATCCAGTCTAATAATGTTTTATCTAGAACTATCTTCTCAATTGACGAACTATTATAGCCGGTTAAGAAAGCCTTAATTACTCTCATGTCCCAAACAATTTGATTATCAGGCATTGACCATTCAAGAACAGAGTGAGCAACGTCCTTTATAGAACTTGAACTTATATACGCCCAGTCAAAATCTAAAACTGCCGCCACTTCATTTGACTGGTTAAAGAGTAAATTTTGTGGTCGATAGTCATTATGGAGAATGGTTTTTCGACTGTTCTTGGTCTCTTTATAGAAATTTGTAGCCCATACTAAATCTTTGATAAACTGATCTCCATCTAAAAATGATCTATTTATTTCGGCTTTTCGGCTCAACGCTAGATTAATCTCCTTCAGAGGGCGTACTGTAGCCGTACTACTATTGTTTTTGAAATCTATACCTGCAACATGGATTTTTGCCAATACTCTGCCGGCGTTTTTGGAACATCTTAAAAATAGAGTCCTCGATACACTTTCTTTAGTAATATGAAATCCTTCCACGAATTCCATTATCATCAAAGGGTTTCTGCCCAGTTTGTCAACTTCATATATGGCGGGCACCGGGAGGCGATATTTCTTTAAGTGTTCAAGTATCTTAACTTCAAACTTAAGCTCTTCACAGCTTTTCTTCAAACTTAAGCGTACTACGTAGTTTTGATTTTTATACCGGTAGCGGTATATAAGGTTATAGTCATTCTCTTGGACGGTTTCCAAATTCGTATTTGGAATAGATAGACGTGAATCTAAAAGTTTGACCAAATCACTTCGAGTACTAGCTGTCATATTGATTATTATGGGGTTCCAGCAATAATTTCGTTAAGACGTTGTGACTGGGAAGACCAAGGCACAAAATCTCGAGGTATGTAACTAGCGACAGACCCTTCATACAGTTCTTTATATCTATCATAGACTATATCCCAATCAAGCGTCCGAGAGATTCTTCTGCCTTCTAGAACCTTGCTCTCAGTGCAATTTCTATCATCCAATACTTGCTTTATAGCCTTTTTAATGGCATTTGGAGAATTGGGTTCTATCAAGAAACTGGCATCACCCGAGGTATATTCACGGATACCTCCTACATCTGTTGCGATAAGCGGACAACCTACAGCGTTAGCCTCTGTGTTTATTAGGCCTCCCCCCTCAGAGCGCGAGGGGACAACCGTCATAGCTGCTGATTTAAGTAGTCCTATACCATTATCAAGAGCTACTTTGCCTAAAAAATGGACCTTCTCTGTAATGCCCAACATCTCTACTTGATGTCGTAGCGTTTGCTCTTCGGGCCCCTCCCCGGCGATAACTAAGTCTAATGAAATTCCTTCTTGAATCAAAGATGCATAAGCATCAATCAATAGGTCAACACCTTTCGAATATTCTAGACGACGAAGGGAAAAAATATATGATCCCGCTAAGTATTTTTCGGAAGGTGGGATAGTATCATATGCGGAACTATCAATTCCAACAGGTAAAACATCTACAGTCTCCAGCTCAGGTAAAACTCTAATCGTGTTTGTCGCAATTGCTCTTGAGACCGCATTAACTACATCAAATTGTAATAGCGACGGCTTTATATTTTCTTTACCTGACTCCCATATCCAGTTATTTGAAGTATCATAAACATCAGGTACCTCAGATCCAACAACTGTACCTAGCACAGGCACTTGATATCGACGACCAAGCATCAAAGCAATCATCGGCATAGGTCTGCGGACACCAATTGTATGTATAACGTCAGGCGCAAGTACAGTCGCTAAATCTGCAGTCGATCGAGCTAGCGCTTCATAATCGCTTTGAGCATTGGCGGGTAGAAGCCGGTATACGGGTACGTCATTAATTATTTCATGTCCAAGTAAGGTATCAGGCCATTTTTTAGTTAACACTACAACCTCATGGCCATCGGCATATATGCGTTTATTAAGTTCTTGGGTCATGGTTTCAACCCCACCGGCATGGGGCGAATATAATGAACAAACTTCCAACACTCGCATATTATCCTTTCTCAGCGATTATAAAAATTTGTCCGGCTGATTTTAACCACTCAATCTCACCAGTTTCGTAATTAACGCTATATGTTTCCAGCACATTAAAACCAGATTTTTCTAATAGCAATAATAGCTCGCGCCAAGAAAAAATGTGGGTTTCGGTAGCAATTGTTTTTTCACCCACGTTTCTACTTATTGGGAAATCACCGTGGCGATTATCGTTTCGTGATACAAAGTCTTTCAGTGTGTTTCGCAGGGCAGGCCTTAGACCATAAGCTGCTCGGTTATGACGATTATTAACATCAATCATTAATTGTCCGTTCGGATCTAGTAAACGCTTCATATTCATTAACGCCACTTGTCTCTTTGCCTCTTTTATGTGTCCTAATACATTCCATAAGCAAAGAGCGGCATCATTTCCGCCTACTGAATCTACATCGTCTTGGGTGAGCTCTTGGGCTATGTCAATGTTGATTACATTAATATCGTATAAACTTGCCTGTTTTGCCATCTCAGCGCTAGTATCTATTCCTGTTATTTCAACACCATCTAAATTATCTGCTATGGTTCTTGCACGTTCGCCATTTCCACATCCAATATCAATTATTTTTGAACTCCCTGATCTCGAAAGTGCTTCAATCACTAGTCTATTGATCGAACCAACATATTCTGCCCTAGCCGCTAGCTCCTGAGAATAGAAGGGCGCTATCTGGTCATAGAACGTTATAGCAGATTCAAGAAGTGGTGATTGCATCATCAATAACCTCACAAATATAGTCAACGTCGGTCTGTCTCAGATTTGGATGGAGAGGCAGAAGTATTATCCTAGCAGCTCGTCTTGCAAGTTTGTTATATCTCTTTGCCACGTCATCTCCTACTAATTCTCTAATGTGTCTAAAATGCGGGAGGACAGGAAATGGATTTACTTTAAATTCAATATTGTTTTTTGCAAGCGCAAAACTAACACCTGGAATTAACGATTCGTCTTCTGCTTCAATGTAGAATCCGAACCAGCTTTTTCTATCCATTGCTGGAAGGTATATATTTGCATTATCTTGTAGCCTTTCTGTGTAGCGTTGGGCTAAATCCTCTCGGCGACGTAAAACATCATCTAGCTTTTCTAACTGTGCCACGCCTACTGCTGCTTGGAGCTCTGTCATGCGGTAGTTAAAGCCGATGCTAATCTTATTTTGCCAATCCGGGTGGCGCATGAGTCCATGTTCTCTTTCAGATCGTGCTCTTTCAGCAACAGCAGGATCGTTTGTCACAAGTCCACCTCCTTCTCCCCCAGTAGTAATTATTTTGTTTTGGTGAAAACTATAAATGACAGCTGAACCAATCTTACCTACGCTTAGGCCGTATTCTCTAGGAGCAAATGTCTGAGATGCGTCTTCAATAACACTAACCTCCGGATGGATATCTAAAACATCCTGCCATTTTTCTAAACAAGCATCTTTACCTAACATGTGAGGCAGAATCACGCCTTTAATGTCCGTATCTCTCTCTAGTGCATCGACGGTACTTTCCGGAGTTAGTTGTAGATCATAGTCAACATCACCAAATACTGGCTGACACTTTTCGTATAGTAAGCTATTAGGGACTGCAATGAAGCTGTAGGGCGAGGTAAATATTTTGTCCCCCTCTTTCCATCCCATAGACCGTACGCTTAAATGTAAAGCCGAGGAGCCATTAGATAATGCGACTGCATGTTCTTTGCCTAATCTACTGGCAAGTTCCCGTTCGAACTCTTCAACTTTTAAGCCTCGTGCTAACGTGCCACTTTGTAATACATCTAAAACCTCTTCATTTTCACGAAAATCCACGGATGGCTCGAAAAGTTTAATCATGGTAGGATTTATTTAAGAATTTACAAGCTTCTTTAAGATTGTTGAATCTCACATGTGAATGATATAGTAGCCAGTAATCTTGAGCATGGGCTGATCCAAAAACTACAACTAATTTATTATTTTCGAATGCAAAAAGAACCTCCATTGAGGTACCAATCATCGAAGTCGAAGGACTGGTGTCGTTTATTAAGATCACATCCGACCGGAGTATGTCGGCTTTGTCCCGTTGAATAGCGATACGGCTATCTGGTAAGGTTTCTTTCACTTCTCGGCCACGTAATGCGTGTACTACATTAAACTTTTCTTTCAATAACTTTCTTGCCTCATCGCGCCATGCTAAAGATTCATCTCTAGAGATTCCTTTTATTGGTCCAGAAAGAAATACAGTTTTCATGATTGAGAATATGTAATGTAATGAATATCTATTACTTCAGTATTAGCTAAACTATAACACCAAAAATGGACTTTAGCAACAGCAGCCACTGCTGCAGAACAGTAAATTGTATTATAGCTCATTTAATGGTAGTATATACTTTTATGGAGAAAAAACCTAAATCCGCTTTTAATTTCAATCTTTTTGTTCCTGATGCAGATGATAGTCCTCCCAGGGTACGTCGTGAGCAAGATCGAGCAGAAGGTACGCAACTCGTTGCAACAGAGATTGAGGGAGATTATTTTCGACCTGTGACTATTAATATTGATAAAAGTTCAGTTGTTGCAATCATTGGTGACAATGTTCGTGCTCGCGAAGAAGTTACTGATATACTAGCTGGTCGTATAAGCCCTCGATCTGGCGTAATTCAAAGGTCTTCAAATTCAAAAATAGAATATGTAGAACCTTCGCTACCTGAAGCTGTCGACCCTACAATGACCATAAGAGATTATTTTTATGAGGGAAGAGGCTTGCTTGATATTGCTGAAGAACTTCACAGATTATATGAACTAATGGCCGTTAGTCCAAGCATAATAGATAAGGTCGGTAAGTTACAGGAGCAATACGAATTCTTGGGTGGATGGAGCGCTGAGAATGAAGTTAATGAAATAATATCTGGATTAAATGTGGCAGCAAATCCACACGATGAAGTTACTAAAGATACGTTAATTAGCGAATTAAGCAGCGGACAAACTTCAAAGATTATCGTTGGCAGAGCGCTTTTTTCAAAAGCAGGGATAATTATTATGAATGAACCCTCTGTTCATTTAGATGTAAAGTCACGGCAATGGCTTGCCACATATTTACAGGGATCTAGACAGGCAGTAGTTATTGCTACTTCCGATATGTCTTTCACCGAAAGCGTTGCTAATAAAGTCATTGAAATTACAGAAACTGGACTTGTGGTTCAGTGTTCTACAGGCTTGAACACCTTCTTAGAAGAAAGAGCTAAAATTATAAATCACTGGGTTGAGGAAGCCGAACAAAAACGTGAGGAAGTCGAAAATTGGGCTCTTCATGTAAAACAGCTCCAACCAATGGCACGGAAAAGTGCGGATATGGCTCAAGTTTACAGAGCTGCCCAAACTCGGCTTGAAAGAATGCAGCAAGAACTTTCCAGTTTCCCGGGCTTAGAAATTATTAATTCGCGAAAACGTCAATTAAAACTGAGCTTCGAAAGTGCTACAGGCGGAAGCCTTAAAGTCTTGGAAATACCGAAATTAGATATTGCTTATGAAAGCGGAGATGATCAAGGTACTAATGTGGTAGATTTGCAAAATCTGCTAATCCAAAAAGGGGATCGATTAGCCATTGTCGGCAGAAACGGGAGCGGTAAAAGCACCCTATTAAAAGTAGTCGCGGGGCTGCGAAAAGATATGGTAGTTGAGGGGGAGGTGAAATTTGGGCCAAGCATCAAATTCGGCTACTACTCTCCCTATACAGAGCTAGCAAATGAAGACATGACTCTACGTGACCATATTCGTTCTCAAGCCGCATCTGTTGGCGTGGGTAAAATTATGGATTACTGGGGTTTCGGTGGAAATGAATATTACTCTACTAAAGTCGACGAAATTAGATATAAGGACGAACAAGCACGCGCTCAACTGGCTGTAATAATGGCAAAAAAGCCAAACTTAATTATTTTAGATGAGCCAACAAGCTATCTAACTCCTGTATATCGAGAAAAACTTGCATACTCACTTAAGACTTATAAAGGCACTTTAATGGTAGTTTCACACGACCCCGAATTTTTACAGGAGCTTGGCATCAATAGTGTACTTAAAATGCCCGAGGGTAAATATAGTGTTATTCATTAAGTTCTAGTTCTGATACTTATAACAAAGACTACTCTTAACAATATTTTATAAAAAGCTAAAGAGTATAAAATTTTATAGCGGTAACTTTTAGTAAAGAAAGAGAAATTATGTAATAGTAAGGTTTATGAAAAACGAAGAGGGTTGGCAACCATCCAAGATCTTGCTCAGAGATGGAAAATGGTATTCCAATGAAAGTTTTGTCGGCTTACGTTCTGAGCATGTTGGAAAACTTGAGTGCAAAGACTATGTTGATGTACTTGAGAGGCATGCCAGCGGTGATTTATTAGACATTGGTGCAGGCACTGTACCTTATTATGGAGTGTACAAGGATAAGACTGACTCAGTGGTATGTGTTGACTGGGCCAAATCACTCCATGACCTAAGGCATATTGATGTGATAGCTGATGTAAATCTTGGACTACCTTTTGAGGAGAACAAATTTGATACAGTTTTACTGGCTGACGTTCTCGAGCACATCAAGGATCCAGGCTTGTTAATTAGTGAATGTTCAAGGGTTTTAAGAAGGTCGGGGAAGATTATCATTTTTGTACCATTTATGTACTGGATCCACGAACAACCAAACGATTATTATAGATACACAGAATATTCGCTTGCTGCGCTGGCAAAAGATAATAACCTCGATGTTGTTGAATTACATCAGTATGGCGGAGGCCCCGACATTCTTATTGATGCTACACAAAAGATGTTTTCTGAGAGTAGGGTTGCCTATAAACTCACCCACTTAATCTGGAAACAATTTATTAAGACAACAACTTACGAGAAATTAAGAGCAGAACATATTAAAAGATTTCCTATAGGATATTCTTTTGTTGCACAGAAGAGGTAATCAAATAACAATTTTAATGAGCCAAAAAGAGCAAATTTTGGCTTGGACTTGTTCGGAGCTTTCATCATTTTTTGCCCAACGGAATTTTTCGTGCATTGACACATTCTATACAAAACCTATACAATATGTGTAGTAAGTAGAATATAGAAAGGGGAATGGTATGGCCACTAAAACCATCAACATTGCCTTGCCTGACAAGTTGCTTAAAGAAATAGATAAAGCTGTTAAAAAAGACATGGGAAGCCGTAGCGAATACTTCCGTCGTCTGGCACTCAACGATTTGGAGCGCCGCCTCCGCTGGCAGCAGCTGATATACACTGGGCGTAAGGTCGGTAAACGAATGGGTATTACCAGCGAACAACAAGTCTACAAAATCTTAGAAGAATAATTAATGACAACTGCCCCAAAACTGAGGGTGGTAATTGATACAAATGTCTGGATATCTGCCTTAGTATTTGGCGGCAATCCGGGCAAGATACTCGATTTATTCGTTGACAGAGGAATAGAAGCTGTTATCAGTACAGAGGGGCTAAGTGAGCTACGACGTAAAATTATCCAAAAATTCCCGCTCTATACCCCTCAACTTGGCCTGCTTGAAGAATCTCTGCGTCAGGATGCTGAACTGGTTAAACTAGGCGCTCACACGGTCAAAGTCAGCCCCGACGCGGACGATAATAAATTCATCGAAACCGCGCTAATTGGTCATTGCGACTACATCATCAGCGGCGATCGCCACCTCCTGGGACTAAAGAGTTATCAAGGAATCAAAATTGTTAAACCAGCCGAGTTTCTGCATCGGCGCGGCAAAGCCGTCGGTAATTAGTCTTTGATGCGGTGGCGGGTACCAGCTGGTACCCGCCGGTGGATTTTTTTCATGTCCGCCCTGACAAAATTAACCCCTACATGCATATACAATATACAACATGCATAACAAAAATCAGCGATCGCTGATTTTTGTTACACTGCGATTTGATCTGTTTTTATTTTACTGTCGTGATATGCATTCAGTTACGATATGACACAAAAATATGCGATCGCGTATTTTTGTTATACATCGGCTGGATTGCTATTTCTTGGCGCGGTGGCGGGTACCAGCCGGTACCCGCCGGTGGAATTTCTCATGCACTGCTTTAAGATGGGGGTCGGTGACATGGGTGTAGATTTGGGTGGTGGCGATGTTGGAGTGGCCAAGCATGGCTTGGACTGAGCGAAGATCTGCCCCGTTCATCAATAAGTCGGTTGCCATGCTGTGGCGCATCGTGTGCGGGCTGACGTGTTTAGTGATTCCGGCAGCTAAGGCATAGCGGGCGACCATCCTTTGCATGCTGCGGGCAGTCAAACGATGATAATTGCCGCTTAAATCGACTTTTTTACTGCCACTGTATCTGATAAATAGCGGTTTGGTATTATCTTGGCGCTTGTCCAGGTAGCGCTGTATCCACTCGGCCGCTTCCGGGCTGATAAAAATCGGCCGGTCTTTTTGGCCTTTGCCGCGCACCATAAACTCGCGCCGCCTTAAATTAATATGATCACGGTCCAGCCCGACCAGTTCGGAAACTCGCAGGCCGCTGGAAAACAATAGCTCCAAAATTGCCCGGTCTCTTATACCCGTTAATTTTGTAGTGTCTGGTTGGGCAAATAATCTTTCGATTTCCTCAAGGTTTAAAAAAGTCACCTGCGGCCGTTTGGTGCGCGCCAGTTCAATCTTGTCCGGCGCCAGGGCAGGCAGTTCACGCTTGGCACAAAAACGTAAAAAACTGCGCAGAGCGATTAAATGATAATTTTGGGTTGTTTTGGACAGTTCATCGGATGTATTTGTACCTAAACGGTTTAGCCAAAGGCGCCATTTACGGATTAGTTGCTCGTTAATGTCTTTAAGCTTGATGTCGCCGGCAAAATCACTGAGTCGGGTCAGGTAGTGACTATAATTCTCAATCGTTTTTTGCGAGCGGTTTTGCTCCAGCTCTAAATATTCCAGAAACTGACTAACTGCATTTTCATAACCCATATGCTTATTGTAGCAAATAATATTTTACGACACGGATGATACTGCTGAACACAAAAAATATTCATCTTGTAAATTCCATCTTCATCTGTTACAGTTGTCTTCGACAATGGAACAAACCCTGGTTTTACTAAAGCCTGATGCCCTGCAGCGTGGGCTAGTTGGGGAGATAATAAGCCGCTTTGAAAAAGCCGGCTTAAAGCTCGTGGCCACCAAAATGGTTTGGCCCAGCGAGGAGCTGGCCCATCAACATTATCCCAAGAACAGGCGCGAGTTCATAAAAGGCATGGGCCGCAAAACCTTGGAAAGTTATCACGAGATCGGGCATGATCCGTTGACCAATTTTGGTACGCAGGATGTCCACGCTATTGGTCTGCAGCTGCAAAAGTGGCTGGTCGATTTTCTGGTCTCTGGTCCGGTTATCGCCCTTGTTTTGCAAGGAACCGGCGCCATTAAGAAAGTGAGGGACATCGCCGGCCACACCATTCCCATTAAAGCCGAAAAAGGCACCATTAGGGGTGATTATTCCGAAGATTCGGCCATTTTGGCTAACGTCGAAAAGCGTTCTATCAAAAACCTGGTCCATGCCTCAGGCAGTAAGGAAGAAGCCGAACTAGAAATCGGCCTGTGGTTTTCCGAAGAGGAACTTCACACATATTAAAACAGGTACAATAACTTAGATGCCCTTGCAGCTTAATGGCCCGGTAGTTCAACGGATAGAACGTCGCCGTCCTAAGGCGAATGTTGGGGGTTCGATTCCCTCCCGGGTCACCAAGGCTAGACGCTAAGAGCTAAAGGCTATAGGCTATAATCATGAGCAAAAAAGAGCCAGAGCAGGAACTGAAAACCAAGGCTCCAATAAAACCTAAATATTTCAAAGAACAATTTGACGACGAGGAAGTGCGGCTGGTCTTTCGCAAACACCCGATTGTGATGCGCAAAGGCCTGCTGCTAGCTTCTGCTGGCCTGCTGGCCGGCATGATACCGGCACTTATCAAGCCGGAATACAACTATTTTTTTGGGGGTCTGGCCGCCGGCTTTGGGCTGGCGATGATTTTGATTTTCCCTTGGTGGGTGCGCTGGTACTTCAGCGTTTACATTATGACCGACCGTCGTTTCATACAACAGACGCGCAGTTTGCTGCAAATTAACGTGGTGGACATTGGCTTGGATCAGATCCAAATGATCAATTATCAAATCACCGGGCTCGAAGAAACAGTTTTACAGTTTGGTACAATAGTGGTGCAAACGTATGTGGGGGATTTGGTTATCCATAATGTGCACCACCCCGAAAAAGTCCAAGCCAAAATGGTGCATATACTGCGGGATTTGGGCATACACCACACACAAAGGCCGGTGAACGAAGACCAGCGCGTTATTGAATCATGAACATAAAACAGGTTACAGGTTACAGTGGACAGGTTACAGTAGTTGCTAAGACCTGTTTACTGTTCACTGAACCCTATCTTACGGAGAATAAATGAAGTTTCGGAAACGTCTTCGCAAAGCCAAAAAGGTTAGTGAACGCTTGCCGGAGCTGGTGAGCGAAAAGGCGGCGACACTCAATCCTTTGGCTCCTGTCGAGCAAGAGCCGCCCCAGCTTAAAGACATACCAAAAATAACCACCGAGACTATCGGCGAACACCGCGAGGAAGTCCTCTCTGGCGCCCGTAGATACATCTACCCCTTACAGCATTCCAAGCACCGCATCGTGGTTATCACAACTATCATTATTATTTTTACATTGCTAGCTTTTTTGGCGTACAGTGCAACCGCCCTTTACCGTTTGTACCACTACAACACTTTTCTTTACAGAATTACTCAAGTAGTCCCATTCCCCATAGCCCGTACCGGCGGCACCTATGTTAACTACGAAAATTATCTATTCGAGCTTCGGCACTACATCCACTATTACGAAAATAAGCAGCAAAATAAGTTCGGCGGCGAACAACAAATCCTGTCGTTCCGCAAGCAGGCAATGGAAGATGTTATCAATAATGCTTACGTCAAAATTTTGGCTGATAAGAACAAGGTGAAAGTTACCGACAGGGAAATCGACGCCCAAATTACAGCTGTGCGCAACCAAAACCGGTTGGGCAGTAACGACAAAGTGTTTGCCGATGTCCTGCGCGATTACTGGGGCTGGTCCATCACCGATTTTAAGCGCAGCTTAAAAGAGCAGATGCTAGCTACCAAAGTGGCCGCCAAGTTGGACGCTGCTACTGCGGCCAAAGCCGAGGGCTTTTTAAAACACGCTAAAAGCGGCACCGACTTTGGTCAACTAGCCAAAGAGGCTTCCGACGCGTCAGATAAAGAAAATGGCGGCGACTACGGTTTTGGCATTACCAAAACCAATCCCAATGTGCCGCCGGAAGTTATCGACCAGTTGTTTAGGCTCAAGCCAGGCGAAGTGTCGGACATCATCTTAGCTAGCCGTACGGACGTCAGCCGTCCGAACACCTTTGAGATTGTAAAGGTTAATCAAAGCGACGGTACCACCGTCAATGCCCAACACATCTCCTTTAACTTAAAAGACATTAGCACCTACATTGATGAATTAAAAAAGACGCAGCCCGTCAAAACCTATGTCAAGTTCTGAACAAAGAACACTAGGAAAAAAAGTATTTCAAGAATAGACCCGTATAATGCCAGATTACGCCAGCAGGTCTATCGCAATATTCTTTGGATATTTCTTGGCTAAATTACGATCTAAAGTCACAAACCGACTGCAGCCTTCGCGGGATGCAGCTGCAACCTGCAATGCGTCTTCGTAATCTTTACCGGCAAAGTGTTCAAAGGCCCACTGAGCGTCGGCGTCAATCATTGGTAACCAGATAAACAGCCGCATAAACTGTTCAATGGGTTGAAAGGCCAGCTTGTGAGCTTCAGCGTAATACATTGCCAGATCCAAACTCAGCAGGGTTATGGCTAAATCTTCTCGCGCCGAGTCTAAATACGCCTGACAAACTTCGGCATTTTTACGCCCAAGGACAATTTCTATTAGTACGTTGGCGTCCAGACAAATCACTTCGATTGAAGATCTTGTTTACGCAACTCAGCAACTTGCTGCTTAAAGCTTCGGTGGTCAGTCCGTAATTTTGAAGGAATCGGGCCAAAATCAGCCGTCTCCAGGAAATTTCGTACTGCTTCAGGCGAACCTTGTCGGAGGGGCATCGGGGCCGGCGGCGAAGGTTGTAGCGTGCCAATGACTCTATGGCGGTAACTTAGCTGGACTGCTTTACCTCTTTTTAAGTCGCGGATAACGGCCGCCATGTTTTCTCTTAATTCTCTGGTAGTGATTATATCCATAGCTTAAGTTTAACTTAATGGACACTTCTTGTCAAATGTTTAACTTAATTTTTGGACGGGTTAACTTCTCTTAGCTGGTCAAAACCTACGTCAAATTCTGAACAAAGAACAAAAAGCGGAGAACAAAGAACAATAAACAAAAGAGTAATAAGCAAAAAACAATAGGCAAAAAACGTGGTGGGACATACGGGTCTAGAACTATTTTGCGATAAGAGGCTTAGCCTCTATCAATTAGCCTAGCAGCTACCTTTCTAATTCTAGATGGTATTGGTTTGGCAGGTTCAGGCTCATAGATACGTTTTAGGCTTATTAAGATGTCATCAGCAATTAGTCCTTGATTGTAGGCGTCATAGTCTTTTCTAAGCCTTGGGTCCATTACTCCTACAGTTTTCCACTGGGGTTTATCGAGTGCTGAGATTTCATAAGCTTTCTCAAATAAAGGTTCTCCATCCTCGGGTAAAGTTATACGCACCCATGAGGTTTCATCCGTGCCAACTATACCCTCATAATGCTCAGCAGTTACCCTAATACCGTTCATTTCATCAGTTTTAAGAGGTTCAATCTCTACGCCGTGTCCTAGTCTTTGACGTTCATTTACTTCTTTTAATCCATACTCCTCTAGTATTCTTTGTATGGAAGCCATAGAACTAGCAAGACGTTCTTGACTACCTGAAAGTAGTCTATCGTATTCAGATGAAGAAGGCGAGGTAAGTTCTTGAGGACTGCTCATGTTGTTTATATTAGCACAGACTACATAAAAAGTCAATATGTGGCGGGGCGGACGGGATTTGAACCCGCGACCTTCTCCGTGACAGGGAGACGAACACTCCAGGCTGTTCTACCGCCCCGCGTCCTGCTTTGGCAGTGTCTAGAACAGATGTAGTTTAGCAAAACTGGGGTGAAAACGGAATACTCAGGCACTTGACAATACAAGAAAGCGGGAGCATTATCGATTTATAAGTATTAAATAAAGAGGAATTTATATGAGCACAAATTTTGATTTATCTCGGGATGTCTGGGATGATCACGTTCGTGGCGACGGCCCCCATATTGGACTTACTAGACCAGGATTTGATAGACCAGAGTTAGATGTTGCCTACAGGACCCTAATTAAAACTGGTCACAGCGTTGATGACGGCGGTATAGAAAACACGCCTCGCGGCAAATACGGCGAACTTGCAATAGATCGCGATTTAACCAAGAAGGCCGAAAAAAGGTTAAGACGTTTAGGCTTTACCGGTCTGAATGAACTTACCGTATAGACGATCTATTTTTGACCTCGCCCGTCTTACGATCAAAAAATAGAAAGGGAAACAAAAATGAACGAAAAATTAAGGAAAGCAGCAGAAACGCTGTGGCAGGATGAGACGGATTTCTTTAGAGTTTTGTCGGTACTAGGTATTAAAGAAGTCATCAAATCTCTGCGCAGCCCCTAACTTTTTTAAGATTTTCTTTCGATAATTTAAAAACTATTATTGGTAATTTATGATCCATGGCCAGAGATATCGCGGCGTTATCCATAACAGCTATATGGGGGTTTTGCAGTGCCTCGGCATGAGACAAAGAAGTATGTTTTTTAGCTTCTTTATGCTTGGTAGGATCTTTATCATAGACGCCGTCCACCTTGGTAGCTTTTAGAACCACGTCGCAGTCCAGCTCCAGCGCCGCGGTGACTGCCGCGGTGTCGGTTGTGACATAAGGATTGCCAGTACCGCCGGCGATAATTACAATCCGTCCCTTTTCCATATGGCGAATAGCCCGCCGACGGATGTAGGGTTCGGCGACACTATCCACGCGCAATCGAGTTTGCAGGCGAGCCGGCTGGCCGCTAGCTTCCAGTGTATCCACCAACGCCATACCGTTTAAAACTGTTGCCAGCATCCCCATATAGTCGCCGGTGGCCCGTTCTACTCCGTTTTTCGATATATCCGCGCCGCGCATAAAATTACCACCGCCGACAACCACTGCAACCTGTACACCTAGATCGGCTATGGCTTTTATGTCTTTTGCCAGCTCGTTAATGAAGTCTGAACTAATACCAAAACTTTGCCCACCGGCAAACTGCTCCCCCGACAACTTCAAAAGTACTCGTTTAAATTCCACCCCTTAGACCTCAGCCTGCAATTCTAAAGTTCGCATTGCGTTGGAGCTGTTTCGAGCAGCCAGCGTTTTAAAAATATCATAAGCCAAGGGTGAGGTTCTAACGGGATTCACTGGCAATCATCTTACTTTGTTATACTCAATCTGTGAAGTGCTCATCTGTAAAAAGTTTAAAGTGCGCGCGGAATCCCTTACCTTTTTAGGGTGGAGTAGTCTGCAATCAGATTACGAAACGCCTTGAAAAGGTGTGGGATAAATGCCGGAGTAACTCAGCTGGTAGAGTAGCTCACTCGTAACGAGCAAGTCGTGGGTTCGAGTCCCATCTCCGGCTCCATCGTCGCAACTTACGCGCTAGCCTTGTTTAGCCTAAGCGGCAAAAGCTTCGGCCTAGCGCTACGAGCGCTCCTCTCAATTTTGCAAAAACCTGCTACTAGAGTGTTTTCACAAAATTGATTTAGACCAGGCGGGATTAGTATAGTGTCAGTACACTTGCTTCCCAAGCAAGAGGTACGAGTTAGATTCTCGTATCCCGCACCATTCAACTCGCCCCGCTCACTCATGGTGAACCATGCTTTCAGAAAAAGTGTAAAATAAATGCTGACGACTAATGACTAATAACTATCGACTAAAAATTTAGGCACTAAATTTGTATGGATCCTGTTAGAAGTAAGTATTTTATCAAAAATAAAATCTGCCAATTCTATGGCATAGAATTGGACTTCTAACGGGATGGATCTTCCCAAGAAATTTTTACGTGATCGCGCAGTCCTTCTACTAATCACGCTTTTAGCGGTTCTATTAGTCATCGGTGTATCGTTAGTACTGCTGCGTTTTGATATCTCTAAAAACCCCACCACTATCGTGGCTTATCGCCCGAATATTTCCGGGGCCAGCTATCAAAGCGGCAAACCGATCGATATTTATTCCATGGCCATTTTCATGGCTATCACTGCTGTCGGCGCGGTGATCTTAAGCGCCCGCGTCTACAACCTTAAGCGCTATCTGTCTATATTTATTCTGGCAAGCAGCGTCTTTTTACTGATTTTATCGACTATTGTCGCTAACTCCCTTATCTCATTACAATGAGATCCATTCACCGTTCACCATTCACCATTCACCGTGCGTTTACTGTTTACAATTTATCATTGAGAACAGAAAACAGATCACTGAAAACGCATAGAAAACCGAAAACCGAAAACTGTGAACATGGGGTTTATAGGTGAAACCGATAGAAATTCCTCAGCCCGGCGAGCGCGACTGGCGCTACCGGACACTGGAAATTCTGCCCGGGGCATTGACTTGGACCATTCTGGCACTACCTATTATTCTTAGCCTAATTAATCCCAAGGCGGCCGCTTACTTTGTTATTACTTTCCTGCTTGTTTGGTTCGTACGGGCCCTAGCTATCGCCGCTCGCTCCATACAGGGGTGGAACCGCATGAGTCACTATAAAAGCCAACCATGGCAGAAATTGAATGAGGATTTGGAAGCACTTGAAGTTAGTCTGCCCCATGCCCCCCAGTGGCATCACCGCAACATTGAGCGGGTTAGGAACCGGCTGCTGCACACGCGCATCACACCCAGCGAAGTTTACCACGCCGTAATTGTCGCTATTTGGAATGAGCTTGATGTTTTAGAATCAACCATCGCGGCAGTCGCCAAAAACCACTATGACCTCAAAAAAGTCATCTTGATAATTGCTTACGAAGAACGCGGCGGCGCGGCAGTCAGAGATTTCGTGCAGTCAATGGTTAATAAGTACGGTAAAAACTTCTATCACGCTGAAGCCGTGATGCACCCTTGGCCAATGACCGGAGAAGTAATAGGCAAGGGCGGGAATGTAACGTTTGCCGCACGCCGTCTAAAAGTGTTTTTGGAGGAAAGAAAAATTCGGCCGAGTAGAGTTTTAGTTACAACACTTGACTGCGATAACCGCCCGGATAAAAACTATCTGGGCGCTTTGACCTACACTTATTGCTCCACCGAAAAGCCGCTATATGCCTCCTATCAGCCCATAACTATGTACACCAATAACATTTGGGATGCCCCGGCGCCAATGCGGGTAGTAGCCACAGCCAATTCGTTTTGGACCGTCATGCTGACACTGCGGCCGCATATGCTGCGCAACTTCTCGGCTCACGCCCAGCCCATGTCGGCGCTGATTAAGACCGATTTTTGGAGCGTACGCACTATTGTCGAGGACGGCCACCAGTACTGGCGGACTTTTTTCCGTTTTGACGGCCAGCACGAGGTCTATCCAATTTACCTACCCATCTATCAAGATGCGGTTTTAACAGATAGCTATAAAAAAACCCTCAAGATGCAGTTTATCCAAGTCCGCCGCTGGGCCTGGGGTTGTACCGACATCGCCTACGTCTTTTATAACGGTTTCCTAAAGAAAAACCGTATTCCAAAACCGCGCCTGATTGCCAAATTTGCTCGTCTGCTGGAAAGTCATATCAGTTGGTCAACCACGCCAATTATATTGGCCGTGGCGGCTTGGCCGCCTTTTATACTCAACCCCCAAAGCTATCTGGCTAATCAGTTGCCGCATATTGTCAGTTGGATCCAGCGTATATTGGTGGCCGGCATCCTGATTTCGCTATTCCTTAGTATGCGTTCACTGCCGCCCAAACCAGAGCGTTACAAGCGCCGCCGCACCGTTTGGATGGTATTGCAATGGGTCTATTTACCCCTGACCACTATTGTTTACAGTTCGTTTGCCGCCATTTACTCGCAAACTAGGCTGATGTTTGGCTGGTATTTGGGCTGGATCATAACAGAGAAGGCAGTCAAAAAATAGAAACTAGGAACTAGCAATTAGGAAGTAGTAACTGAGGTTCGCTAATTTCTATTTTCTAATTCCTGTTTGCTGAAGGCTGGGGTGTTCAGCTAAATATCGTAACCAGGCCCGCCGGTCGAGGCGCTTTAACACCTTAGCCGCTGTTTGGCTGATCTGTTTTGCTTCAATCACTGGTTCGGCTGGTGGTTTTAGTAATTTGCCAATAACAGTTGAGGTTACTTCACGGGCGGCGATGTAGCAGTCTTTACGGTCCTGCAGAGCCAGCAATACCTCAGTAAAAAGCATATCGCTTAAAAAGGGCTTCGTAGAGCCCCCGGAGACCACCATTAGGGCAGAAGACAGGTTTAGGACCTCATGGGAGGTAAAAACAGCGTGACAGGCCTTACATTGCCGCCTGCGCCACACCTGGTTGTTCCGCTTCTGCTTACGGCTGTTAGTAACGCTTGTTTCACCCCCACAATACACACAAACCATGACTAGATATTGACATAATGGTGAAGAAAAAGCCAGTGGATAGATTTAAAATTCTGGGTATAAAAAAACCGGTTGCCGTGGCGACCGGTTTTCTCGCACCCTCTTCCTTAGCTGACTGCGCTTGGTTGGCGAACCCGCTTTAAGCGGTTGCCAGTCCGTTTGATGATAATAATCTCTTCGTAAAAGAGCTTGAAATCATCAAGCGCGGACAGCCCAAGTTTCTTGGTACTCAAAATCTACCTCACGATTAACCCGATTAGACTAACACATAAGCATTTTGGTGTCAATGGCCTCTACCTCTGTAATTCTTATGGTTTTAAACCGTTTTTTGCAATTCTTTCTCTGTTAAAATAGGTATATATGTCCAAATCTCACTTTAAGGAGTTAAAAAGATATAAAAACGGCAATCGCAGTGGAATTCTCAAAACTCGCCGCGGCCCAGTCAAAACGCCGTTTTTTATGCCCTGCGCCAGCCGCGGGTCGGTAAAAGGGCTCCAACCCTCGCAAATTATCGACAGTGGAACTCAGGTTCTGCTGGCTAACGCCTACCATTTACACCTGCAGCCAGGCGAAAAAGTGATCAAAAAACTGGGCGGCCTGCACACCTTTAGCGGCTGGCAAGGGCCGATTTTGACAGATTCTGGAGGCTTCCAGGTATTTTCGCTGGCAAAAGCTCGTAAGGTAACAGAGGAGGGAGTCTACTTCAAAAACTTGGCCAGCGGCGGAGAAGTGCTAATAACCCCTGAAGAATCAATGCAGATTCAGTTTGATCTGGGCTCTGATATTATCATGGCCTTTGACGATGTAACAGGCCTTTCACCTACGGGTCGTACCCGTAGTAAGGAGGCGATGGAGCGCACCCATCGCTGGCTGGTCCGTTGCATCACCGAATTTAAAAAACTGACCAAAAACTCCTTTAAGGGTCGTACCCTTAAAGGGGTTAAGGGTACGACCCTTAGAAATAAGCCGTTGCTATTTGGGATTGTGCAGGGCGGATTGGACAAAAATTTGCGTAAAAAAAGCCTGGAATTTGTCCAGTCACAAGAAGTTGATGGAATAGCTATCGGTGGACTGGCAGTGGGCGAAACGCGTAAAGAGATGTACGACATGCTCAACTTCTTAGCGCCTTTTTACGACCCAGCCCGTGCTCGTTATCTGATGGGCGTCGGCGAACCAGCTGATATGCGCTACGCCATAGAGCGGGGCATAGACATATTCGACTGCGTCCTGCCAACCCGTAACGGCCGCCACGGCCAGGTTTGGATAACAGGGGACAAAAGGTTAAATCTCAATAATCTAAAATACGCAAACGACCGAGGTCCTATAGATAGTAAATGTGATTGCCATACCTGTAAAACAGGCTACAGCCGGGCCTTTCTGAGACATTTATACAAAGTAGGCGACCCCCTCGCCGGCAGCTTGGCAACCACTCATAATCTCCGATATTTGGCCCGCCTCTGCGAAGAGTACCAACAGACCTAAATCTTTCGCGCCGGGCCAAGTAAGACAACTCGGTTTTTGCCGCCAAACCCAAACGCATTAACCATTACTATGCCGACGTTACGGACCTTCCGCGCGCCGGCACCGTTAAAGATGGGCCAACCGAACGTTTCAGCGTGGCGGTTTTGATCGCTCATCGTTCTAAAGCCACGAACGGTATTTGTATTCATGGAATGAATGCCAGCAATCGCCGCTAATACTCCGGCGGCCCCGAAAGTATGGCCGGTATCAACTTTTACTGCTGACATTCCAGCCAATTGGTCCTTTTTAAATCGCTGAATAATTGATCGGAATTCGTTGATATCACCCCCGGTGCCGGTCCAATGTCCTTCAATTAACAGATCGTGGATTTCTTCAGCAGTCAGGCCAGCATTAGCCAGGGCTTGGTCAATTGCCCGTATGGCGCCATCTTCGCTGGGCGCTGTATCGTGGTAGGCATCCGCAGATTTGCCGCTACCCAGGATTTCGGCCAAGATTACCACTTTAGAGCCCAGTTTTTGCTGCCGCCAAAGTGCATGCTCCCATGTTTCTAAAACTACACTCCCCGCGCCTTCACCTAGGGCCAGACCAATTTTAGGGTCGTCCGGGTCTTTATATAACATTAGCGGCCCGGTTTCTGGGTTAGTTTCTTTACTGATAGCCTTAGTTTTCTCAAAGGCTGCAATAGTCGCCGGATGGGCGGCAATCTCTACTCCACCGGCCAGAACCATATCAGCCCGTCCAAGCCTGAGTTCATCAACGGCGCGGTCAATACTAGATAGGCTGGCCGCACATTCGGTGAACATAGTGTCGTTAAAGGCTTTGGCGTTAAACACCATTGACGTAATTTCATCGGGGCGGCCACCCAAGAAAAGCAAGATATCGTGCCCTGAAACTTGTGGTCGTTTACCCTCGCCATCAAGAATTTTTTGGATTTCGATTAACTCCAAAAAACCGGCCACGCCGGTACCCTGATAGACCCCAAACTGATTGGGATCAACTTGTTTTTCATCGACACGCAAAGAATCGCTAGTCAAAAAGCCAGCTTGGCGCAGGGCCTGAGCCCCGGTCCACACCTGTGCTTGTGATGTACGATGCCATTTACTACGCGTTTCCTTATGGATGTTCGGCTCTTTGACATTAAAACCAGCTTCTTCGAGCATCTCCTTTAATACAAATTGGGGCAATGAGCCACCGATGCGCGCTTCAATAACATCTTCGTAACCATCGATAATTGAATCAATTCGTTTAATACCGTGGCGGCCAGTATCTAGGTCATTGCAAAAGCCCTCGGCAGTAAAACCATTGGGTGTTGGCGCAGCGGTTCCCATGCCGGTTATTACAATACGTTGACTAGATTCTATCTCGCTCAAATTTACACCTCACCACTTTATAACTGCAGCAGCGGCTGTCATTCCAGCTCCGAAGCCGACTAATAATATTTTATCGCCTCTGTTAATGCGGCCAGCGTTGACGGTTTCAGCCAACGCTAACGGGATAGAGCCGGAAGAGGTATTGCCATGATGGTCAATGGTCGTAACCACCCTATCAGGTTTAACACCTAGCCGCTCGGCGGCGAAATCAATGATCCTGATATTGGCTTGGTGGGGAATAACTAGATCAATTTCATCGATACTTACCCTAGCACGCTCGAGAGCTATCTTGCCAGCCTTGACCATAATCCTTGTAGCCCGCTTAAAAACCTCTCTTCCGTCCATTTGAACATACTTGGCATCGCCAAGCTCACAGTAGAGGTCAGGACGGGCACTACCATCGGTTTCTTCGTACCAACCGAGCAGTCCGGCATCCCGTCGCCTATTATTGCGCCGTAGTGTGGCAGCTCCCGCGCCATCTGCAAAAAGTATGACTGTACCACGGTCTTCAGGATCAACAATAGTTGAAAGCGTATCTGCGCCGATTATTAAGTCCATCTCATCGCCATCGACGGGAAAACCGCGGTAGCCCTCAAGGAGAGCCGTCACAAAACCAGTACAGGCTGTCTGCACCTCTTTGCTACTGGCTTCGGGGCGGCTATAGCCGCCAACTATCGGTAAACCTTCGAGGATATCTTGGTGAGTACCGGGTACTTTAAAAAGAGATGTTGTGGTAGCTAAAATTGTGCGGTCAACGTTGTAAGGCGCACCCATTCCGGACATTCGCAAGGCCTCGTCGCCGGCAGCAATAGCCAAGGTTAATATATTCTCTTCACCACTGATAAAATGGCGGCTTTTAATGCCAGTGCGCTCCTGAACCCACTTGTCTGAAGAATCAATGCCTGTTTTAGCAATCAGCTCGTCATTTGTTAAAGATTCGGCTGGCAAAGCAGCGCCCCAACCCGCAATCTCGACTCCTAGAATCGGTGACTGATTCGCCATTGAACTCCTAAATACTGATAAATACTGAAACTATGATAACAAAAGAGCTAAGCAAGTTGTTATGTTAAAGATGTTCGACTATTGCTGAACTAACAGCTATTTTTCCTACATCTATAGATTGGAGTAATTTTGATGACTGTGATTCAAATTGACGAATGTTTAAGTTATTAGGAACATCTATCGTATAAACAAAAGGAGTCTCTTCCGGACAATCTCTAGCTGCAGCAAGGTAATCCACTCGCTCCTTAGCGGTTTCGACGCCTTTTCTTATGGCCTTATCAATGCCTGGATATCTTTGATCATAATAACGCGATGCCAGTCTTTCAATCCTTGTTTGTTTTTGCCTCCATTCTTTTAGGCAGCGCGTTGAAAGGGCAAGTACGTGAGTTGCGCCCAGTACTACGGCTTGCTCAATCGGTAATGGGGCAGTTAGGCTGCCATCGTAATAGGGAAGATCTTCGATTAGAGGAGGTTTACCAGCTAGGACTGGTATGTGTGCCGTGGCTCGCAGATAATTTTTAAGCTGCCCTTTATTTTCTGGAGGATTATCGGCCGTCTTTTAAGCCAGCCTAAATAGTCAACAAATTTATGCTGCATTAAGTGGTTGGGGTATATAAACGCGCCTTCACCAGGGTTACCACTAATATAATAAGTAGCATTGAATGCGCCAGCCGAAGAACCAATAATCACGTCAAATAGCTCAGCAGGATAGCCACTATCGTGTAGTTCAGCCACCATGCCTGCCGTTAGGGCGCCTCTAAGCCCTCCGCCTTCAACAACGAGCCCTAACTTATAGTTGTCCTCGGCTGAATTCCTGCGTTTTTCTAACAGGTCTACTACAGGGTGTATTGGTTTTTCCACTAACAAATTGAATTACTCTGGTGGGCGATACAGGGCTCGAACCTGTGATCCTCTCGCACGTCAAGCGAGCGCTCTAGCCAACTGAGCTAATCGCCCTCGTCGAGGCCTACGCCATTGCCTCGTTTTGCCTAATTCGGCAAAAGCTTCGGCTTAAGGCTATGGCCACTCCTCTCAATTTTGCAAAAACCTGCACAATGCGTATTTTTACAAAAATTGGTAAGAACAAAAATAATTATACCGGATTTGGTATTTATCATATTTGATATAGCGCCAGCGGGGTAGTCTAGGCAGACTACCATATGTGGTATAATTTTGGGGTTGAGAGACTTGTGGAAAACTTAGCAAAAAGGTACTAGCATTTTACGGCTAGCTTATTTATACTAGGTTGCAGGTTGAGTTTTGCCGATGTGTTAACACATCACAAAAATTGAGCAGGATTGCGAGCCTGCTTAATTTTATATTTTCAGATGTCGCAAAACATAAAAAAGTCTTTGCTTTTAAGTTTATTGATTTTTGTTCATTGCTTCTAAGGTGTTATTATGGGTAACGAAATGGATCTCGTTAGAACCCACAAGACTTACAGAGGTAGATATATGTTTGAAACAAGTACGCGTATTCAATCGTTAAGCAATGGTTGGAAGGTAAGTGGGTTCTAACGGGATGGATGATGACAAAAAACTGGGCGAAAACGACCACCGCCGACTTGGTAAAGAGTTAGATTTATTCGTCTTTTCCGATCTAGTCGGCGCTGGATTACCGTTATTCACTCCTAGAGGGACAGTCCTCCGCAATGAGCTTCTTCGCTTTTCTGAGGAGCTTCAGGCTAAAAACGGCTATCAGAAGGTCTTTATACCACATATCACGAAGGAGGAGCTCTACAAAGTCTCTGGGCACTGGGATAAATTTGGCGAGGAGCTGTTATTGGTCACTAGCCAGGAAACCAAAGACAAAATGGTCCTAAAACCCATGAACTGTCCGCACCACATTCAAATATATGCCTCTAGGCCAAGGAGCTACAGGGAGCTGCCAATTCGTTATATGGAATCAGGTGTTGTCTACAGAGATGAAAAGAAAGGCGAGCTTAACGGGCTGGTTAGGGTTCGGGCCATTTCTATTGACGATGCCCACGTATTTTGCCGCCTGGACGAGATAGAAAAAGAATTTCGCACCATTCTGTCAATGATAAAAGAGATGTACAAGGTCTTCGACATGGAGTTTAAAGCCCGTCTATCTTTCCGTGATGACTCCAATGCCTATTTAGGTGATAAAAAAGACTGGGAGGTAGCTCAAAAGATCATCGAAGAGGTGGCTAAAAAGCTCGATTTGGAACACTTTATTGCTAAAGGCGACGCCGCTTTTTACGGGCCTAAGATCGATATTTTGGTAACTGATTCACTGGGTCGGGAATGGCAGTGTGCTACCGAACAATTGGATTTTGTGATGCCTAAACGCTTTGGGCTTGTATATGTTGACAAGGATGGCTCCGAAAAGCCGGTAGTAATGATACATAAGGCGCTTTTGGGCTCGTTTGAACGCTTTTTGAGTGTTTATATTGAACATACTAGCGGGCATTTCCCGCTTTGGCTGGCGCCGGAACAAGTACGCGTGGTGGCTATTAATAATGAAAAGCCTATCTTAAAACTGGCCGAAAATGTTGTGCAAAAAGCAAAGGAGCTAGGAATTCGCGCCGAACTTGACGACTCTAATGAAACGCTTGGTAAAAAAATCCGCGACGCCGAGGTTATGAAGGTGCCATACACCCTTGTAATCGGCCAAAAAGAAGTCGAAAGCAACGAGGTTGTGCCGCGCTTACGCAAGGATTTGGGCAAACAAATATCTCAGTCCATAGCAATCGACGATTTCCTACAAAAAGTAATCGACGATGCCAAAGCCCGCAAATAACAAACCTAAAATTATACGCAAAGTGGCTCTTGCAGTATTTAAAGACAAAAAGATTCTGGTAGTTAGAGAAGATAAAAATGATGAGATATTTTACTCTGTCGGTGGCGGGGTGGAAGAAGGTGAGACAGACACAGAGTGTTTGAAAAGAGAAGTTAAAGAGGAGTTAGGTGTAAATCTAAACCCGAACTCTATCTCTTTTTTGCATGAGTTCAGTGGGCCTGCGCATGGGAAAGATGACGCAATGCTGAACATGAGGTTTTATAAGGCTCAAATCATTGGTGAAGCCAAACCTAGTGGCGAAATAGTTGAAATTCGATATTTTGATAGTTCTGTAGATCAAAAACACCTTAGCGAAATAGCTCGTACCCATATATTTCCCTGGCTCAAAAAACATCGCTACATTAATTAATGTAGTAAAATACCTCTGTTATGGTGAGGAAGAAAACGATTGCCATCGATATTGATGATGTTCTAGCTGCTAATGCTGAAAATTTTGTTGAGTTCAGCAATAAAAAGTGGGGTACACACCTCAGACCCGATGATTACACTGAGCATTGGGCCGAGATGTGGAAAGTCGATATGGAAGAAGTAGAAAAACGACGAGACATAATTATTACCGAGAAGGTATTTATTAAGCATAAAGCATTTGAAGAGGCAAAAGCGGTTCTTAAAAAACTAGCTAAAAATTACAAATTGGTAATAGTAAGTTCCCGAGGACCAAGAGTTCAAGCCGATACTATCGAATGGGTGCACCAAAACTTTAAGGGTATTTTTTCTGAAGTTCATTTTGCCAAGATTTGGGACCGCCCAATGCCTATACTTGAACAGCTCAAGATGACGAAGGCAGAAATATGCAGTGAAATTGGAGCTGATTACTTAATAGATGATCAGCCTAAACATTGTATTGCCGCCGCTGAGGCTGGGATTACTACATTACTCTTCGGCGATTATAGGTGGACGAAAGTCAATAATTTATCGAAAAGTATTATCAAAGTTAAAAATTGGCAAGAGGTCTTGGAGTACTTCGATGGTCAGAATAGATGAGCAATTCAAGTTCCGGGTTTATGAGATAGTAGCCCAGATACCAAAGGGCAGGGTTATGACATATGGGCAGGTAGCCGCTGCCGCTGGTGCGGCCTGGGCTGCATGGGAGGTAGGCCAACTGGCGCATCGTGGCCCAACAGACTTACCGTGGCAAAGAGTTGTGAATAAAGATGGCGGGCTGGCGAAGGGTTATCCTGGCGGCTTTTCTGGGCATAAAACAGCCTTAGAGAAGGAAGGAGTTGAGATAGATGAAGATTTTAAGGTGGATATAGAGAGGCTACTGTGGCACCCACCGCACAAAGACCAAAGCTCGTTGCTATAGTTGGTCCGACAGCTAGCGGTAAATCTAATCTTGCGATAAAAATCGCACAGGAATTTGGTGGCGAAATCATCTGTGCTGATTCGCGGACAGTTTACAAGGCGATGGATATCGGCACGGCCAAGCCTAGCAAAAAAGACCGGGCTAAAGTTAAGCACTGGGGCCTGGATTTAGTTGAACTTAACCAGAGATTTACAGTCGCCGACTTTAAAAAGTATGCTGAACATGCAATTGAGGATATCCAAAACAGAGACAAACTACCAATTTTAGTCGGTGGTGCCGGCCTTTATATCGATTCTGTTCTCTTCAATTTCTCCTTCAGACGTGGAAATAGATTAAGCGGTCGCTTATTTTATTCCCAAAAGACGATTGAGGAATTACAGGCTATAATTAGAAAAAAGGGTTACCCGATGCCCAAAAACATGCAAAATAAACGCCATCTTACCCGGACAATCGAATCTGAAGGCCAAACTGGTTCTAAGCAAGAAACTTTACAAAAAGACGTGATTTTGGTCGGTATATTGCCGCCAAATGAAGTATTAAAACAAAATATTGATAAACGGCTGGAAAAAGTTTTTACCAAGGGTATTTTAGTTGAAACAGTAAATTTGTTAGAACGCTATGGTGAGGAAGCGCTGTGCCGCAGTACCGGTGTCGCATACAAGGCATGTCTTGATCTAATAAATGGCGGAATTGACTACCCCGGAGCTATTATGCAAGCTAAGATGGCTGAATGGCAATACGCCCGGCGCCAAAAGACCTGGTTCAAACGCAACAAATTTATTCACTGGTTCAAAACGCCTGAACAAGCATACAAATTCTTGAGGTCCGACCTTGCAAAAAGATAAGTAAAGTCTGGTGATTTTGCATAAAATCTCTTTTTTTTGCAGAGTCGGACCTCTCGCTGAAATGTATTGAACACTTGAATTACCGCTGTTGCCGGAACTTTGATACAATATTTGTAGAGGAGTTGGGATGTTTGAACAATTGTTTGGGTCTAAAACCAGAGTAAAGCTACTGCAGCTTTTTTTTGAGAACCCCAACCGTTCATTTTATGTGCGCGAAATTACTCGCAAAATCGAGGAACAGATAAATTCGGTGCGCCGTGAATTGTCAAACCTATTAAGTATTGGAATTATCACTTCAGAGGCCAACAATAACCGCTTATATTACGAAGTTAACCAGAGGTACGAGCACTACAACCCCTTATCAGCCATTTTTGGTGGCCAGCCCATGGAAGCGGTTGAACCAGCCAAAGAAGGCGCCAATCTGCCAGCTGGCGGAGCCAAAAAGGCTGCGCCAAAGCCCAAAGTTGACGTTCCATCAGAGCACCCGCTGGCCAAAGGCCTAAGAACTACCGGGCATGTTGAACTAGCCTTGCTTACCGGTCAGTTTACAAGGGACGATAGTAGCGGTGTTGATCTGATGGTGGTTGGCGATATTAACCAGGCAAAAATGGCCCGTTTTATAGCTGAGCTGGAAGAGGCCGAAGGCAAAGAACTGCGATACGTCATACTGCCACTGGATAACTACCATTACCGCGTTCAGATTAACGACCGTTTTATAAGTAATCTTTTAGAGTCTAAAAAGCAGGTTATAATTAATACCTTAGAACAAGAAATTTAAAGGTGGAATGTTCAATGTTCAAGTGTCAATGTTCAATAAATGCTTTTAATGTTTATAATCATTCAATACATTTAAATCATTGCTGCATTGACTATTCATTGCTCATTGATCATTGCTCATTGATCATTGACTCCGAAGGAGGTACTTAGTGGAATTAACGTTTTACGGCGCCAATTGCCTGCGCATAGCGACCAAAAAAGCACAGATTGTTGTAGACGATAATTTGGCTCAACTGGGCCAAAAATCAGTTACCAAGCCTACAGACATTAGCTTAAGGACTTTTGAGAACATACCACGGCCTAAAAGCCACTTTGACGCCAATATGCCTGGGGAATACGAAATTTCGGGGGTTGTTATTCACGGAGTTGCCGCCCGGAGCCATATGGACGGAGAAAGTAAGCAAAGCGCGGTTATATATACGATTACGGCTGATGAGCTGAAATTAGTAATTCTGGGGCATATTTATCCGGACCTTAGCGATGAGCAGCTGGAACAGATCGGGACGGTGGATATTGCTGTCGTGCCGGTCGGAGACAGCGGCTACACGATGGACGGCATCGGTGCTTTGAAAGTTATAAAGCAGATTGAACCCAAAGTAGTCATACCCACGCACTACGCTGACAAATCGATCAAATATGAAGTACCGCAGGTAGAGTTAATTGAGGTTTTGAGAGGACTGGCCATGGAACCAGCCGAAACCGTCGATAAATACAAACCCAACCGCGCCGATTGGACAAACTCCACTAGACTGATTGTTCTAAACAGGCAATAAAGTGAAAAATACAAATAATAGCCAAGAAACCAGGGCAAAAAGACAGCTTCGAGTTGAGGCGCTGAAATTAATAGCTGGTTTGGCAATCGCAGGCTCGGCTGTTGCGTTTGACCATGAAATTCAAGGTGAATCTAATCTTACTAGTTTCGCTGAGGCAAGTTTGGTAGCCACTGGACTGCTGATTGCCGTCCGAGCTGGACAACGGATTAAAAGAAAAACTAACACCTAAACTAAATTCTTTTTCTTCAAAGAGCGCAGAGCATTTGTGCTGATTTTTACTTTGACTTTTTTGCCGTCAATCGTAAGCGTTTTGGTCTGCAAATTAGGCTTCCACACTTTTTTGGTGTGGCGCTGGGAAAAGCTGACGTTGTGGCCGTGCTGTTTACCTTTTTTATCAAAATCCAACCGCTGCATAATCAACTGCTAATTTTACATGCAATAACAGGTAAAATCAACAGGACTAAACATCTATATGTAACAGAAATCAGCGATCGCTGATTTCTGTTACATGTTATTGGTTTTTTGCTTTAAGCTATAATGTTTGAGATGGACGGATCGTTACAAAATGTGCTTATATTGTTGCTGGTTTTGTTATTTAGCATGTCTATCCACGAGATGATGCACGCCTTAACAAGCGACTGGCTGGGCGACGATACCGCCAAGATGCAGGGAAGAGTGACGCTGAACCCAATCCCTCATATCGATCCCTTTTTTACAGTGGCTCTGCCACTTCTGCTTTTGATATCCGGCAGTCCAATTTTGTTCGGTGCCGCTAAGCCGGTGCAAGTCAATTTTAACCGCTTGCGTCATGGTGAGTGGGGTGGGGCTATCGTCGGTATGATTGGGCCTATCACCAATTTGGCTATTGCCTCTTTGGCCGGCCTTTTCTTTGGTGTCTTCAGCCCGGAACTTGGTTCGACGCTCTATAATTTCTTCCTTTTAACAATTGTCTTGAATGTTGGCTTATTTGTCTTTAACTCAATACCGTGGCCGCCTTTGGACGGTTCGAGGCTGCTTTACGCCCTGGCGCCGCCACTGCGACCTCTTATGGAAAACATCGAACGTACAGGTCTTATGAGCCTTGCGATATTTATTTTCCTGTTTTATCAATTTGGCCAGCCAATTTTTGACTTAATGTTAAATCTCATTCACATTCTGGCGCCGACACTAGTGCTATAACCTTTTACCGTTCACCTTTTACCTTTCACCGTACTTTGGCCGTGATCCGTTGACCCTAAACAGGGAAAACTGATAATGGATAACGCATTGTAAACGGAAAATGGTAAACAGATAACGGCATTTAGCGAATGCTATAATGTCTGTAGGTCGGTGGAGTACATGGCACAATAAATTTTCTGAATAGATCAAGACAGGGAGCCTTACATGCTTATCGGTCCGTGGACCGGAGGTGCGGGCACCCACTTTGCGAGAGCAGAGTAATTGAGTGCCTCAGCCGACCTTCCATGAAATAAGCTCCTTAATAAGGAGCTTATTTCATGGTCGGGGTGACAGGGCTCGAACCTGCGACCTCACGGCCCCCAGCCGTACGCGCTAACCAACTGCGCCACACCCCGTCCGTTTTATTATAAGATAAAGGTATGAAAACTTTTGCTGTTAGACTAGAAGACGGTCAAGATTTAAAAAAAGCCCTTGAGAAACTGGTAGCAGATAATAATATAAAATCGGGTGTCATTCTATCTGGAGTAGGCAGTCTTCATAGTGCAAAATTGAGGACGCCTGTGATTAAAGGAAAAATTAAATACTTAGAGTTAAAGGATCTAGAAATAAACTCTTTGCACGGAACTATGGGATCTAACGGCAATCACATTCATATAGTAGTCTCAGATTTATACGGTAAAGTATGGGGCGGACATTTGAAAGAAGCAATCATTCGAACTACTTGCGAGCTAGTTTTTGGGCTAATGGATAACACTGAATTTCTTCGAAAGCATGATAAAAAAACAGGGTATGATGAGTTAGTGATTAAAAAGTCTCCGACGCAGAACCTAGTTGAGGTAAAGCTCTATACCGATGGGGGGTCGCGTGGCAACCCCGGCGAGGCAGCCGGGGCGTTTGTAATCTGTAAAATGGATGACAACGTTGTAGAAAAGTCCGGTTTCTATATAGGAATCGCAACTAATAACCAAGCTGAATACCAAGCATTATTGAAGGGATTACAAAGATCGGTAGAGCTTGGGATCCGAAAACTAAAAGTGTTCATGGACAGTGAACTGGTGGTTAAACAACTCAACGGGCTTTATAAAATCAAGAATAAAAATCTTGAGCCACTATACCGGCAGGTGAAAAAACTGGCGGAAGGTTTTGAAAAAATTTCGTTCATGTATATCCCGAGGGCGTTAAATAAAGAAGCTGACAGCGAGGTAAACCGGATCTTAGACCAAAAAGCGGGTGCAATTTAACCTCTGTTGTGCTATAATCTTAAGCGGTCTGGACTGACGATTGGTCGCTTCCGCCTCAGGCGGAGGAGGAAAGTCCGGGCAGCACATGGACAATGGCAGTTGCTAACGGCAACCGGGGGTAACCCCAGGGAAAGTGCCACAGAAACAACACAACCGAACCCCTAAAGGATTGGAAATGGTGAAACGAGTGGAGTAAGAGCCCACAGTCCCGACGGGTGACCGTTGGGAAAGGTAAACCCTGCCTGCTGCAAGGAGATATGTCGCAACTAGAGGAGTCCACTCGCGGCTTGTCATAAGAACCGCTCGAGTCGCCGAGTAATCGGCGACCCAGATAGATGGCCAAATAAAACAGAACCCGGCTTACGGTTAACCCAGACCACTAAAAAACTGCTCGTTACGAGCAGTTTTTAGTTGGATCTTTAATTATTTCTTGGCGGCTTTGACGACAGCTTGATCCCAGCACTTAGCATCAAGTCTATCAGGGCGGAGCGGATACTTGCGAAGCACTTGAGACTAAGTGCTGGGCGAGGGCTTTTGGATCTTTTTCTGTGAGGCTTTAACTACTTCAGTGAACGCAGCGGGTTCGTTGACGGCCAGCTCGGCAAGGATTTTACGGTCTAGACTGATTTCGGCTTTCTTCATACCAGCAATAAGCCGGCTGTAAGTAGTACCGTTCAATCGGGCGGCGGCGTTGATACGGGCATTCCAGAGCTGGCGGAAGGTACGTTTGCGGTTTCGGCGGTCACGATAAGCATACTGCAGGGCTCTGGTTGTAGCTTGCCTGCCGCGTTTTACAGATGAGCGGTGGGCCTTAGTCATACCCTTCGTGGCCTTGCGAATTTTCTTATGTCGCTTGTGAGAAGTAACTCCGCGTTTAACCCGCATAATTGCTCCCTTCGGTCGCTTCAGAAACTAGTAAATAGCAACTAGTAATTAGCTGATTTCTAATTCCTAATTTCTGATTGCTCATGTTTATAGTCCTAACTTGCGCTTGATGTTTTTGGCTTGTTTGCCGCCCATTACTTCCATACCGGCAAACTGGCGTTTACGGGCGGCGCTTTTTTTCTCTAAAAAGTGGTTACCTGAAGCACGCCGGCGCATGACCTTACCAGTCTTGGTAATTCTGACACGTTTCTTGATGCCGCTATGGGTCTTTAATTTAGGCATAAAGTTATTTCTTTCTGACGACAAAAGTTAGCTGGCGGCCCGCAAAGACGGGCTCTTGGTCGACAACTACTCTGTCGCCGAGCTGCGCAACCACCCGGTCTGCCAACTTGAAGCCCAAGTCTCTATGGGCCATTTCTCGTCCCCGATAGATTACCGCAATCTTCACCTTATGTCCAGCATCTAAAAAGGCTGTTACCTTACGCAGCTTGACGTCCAAATCGTGGTCGCTGATCTTTAAACCGACCCGCATTTGCTTCATGTCTAGCGACTTAGCTTTTTGCCGGTTTTTTTGTAGTTGTTTAGTGCGTTGATAATTGTATTTGCCCCAGTCGACAATTTTGGCTACCGGTGGATTGGCCTCCGGTGAAACCATTACCAGGTCCAAATCAGCTTCCTGGGCTGCCCGCAGGGCCTCAGCTTTGCCCAGAACTCCTAATTGCCGGCCGTCTTCACCAATAACACGAAGCTCCGAAGCCCTAATGGCTTCGTTTATCACGGGCGGCTTAACTATGGCTGTTACTCCTCATCGGTCTTCTATAAAGATAATAACAGAGAAGAAAAAAATGAACAATAATCAATAATCAATAAGCACTAGAGCGGACAGTTTAATGTTTATTGTTATTTGTTTTTTGTTTATTACAATGTGGGGGCGGGTTGTCTATACTGCAGGGCCTCGCTAATATGCTCTGGCTCAATATTTATTTCACCGCTAAGGTCAGCGATCGTCCGGGCCACCTTTACGCTTCTTACATAAGACCTGGCCGACAGCCCGAGCTTTTGGGCGGCGCTGTCGAGCAATGTTTTGGCAGCGGGACTGAGGTTGGCTAGTTCACGCACCTCTTTGTTTGTCATCGAATTATTAAACCGGGCGGCGCCAAAACGACGGCGTTGGAAAGCATAGGCCCGCTCAACCCGGGGCTTAATTGCTCCTGTTTCGCTGATACTGGTTCGCTTTTCCAGCAGTTTTTTGTGTTCGACGTCATGGACCGGCAGGTGCAGGTCAATGCGGTCTAGAATCGGACCCGAAACTTTCTTTTGATACTTAGCGATACTCGCCGCCGTGCAGACGCAGGGCTTAGAGGTGCCCCAGTAACCGCAGGGACAAGGGTTCTGGGTGGCTACCAGGATAAAATCGGCCGGGTAAGTTGCGGAGTCACGGACGCGGGCGATAGTGACTTCTCCATCTTCTAGCGGCTGGCGTAAAGACTCTAAGCAGTAGTGTGAAAACTCGGGTAACTCGTCTAAAAATAGTACGCCGCGATGGGCTAGCGAGGCTTCGCCGGGCTTGGGTTTAGGGCCGCCGCCGATGATAGCAATAGTGCTAGCAGTATGGTGGGGCGACCGAAATGGCCGGCTAACTACAATCTTGCTGTTGCCGCTCGAACTCAAACTGTGCAAGTGAGTTACCTCTAATACCTCGCTGTGGTCCAGATCCGGCAGAATGCCGCACAAGGCTCGCGCCAGCATGGTCTTACCGGTTCCAGGTGGACCATGCAGCAAAATGTTATGGTGCCCGGCAGCGGCAATTTCCAGGGCTCTTTTAGCCACCACTTGTCCGGCAATTTCCGAAAAATCGATCACTTCAGTTCGCTTAGATGCTGCTATCATTTTGCCGGCGCCGGTCGGGATGGTTTTTAGGGCTAAAATACCAGCCAAATCCAGATAAACATCACGCAGATCATGAGCTGGCCTAAGTTTAATCTCTGGTATAAGCCAAGCCTGTTCGAGGTTGGCGGTTGGAATGTAAAAGGTCTTAATGCCCATTTTTTTGGCAGCCAGGATCCGTCCAATCAGGCCGCGGACGCTATTGAGCGAACCGTCTAAACTTAGCTCGCCCAGGAAAGCGTAGTTCTTGGCCGGCATTCTTATTTGGCCGTCGCTGGCCAGGATGGCTACGGCCATGGCTAGGTCCAGGCTGGTCGCGTCTTTGGGAATATCGGCCGGCGACAGGTTAATAGTGATACGTTTTTTGGGTAAGGGAATGTCGGAATTAGCAAAACTAGCACGCAGGCGGTCTTTGGCTTCATTAACCGCCTTGGAAGCATAACCGATGATAGTTACCGAAGGCAGGCCCTTGGTAATATGGCTTTCCACGTCAATTAAAACACCGTCTCCGCCGCCAAAGTCCACGATACTTTTTGTACTGCTCGCCATTGGGACTCATTATTACAAGCAGGCAGGCGAAAGAAAATTGCTCAAGCTTAGAAAAGCAAAGAGCAAAGAGCAAAGAACAAAGATTAGAGAGTGGAGTCAGCCTCCTTAATCTATTTTCATTTTCTGGTCCACGAATTCTTAATGAAGTTGTAGCCTGGTTTTGAGGGAAAGGTAGTAGCTCGGCTCGGTTCGTATTATGCGAACTCGGCTTTGCCGATCGAGCGTTGAAGGAAAACCGTAGGTTGTCCTTCAAAATTAAACAAAACGGTCCGAGTTTTGCGGACCGTTTTGTAAAGTTTGTTGGGTGTTGGCCCAGCACCTAGCTCCGAGATTATCCGCTTAGGCGGATAATTTTTTGCGAAGCGCTCGAAGCTAGGTGCTGGGTTGGAGGTTTGCTTTTAAGCTATTTGTTTTGCATTCCCGACGCTTTTGGTCGGGATCCCGATCTTTTGCATCGGAGCTGTTTTTTGATGGAACAACGGCTTGCGAGAAGCCGTTGTTACTTTTCGTTTTTGTTTTGAGCACTTTTTTTATTCAAGTGCCATCTTCATCTTATAAATCTAACTTTCGGCTGTCAATAAGATTTTTATGCTTTTCTTAATAAACCTGTGCATAACTTTTGCTTGAATTTGGCTTTATTGGCCTTGAAAAATTGGCTTTTGTGGCCTCGCCGGCTCCCAACTCGCCGATTTTTTTGACGGCCATTAAATGATTTTTGTCATAACAGCCGGTAATAATAATTCGTTGGCGATATTAACAACCAATTAGCCTATGCCGCCGACTGATTTTGTTGGCTTAAGCCTTTGCGGCCGGTTAGATCATTTTTTGAGACTTGAAATATATAGTCTTAAATATATTAGAATTAAATCGGCAATTGCATAAAAAATCGTAAAATCAAACACAGCCAAAATCTTGGTCTAGCTTGACATACAAATTATCGTGTGGTTCAAACGGTGTTCGATTAATAATTTTTACGAGCTGAAAAGGAAAATTATACGGGCTCAAAAAATAGACAAACTCCACAATAAGACAAAAATTCGTTCGGTGTATGTTCATAAGTTAAAATCGTAGTATTTAATACTATGATAAAAATACACATTGCTATCTGTTTCATTGTTAATAATACAATATAGTTTCCTTGACTAAGCTTAAGGTGTTTGGTAAGGTGGCAAGGTAAGTTTCTAAAACAAAAACTTGCAAAACGGGCCGGTAGAGTTTGAAGCCCGGATGACGCTCAATCCCGCTAAAAGGCGGGAAAGAGCGGTCAGTCATCCCTCGACTATGCTCGGGATGTCCTGAGCGAGTCCCGACAAGTCGAACGGACAATGAGCAACGGACGGTAAGCACTATAAAGTAATTTTTAAAGAGCGCATTTACCGTCCTTGCTTGCGTTACAATGACTACATGAGTCCCGTTATTAGAAGTAAGTATTTTATCTTTAATAAAATCTGCCAATTCTATGGGCATAGAATTGGGCTTCTAACGGGATGATAAGACATAACCGGCATCTTTTATTACCAGCAATTCTGTCCGGAGGTAGTTTTTTGGGCCTAGTAGCTACCGTGTTCTTAACAAATCCAATTGAGAATATAGCCTATGCAGTGGTTTTCTTCGCGATTTTATTTGTTTTACTTCTTAGTTTGGGTCATCTCTGGTCATTGGTGCGCTGGGGAAGAGTAAGTGCTGTTTCACGCTCTAAAATTGTGATTATTAGTATTTTAGCCGTAGTTTTTGTTATGTTTCGCAGTGCCGGTTCCCTAAACTGGGTAGATTTATTAGTTCTATTACTACTCACCTTGGGCCTGCTTTTTTATAGCAGTCGAAGAGGACAGTGAACAAAGAACAGCGAGCAACGAACAGTAAGGAGGTAGTGGTTATTGGTTTTTGTTGATTGTTTTTTACTCCGGTATAATGATGGGTATGAATCCCGTGAGACCTCAACCTGCAATTTTAAGCTTAGTTTTGCGTTGGAAAAAGTTTCAGGTGCCAGCATTTAATGAAGTTATACTAGCTAAGGGTGAGGTTCTAACGGGATGAATGAAGCAGGAGGTGGAGAGCCCAAGCAACACTTGGAAACAGTCCAACCACCAGAGACGGACGAGGTTTCTAAAGGTCAATCTATTGAAAAACAGCGTCCAGCGTCGCAGGAGTCAGCCGCTGGTAAGCAAGCCACGCCGGCGGCCATCCAACCGTTGCCGGCCATACCAGATTTACCAGCCGCGGTGCCAGTGGCCTTACCTACGGATGACGTCGCGGCATCGGTGTCCCCTCCAGTCACCGCCAAATTGCCGGCAGCCGATGGTGATAGGATTGAAAAACAATGGATCGATAAAGCTAAAGCCATTGTCGCTCAGACCAAAGATGACCCCTATAAGCAAAAGCATGAAGTGAGTAAGATTAAGGCTGACTACATCGCTAAACGCTATAACAAAATAGTCAAAACAGAACCGGCATAAGTCATGACCGTGTTATTTCATTTACCATTTACCATTTACCATTTACCATTAATTTCACATTTGCCATTTAACAATTGGAAAATGATCAATGATAAATCATTGAAAATTGATAATTGTAAATTGATAATTGCCTCCAGAGGAGGCGTATTGTGAGTGTTCTGATGGTACTGGTCGGCTTCTTAGTATTAGTCCTAGCTGGCTTCGGCTTTGGTTATTTTTATGTCCGCCGGCTCTACCGTGAACAAAAAAATTATGAGCGCGGACTTAAAATGGTACCTGTTCTTATCCATCTGCCGCCCCCTAGTGATGATACGGAAGTACAGGGACGCGACGTCAGGGACGTAGTAGACGAAAATATCTCGCGGGCTCAAGTGTTATACGGCATCTTGGCCGCTACTTTCCAGAAGGGGATTAGGAGTAAGTTCTATGGCCAGCGTCATATTGCGCTGGAAATAGTAGCTTCTAAAGGAACCATTCACTTTTACGCTGCCGTGCCAGTGATACTTTTAGGTGTGGTAGAGCAAGCGATTGTTAGTGCCTATCCGACCGCCAGGCTGGAAGAAGTCGCTGAACACAATATTTTTAGTCCGGTGGGCCGAATTTCCGGCACTCTGGGCGGCGAGTTGGTGCTTAAAGAGGATTTTGCCTACCCTATAGCAACTTATCAGGATATTAAACGTGACACTATGCAGTCATTACTTAACGCTCTTTCAGCTTTAACAAAGGAAGACGGGGCAGGTGTCCAGATTCTACTGCGGCCGGCCGATAGCAAATGGCGTAAGCAGGCCAATGCCCACGCCCATGCTAAGCGTACTGGCAAAGCCAAGAATAAAGGCTTTGATAAAGCCGTTTCCGGCGCCGGACAGGTATTCACCGCTTTAGCTAAGCCGCCGGAATCCTCTAAAGACACTGAAGCCGACAAACCTAAAGATGAGCCTTCGTCACTAGACCAGTCAGTGGCCCAAATGATAGAGGAAAAGACCAAACAGCCGGGCTATGAAGTCTTGATCAGGGTAGTGGCTAGCTCTAACGTCTCCCAGCGGGCCCAGATAATATTAAACAACTTGGTTGCTACCTTCGCTTTATTTGACGCGCCCGGCCGTAACGGCTTTAAATTCCTGCCAGCCAAAGATGTAGACAATTTTGTAACTGCTTACATACTGCGTTTTTTTCCCCAAAGCAAGGATGAAAACATCTTGAACGCCACGGAACTGGCTACGCTGTTTCACTTTCCAGATCAGCAGAACATTCCAACCTCACAGCTGGAGCGCCAATCGTCCAAACAAGTCGACGGCCCGCGTAACATCCCGGAAGAAGGCTTATTGCTGGGCTATAACATGTTCCGCGGGGCAAAGAAGGCTATTCGTATGGAACAAGCTGACCGCGCCCGCCACATGTATGTCGTCGGTCAGACCGGCACCGGTAAATCTACCTACCTAGAGAATTTGGCCCTCCAGGACATGCTGGAAGGCCGCGGTTTTGCTTTTGTGGACCCGCACGGCGACACCGCCGAAAAACTGCTTTCCATGGTGCCTAAAGAGCGTACAGAGGACGTTATTTACTTCTCGCCGGCCGATACCGACTACCCGATGGGCCTTAATATGTTTGAATACCATACCGAGGACCAAAAAGACTTCTTAATCCAAGAGGCGATTAATATGTTGTATAAATTATATGATCCCGGCCATACCGGTATTATCGGCCCCCGTTATGAGCACATTTTTCGTAACTCCGCGCTGACAATCATGGCTGATCCCGCCGGCGGATCGTTTGTTGATATCCCTAAACTCTTCCGTGATCCGGCTTTTGTAGATAAAAAGTTACAGCATGTCAAAGATCAAAACGTCATTGAGTTTTGGCGCAAGGAGATGCCTCAATCCCAACGATCAAATGACTTCGGCGAGGTCATTAGCTGGTTTGTCTCTAAATTTGGCGCTTTTCTCTCCAACGAGATGATGCGCAATATTATTGGCCAGACTAAAAGCAGTTTTAACCTGCGCGAAATTATGGACGAGGGTAAAATCTTGTTGGTTAATCTATCCCGCGGCCGTACCGGAGACTTAAACTCCAAATTACTGGGCATGATCTTTGTTATGAAATTCGAAGCGGCGGCCATGAGCCGCGCCGATGTACCCGAAGATTACCGCCGCGACTTTTGTCTCTACGTCGACGAGTTCCAAAACTTTTCAACTGAATCGTTTGCCGACATCTTAAGCCAGGCTCGCAAGTATCACCTTAACTTGATTGTTGCTAACCAGTTTACAACCCAGCTGACAGAAGAAGTTCGTGACGCCGTCTTTGGTAATGTTGGTACAGTCGTTGCTTTCCGGGTTGGTACTAATGACGCCGAATTTCTGGCCAAGCAATTCGCGCCGATATTCGATATTGATGATTTACAATTCTTACCCAATGCCAATACCGCCGTGCGCATGATGATTGGCGGCGTGCCGGTTCAGCCGTTTAGCATGGCCACTCTGCCGCCGCTGGGCCACCCCAACCAGCAGTTGGCCGATGCCCTCAAGCAGCTGTCCTGGGCTAAGTACGGCCGACCAAAAGCCGAAGTTGAAAAGGAGATATTCGACCGTTTGAAAACAGAGGCTAGACCAACAGGCTTGTCGCCAGGCATGGGCAGCCCGTGGGACAAGTTGTCAACTGGCCAGCCGGGAATGTCTTCTGCGGCCGGTTTGCCTCCCTCCTTCGCTAAGGCTTCGGAGGGCAGGCCGCCTTCAGCGTTTGGTGCGTCGCCTTTTGGCCCGCCGCCGGCTATGCCTGGTGCATCGGTGGGCGCACCTAAGCCCTACAACCCTACAACCCTACAACCTTCTTCCGGTTCTTTTCTTGATGAATGGTTAGCCAAGCGAAAAACTGGCACGATGCGAGGACCAGCACTCATGCCCGCCTCGTCGCCTATGCCGCCATCTGTAAATCCGCCAGCCCTTGTGGAATCGGCTTTGCCGCCTCGTTCTGGCGAGGATTCCACAGGGCCAGCTGGCGGAGTCGGCCAGTCAGTCAGTTTAAGTACGGCCAATCCGCCTCAGGCGCGTCCGGAGGGTGAGCTCAAGATAGACCGCAGTCAAGCACTGCCGCCAAAGACTGATGGTCTTGCCTCCTCAAGACAGGGACAGACAGTAAGAATTGATAAAGACGGCAACCTGACGTACGGCAAATAGGTCGCTTACACATTGCATAAAACAGACCGCTCCGCGCGGGGCGGCTCCACTGACGTACGCCCCTCCGGCTGCACTCAGCAGGAAGTCTGTTTTATACAAAGTGCCCGCTTCTATTACCGAGGTTTTAAAAATAAAAAAAGACCCATGACGGGTCTATCTAAAAGTGTTGCTGAGGGGCGGGCGATGCCCGCCCCTCGTTGTTGAAGCCTCAGTGGCCCAGCGGCCACTGGAACTCGTCGGTGAGCCAGAAGTGCGGAACACGTTCCTGAGAAACGGAAAGTGCCGGCTCGAACGCGTCCTCGTTCTCCGGGCAGGCTTCGCAGTCGATGGGATTGATCGTCAGCGCGAGCCGATGACCAGAATCCATCTCGGCGAGCCTCAGTTCTCCGAAGAGGGTGAGCGCAGTCCTCCGACCGATCGTCGTGAGATGACCCCTAGGGCACACCGCACTGTACTGCCGCTCTTCCATCTGCTTCTCCTTTCGGCCGCAGCCGCTAGGAATATGTCCAAGGCACTCCACGTCCAGACGCAAGTACCTTACCTCTGATCTTGCAATTTGTTGCGGCACGCAAGCGCAAAACGGTCATGTCAGTGATACCGCCCGCCTGCTCAAACGCGACTGGCTCGATGCGCTCCTCGTACCACTCCTTCACCTCACGCGGGATCTCATCTTCGTCGTACGCGATACAAAAGCGGCTGTAGGGGTAGGCAACGTCAGGGAGAGCGAGCCACTCAACCCTGTCCCACTCCAAAGCGGTCCCAGCCTCAAACGCGTCAGCTGATTCACGCAACTTAGCGGACAAGCTAGCAATGGAGATAAGACTAAACATCTGCGCACCTCCTAGAATCTTCTGCTTCCATGGCTATTCTTTCCGTAGGTTTGCTTGCCGAGAGCAAGCTGCGGACCAAAATAAGATCCGCAAATCGCTCCCGACAAAATCCTTGTGTATCTTGCACTTGCTCGGCTATTAGCTATCGGCTAACGGCTATCGGCTAGCTTTGGCTTCAGCTCTAAATGTTCTCCCATCCGCCTAAGGCGGATAAGTGTGTATATTATACCACTCATGCTTGCGAATAGCAAGCAATTAACAGTTTACAGTTTGCCGTTTTCGGTGCGTTTTCTGTGATCCGTTATCCGTTATTCATGGTAAACGGTAAATAGTAAACGGCTAATGCACGGTAAACGGTGAATAGTAGACGGTGAATGGTACAGCTTTTTGGCGCGAATAATCTGTAAAACTCCTTGCTTGAAAAGGCAAAATTAGCTAAAATATATCTAGAATGTGCAGACAAATACAAGCGAGGGAATTGTTGCTGTGAGTGCCAAAAAACTGGCTTATGATGCCAGCCAGATCCAGGTTCTAGAGGGGTTAGAGCCGGTCCGCAAGCGTCCGGGCATGTACATTGGCAGCACTGGCCCCGAGGGCCTAAACCGGATGATTAAAGAACTGGCCGATAATGCTATTGACGAAGTAATCGCCGGACAGGCTACCAAACTTGAGATTGTTATCCACGCAGACGGCTCTGTAACGGTCAGTGATGACGGACGCGGTATTCCCGTCGAAAAACACCCAAAAACCGGCAAAAGCACACTAGAAACAGTTCTGACGATGCTTCACGCCGGCGGCAAGTTTGGCAGCGGCGGTTATAAAGTCAGCAGCGGCTTGCACGGTGTCGGTTCCAGTGTAGTTAACGCCCTGTCTGATCACCTTAAAGTAATAGTAAAAAGGGACGGTTGGCAGTGGAGCCAGCAGTACAAACGCGGCCTGCCGCTAGGGCCAGTCAAAAAAGGTCCGCCGGCCAACGAAACGGGCACCTTGATTACTTTCCATCCTGATAACACTGTCTTTACCAGCATCGATTTTGATTATGAGTGGGTAACAAATTACCTACGCCACCAGGCTTATCTTACCAAGGGTGTAAAGGCGTCGGTCCATGACCAACGCAGTGGTTTATCGTACGCTTTTTACTTCGAAGGCGGCATAGAGTCATATGTGCGCCATCTTAATACCGGTAAAGAGCCACTGGACGAGGATATTTTTTACGTTGATAAAGAAATGGATGGTGGCGTTATAGAGATAGCTTTGCAATATAGTGATAGCTTTACTGACACCGTAATGGCCTTTGCTAACAATGTCTATAATCCCGACGGCGGCTCGCATTTGACCGGTTTTAAAACTTCTTTGACAAGAGTGATCAACGACTATGCCCGCAAAAACGGGCTGATTAAGGAAAAAGAAGAAAATTTGTCCGGTGAAGACTGCCGTGAGGGCCTAACCGCTGTAATACTGGTTAAAATCCCCGATCCGCAGTTCGAGGGCCAGACCAAGAATAAACTAGGCAACCCAGAGGTGCGCGGCTATGTAGAACAGATCATGAACGAATGGTTTGCTTACTACCTCGAAGAACACCCGGCAATTGGCCGCAAAATAGTTAATAAGGGCCTGCTGGCCGCCCGGGCCCGCAAGGCCGCCCGCGCCGCCCGCGAGAGTATTATTCGCAAAGGAGTTTTGGAAGGCTCCGGCCTGCCCGGTAAACTGGCTGATTGTTCTAGCCGCGACCCTCACAACTCTGAGCTTTATATCGTGGAGGGCGACTCCGCTGGCGGCAGCGCCAAAAGCGGGCGTGATAGCAAAACTCAGGCCATTCTGCCGCTGCGAGGTAAGGTCCTTAACGTTGAGCGGGCCCGTCTTGATAAAATGCTGGCTAACAACGAAATAGTTACGCTTATCAAAGCACTAGGCGTGGGTATAGAAGAGCAGTTTGATGTCAGCGGCTTGCGCTATGGGCGTGTCATCATCATGACCGACGCCGATGTTGACGGCAGCCATATCAGCACGCTGCTGCTGACCTTCTTCTTTAGGCATATGCGGCCTATCATTGACGGCGGGCATCTATATTTGGCCAAACCGCCCCTGTTTGAATTGCTTAAGCCAGGACGAAAATCTAGCATTTTTATTTACGACGAGAAGCAGTTAAACGAGATTTTGGACAAAGAAATCGCTTCACGCAGATCAGAAGCTAAGAAGATCGAAGGCACCAGCGACGAACGCTTTAAACAAGCCGGCTTCGCCGAACAAAAGCGCTACAAAGGACTAGGCGAAATGAATGCCGAACAGCTGTGGGATACAACTATGAACCCCGAAAATAGAGTGTTGGTACAGGTTAGGCTGGAAGATGCCGAAAAGGCCGACGCTATTTTTAACAAACTAATGGGTACAGAGGTGGAGTTGCGCAAGAACTTTATTCAAACCCGCGCCAAATTTGTGAAAGACCTAGACATCTAATGACCATTAACCATTCACAATTTACTGTTCACCATGCATTAGCCGTTATCCATTTACCATGGAAAACAGTAAACGGTAAAAGTACGGTAAACGGTGAACTGAAAAAGGTAAAGGGCTTGGCATATGGAAGATGACCAAAAACCTGAGGTAATTGCCAAGCAGACTCACTCGCGCGAGCTGGAACTGCGTACAGTCGAAGACGTAATGGAGGATAACTACCTCCGTTATTCGATGAGCGTTATCGTGGCGCGGGCCCTGCCGGACGTCCGTGACGGGCTAAAGCCGGTCCACCGACGCATCCTCTATACCATGCTGGAAGAGGGTATCCGCCCGGGCAGCAAGTACCGCAAGAGTGCTAACGTAACCGGTACAGTAATGGCTCGTTACCACCCGCATGGCAATGTAGCCATTTATGACGCCATGGTGCGCTTGGCTCAGGACTGGTCCATGCGCTATCCGCTGGTTGACGGCCAGGGGAACTTTGGTTCCATGGACGGCGACCCGCCGGCCGCCGAACGTTATACCGAAGCTCGTATGGCCCGCACAGCCGAAGAGCTGTTAAATGATATCGAAAAAGAAACCGTAGATTTCCGCGACACTTACGACGGCGAACGACAGGAGCCAACCGTTTTACCAGCCAAACTACCGAATCTGCTTTTGAATGGCCAAGTTGGTATCGCTGTCGGCATGGCGACCAACATTCCGCCGCATAATCTCGACGAGATTGTCGATGCCACCATACACCTTATCGATAAGCCTAATGCCTCGCTCGATGAACTTCTGGAGTATGTTAAAGGCCCAGATTTTCCGACCGGTGGAATAGTTTATGGGAAAGAGTCTATCCAAACAGCTTTTGCCACCGGCCGCGGCGGTGTAGTGGTCCGCGGTGTGGCAGCCGTTGAAGAAACCAAAAAAGGCCAGCAGCAAATTATCATTAGTGAGATACCTTATGGAGTAAATAAGGCCAGCTTGCTGGAAAAAATCGCCGATCTCTATAAGGAAAAGAAAATCAGTGGTATTCGCGATCTGCGTGATGAAACGGCCCGCGGCACAGTCCGGGTTGTAATTGATCTAAAAAAAGACGCTTATCCCAAAAAACTGTTGAATCAGCTTTATAAACTAACACCTTTGCAGCTGACCATCCACTACAATATGTTAGCTTTAATCGATGGGATTCAGCCAAGAGTTCTTGGCCTGCAAGATATCCTGAGTGAGTACATCAAGCACCGAGTTGTCGTAGTCCGGCGCCGCACACAGTTTGAGCTTAAGCAAGCCAGAGCCCGCGCCCACGTTTTGGAAGGCTTAAAAATAGCCCTGGATCACATTGATGAGGTGATTAAAACCATTCGGGCCAGCCAGACGACCGAAGAGGCTGAAGTTAATCTGATTAAGAGGTTCAAACTGACTCAAATCCAAGCCCAGGCCATCCTGGCCATGCAGCTGCGCCGCCTGGCAGGGCTGGAACGCAAAAAAATAGAGAACGAATTGGCTGATCTGCTGAAGCTGATTGGTAAATTAGAAAGCATTTTGGCCGACGAGAAGAAAATTCTGAAGATTATTAAAGACGAATTACTGCAGCTCAAGGAACAATTTGGCGACAAACGTCGCACTAAAATAGTTGCTCAGGAACTTGGTAAACTAAGCGACGAAGACCTAGTTCCGGACGAGCAAGTTGTAGTAACGCTTACATCAGCTAATTACATAAAACGCACGTCCATCGCTGATTATAAGAAGCAAGGACGGGGCGGCAAGGGCCGGAGAGGCATGGCGACGCGTGAGGAAGATGTCATTGAACACGTTGTTAATGCCTCAACACATGACTTCCTTTTGTTCTTTACGAATAAGGGACGGGTCTTCCGAATTAAGACTTATGAAGTTCCGGCCGTTGGACTTAACGCCAAGGGCGTCGCATTAGTCAATTTATTGCAGCTTCAGCCTGAAGAAATAGTTAGTTCAGTCATAAATGTTAGTAAACAAAACGCTGCCGCTAACCTGCTAATGTGTACTGTTCGCGGCGTGGTCAAGAAAACGCCGTTTGAGCAGTACAAAAACGTCCGCCAAAGCGGCCTGATTGCCATTAACCTCGACGAAGGTGATGAACTCAAATGGATCCGGATGACCACTGGCAAAGACGAAATCGTTATCTCTACCAGTCAAGGCCAAGCTATACGCTTTTCAGAAAAAGATGCTCGTCCCATGGGCCGCGTTTCGAGAGGGGTGCGTGGTATACGATTACGCACAGGCGACCAAGTGATAGGCATGGACATCGTAGAAGATGATTCATTCGTGTTTGTAATAAGTGAATTTGGTTACGGCAAGCGAACTAAAGTGTCCCAGTTCACGGCCCACAAGCGCGGCGGGGTAGGTATCCGCTCAGCGGTGGTTAATAAAAAAACCGGCCAGCTGGTCGGAGTAAAAACGCTTAAAGGTAAAGATCAGGAAATAATTATCATCTCAACCGCCGGCCAAACCATCCGCTTAGGACTAAAAAACATTCCGGCGCTAGGCAGGGCCACTCAAGGAGTACGTATTATGCGTCTTAACGCCGGCGACAGTGTCGCCTCGCTGGCTTTAGTCGATAAAGTTATCGAGGATGAAGAAGCAGAGGTGGAAAAGCCCGCTGCCGCCAAACCAGCGGCTAAAAAGGGTGCCAACCCCGACGCTCGCAAAGCGAAGTCGGGACCCCGACCAAAGCGTCGGGGAAAACCTGCTTCCAAACCCAAATCTAAGAAGTAGCGTATACAAATTGGTTAATCAGGTAGTGAGCCCGCCTCGGGCGGATCTACTTCCGGCTTGACTTTTTAAGCTGCTTATGGTAATATTTACATGTTAATCCAACCCCAAAATGCTAGAAGATAAATTGAAAACGGAAACATGGCCTCAATATCACGAAAGGCTTTATCGAAAACTTAGGCGTAAGCAAAGGCTGAAGGCATATGGTGCAACGCTGGGGTCTGTTGCTGCACTTTCAGGTGTAGGAGGTAGGCTCTATACGGGCGATTTCCTATTTGCGCCCAAAATGGTACATGAACGGATCTTCCATGGTTCGGCTCCCAAGGTCCCAAAGGCTGAATTTGAGAGAGTTAGGAGGATACTAAGCAGGCCGCAGAACCCGGAATTGACCAGAATAGAAAAAAGAGACAATAACGGTCCACCGATTTCTCAATCAGAATTTCATAAATTTTTTGCTAAAGAGGCCACAAAACATGGATTCCATCTCGGTGATACGCCTGTATACGACAAAAAGATACAAGACGCTAAAACTATTGATGATGTTCTGAAAGCAACAAATGAATTAACAAAACAATATGGTCTATCAGTGTCTATGCCTACTGATGCAGGTATTCAAGAAATTGGCCTGGGAGTTCACACCGTTAACCGTAGCACTATAGACTTCAAAAGTGTTAAGAAGAGTGCCCAAAGTGTCATCTGGGGACTCGAACTAATACCTTTAGAACTAGCTCCACGCATAAAACTTCATGGACTAAAAATTGTTGAAGGAGTTCATCCTTGGGGCATCTTAGGTGGGAGTAGGGACACGGCAGGTGTTTTTAGTCCCTATAACTTTGATATTTATTTAGATGAAGCGGGCAAAGACACAACCTCATACGATGTTGAACATGAAATTGGTCACCGTATAGACATGGTAACTTCTGGTATGTATGGTATGCTTCACGACCCAGGCTTTTCAGCCCTAAACCCTCATGGCTTTAAGTATGGGGATAAAACTCCAGCGTATTACAAATCGGGAACTCTAGATCGCCCTTATGATCAACCAAATCAATCGCTTGTAGACCCTTACGGAGCAAGCAACGTAGCGGAAGATAAGGCAACTTATTTCAGTTTTATCTTCAGTCCTTGGGCGGAAGGTCGCCGCGGCCCTGCGGTACGGGACAAAACTGCTTATTTAGTTGCGCGGATGGATAAACTGCTTCCGGGTTACGCTGAATTCTATAGTGATATAAGTTTCAAAAGATAACTGCCGACCCCACAAAAAAAACCTCAAAATTTCAGAATATTCGAGTAAATTCCAGGGTGGCACCCTGGAAACGAGGGGAATGTGGTGTGGTAGAGGTTTTTTTGGAAAAAACTGTTGACTTTTTTAACCGCTTATGGTAGTATGGATTTGTTAACCAAAAACAAAAAGATAGGAAAAATGGGCGAAGATATAGCTCGCGAAAATCCTACAGCCAGCCAGCTGGGGAACAGTCCAGAAATATCAGGGGAGCAACTGGGCCCCGCAGAACTATCGATTAGGATTGACCCGGCCGCACTGGCGAATGTAGAGATTAGACCTCCAAGTGCTGAGCAATACGCCCGGAATGCTCACCTAGCCCCTGAGCAGGCAGCTAGTGGACTCGAAGCTAGAGTCGCTGAACTTACCAAAGTTCTTGAGATATTAAAACGTTTGCCGGAGATCCTCAATTTTGAACCTGGAATAACATTAATCGTCGGCGAAAATGGTAGCGGCAAGAGTACTCTGGCCAAAGCTATTTGCTTTGTGGCTGAGTACATTGATCATGTTGAACGTAATTTTGTTGACCACGGACCAATGCGAGCCAAAGAATTAGCTTTCCAGTCTGTTTTTTCGAGTGATGGTACTCACAGTGAGACTCAAAGTGAAAAATTAGCATTGTCTGGATTAGGCGCTCTAGTGGCACCAGCTATGCTGGGGGGTTCGCGATTCAGATCAGAGGCAGCGCCGTACTATATGGATGTCGGAGAGATCTATGGCCGCGCGATAGATATAGCTCGCCAGCTGGCGCTCGATCACCATGTGCCAAGTGTGGCGGTTGTTCATGGTAACGACGGCCCTATCGAAGTTAATACGTCGACGATTGTAGAAGGTACTGGTGCATTCCATATCAGATCCGCCAGGCAAACAGTAGATGAGGAGTTGCGGTACTATCGCGATCACAGGCTGAGTCAGCAAAGAACGAGGAAACGATTCAACACAGCTCGAGCTTCAGAAAGTGGCAAGCAAACAACAGAAGTTAAAGGCTGTATTGAGTTTGTTGATGAACCGGAGAATGGCCTTAGTCCTCGCCGGCATCAAAGAATAGAGCAGGAGATTTACGATGTTTTTGGAGCCGCTGACGAGGGCAATATTATTGTAGTTCCCACGAACTCCGTCGTTCTGTTTGAGTCTAATTTACCACGCATAGACCTAGATTACCCGGAAAGAGGAGTACATAAACCGAGCGATTATCCCGAGAGTATAGAGCCCGTAACTCTATAGGTGTTATTTCGTGTCAGCTTGGACTTTTGGCAAAAACTTTTGACATTTCTAGCAGCTTATGGTAATATAAGGCTATGACTTCTGAAAAACAAAAAACACCAACCCTAGAAGAACTACGCAAAGACCGAAGATGGATGATAGGGGCTGCAGTTGGTTCCGTTGCAATTTTTGGAGCGTCTGTTGGCGCAATTTATGGAGCAGTTACTGGGAAAATAGGCTCTGAAGGATACCTTGGTGCGTTTGGTATACCAATCTTTGGAAAAACCGCAGCCTACACAATCGGAGGCGCATTTTCACTTTCGCGTGAGATTAGGTCAGCTGAAAGAGCTGAAAAAACATCAGATTAGCTTGAATCGACTTTACAATAAGCTCACGGGTAGGATACAATAGGGGTAGCTTTTAGGGCATCTCTTTAAATGTGTCTATAGGCACAAGAAAGGAGGAGTACCGGTTCGCTAAAAACTAGGTCCTGATTTTCAGGAAGGGTTTGTCAGCAAGATCTCTTGCCGTCCGGTAACGTGGCCCTAAGAGGTGTTCTTTGAAAATTGAGTAGTGCAAATCAATCCGTCCGCCTTTGGCGGATGGAAACGTCAGCCCCGACTTTGTCGGGGAAATTTCTGAGTTTTAAACTTGGAATAGTGAAGAAGTTGAGTTTTTTGCCCCGTCATCCGACAGGGCTTCAAAAAAGCTCGCTTCGCTCACTTTTTTGAAGAGTTTGATCCTGGCTCAGGATGAACGCTGGCGGCGTGCCTAAGATATGCAAGTCGAGCGCCCCACCCAATTTTGCACACTAGATGCTAAACTTTTGTTTATGTACTTCGTATATTTACTGCGAAGCCGAGCAAATCCTAAGAAGTTATACGTTGGATATACGACAAACTTAGAAAAGAGATTGGCGGAGCATAATACTGCAACGAATGGATTTACTTCTGGCTTCCAGCCATGGAAAATCATCTACTACGAAGCCTACGAAAGCAAAAGTTTAGCAATCGAGCGAGAGCGTCAGTTTAAGCGACATGGTAATGTCGTGGCCAGGCTGAAGGCTAGACTTAAAGTTTAGTGTGCAAAATTGGGTTGGGGAGCGGCGGACGGCTGAGTAACGCGTAGGAACGTACCCCAAAGTGAGGAATAAGCTCCGGAAACGGAGTCTAATGCCGCATGTGGTGCTTCTCACCAAGGTGAGAAGCAGAGTTAAGAGACAAGAGTTAAGAGACAAGAGTTGTAAGCTTAAAATGGTTGCAATTCATATCTCTTACCTCATAACTCATATCTCTGCCTTCTCGCTTTAGCGAGAAGCATCAAAGCTTTCGAGCGCTTTGGGAGCGGCCTGCGTATGATTAGCTTGTTGGTGAGGTAATGGCTCACCAAGGCGACGATCATTAGCTGGTCTGAGAGGATGATCAGCCAGACTGGGACTGAGAACGGCCCAGACCCCTACGGGGGGCAGCAATTAGGAATCTTTCACAATGGGGGCAACCCTGATGGAGCAACGCCGCGTGCAGGAGGAAGGCCTTCGGGTTGTAAACTGCTTTTATCTGTGACGATTATGACGGTAGCAGATGAATAAGGATTGGCTAATTCCGTGCCAGCAGCCGCGGTCATACGGAAGATCCAAGCGTTATCCGGAATTACTGGGCGTAAAGAGTTGCGTAGGTGGCATAGTAAGTCCCGATATAAAGACGACGGCTCAACCGTCGGATCTATCGGGAAACTGCTGAGCTAGAGCATGAGAGAGGTAGATGGAATTTCTAGTGTAGGAGTGAAATCCGTAGATATTAGAAGGAACACCGATGGCGTAGGCAGTCTACTGGCTCAT
>JACOWW010000007.1 GCA_016176605.1 Candidatus Saccharimonadota bacterium | reverse complement strand
CTTGGCAACCAAAACAGCAGTTTTATTGTTTCTGAAAATAAACAGCCGGACGAAAATCAGAACCTATCTTTGCCGCCGGCCGCTAATAAAAAAAATGTCCAAAGCCCAAATCCTGCCGCTAAAGCCAAACCAACCGCGGCTATTTTTTTCGCCCTCTTGGCCGTTATTTTTCTAGTCGCCGGTGCCTACCTGCAGTTTCTAGCCTAAATTCATCCAACAATTTTTAGGGCGCACGCACTTGAGTAAAGCGCAAGGCACCGACGAGGATCGGAGCGAGGCGTATATGATAATACGTTGAGCAAGAACCGCAGTTGGTAACGCAGCGATTTGCCAAGAGCACCAGCGGATACGTCCGGCTTCGCTGGATGGCAGGCTGGTGCGGTGCGTATGTCCTAAAATTGTTGGCGGAGCCACTCGTCTAAACTGCCGCTACCGCCGGCTGACAAACACAGTACAGTTTCGCCGCTACCAGCGTGTTTTTTAATATTTTCTTTTAGTTTTTCATCCAACTGCGCGACCTCGGTATGCTTTTGAGCCTGCTGGCTGAGTAAATTCTTTAAATTCTCGGGCGACAAAGTAGGTAAGTTTGGATCCTCGCGCGCCAGGTAGCTTGGAACAATATAGAGTTTTTTAACATCGTCGAAAATAGTCTTTAGTTCGTCTTTAATAAAGTGCTGGCGCAAGTTGTGCAGGCCCTCATAAACAACAACCAGCCCACGCATCGCGCTATCTGACTTGTCGGCAGAGCCACCAACTCTGCTAGCGCTTTTGGCGGATTGCGGCGTTACAGACTGCGCTGCTCCTTCACCGTATTTCATATACGGCTCAGTACGCTGCTCGCCTGCGCCTTGCACTCCATCCAAATGCGTGACCTGGGTTTTATTATCAATTACTTCGCGGGCCATTTGCAGTGCGCCGCGAATTTTGCCGGGTGTGTGGGCGTAATCGCTGTAAACATTCGGAGCGATATTTTCAAAACGGCGCGACAGGCCGGGAAAGCTATTGAGAATGTCGATTAATTCATCTAAGGGCTTATCGATTATCTCGAAAATACTTTTTGCTGCCAGCCAAGCATCAAGGCGGTTTACATGCCCCGGCAGCTTGATTTTGTTGATAGCTTCCTCGTTGTCATGAAGCAGGAGCACATTTTTAGCCGGGGATAATTTAAGTTCCTTGGCGTCGCCGTGCCATAGGACGGACCACTGGCTCTGGCTGATAAATTTCTTAAAGGCCCGGTAATATTCTTCACGGGTCGGATAGATATCAGGGTGGTCCCAATCAACGCCGCTTACTAAACTCATGAACGGCTGGAAGGCCAAGAAATTACGATCGTATTCGTCGGCCTCGTAAATAAAATATTCGCTGGTCTTGGCATATTCACCCATGTCGCCAAAACTAAGTTTAGCGCCCACAGAGTAACTGATGGGTATGTCGAGCTGTTTAAATAACCAAACGATCATAGCAGTTGTGGTGGTTTTGCCATGGGTACCAGCTACAGCAATCAATTTTAATTTTTTTTGCGATAAAATCTCGTTTAGCAGCTCATCGCGCTTGGAGGTTTTAATGCCGTTTTCTTTGCAAAAGGTCAGTTCAGGATGATTAGGATCAGTTTTAGGCAGGGCAGAGCTGTACACAAACCAATTAATAGGTTTTTTGGCGTGGACAGCCGCAATCTGTTCCGTGTCCTGCCCCACGTGAATATTAGAAATTCCTTGACTAGTCAAGGAATTTAGATAAGAACTGTCAGTGACATCACTGCCGCTAACTTCATAACCGGCTTGCTTAGCTACCTGCGCCAACGGCCCAATTCCGGTTCCGCCAATCCCCGAAAAGTAGATATGCATATAACTAGCTTACAGCTATTAGCTATTAGCTAAAAGCTACTAGGAGCTTTGACGATTAGCCTAGAGCGTGCAACCATAATGATAAGCCTTATGTTAAGAAAAATAGTTACTAGCTTGCACCGCGTTCCCTATACTATTTTTCTAGCTTTGTTTATTATCGCGGCAATAGTGATGATTTATGCGCTTAGGCAAAATAACCAGACGATGGTTAAACTGCGAGCCGAAGTTTATGCGGCCGACCAGGCTGACGGTGACGTTAACAGCGCCCTAAATAAACTGCGCGAATATGTCTACGGACACATGAACACTGATCTATCTAGCGGCGGCAACGCTATTAAACCACCGATCCAACTGAAATACACTTACGAGAGGCTACTAGAAGCTGAGCAACAAAAAGCCATCGAATCTAACTCCAAAATCTATACCGATGCTCAGAACTACTGTCAGGCGCTCATGCCAGCCGGAACTTCCGGCCGCGGTCGGATACCCTGTGTACAAGATTATGTAACCAGCCGTGGTGTAAAAACTACTCCGATACCGACCGGGCTTTACCAGTTTGATTTCATTAGCCCAACTTGGTCACCTGATTTGGCCGGCTGGAGCCTCGTGGTAGCTGGGTTGATGCTGCTGGCAGCAGTAGCGAGTTTTTTAATGCGGTTTTTCACCAGAAGAAATTTAAAAGAGCTCCTATAAATAGGAGCTCTCAGCTCTTGGTTTTTTGAGTTAAGGTGCAATGTTTGTAGTTGGGGTGGTGTTGGTCTGCGGCGTGGATGGGGACTGGTCAGTGCTGTTACTTGGCGTAGTATTCGCGGCATCGGGGTTCTTGTAGTACTCGTTTATTTTAGTAACAACTTGGCTGCTGTCTTTCAGATTTTCCCAAAACGTAACAGTGTCACGGTTAACGACCATTTTGTCTTGTGGGGCGTGCAGTTCAGTAGTCCCCAACTTGCGGAGGGTGTAGTTGGAGTTTTGTGTTTGGGTCGCGTCGCTTGAGCTAGTGTTATTTTCGATGTAAAAAACGCTCTTAAGCACCAGATATTTATTGTTTAGATCTGTTATTTTGCCAAAGTAAACCTGGCCGTTACTTAAAAAGACAGCTTGGTATTCTTTGCTGTTTATTTCTTTAGATTCCGAGCCGGGGCTGGCCAGCCCGGCATAAAGCGCGACAGCTACGAGCAGCAAGGCTACTCCCAAAAGAACCGTAAAAACCTCAGCCCGCATGAACTTTACACCTAAGCTTACGCGGCGTTTTGGCCTTTGGTTGTCGACAGGCCCACTAGACACTGGTTGGTTTTGCATGTTGTTCCTTCCCCTGGGTATAAAATCCACTTTTCCTATTACCTTTGCTTACCTTTGCTTATCCTAATATAGCGCATAAGCATTTTGCTAAGCAAGTGTCGCTCGTACCTTACCTAAAACAGACCGCTTGAGCGCGGGGCGGCTACACTGGCGTACGCCGCTCCGGCTGTACTCAGCAGAAAGTCTGTTTTATGTAAGGTACTCGCTCGAAAATTATTGGGGTTGACGCCAATAAAATAATCGCTTTGCTAGCTTTCACAGGGTTAAGCCCGTGGAACTTTAGCTTGATAAACTGTTCCACTGGGCTTGACAAGAGAAAAGCTAACAGAGTATGTTAGGGGTACATTAGTTAACCTAAGAGGAGAGAGGGAATAATAATGGCCTATAAGCACACAAACAGCAAGGGTGTTACATACTACTTAAACTCAAAAGCAGTTACACTCCGCGGTGGTAAAACCCAAACTATCTATTACTTCAGCAAAGACGAGCGCAAAGACACTGGCACCGACCTGCCAGCTGATCGAACAGTTAACGAAAACCCGCGCAACGGCTTTTTGACACTGAAGCGCAAATAATTTAGACAAAGTACACTAAAAAAGCACTCGCCTCCTTGGCGGGTGTTTTTTTAGGACTCATATCTTGGCGCATCGCTGTGTCAGAAACTGCATTGCATGCTCACTGTATGTTAAATACAGCTTGCTCCGCTACTCGTTTCTTCCTGCATTGCATCCAGATGCGTGACTAGATGTTAGTATTAAGTTATGATTCCAAAAGTAACAAGGTTTATTCGCTTGATTCTTATCGTCTACATCCTATTTGGTCTTTCCTTTATAGCTGTCAATAAGGGATTGAATAAAGATATAGAAAGACGAAAGATACCTGAGTTTTGCAATAATCCTAGTCGGGCTTTAGACGATCTTGATTGTGTCGAGACAACGGATATTAAGAACCACGGATTTTACTACTGGCCTCAGTGGCAATTTTTTAGTAAAGACCGGGGATTTGACCAGGCGATATACGCTCCGCTTGATATAACTATTGCTGCGGTCGGGATAATCGGGATAACAGTGGTTATTAGGAAAAGTAATCCTAAAAATACTTAACTAGTCAAGTATTTTTAACTGGTTTAGGATTTTGGTCTTGGTCATTATTTAGATTAATTAGAATAATTAGGTCAATTAGGTTAATTTCTTAAAGTCTAACCTTTATACTAAGTGCAGAATGAACCTTGCAAAAGAAACTTCAAACCTCAAACTTCAAATAAACTCCAAATCACAAAGTTCAAATTTTGGGTTTTGTTGTTTCTTACTTCTTTGGTGTTTGTTGTTTGGTGTTTGCACTTTTCATCCGAAGGGAACTTCGGATGAATAAGTGGCTAACGCGGGCTAACCAACGCATCTCTCTTGGCAGTGCCGCAGCGCTATTGCTAGTAGCGGCGCTGTTTGGCCAGATTTTGGGTTTTTTGCGCACCCAGATCGTCAATGGTAATTTTAACAGCCCGGGCCACATAACCACCGACGCTTATTTTGCGGCGTTTAAAATTCCCGATTTCTTTTTCTATACCATCGCCGCCGGAGCCTTAGGTGTAGCCTTTATGCCGTTTTTGGCTGACAAACTGGCCCAAGGAGATCGTAAATCGGTCTGGAAGTTAACTTCAGGCTTACTCAATTTGTTGGGCGTGTTGATGTTTGCCGTGGGTATTGTGCTGTTGGTATTTACTGAGCCGCTGTTGCGACTGGTTGTCGGACATAACTTGAGCCCCGACCAGATGCACGATGCCGTGATCATCATGCGTATTGTGGCCTTCAACCCTCTCCTATTTACGATATCGGGTATTCTTACCAGTCTCCAGCAAACTTTCGGCCGTTTCTTTTTCTTTGCCCTGGCCCCTATTCTTTATAACGGTTGTATTATTGCTAGCGTTTATATTTTTAAGGACAGCTTGGGTTTGGTGGGGCTAGGAATAGGTGCCCTAGCCGGCGGCATTTTACAACTATTATTTGTGGTGCTGGGCTTAGTTGGCCTACGTTTTCGTTATCTGCCTATATTCAACTGGGCCAGTGCCGACTTTCGGCGGATTTTAAAAAACCTGCCGCCGCGTTCTATTGATCAGGGCATTGACTCCATTAACTCGATTGTTGAAACTAACCGCGCCAGCACATTGGGACGAGGCTACATCACTTTCTATGAAAACGCTTATACACTTCACTTAGTACCGATAATGTTAATCGGAACGACCATTGCCACAGCCGCCTTTCCGCGTTTGAACGAGCGTCTGGCCCAGGGCCGCTCGGACTTGTTCCGGCGCGATTTTTTGATGGTGCTTAGGGCGATGATTTGGATTATCATGCCGGTAGCTATAATTACTTTCTTTGGACGGGCTTACTTTGCCCGTTTGATTTACAAAAATATTGCGCCGGAAATCGCTTTGATACTGGGCTTTTTAGTGGGCGCCGTTATCTTTCGCACGCTTTATGCCATTATTTCGCGCTATTTTTACGCCCAAAAAGACACTCGCACACCGCTCTATGTTTCGATATTCGCTATCGCGCTTAATGTTTTTTTGGTGTTCACTTTAGTAAAAGCTTATGGTGGCGCCCAAAATCCCGAACAAGCCATAACCGGCTTGGCCATTGCTCAGTCTGTGGTGGCGGCCGTAGAAGTGTTCATCTTGCTGCTGGTGATGGTCTGGCGGGACAAGCTAGTATTTACAATGGACTTTTGGAGCGGTGTACTGCGCACAATTTCAGTTTCTGGTTTTACAATTCTTACGACCTATACCTTGGTTTCGTTAATACCCTTGGAGGCCACCGACCGGGGCTTTGTGACACTTAGCGCCAAACTGCTGGCTATCGTTATTCCAACATTTGTAGTTCATATTTCTTTATCATCGCTCTTTGGCATGGAAGAGGCCGAGCCGGTAGTCAGAAAAATCAAACAAGTCGCTCTTAAACCCGTCCGTATACAGTAGCCGTTTAAGGTGAGGTTTGAGACACCCCAATAATATCCATTATCAGTTGCGGTTTCCGGGCGGAGACAGCAGTTGGTGCCTGCGGCAAAGAGGAAGGAACAGAAGCCGGTGTTGGTGCTATCAAAACTGGTTCAACCACAAAACGCTTTTCCCGCCGGTTAACAAACCAGATAAGAGCAATCGAAAACTGGTAGAGCAAGATTATTGGCAAGGCCATTATGATTTGGTTAATTGGGTCAGGGGTAGGAGTTAGAATTGCGGCTACAATGAAACTAAACAAAACTACCCAGCGCTGTATGCGCATTAATCTTCCAGGCTTCTGGGGTTTAATGCGGTTTATGAATAACAGTATCAGCGGCAACTGGAATAGTATCGCGAAGCCGGCTGAGTAAGCGGCAACAAAGTTCAAATATTCGTTTACCGTAATAATAGATTGCAAGTCCTGGCTGTCAACGTTAGCCAAAAAGTGCAGCGACGCCGGTAAGCCGACAAAGTAAGCAAATAACACGCCCGCAGCCGCCAAAATGATTGAGAAAAAAACTATTCGGGGCGGACGGATGCGGTGTCTGAAAGCCGGACCTAAAAACTTACCAAGTTGGTATATAAAGACTGGGACAGTTATTATCAGCCCGAATAATATCGAGATTTTTATCATGGCATTAAACCCGCCCAGTGGGGTAGTGTAATAAAGCTGTTCACGCAAGGGGCGTTTGATCAAACGGAATAGCGACCCATGTATGGCGTAACCGACGATGCTTCCTAAAAATAAAGTGGCAACCACGTATATCAACCGTCGCCTTAACTCCCGAACGTGTTCGCTGAATGGCTGAGCTTTGGCGCTCGTTCCACCCTGCATAATTTACTCCTTAAACTTTGTTTTCGTCTTTTTTATATTCCGTTTTTTTATCTTCAGCGGGTGTTTTCTTATTTTCAGATGACGGCCCTTTACTCGTGAACCCCTCGCGCAGCTCTTTGAAAGATTCGCCGATGCTGCGTGAAAGTTTAGGCAGGCGTGTACTGCCAAATAACAGCAGCACTATTATTAAAATTATGATCAGTTCTGGCAGTCCGAAGTTCATTTCTATATTTTAAACTTTAAGGTCATTCTAATTGTAGCATGAGGGTTAAGGTGGCTGGTATTTTTTTATGCTTATGTTAATATAGCAACAGTTAACAATAAGAAATACTGTATGTTTGGTATAGGCCAACCCGAACTAATAATAATCATATTCATCTTGCTATTATTCTTCGGGCCAACCCGGCTGCCTAAACTATCGAAAACCTTAGGAGAATCTGCCCGCGCCCTAAAAGACGGCTTCACGGATGGTAAAAACGATAAATCGCTTAAGGATATTGCTAAAGAAGTAAGCAGTTCGGCTCAAGAAATTAAGCAGGGCATAACCGAAGTTAAAATAAATACTTCAGTTAATGAAGACTTATGACCATAAGAAGTAAAGGTATTTAAAAAGGAGTTAATATGGCGCGATTACCTATTCCCGGTGGTGATGACGGTGTTTGGGGTGATATTCTTAATGAATTTTTAAGCGTCGAACATAACGCTGATGGTACCCAAAAGCCCTTATCAACCAGCCAAGGCGGCACCGGCGCTACCTCTATCCCCCAAGCCCGGGCCAACCTAGGTATACTCGCTGGCTCCCGATCAGTCTTTATCCAGAACACTAATCCCGGTGGTTCTACGCCTCATCTTTGGATCCAAACCGGCTTGGGACCGGGCGGGACTGACATGACTTTTTGGGTTGAAGACGGGAAATAAAAACAACATTTTCGGGGGTCAGTTTGGTATAAAATAGAGCCTGAATGGTGTCTATTGTTATACCCTCGAGAAACGATCAGTTTCTCCAGCAGACTATTGATGATCTCCTAGAAAAAGCCGAGGGCGAGATAGAGATCATCGTGGTATTGGACGGCTACTGGCCCGATCCTATCCTCAAAGACGACCCAAGAGTTGTCATACTGCACCATGGTACGATTCACGACAACATTGGTATGAGAGGCGGTATTAACGCCGGTGTGGCTATCGCTAACGGCGACTATCTTATGAAAATTGATGAACACTGCATGGTCGACCAAGGCTTTGATGTCAAACTGGCAGCCGATTGCGAGGACAACTGGTGCGTAATACCCCGTCGTTACCGCCTTGACGCTGAGAACTGGACACTTATTGAAGACGGCCGTCCGCCGGTCGATTATATGAAAATTGACTACCCTTACCAGCGGCCTTATGACATTACCTGCGGCCTTCACGGTGGAGAATGGCGGCAACGTTATTACGACCGAAAAGATATAGAAATCGACGACACCATGAGCTGGCAGGGAAGCTGTTGGTTTATGAAAAAGAAGTTTTGGGACGAGATTATCGGCCCACTGGATGAAGAGAATTACGGACCTTTTACCCAGGAACCGCAGGAAATCGGCAATAAAGTTTGGTTATCCGGCGGCCGGTTGGTCGTTAACAAAAAGACTTGGTACGCCCACTATCACAAAGGCAGCAAAGGTAAAAGCTATGGCTTCTCCAACCAGCAGTATCGGAAACATCAGGCGGAAAATGAGAAAGGACGGCTGCATTGTATTGATTTTTGGATATATGACCGTTGGGACAAGCGCGTACGTGACTGGGAATGGCTGCTTAAAAAATTCTGGCCGGTGCCGGGCTGGCCGGAAAATTGGAAAGAGCAGATTGAAATTGACAAAGAATTTGATTATTCAAGGAGAGATGATGCGAAACAGAACCGAACTGGCTAAATATTTCGGGGAACTTGGTTATAAGACGGGAGCAGAAATAGGCACCTGTTATGGAACGTATGCCGAAAAACTTTATCAAAACATACCGGATTTAAAACTAATAGCCGTTGATAACTGGGATAACCCCGAAACAACCAGAAGGGAAAGAGGCAGCAAGGTACCGGTAGAGACGCAGGCTAGAATCAAATTAGCCCCTTACGACGTCATCATTGTGAAAAAGTCTTCTATGGAAGCCGCCAAAGAGATACCGGACGAATCTTTAGACTTCGTTTATATCGATGCCGACCACACTTACGAAAGTGTCAGAGACGATATCAGAGAGTGGAGCAAGAAAGTCAGACCCGGAGGAATTGTATCGGGGCATGACTACTACGAATTTCGCAGTGGTAAGGGGGGAATTATCCGTGCCGTCGATGAGTACGTTAAAAAATACGGCTACGAACTTCATTTAACGGCTTGGGATAAGGAAAATCCAGCCAGAGATGAACGGCAGCCTAGCTGGTGGTTTTTCAAGGAGGCTCCAAATTGATCATTGGTAACGGCGATATTGCTAGCGTGCTGCCTGATAATAAAAAGCGGCTGTTTTTTGCTTCGGGCGTGAGTAATAGCCGTGAAACTCGTGAATCCGAATACGCTCGCGAGAAGAAACTGCTTTTAAAACAAAACCGCAAGGCCCATGTTGTTTATTTCAGCACGTTGGCAGTGCTTTACGGCAATAACCGCTACGTCCAGCATAAGCGGGAGATGGAAGAACTAATTAAACAAGAATTTCCCCGATACACCATTATGAGACTAGGCAACATTACTTGGGGCATCAATCCGCACACGATTATTAATTTCTTTCGTCTGCAGCTTGCGAAGGGCAAGCCGCTTAAAATACAGGATGCTTATCGCTACATCATTGACAAAGATGAATTTCTACATTGGGTTGAGTTGATTCCCGATTGGAACTGCGAGATGAACGTAACTGGCAGACGGATGAAAGTCAGCGAAATAGTCGACGAGTATTGCCTTATTGGAATTAAGAGTAAAACGTGACAAACCAAAGCATGTTGGGCAAGTGGGATAGATGGTACAAAAATGTTAAGCATGTCGGGTCTTTTAGGTATGGGCAGACTGTGACCTATCAATTAGCAGCCGATTTTTTGGCAGATGTGACAGAAGTCGAAGACTGGGGTTGCGGAACTGGAGGCTTTAAGAGACTTTATAAGGGAAAATATACTGGAATTGATGGCAGCGCCAATCCATTTGTCGATAAAGTTGTTGACCTGCAAACATATCGGTCTAACGTCGACGGAATTATGATGCGCCACGTTCTGGAACATAACTATGGCTGGGAAAAAGTATTAGCTGGGGCAGTCAGTTCATTTAAGAAAAAGTTTTGTCTGATTATTTTTACGCCGTTTATGGACAACACACAGGAAATTGCCCACGAAGCGAAACACGGCGTTGATGTTCCGGTACTTGCCTTCAAAAAAGAAGACATAGAACGGTTTTTTAGTGATTTGGAATGGCATCTGCGGGACAACATTAAAACGTCTGCGTATTATGGAATCGAGCATGCTTACTTCGTAGAAAAATGATATGAAGAAAATTGCAGTACTTTCAGCTAATTTGGGCGGCTTCGACGCAGAAACCGTACACGTTCCCCAGTCTATTGCTCATGATTATTTCATGTTTACGGATGAGAATTTTCCACCACGATTTAATGCCATGACTCCCCGGCTGCAAGCTAAAATTCCTAAATGTTTCGGCTGGCAGATGGTTCCAAATTATGATTATTACTTATGGATTGATGGAAACCTAGTTTTAACAAATTCTGATTCACTTAAATATTTTTATGATAATTGCCAAAAATACGATATTGTTGCGCTGCAGCATCCTAGACGTAAAACAGTACATTGGGAAGCAAGATACCTGCAAAGAGGATTGAAACAAGGGTCCAGATATATAGCAGGAAGATACCAAAATGAATGGGTAGATGAACAAATGGCGGAAATAATGGGCGATAAGAATTTTTCGGATGACATTTTAGTTAACGGCGGAGTATTTATGTATAGAAATACTCCCAAGGTTCATCAGATGTTAAAGGAGTGGTGGTACCATATGTCGCGTTACCTTATCATGGATCAATGTTCCTTTGCCTATGTCCTCAAAAAAAGCGGGTTGAAGATTAACATTAGACCAGATATTTTTAGCGATTGTCCTTATTTGGCGCACAAAGGTCATATACGTTACTTTTAACAATATGGATAACGGGATAACCACGCTGGATTACATACTGAACAAATTCAATCTTAGTTTTGATGATAAAACCCGCCTGCCTATTGAAATTCCAGATATTGGCAGGAACGGCTTGGCGGAGCTGTTCCGCGAATTAGGATTTAAATCCGGGGCTGAGATAGGAGTGTTGGCAGGCGAATACTCCGAGGTGCTTTGCCGGGCCAATCCCCAGGCAAAACTATATAGCATTGACCCTTGGGTGCCGCATAGGGGTTATACGGACTTTATGAGAAAAGGAACATTTGAAAAAGCTTATGTAGCCGCTAAGGCCAGACTGGCCCCTTATAACTGTGAGATCGTTAAGAAATTCAGCCTGGACGCGGCAGCAGATTTTACCGATGAGTCACTGGATTTTGTTTATATTGATGGCGATCATAATTTTCAAAACTGTACCAATGACCTAGCCGAGTGGTCAAAGAAAATAAAATACGGCGGGATCATTAGCGGGCATGATTATATCAAGCACAAGAAACCGACAAATATACATGTTTATGAGGTAGTAAGGGGCTATACCGAAGCTTACAATATCAGGCCCTGGTTTTTGTTAGCCGCCAAAACAGTGATAGACGGAATAATTACAGCTGAGGCCAGGACATTTATGTGGGTTAAGATGCCAGCTGCGGGCCCCGGGAGTTTCGACAAATGAAAACGGCAGTCTTAACAGCCAACTTAGGGAACTTTGATAAAAGAATTGACTATGAAAAGCAATCTCTCCCCTATGATTTTTATCGATTTACGGACGAGAATTTTCCACCAAGATTCAATTCGATGACGCCAAGGCTTCAGGCCAGAATAGTTAAAATGTTTGGCTGGCAGATGGTCCCTGCGCACGATTATTATATTTGGGTAGATGCCTCGTGTATTCTGTCTCACAAGGATTCACTCCAGTGGTTTATAGAGCAATGCCAGGATGTTGATATGGCAGTCTTTAAGCATCCCCACCGCAGCTCCATCCAGGAGGAGGCCGATTACCTGAAACATCGCCTGGCAATCAATTGCCCCTACATCACACCTCGCTACAAGAATGAACTGATAGACGAACAATTAGCGGAAATCAAAGCCGACAAGGGATTCGCCGATCAGAACCTCTTTGCGTCGACGGCTTTAGTCTACAAAAACAATTCAAAAGTACAAAATGTAATGTTTCATTGGTGGTACCACACATCGCGTTACCACTCCATTGACCAACTGTCCCTGCCCTATGTACTCTTTAAACAAAGGTGCACAGTAAGGATTATTCCTGATAGATATGATAAAAATCCCTATTTGGGTTACGTTAGGAATAAATGAAAGACAGGCCAACAATCAGCTTCATAATTCCGACCATTGGACGTGAGTCGCTTAAGGAGACGCTAGCCTCTATTGAAACATGGCCCGGCGATGAAGTGCTGGTCATTCATCATACTCCGCCTTCCGGGAATTGGGGCAATGCCGAACGCCAGGAAGGCACCGATAAGGCCAAGTGTGATTATCTGGCCTATATGGATGATGACGACAAATACGTTTCCGGCCATCGGGCGATTATGGACCAAGCTACTCGCGAAAACCCCAACGATTATCCAATACTGTTTAAGATGAAGTACCCCAGCGGCCGGATACTTTGGAGAAAAAAATGGGTCAAGAATGGTAATGTCGGCGCGCCGATGATCTTAGTGCCCAATAAAAAAAATATGCTTGATGGGTGGGACCAAAAACACAGCTGGGCTGATTTTGCTTTTATCAATTGCTGGGCCTGGCCGGCTAAGAAAATTATCTGGCGGGAAGAAATCATAGCCTTAATCGGCAAAGAAGACGAAAAATATGTAAATAACTTAAACTTTAATGATTGGAAGACGTTAAGAGGTAGAAAATGAAACTGGCAGTTGCTTACGGTTCACATCTACCGGTTTTGATGAAACTGCTGTCAATAACCGATGGCGATGTTTTGGAGCTGGGGACGGGGATTTTCAGCACGCCGTATCTGCACTGGGCGTGTTTTGAGAAAAGACGTCTAGTATCATATGAGAATAACCCCCAGTACTATAGATACAACAAAGGTTATACCTATGGTAATCCCCTGCACGAAATGTACTTGATTGACAATTGGGAGCAAGCTGACATTGAAAGGCCTTGGGACGTTGCTTTGATTGACCACTCTCCGGAAATGCGGCGCAAGCAGGAAGCTAAAAGGTTGGCTAATTTTGCCAAGTATATAGTCATTCACGATACTCAGCCGGCTACCGAACATGAATATAATTATCACGAGATTTACCCCCTTTTTAAATACCGCTATGATTTTACAAAACACCCGGCCAATACCAGCGTCTTGAGTAATTTGGTAGACTTGACGGACTTGAATATATGAGCGACCTGACGGCCATATATTACACGGCCAATATCATCAGTGACTATTTTGCTCAGAATGTCCGCGAGCAACTGCTAAAGGCTATCGGTGATTTGCCCCTGATCAGCGTTTCCAAAAAACCGCTGGACTTCGGCCGCGGTAGTACCAACATCTGCGTCGGTGACACTCCTCGTAGCCAAGTCAATATATATCGCCAAGCCCTCATCGGAGCAAAGGCCGCCAAAACGAAATATATTGCCATGGCCGAAGACGATGTGCTGTATTCGCCAGCCCATTTCAAATACCGCAGTCCGCCAGGCGTGTTTTTCTATAATGTGGGCGCTTGGGGTATGTTCACCTGGTCAGAGCCGCTTTTTACCTGCAAACTTAACGGCCGACGGAACCTTAGCGGTCTGATTTGCGAGAGGGATTTATTTATTGAAGCTATGGAAGAACGGTTTTCTCTGTGGCCGGATGATAACAAAATAGACAAAAGTATCTTTGGGGAACCCGGCAAGTATGATAAACAGCTTGGTACAACGTCCCATCCAACCGAGGTATTTTATGCCAATCCGCCCAATATAGTTTTCTCGCACCAAACAGCCCTGTCTTTTGAAGGCCTTGGCACACGCAAAAGGGCAGGTCAAATACGGGCCACCGAGATACCATACTGGGGAACGGCCGAAAAAATACTAAAGCTATACAAACCATGAAGTATGATCTCTCAATATTAATACCGGCTCGCAATGAGATGTTTACTGCCCGAACCGTGCAGGACATCATCGAAAAAAAGCGTGGGAAAACTGAAATTATAGTTGGTATGGATGGGCAATGGAGCAACCCAGGTTTAGAAGACCACCCTGACGTCAGAATTCTTTACTTGTCGCAACCTATCGGCCAGCGGGCGATGACAAACAGACTTTGTCGATTGAGTAAAGCTAAATATGTGATGAAAATCGACGCCCATTGTGCGTTTGATGAAGGCTTCGACGTCAAGCTAATGGCTGATATGCAGGGCGACTGGACAGTGGTGCCGATTATGAAGAACCTGCACGCTTTTGATTGGGTTTGCTCGGATGGGCACCGCCGCTACCAGGGTCCCAGCGGGCCGTGCCAGGAGTGCGGCAAGCAGACCACCCGCGACATTTTGTGGCGGGCTAAACCTTCGCCCAACAGCACCTCTTACCGGTTTGATAAGACTTTAAAATTCCAATATTTCGGGGAGTACAAAGCCAAACAAGAAGGCGATTTGGTGGAAACCATGTCGCTTCAAGGCTCCTGCTTTATGCTGACCCGGGATAAATACTGGGAACTAAATATTTGTGATGAGCAAGCAGGCAGTTGGGGGCACCAGGGGACAGAAGTGGCTATTAAAACCTGGCTATCTGGTGGCCGGGTAATTGTTAACAAGAAAACCTGGTACGCTCATATGTTCCGTACACAAGGCGGGGACTTTGGTTTCCCATGGCCGGCCCATGAAAGCCAGATTGAAAAAACTCGGCAACATTTTCGGGATACATTCTTAGAGGATAAATGGCCTTTGGCTAAACGTAAGTTGCAATGGTTAACCGACAAGTTCGATGCACCGGACTGGCATGACACCAACAGAGGGATTATTTACTACACCGACAACCAATTAATGCTGAAAATCGCCCACAAGGTCCAAAAGCAGCTACTGAAAATCAGTCGGGAAAAGAATATTCCGATTGTTTCGGCCTCGCTCAAGCCGATGAGCAAAATGGGTAAAAATATCGTCGTCAAAGGCCAGCGCGGTCATTTGACAATGTTCAGACAGATTCTGGCCGCTCTGGAAGCCTCGGACACCGAGATTATCTTTTTCTGCGAGCACGATGTTTTGTATCACCCCTCACACTTCGACTTTAGGCCGTCTAAACGAGATGCCTTTTACTACAATACCAACGTCTGGAAAGTCCGATACGAAGATGGACATGCTTTATGGGTAAATAATTGCCGCCAGGTTAGCGGCATATGTGTTTACAAAGAAACAGCTATTAAGCATTACCAGGAACGGATTGCCCACGTCGAAAAAAAGGGCCGGTTCGAGCGCAATATGGGCTTTGAGCCGGGCACGCATGGCCGTATTGAGTGGCAGAATAAATACGCATCCGAAAGTTGGCTGAGCCAGTACCCTAACATAGATATTCGGCACGAAAAAAACTTAACGCCTAACAGATGGAGCCCCAACGAGTTCAGAAATAAAAAGAACACTGAGGGCTGGAAAGAAACCACTGTAGATAAAATCCCCGGCTGGGACAATTTAGAACAAGTTATAAATAGCTTTAAATAAAACCTAAAATCCAGTAGTAGACTTTTGAGTCAGCCCGCTAGCAGCAGGCTAAATATCCGCAGGACGAGCGGATAATCTCAAAAGCTCACAACTGGGAAAACATAATAGCTCGCAATGATATAAGAATTATTGCTGAGATTTATGATTGCTATTTGCGCTCCATAATGGTAATTTATAGGTGTGATACAGAGATGATTAGATTTTCCAACCTGTTAATTAAGTGAAAAATTATGATTGCTGTTTGCGCACCATAAAGGTACCATATAGCTATGGTTCAAAACCGAAAGGCCTAACAGAGAAAGTCTATCCGTAAAAATAATGATTGCTGTTTGCTCTCCATAAAGGTAAGATGGAGATATATATTAGCGCGGAGTCCATAAAACAGACAAATTAATGATTACTAAAATAGTCGTAAAACTCCATACCAACAGAGAAAGCTTACTACGACCTGCTCGAGGGGCGGTAGGGGTATGGTGAAGCGTTGGTGTCTCTCCCCAGTCGTCGGTGACGGAACCCGTGCCAACCCGTACCGCCCGGCGCTTGCCGGCCGCGCCGGCGTCGGCGGCTTCGCCGCCCAGATTCCGACCGATGCCGCCGGCCGGCCGCTCCATGACGACTGCCTCGTCGTCTACCTGGACGACGGCGCTGCTCCCGACTCCGTAGGTCTCGATCTGCCCGCGCCCTCACCAGTTATCCCGGCTCAGGCGGAGCGCTCCCGGCTCCGTGCCGGCCTCGCCGCTCGTGGACACGCAATCGACCCGGCCGGGCTGACCGCTGCGGAGCTCGTGCGCGCCCTCGGCCGCGAGCGCGAGCCCTGGTTCCACGAGACACTGCTCGATATCGACTCTGGCCGGCCGGCGCCGCCCTCCGGCAGCTTCGTTAACGACACTTTCACCGACACCGACGGGGTCGCTCTCGACGCACACACGGGAGAGACCGGGGCGAGCTGGACAAAAGCATCGTACTCCTCCGCTGGCGACATCCTCATCGACGGCAACAGGATCCGCAACGAGAGCGCGGGAAGTACCACGTCCGACCTGATCTACTACGCCTCCGGCCTTCCCGCCGGCGCCGAATACGACGTCGAGGCCGTCGTCCACTACGAAACGGTCACCGCAACCGAATGCTACGCCGCCGGCCGGATCTCTACCACCGCGCAGACCTACTACATTGGTGGCTCCAACGACGGGACCAATACCGAAATGTATAAGGCCGTTGGGGGCGCGTTCACGAGTCTCGGCTCTGTCAGCCAGACGCTCTCGGCCGCCACCGACTACACATACCTGTTGCAGATCCGCGACGCCGCCAAGAAGGTCTTCGTCGCCGGTGTCGAAAAGATCAGCTCGACAGATAACGCGATCACTGCCGCTGGTCGCGCCGGCGTCAACCTCTATGCGGACACCGCGGCCACGACCGGGGCAAGGCTTGCCTCGGTCACCGCGACTGACATTGTTATTTCACCGTCAGCTTCGCTCAGCCCCAGCGCCAGCCTCAGTCCCAGTGCCAGCCTCAGTCCCAGTGCCTCGGCCAGCCGCTCGCTCTCCCCCAGTGCTTCGCTCTCCCCCAGTGCTTCGCGCAGCCCCAGCGCCTCGGCCAGCC
>JACOWW010000001.1 GCA_016176605.1 Candidatus Saccharimonadota bacterium | reverse complement strand
CAGCCCCGACGCATAATCGGGGCAATGATCAATTTACAATTATCAATTTTCAATGAATTACCAATGAAACAATGAAAAACGTAAATTCTAAGCTCTTTGCTATCAGCTAACCGCTAACAGCTATTAGCTATTTTATCACCTTATATTATCTGTTTTTTAGCAAAAAAAATCAATTGGTCGCTAAGGGGCTTGAGTTGGGTGCTTGAAAGCAAAAATGCGCTCACCTTACTTTAGCCTGAGCTAAGTCGAAGGCTGGGCCCTCCAAGGAAAAATCCAGATTTCTACTGTAAAATAATAATTACATATGCCTAATGAAACAAGTGTTGAAGAACAAAATATTCACGATTTTCTGCCAGTAGAAATGGCCGACTATATAAAGGCTCTGGAGACAAAACACTTTGGGAATGGTGAATCCTCTATAGGCTCTCGCTTTTTAGATGTAGGTAGCTTGGAAGATCTGCTTACATTGGCTATTAGCCAACGTGGGGGTTTATCTGGAGACGACCGCACAAAACTTATAGAGATGGGAGTGCCCGAAACTGCATTACTATCACAATGCCGATATTTAACGGTCGAGACACCTGGCGAAGTTGGCATAACGAAAGTATCTGAGCTACCACCACCAACGCCCATAGAAGTCGTACGCACTAAACCGAATACTCCTTGCAGCCTAGTTTATCGAAGTACAGATTTTCCAAAAACAAATTTAGGGCTGATTATTATTGGCCCAAACCAAAAACAGAAGCCAGAAGCTCCAGAACCATCAACTAAAGAAGTTGTCTGGACCGTACACCCCGGACCACCAATCCGTCCTGCATCTGAGGATATCTGGCCTGAGAATTCAACTATTACTGCCCAAGAAGTGGTCACAAAACTAGGCTCCGAAGTTTATGTAAATGTAGCTCAGCCTAGGCATAGTTAGAGCGCTTAATTTTGGTTGCTACAGCCTTCACGGTGGCCCTCCAAATAAAATTGCTCACCTTACGGTGGGCTATTTTATTTGGCTGTTCCTGTGGGGTGCGGTTCCACGACACAGTCCGCTGTAGGCGGAATGCTAGTTGTGGGTTCGGTCATCTAGCTCGCCCGCATTCGCCATCGGCGAAGAGGACGAGCGCAGATGTGCGCTCACCCCACTTTAGCCTGAGCAATGTCGAAGGCTGGGCCCTCCACCTAAATACAGCAACTCATTTTGGCTATATCTCTAGTGAAGGACATAGCCGCTAGCTTTATAGCTTCTGACAGCGTCGGGAATACAGGCAGCATATTTTCAAGGTCATCAATGGTATTCTTGTTCTTTATTAGCACCATGGCCTGAGCAATTAGGTCGCCAGCATTAGGAGCTAACATATGCACACCCATAATTACCTTGGTTTGCGGGTGTATTGCTATCTTAATCATACCTTCGGTTCGCCTCGTTATCAGGGCTTTGGGTAATTTGTCAAATGTCACAGTGCGGCAGGCGCAGGTCTTTAACTCCTCCATTTGTTTGTCTTCGGTATAGCCGACCGAGGCCAGTTGCGGGTCGGTAAATACGGTGTAGGGCACCAGGTTGTAGTCGATCGTTTTATTTGAACCGTTAAGCGCATTTTCAACCGCATAGGTGCCCTCTCTGCCGGCTGTTGTTTCAAGACGCAGCGGTAAGTTTGTCACGTCACCGACGGCATGAATATGAGACTGCGAGGTTTGCAGTGTTGGCTGGGTAATAATGCTTTGTTCGTCATCAACATTTACGCCCGCTGTTGCTAGATTAAGTTCAGCTGTATTCGGTGCTTTTCCAGATGCCACCAGTATTTCGTCAACAATAACTGTTTTTTCGCCGCTCGGGCTGTTATAAAAGACGGTCTTTACGCCATTTTCAACGGCAACCTTCGTTACTTGCACGCTGGTTTCTATACTAATGCCTTCACCAGCCAGTATCTGCTGCAGCTTGTCAGTTAAATTAGGTTCAGCGACAGGCATTATACTGCTTGCTCGTTGCAAAATGGCTACTTGGCTACCGAAACGAGAATATAGCTGGCTCAGCTCTAAGCCAACCGGCCCGGCTCCGATAACCGCCAGCCGTTTGGGGACGGTTTTTAACTGCATGGCTTCAATGTGTGTAATATAGCCCGTCTCAACAAGTCCCTCAACTTTTGGCACTATGGCGGTTGAACCGGTGGCGATAATAAATTTTTCACCCTGTACTCTCTGTGGTACGGGGCTCCCCTTCGAAATTATTTCAATCTCTTCAGAAGCAACAAATTTTGCTTTTCCCTCGATTGCCGTTACATGTTCCAGATTTTTCAGTACCTTTTCGTATTTTTCGACCCGCAACTTTTCAACCAGTGCCAGCTCGTCGGCTACTACGGCAGCGTAGTCTACTTTGTTAGCAACTAGTTCGATGCCTGGAATGTTATGATGCTTGACGCTATGAATTAACTCGGCGGCGTGCAGTAAAGTTTTTGAAGGTACGCAACCGACATTGACACATGTGCCGCCCAGCGGCAAACCCCCATTTATAAGAGCCGTTTTAGCTCCCAGCTCATTAGCTTTGATGGCAGCCGCAAATGCTCCCGCACCGCCGCCAATGATAATAAGGTCAAAGTTACTCATGGTGATGATCTCCTAATTTTTTACTAAATTTTCTTTTATTGAAAACAACAGCCGCAATCACAATAACTGCCCCTGGGCCCCATATCTGCCAGCCACTAAACCCCGCACCGCCAAATACATAGCGGCCCAGATACAAAACCCCGCCGCCCGCAATAAGCAGTATGAGAGGATACGGATCCCCATGAGAGCGGTAATCAAAAACAAAACCTACAAAACTCAAACCGAGCAATATAATCACTATCCACCGCCACACTGGAATAAGAACACCCAGACCAAGATAGGTAAGTAGTGAAGCGGAACCCAGCCAACATAAAGGACAAGCTCCTACAGCGCCCGCTCCTAAAATTGGAGCTAAACGTGCTATAGGATTCTTTAGATTTGTGCTCATTGACACTAGCCTTTCTTGGTCAGTTTATACATTAAGCAATTCCTTTAATTCACTACTAAAACCGGCTTGATTGAGGGAATAAAAAACTGTTTGGGCTTCTTTTCTGGTTTTGACTAAATTGACAGCTCGCAATTTGCTTAGGCTGTGCGAGGTATTAGAAACTGACGTGTTAACTAGCTCAGCAATGGTAGTGACACTAAGTTCAGGGTGATAACGGAGTAAATAGCAAATCTTGAGTTTAGTAATATCGCCAATCAGGCCACACTGACGGGCACATAACTCAATTGTTTCATTGTCTTGTAGCTCTTTTTGCAAGCGCTGAGTATTTGAACGCATATTCAAATACTAAGGCTTTGTAGTGGTTAATGCAATACGTAAATGCTGATCATCATGGATCTTAGTTGCAACAATATCCACTACAGCCCTCCATACTTCGCTACCCCCTTCGCTGAAAGCTTCGGAGGTCAAGAAAGCTTCGTGTGGCAGGCCAAACATAAGCAATTTAACTACTTTTTGGCTTATCAACCTCGTTGAGTAAATCGGCCAGCTTGCTTTTAGTGTCCCCTAGAATTTCTTTAACTCGCTTAACCTTGTCCTCGGCATTGTCCTGCCAAGCAATTTGTCTCAAAGTCGCCATGATTTCAAAAATAACCTCTTTGAGTTCCATAAAGTGCCTGGCAGGAGCGGACTTTTCTTCCCAAGGTGCTTCGGTCTTAGATTCTTCAGCCGTTTTTTTACCTTTATTAGTCAGTGAATAGACTTTTTTACCGTTTTTCTCCTCGCTAGTTACTAAATCTTGTTCTTCAAGCAGCTGCAGGGTAGGGTAAACTGAACCGGCGCTTGGCCGCCACATACCATGGCTTTTTTCTTCAAGTTTGCTAATAATCTCGTAGCCGTGCATGGGTTTATCTTGCAAGAGGCTTAAGATGATTGAGCCTATATCGCCTCGTTTGGCTCGATACCAGCCCTGCCATCCACCCATATAGCCGTGGCGATGATGGCTACAATAACCACATTTATGCATAACCCCTCCTTTAGTTAAAGATATATCACGATATATCTAGTATAGTTTACGATATATCGTTTTGTCAATAGGGCGCAAGTTTTAATAATTTAAAAGCGTGAGCAATTAATTTTTTACCTCTGTTGTGGCATGATGAATCAGAAATGCGGAAATTTAGGCGCACTACTTTAATTACAATTTTCTGTCTGGCTGTTCTGGCCGGCCTTGGCTTGTCCCGAAAAATAAGTTTTGAGCCGCCAACCTGGGGCATGCTAATTGCTACTTGCTGCTTGCTACTGCTCAAACCCAGGAGGATCTTCAGTTTAATAATAGTTATTCTCCTGGGTTTGAGCTTAGGCCTGTGGCGCGGCGGCGTATATATGCAAAAGTTAGACGAGCTTAAAACTCTAAGCGGCCAAAAAGTGACAATTGAAGCCACCGCCACCAGTGACGCAATTTATGCTAACGGTTCTCAGCTAGAGTTCACCGCCAACCATGCCCGCCTCTTGCAAAGCAAGGAGTTGGCAGGGAATTTTAAGGTCAGCGGCTTTGGCGAACCGATGGTTTACCGCGGCGACCGCGTGCAAGTTAGCGGCAAACTTTATCCAATGCGCGGCGCCAACCAGGCGCGTATTGCTTACGCCCAGCTGAAGCGGACAGGACTGGACAGCAGCTGGATCAATAACTTTACGCGCCGACTGAGTGCCGGCATGCAAACGGCTTTGCCTGAACCAAATTCTTCCTTCGGCCTGGGCCTTTTAATTGGCCAGCGCAACACTCTGCCCAGCGAACTTACCAACCAGTTAGTAATGGTCGGTTTGGTTCATATAGTCGCGGTATCTGGCTATAATCTAACAATCCTGGTTCGTGCTATGGCCAAGCTAAAATTAGGGTCCAAGTATCAGCGGCTCTTGGCCAGCCTGTTACTGATTGGGGTTTTTATTTTAATGACCGGCTTTGCCGCTTCGATTGTCAGGGCGGCCATCGTATCAATCTTAAGCCTTTGGGCCTGGTATTTCGGACGCAAAATCCGGCCGGTTTTAATCTTGGCTTTCACGGCCGCCATCACCGCTTTGGTCAACCCTTTTTATATTTGGGGCGACTTGGGTTGGTATCTATCGTTCTTGGCTTTTTACGGCGTTTTAATAATCGCACCGCTAGTCGCCCGCCGGCTATTTGCGCGCCGTCCTAGATTGCTTATGATGGTAGTTTTAGAAACTTTAGCGGCCGAAATCATGGCCTTACCATTGATTATGGCTACGTTTAACCAACTGTCGTTAGTTGGATTACTGACTAACGTGTTAGTAGTACCTTTGATTCCATTCGCTATGCTATTTTCGGTGATAGCCGCCGCGGCCGGCATGCTGGTTCCCGCTTTAGCTGGCTGGCTGGCTTGGCCGGCCAACCTATTGTTGACCTACATTTTGGATATCGTGCGTTTGTTTGCTAAAATTCCGTCAATTTTCCTGCATAAATCTATCAGCACTACCGGCATGCTTTATTTCTATGGGCTGGTTTTGTTACTTGTGACGACCGTGCATAGGCAACGTTCACACCTGAAAACTGCTACCCCACAGCAAAACTTGATGCTCCATAATCCGATTACCGACTACTTCGCTCAGGTTTTGCGGCGGGGCAAGTAATAACCCCTTAAATATGGTAAAATAACAGATATGTCCGGGCATTCTAAATGGGCGACAATCAAGCGGCAAAAGGGGGTCGCTGATGCGAAGCGCGGCGCGCTTTTTACTAAATTGGGTAACCAAATTGCTATTGCCGCCCGCGGTGGTACCGATCCTAATTTGAACTCGGCACTGGCCATGGCGATTGAAAAAGCCAAAGCCGCCAACATGCCAATGGCTAACATCGAGCGCTCTATCCAGCGGGTAAAGGATAAATCCGCCGCCCAGCTGGAAGAAATTATGTACGAAGGCTATGGCCCGGGCGGTGTGGCTATTTTGGTAGAAGTGGCGACCGACAACAAAAATCGCACCTATCCGGAAGTGCGCGTAGCCTTTACCAAAAATGGCGGTAATATGGCCGAGCCCGGCAGTGTTGCCTTTCAATTTAGCCGCAAGGGGACGATACGTGTGAAGGGGACTGGCGACGAGCTGCAATTGCAAGCCATCGAGGCTGGCGCCGAAGATGTTTTTGAAGAAGCAGAGACTGGCGAAACTGTGATATACACGGTGCCTGGTGAACTTGCTAAAGTTCGTGAGGCTTTAAAGTCGGGCGGGGCAGAAGTTGTCGAAGCAGAACAAACCTATGTTCCCAATAACAACCTTGAAATAAGCGATAAAGAAACTGCCCGTAAAATCGTTAACTTGATGAACGCGCTAGAAGATTTGGACGATGTTACCACCACCCACACCAACTTTGACATCGCTGAAAACATCGAGGTTTAAATGAGGATTTTGGGGATTGATCCGGGGACGGGAATCATGGGTTTTGGTGTGATTGAAGCTGACAAAAAAGGCAAAGTTCAGCTCGTTGACGGTGGTGTAATCCGTACTCTAGCGAAGGAAGACGACGCCGAGCGTTTAGGAGTAATTTTTGAAGAACTTTGCGATATTATCGCAGAAACTAAACCAACAGAAATGGCGATCGAGAAATTATTTTTTGCCCAAAATGTAACGACAGCGATGACGGTGGCGCAGGCTAGGGGAGTAGCGATTGTAGCGGGCAAGCAAGCTGGCCTAAAAATTGCCGAGTATACGCCTTTGCAGATTAAACAGGCACTGACCGGCTATGGCCGCGCCGAAAAGAAACAGATGCAAGAAATGGTCCGAATAATTTTGGGACTCAAAGTCGTGCCTCAACCAGACGATTGCGCCGACGCTCTCGCGGCCGCCATCTGCCACGCTCACAGTCTTCGCTCCTGAGTTGCCAGAAATTATAAGGGGGAGTAATCAAGTCCATAAATCTGACATATGGAGGATTTATGGCCGTCCATAAATATCCCAAAATGTATTTACCATGAAAATGGTCCGATCGGACCATTTTCATGGTAAGACCAACACATTAAACATCAAACGGCTCAATATGGGATAATAGGGGCATGATTGCGGTATTGGAAGGAAAAGTAGCAGAGAAAATTGGTGAGGCGGTGGTTCTAGATTGTGGCGGTGTTGGTTATAGCGTGCTGGTAACGTTCGAGGATTTCGGCGCGCTGCACAGTGGCGAGAAGACCAAGCTGTATATTTATGAAAGCATCCGGGAAAACGCTCACGACTTGTTTGGGTTTAGGACAAAGGAATCCCAGCATTTGTTTGAGAAACTTTTGAGTGTTAAGGGCATAGGCCCCAAAATGGCTTTGGCGATTTTGAGCGTGGCTTCGTTATCACACGTTCGCCGGGCAATCGCCAGCGGCGACGTCAAATTTATATCTCAGGCCAAAGGGGTAGGTAAAAAGGCCGCCGAGCGGGTAGTGGTAGATTTGAAGGACAAAGTCGGCTTGGCTGCCAGCGAGGACGCTACGGAATTTCTGACCACCGTTGCTGATCCTGGCGATGAAGCCCTACAAGGTCTCGTGGCGCTTGGCTATTCAGTCGCCGACGCCGCTGAAGCATTGAAAAAAGTCGATAAAAACCTAAAACCCGAAGAACGCATCAAACAAGCCCTCAAAATCTAGATTTATCCCCAATTTGTGGTATAATATACCAAATGGTAATTCAAACTTCTCAAGAGATTCACAATTCAAGTGATGTTGTCCGAGGCTATATTAGCTTTGTCGAAGCCGGCGGAAGCATGGAAACTTTTGGAGCGGAGATGGTTACTGATCCGTTACGTCCACAATTAGAAACACCTCCTGTCGTGTGCTTTAGCCATGATGAAGAAGTAATTGCACGGCGCGGGCTTTGGAACCACCTAGGCATTATCTATAGAGGTATTAAAAAAAGAACAAAAACGGCAAATTCTCCGGCTATTGCTAAGGTAATCAATAAAACGCTAGTACTTGCGGATAATTTTAGAATGGATGCCCAACAATCAATAGCTACACTGAATAAGGCGTATGATTATGACGAAGGAATTTGGTTACCAGAAACAGCATGGCAAGATCCCCAAATAGCGTACGAAGTTGCATTAGTAATGAGGGCACTTAGGACAAAATGTCCGGTTAATGCGGTTGATCAATTAGATTTGGCCCGGCGCACGGAGGTCCATAGAAAGTGGATTTGGAAACAAGAAATCGCGTCTTTAACACTCGATATAGAAAGACGAAGAGCTCACCCGGGGTTAATTAAATTAGCAGAGGCTATCATCGACTACCATGACGAAGAAATAGCATAAGTTATAATATAAATATGGCAAAACGCGGGCATGAACAACCGGAATTGGATTACAGGGCTGATGGCGAGGAAAGCCTGTTCTCACAGTTGCCTTTAGAACATACGAGTTCAGCTTGGGATGATTTATCAACAGAGGGCACGCCGCCACCCACAGAAGAGGAAAGAAAATCTGTAGCCGAGATTATGGCCGAACGTGATGCACGCATAGAGGAGCGTGCGGCAAAGTGGGAAGAACTTAACAAAGCAAATTGGCCTGAAAGCAGAATCCAACAGGCGCTCGATGCACTTTTCCCTGATCTGCGCGACTCTGATAGGATTGAACAACTTGCGAAAAAGAATGATGTAGGAGCGCGCCGCCAATCCAGGAGCAATGTGAAGCCAAGGCCAAAACCACCTATCCGGTATCGGAGTCCTCGCGATAAAGGCGCACCGCCAGATATCGCTCGTGAAATCCGCGGGTATTGACTCCTACAAGGCCATCAATAGAGATGATAGGACCAGAGAACAATATCTCACCCGCAGATAATCCTGAGGAAGAGCAGCGGCGCAGGGACGAAGCAGATGCAGAGAAACTTCGTAGGCTAAGAGGTTTGTTAAACAAGGTTGAAATAAAGCGTTTTACCATTGAAGAATATCTACGGTCAAAACGCCAAGAGGAATCAGAAAAATAAAAAAGACAGCGACCTTCCCTGCTGGCGCTAAATCATAAGTTAAATTTACAACAGTAGACATGAGCTGGATAAAACCCTCTATTATCAAAAAGCTTGACCCCAGCACTGAAATCTTGATGTTTGAAATAGAGGTATTCCCTCTTTTCTCACTTCAGGATCTAGTGCGGGGCAGGCTTGTTAACCAATTCGACTTAGCTCATGGTTAACCCTGAGCAGGCCTTGCCCGTCGAGCGGGTTAAGTATTTACAAATGCGCAGGTTAATAGAGTTGTTTTAGCGCCGCTACCTTAGTTTTTTGTCAAGAGTGGCTAACCTGCAGTTCATAAATCACCACTTCCCCATAGGCCTCTGGACTATCACCTTTACTCGTGTTCGACAAAGTGTAGCTCCCAGCTTTGAAGTAATAGCCGTTTCCACTCTTTAGATAGCTAACCTTTTGAACATCATTATAGTAGACATTAATACGTCCCTCGGCGGCCACTATTTTGACAGTAAAAATAGTACCCAGGTTATAGTCTGTATCTAAATCTCCGTCAAATTGCCCCTGGCTTTGGATATATAGCCGTTTACCGTCTAAACGCACTAAAATAACATAGTCAGCAGCATCGTGAATCTGGCCGGCGACTACATCAGGCTTGAGCGCCGGTAAATGAGTAATAGCTTGTTTGATAACCAGAGTGTGCGTACCGCTATTATTCGACCAACTGGCAGATTGCTTACCAGAGTTAGTCATTTCCCGTAACTCTGAACGGGGATAACTAGAGCCGCTAGTTGTCACCCCTCCGGCATAGGCCCGGAAGGTAACGCCATCTTTGGGTCCGTTGACTTCAAAATAGGGGCTTAAAGCGTAGGTACCTAATTCGGGTTGCTGGATCTCATCAGGATTACCGGGATGGGACGTTTCAATTGGCAGGGTGAGCTTCCAATTTGAAAGATTCAAAATCGCAGACGGTGTCGGAACGGATTCACCGGCTGGCTTAGACAACTCTAACGAGGAGGGTAGCGGTGTGGAAGGTGGCGGCTTATTTTCACCTTCGGGCTTACTTGTTTTTTCGGAGATGGACATTGGCGGCTGATCATAGGTTGTCGGATTGCCGGTATCTGATCCGGTGAGCTGACTGCGGAAGACCGTGATTAAACTGACAATTATAACCAGGGCGCCCAGGATACCGACAAAATCACCTAGAGCAATTCTTGATGTCCCAAACCTTAACTTAATCATGCCATCTAATTAAAACACAGCTGCCGGCCTCGACTTTTGTAGATATAGATTAGATAGTATAAATTTGATGATTGCTTAAGCTTGTAATAATGGCAAGTTTATGCTAGATTAGTAAAACAAGCCTGTCAGGGGTGGGAGGAGAGACAGAATGAAGATTGCTATAGTCGGAGCCGGTTTCGTTGGCGAAGCCTCAGGTAGAGGTTTTTTAAAGCATAATCACGGCGTGGTTTTTGTTGATAAATCTAAAGAAAAAGTTACTAGCTTGAAAAGAGCGGGGGGGGGCGTTACAGCCTATCTACCCGAGCAGTACAGCAAAATTACTACAGATATAACCATGATCAGCGTCCCCACTCCTACCAATGGCAAGAAAGCTCAGCTAAACTGTTTAAAAGACGCGTTGGTAGATTTTGGCTTGCGCTTAAAAGACCATAAGAAATATCATATTTTAGTTATTCGCTCGACAGTCCCGCCAGGGACTACCAGGGATGTTGTTATCCCGTTAGTAGAAAAAACTTCTGGCAAAAAAGTTGGCCAAGATTTTGGTGTGGTAATGCAGCCCGAATTCTTACGGGAAGCTACTGCTAGCGAGGATTTTGAACGGCCCTGGTTTGTACTGATTGGCGAATATGACCACCGCTCAGGTAACACTATTGATAAACTTTATCGCAGCTTTGATGCCCCTATTGAGCATTGTTCTTTGGAAGAAGCTGAAATGCAAAAATATGTCCACAATGTCTATAATGCTGTTAAGATAGCTTTCTTCAACGAAATGCGGCTGGCAATTAATCATTTTGGCTGGGACACCGAGAAAATTTTCTTAGCTGTAGCCAAAAGTTGTGAGGGTATTTGGAACCCAATTTACGGCCTGCGCGACCGAGGGCCTTTTGATGGCTCTTGCCTGCCGAAGGACGCTAGAGCGCTTTTAGAGTGGGGAGAGAACCATGACCTTAATTTTGGCATTCTCAGAAGTGTTATTGCCGAAAATATCAAGCACGAATCGCTGCTTGGCCGCAATAAAGAGGTACGCGTTAACTATTTAACTAACATCAAAGTTTAAGGAACCTATGTTGGAGACAGCTCTTGTCTATTTGCCTTTGTCGATTATTGGATTTTGGCGATGGTCATATTGGATGGTCAGAATCATTGGCGCCAGCCTGTACAAGCCCGCCCACGATGTTTGGCCAAGAAACAAGAAGCATCTTAGCTTAAGCGTGGTAACGCCTGTCTATAATGAAGAATACGGCCTTTTTATTCAGGCCCTAGAATCCTGGATTAAAAATGGCGCAGATGAAATTATCGCCGTTATCGATAAAACCAACGTCCATTTAATAGCCGATTTTGAAAACCACTACAGCAAACGTAAAGACGTAGTCTGTCGGATGATTGTAACTCCCAAACCTGGCAAGCGGGCCGCACTGTGCGATGGCATCGCCAAAGCCAGCGGCGGACTAATCGCGCTGGTAGATTCGGACACGGTTTGGGGCCAAGACGTCGCCAAAAAAGCCCGGCCTTATTTTCTAAATCCTAAAATTGGCGCCGTGACTGTCGAACAACGGATTATGAATCCTGATACTACCAGTAACATTTTGTTTGATATTTTGCTCTGGACTCGCTACCGGGAAGAAGTACCTTTCCTATTGGGTCTTGGCAAAGCTTTTAATACCCTTTCGGGCCGAACGGCTATCTATCGTCGGGAGGCAATCCTTAATCTCCGGTACGATAATCTCCACAGCTTACGCCATGAATCTTTTCTGGGAGTTAGGGCTATATCGGGCGACGACAAACGTCTGACGCATCTGGTCTTGGAGCAGGGTTGGCATATAGGTTTTGTCAAGGGAGCTGTGGTTTATACTCAAGGCTTAAATAAGTTACACACCTTCCTTAAACAACGTACCCGCTGGATGCGTAATTCCTGGCGGGGGGACCTCAGGGCTTTTAAACGGGGTTGGGTCTGGAAACATCCGGTACTAGCCTTTTTTAATATTGACCGCTTTGTACAGCCCTTTTTTATGTTACTGGGACCAGTAGTTTGTGTAATTGCCGTCTTAACGCGCCAATGGCTGGTAGTCATACTTTTGGTAACTTGGTGGCTGGTAAGCCGTACGGTACGTCTTTTTGGCTACTTTAGACGCTATCCGGCTCGGTTAGTTTACCTGCCGGTCTATATTATTTACACCTACTATAATGCGGTGGCTAAAATTTACGCTCTGGCTACAGTACTGGAAAACTCATGGGTAACACGCTGGCACAAAGACCGGCTAAACCGGGCTTTGTTGCGCCGGCTGGCCATAACTTCTACGGGTCTTGTAGCAGTTGCGGCTTTTATTAGTTTGATGTTTTACTTCGCGGGTAGTATAAGCAAGGCCACCGCTGCTTACATAGATGTCCCCGCAGCCGTTGGCACGCCCGAATTCGTCCTCAGGACTGCTACTGGGGCAGAAGCACTAGCTAATCCAAAACTGCCGGCTGACGCTATATTGCCAACTGGCATTACTGCCTATATCGCCCAGCCGGGCGATACCCTCTATGAACTGGCTTTTCGTTTCAACTTATCTGTGAATGAACTAAAAAGGCTGAACGGTATTGCTAATATCGACAAAATTAACGAGGGCCAAAAAGTTCTGTACTACAATCGGCCTTTGGGAGTTCAGAGATGAAAAGATTAAGACACAAGACCAACCGGGCCCCTAAACAATATGGTCCAACTCGTTTTTATCACAATTTTCGTTTAACGATGCTGCTGATTTTACTGCCACTTACTGTCGGGGCTTTGGCTATTTATTATGCTTTAAGCGGGCCATTGGCTGTCCAACTGGCAAGCTTTGGCAGTAAACGTTTAGTTACTGATAACTGGCAGATAGCCTATACTCAGCTGTCCGGCACGCAACCAGAGTATGGCCCCAAAAATGCCTATTATCGCCTAAAAGTTGGGCAGGATCTTGACTGGGTAGCCCAGCACTTCAGTATAGATGCGGTCAGGTTACAAGAAATTAACCCCGGTTTAGTTACTTATAATACTACCGTGGCTATTCCGCCAGTAGAAAAACCGCTGCAGCCATTTGGCGTCACTTCCGGCAATGTTTATAACCTGACAGTTCGTGAAGTAGACGGCACTTTGCGTCTTAGTAACGATTTTAGGAACCCTAAGGTTCGTACTACCATCCCTGAAATGACGCAGTTTTTAGCTTACTATGGGGCGATTAGCAAAATTGCCGATAAACATTACAGGATTAACCGGCCAATAAGCATTGAAAAAAATATCCGGTTGGATATCACCGGCAGCACCGTTAATAAGCTGGAGCTTAGCAGCGGCCCAAATTTTGCTATAACCTGCCTTTGCGCCGAAAGCGCTGAAATATTAATTAAAGACACTGCTATCACTAGCGTCGATCCGACGACCAACCAGCCCGATACCAAGCAAGAAGATGGGCGCAGTTTTATACGCGGTCTTAATAGTACCCGCCTGGACATCATTAATAGTGATATTTCCTACTTAGGCAGTGGCTTAAACTCACAACAAAGCCAGAAAGCAATCCTGCGCAATGGAGGAATGTACGGTACGGCTTGGCGTATCAATGACGACAAACTCGGCCAGGAAATTGCTACCGGATGGGTGGAAGGCAGCACTTTTCACAATAACTATTATGGGGCTTATAGTTTTGGCGCTTCGGGCATGATGTGGCGGAATAATCTATTTAATCAAAACGAGGTTTACGGCCTTGATCCGCACGATGACAGTAACAGCGCTATCATTGAAAACAATCGTTTTATTAAAAATGGCAAGCACGGTTTTATTGTTTCCAAACGCTGCAACTTCAATATAATTCGTAATAATATATCGGTGGACAACGGGCTGCATGGCTTTATGCTGCACCAGGATTCTAACTATAATTTGATAGAAAATAATATGGCTATTGGTAATACAGACAACTTTGTCATTTTTAACTCCAGTTTCAATACGATCAGCGCCAACAAAAGCTATGTGCCTAGGTCAAGTCATGTCCGTTCCAACTTTAAAGCTAAGCAAAACTATATAACAGATAATCTGTTTTATGGCGGAAAACAGGGCATTTCTCTCTACGAAGGAGTTGACGGTGCGCTAGTTGAGCAGAATGTCTTTAATAAGATAAGTGACAATATTTTAAATACAAGTCAGGCCGGGCGGGTACTGTTGACCAATAATACAGTTGATAGCCTGCATTACAGAATCGCGGAGGCCGATAGAGTTGTTTTTGGACCCAATAGGGTAGAAACTAAGCCGGCTCTAGATATGAGTCCCTTGCAAGTTTACTACTACTAAGTTTTGCTATGGTGGGGCGGGCAGGATTCGAACCTGCGACCAATCGGTTATGCACGCCACTACAACTTTCGTTGCCTCTTTCGAGTTTGTGGTCCGGACTGTCTTTTCATCCGCCTACGGCGGATGCCTGCCGTTCAGTCTCTACACCTTTCCTAGGATATACCTCAGGATTTGGCTCGGGATTGCCGTTTAGAGCTTAGGTTTCCCCGAATTTGACAGGATATACTTATCGGTCACCCGATAAGCAGCCCTTAACTTTTTAGCCTATCTAGGTTATTATTCAGTTATGAAGGATGGCTCTAACTGCAGGATTTGCAGTAGAGAACTTGTTGGTAAGCAAATACTTTACTGTTCAGTGATCTGCAAGAACTCGTTTCACCAGTCCTATCCGGCACAGAAAAAGCGAGGATTGGAGCGCAAACTTCGCCTTGTCAGAATACTAGGCGGTAAATGTTCGCGTTGCAGTTATGAGGCTAATCTTGCCGCGCTGGTTTTCCACCATTTAAGCGGCAAAAAATTTAAACTGGATGTTCGCTCACTGTCAAACCGAAAGATTGACCCCATTCTTAAAGAAGTCGCAAAATGCCGACTGCTGTGCCATAACTGCCATGCAGAAGTGCATAATCCTAATCTAGACTTAGCCAAATTGTCAATTGAGCCGACTGCTCTAACCACTGAGCTACCGCCCCTCGTCGGAACCAACATGCCGGCTTCCGTAAAACAAGTATAACTTGTTTACTTCAGCCTCAGGTCGCTTCCTCCTCTCAATTTTGCAAAAACCTGCACTGCGGAATTTTGCAAAATTGTAAAGTACAAAACAAGTATAACAGATAAGTAAGCTATAATTACGGTGTGCTAATGAGTATAAAAAATTTATGGAAATCGGGCCGGCGCCAGCAGTTAACAGATGCGCGTAATATTGGATTATATATTTTTGCGCTGGTGGTGCTAGCCATAACTTGGAGCGGTGTCAAGACAGTCCAGACTAATTATGTACTGCAAAAGCAAGTTTCGACTCTGAAACAACAAAATGAGGTGTTAAAACTGCAAAACGAAAATACACAGCTGCAAAATGAGTATTACCGAACTAACCAGTACCTGGAACTTGCCGCCCGCCAATACTTCGGATTGGCGGCGCCCGGCGAAAAAGTTTTGTTAGTTCCCAAAGACGTGGCTATGAAATATGTTGACCAAAGCCTGGTCCCTAAAGATCCGTCGCAAAAATCGGAAGATAAACGCTCACGCTATGCCAAAAACTTCCAAGCCTGGCGCGATTTTTTGCTTGGGCGCAAACTGGTAGAAGAATAGATAACCAGTAACTATTCAATCTTTGTGTACTGCTCAACGCTGTTACTTGTAGTATTGTAGATCGCGATATATTCGTGATTTGTAGTACCAGCAGTATCGACGATCTCTAATATTATCCTATCTTCGCCAGCAAAACCTTTAGGGACTATCCCACTCACATTACCAATATCGGTAGGCAAAGGATTAAATGCTTTTGAAACCTTGGTATTTGTGTCAATCAATTTATATTCGTCAGATTTATACAAGGTAGGGAAAATATACAGTTTGTCTCCCTTGGGAGACAAGATATAAAAACGGTCAAAGGTAGAAGCAATTACTTCAGGCTCTTTTTCGTTTGATAAATTAAACTTTGATAACTGGTTTAAGTCAGTATCAACTGTAAGTTCATTAACAAAATTACCTCCACCACGTATAAAAATGTCATATATTCCACTATTTCCCGTAATTAGTTCACTAATTGCACCGCTGACCAAATTTAGTAAGTACAAGTTGGTGTTGACGGGTGACTTTGTCGTTCCGCCATCAACTACCACCGGCTTAGTGGCAGGCATATCGGCATATATTAAGCTGTCATTGTCTACCCAAGCTGGTGCGGCATAGCTCATTTCTACATTGTACGAAGCACCCTCACGGCTGAAACCTTCAGCAATCGGATTAAGAGTTACGGTGTAGTCTTTGAATGAGTCATTGCGTATATCCCAGATACTGATCTTGCCTTTTTGAGCAAAAGCTACTTTGAAGCCATCGGGTGATACACTACAGCAAATAGTACCAGAAACCTGTTCAGGCTCTGCAGAAAATATAACTTTGTCTTTGCCCGTATTTAAATCAAGTAGTTTAGCACCTAGAAATTTTTTTCCATCCGTGTCTTCATCAAAACCGTATAGGACAAAATGGTTGCTCATTATGCGGGGATCACCGCCACCAGAGGTTAGCTTAAAATTCTTATTGGACTTGAGGTCGTACAAATATAGGCCACTTTCCCCATAGCTGACTACATTTGCAGCGACAATGATTACATTTACATCTTTGCTTGTTGCCTTGACGGTGGGTACACCGAGAGACTTAACCTCCTGGAACTCGGACGCTTCGTATTCAACATAGCCTGCTACTGAATCATCTGAAGCAAACTGAGGTTTGGCGCTAGCCAGCTGTCGACCTGTTTTATTACTAGATTCATTTTTCGGGGGAGTTTTTGATATAAGGTAAAAAGCCACCCCGCCACCGAGGAGCAGAAAAAGAACAACCATGAATAAAGCAAGTTTTTTTCTAGACGACTTTTGCGGAGGAAGCGTTGGCTGTTCAAAAGGGACTGGTGGGAGATTATTCTGTGGTTGAGGCCCTGAGGCAATGTTCGGAGAAAGATTATTATCCATGAGCATAAGTATTACAGAAAATGTCTGGAATAAAAAATGCTCAATACGGAGGTAGACACTCTCAAGGAAGATTGACAAACATCTTGTAACAGATTAGAATACCATGTCGAGATATTGGTCTCATACAATTTTGTAAAAACACGCATTGCGCAGGTTTTTGCAAAATTGAGAGGAGTAGCCATAGCATTAGGTCGAAGCTTTTGCCGCGTTAGGCAAAACGAGACTTTTTGCGTAGGCTTCGACGGCGCGGGGTGGAGCAGTGGCAGCTCGCGTGGCTCATAACCACGAGGTCGCCGGTTCGAGTCCGGCCCCCGCTACCATGGATCCGACAAGCTCACCGTTCTGGTGGGCTTTTTGAATCCATCATAACTGGCCGGACGAGAACCGGTTTAGGTTCGGCGCACGCAGCCGCGGAGATAAAATTGTGTTTACATAATTTTACCGAGCAGCGAGGGAGAAGGACGGAGTCCGCTGTCCGGCCCCCGCTACCACAAAAAGTGCCTCAGCTTCGTACTGAGGCTTTTTTTGAGGCGGCTTTGGCAACGGCGCTGGCAACGGCGTCGGTGACACCGGGGTCGAATGGTCCCGGAATTATTTTGTCCGGTGACGGGTCTTTAACTAAAGCAGCTAGCGCTTCAGCGGCTTTGAGTTTCATTTCTTTGGTGATTTTTGTGGCTCTGCTATCCAGCGCCCCTTTGAAAATTCCGGGAAAAGCCAAAGAATTGTTTACTTGGTTAGGAAAATCTGAGCGGCCAGTCGCCACAATGTAGGCGCCAGCAATTTTGGCTTCGTCTGGCAGAATCTCGGGATCCGGATTGGCCATGGCCAGGATAATCGGTTTTTGATTCATTAGTTTTATATCACGCGGCTTTAACAAGTTGCCTTTTGATACACCAATAAATACGTCGGCATTTTTAAGCGCCTTTTGCAGATTGCCGGAAACACCACGTTTGTTTGTTGCTTGCGCAAGGCGGGCTTTATAAGGCTCTAGGTCCTGTCTTTTCTGATCGATAATTCCCTTGCTATCTAAAATAATCACATTGCCAACTAAGTCAGTCAGTATCAGTGCGATGGCACTGCCAGCGGCGCCCGCGCCAAGTACCACCACCTTAGTTTCGCCCAGCTGTCGGCTGGAAACCTTGCAGGCGTTAATAAGCGCGGCCAAAACTACAACTGCCGTACCATGCTGGTCGTCATGCATAACCGGTATGCCGATATCTTGCAGGGCTTCCTCGATTTCAAAACAGCGCGGCGCCGAAATATCTTCCAGATTAACTCCACCGAATACGGGGGTGATGTTTTTTACCGTTCTGATGATTTCTTTTGAGTCCTGAGTGTTTAAGGCTATTGGGAAAGCATCCAAATTAGCAAAAGTTTTAAAAAGCGCGGCCTTGCCCTCCATAACTGGTAAAGCCGCTTCGGCGCCAATGTTGCCCAGGCCTAAAACTGCGGAACCATCAGTAACTATAGCGACAGTATGGCCCTTGATTGTGTAATCGTATACCCTGGAAGAATCTTCGGCTATGGCCAGTGATACTTCAGCAACACCGGGAGTGTAGGCTAAAGACAAATCTTCCTTAGTTTTAATAGGTGTGGTTAAAAATGTCGCCAGCTTGCCTTTATTTTTGGCGTGCAGGGCAAGTGTTTGGTCTTTTAGACTTTTTTTGTCGGTCATATGTGCTTATTTTAGTATATTGTCCGGTTGATTAATTTTGAAATAAAAAAACTCCCAGATTTGGGAGTTTTTTAATAGCTTGGTCTGCCGTAGGCGGATTACCAGCTGTTGGTGCGCGGCCGGTCCTCTTTAGGACGAGCTTCGGCGACGGAAATGTTGCGTCCGCCAACGTCTGAGCCGTTAAGCGCCTTTTCGGCGGCTTTACCTTCTTCGTCCTTTTCGAATTCGACGAAGCCAAAACCCTTGCTGCGGCCGCTGTCGCGGTCTTTGACGACGGTCGCCGAAGCGACAGTGCCGTGAGCAGCAAAAAGCTCTTTGAGCTCATCATCGGTAGTGGTAAATGGCAAACCACCTACAAATAATTTGTACATTGATGTTCTTTCCTTATCCACAATCCCGACTAAGTCGGGACGGCGGGTACTTAGTTACTTAGGAACGACCCCTTACAGTCTGGTTTTTGAATCCCGGCACCAAAATCTTGAAGCTCCGTAATCTGATTGCAGACTACTTTGCTCAGGTTTTGGTACGGGACAAGCTCAGGCACTAAAGGCCGAACATTCCAAAGTCACCAAGAACAGATAAGATCCTAACGACGACAGTTAAACACATTTTGTAAATAAATACAAACGATTCTTCGAGAATAATAATTCACGACAGTAGCGGCGACAGCACTTTGGTACCAGGGGTGAGGATTGAACTCACGACCTCAGGCTTATGAGTCCTGCGCTCTAACCAACTGAGCTACCCTGGCATTACAGGGGTATTATAACAGATCTACTCCGGTAGATTATCTCTTAGATTTGGACTAATTCTTGTTCGGGGGCTTCTACTTCAGTGAGTAGTTGATCTATTTCGTCCATATCCTGGGATGGAAGCAGCTCGAACGCCAGTTCGGTTGACATTGTTTGCACCTTTTTGTTTTTTGTTTAGAAGAACTAGTAAAATCATAACCGTTTTAAATCTTCAGTCAAGCCTATAGTGTTGTATTCATTACTACTAGTGGGTTCCTGATCCTCGACTCGGTTTTGGCCAGGTGTTAAATAAGCGGGCTTTACTTAAATTTTGGCCAGTGTTACGCTGAATGTAAGCTCAACCATTATAAAGGGCAGGTGTAGACTAAATTGGCCAAAAATAAACCAAAAATGTCCTACTTAAGTAATATATATAGCCGCCTCACCGCTAAACTTAGCAGCAAAGCCTTTAAGAACGTCCGTTTTTCCCGCAAGCAACTGACAATCTATGGCACCGTCTTTGCCGCTATTGGCGGCACTCTATTATTTCTGGCCCTGGCCGCCCCTAACACCAAAGTCTGGGACAGCCAAGCCGACTTTGACACCGGCACCAAAAGCAGTGTGACTACCACAACTGACGGCAAGGTTACTCTTACGCCTAGTACTTCTGGCGGCACCACGGCGAGTATTGAAGGATCTTCGTCTGGAGAGAACTTTACAACTGATTCCAATGCTGTCTTAAAATATGGAGTTTACGAAATAACTTTAACTGGCAATGGCTCAGTCAGTAACCCTTTTGACACTGTCGCCACAGTGACTTTCATCCCTCCATCGGGTTCAGCCAATGCCAAGACCATTGAGGCTTTCTACGATAGTGGAAATACCTGGCGAGCCCGGGTCTATGCTACAGAAACAGGTGCTTGGACATGGTCATCCACTTCGACTACCGACTCCGGCCTTAACGGCCAAAGCGGCAGCTTCAGCACCGCTAGCTCCAACCTAAAAGGTATGCTGCGCAAACACAGCACCAACTCCAAACAGTGGATGACCGATAACGGCCAGACCTTTTTGGGTATTGGTGACACAGCTTACTACTTGTTCGGTAGAGCCAATAAAGACGGCACTGCCATTTCGGAGCCAACCTTCCAAAAATATGTCCAGGATGACGTAGCCTTAAACATCAACAGCATCTTTGCCGACCTTAACGGCGGCGGCTACTTAGACGCTCAGTGG